>CAVOUC010000028.1:0-247889 GCA_963699485.1 uncultured Alphaproteobacteria bacterium | reverse complement strand
TCACGATGCCCAGGGGACCGTGCTGGCGCGCCCTGCTCAGGGTGCTGTTCATGCCGGGCGCCGTGTACGTGGTATCGGCCGTGCCGAACACCATCTGATTGTCGAGCGTTGCCGTCGCGCCGGCGCCGATTGCCGAGGAGTTGCGCAGCCCCGCCGCGACCGTCGTCTGGGTGCCGAGGGCCATCGAGTTGCGGGCGGACGCCTGCGCGCCATTGCCGATGGCCGTCGACTCGATCCCGTCCGCCGTCGCGCCGTTGCCGACGGCGGTCGAGCGTGCCGCCGCGGAGACCGAGCGCGTTCCGATGGCGACCGAGTTCGGCGCGGTCGAGCTTGCCGTCTGCCCGAGGGCAATCGTCCCGTCGCCCTGGGCGCTCGAGCCCTGGCCTTGCGCGATCGCGGCGTTGCCCACGGCGCTGTTGTTGTCGCCGAGGGCAACCGCGCCGCGCCCGAGCCCCGTGTTGTTGGCGCCGACGGCCACGGCGCCGGTGCCCGACGCCACGTTCGGATCGCCGATCGCAACGGCGCCATTGCCCGAGGCCGCGTTGAGGTTGCCGATCGCGACGGCGCCCGTGCCGCTGAGAACCGAGGACTGTCCGCCCGCAAACGAGCCGGGACCGGCGGCAGCCAGGACCATGGCGTTCTGGCCGATCGCGGTCGTGCTGACGGCCAGCGCCTGCGACCCGTTGCCGACGGCGGTCGAGCTTTCGCCGGCGGCGGCGGCCAAAGTCCCGATCGCAACGGCATTCGCCGCCGTCGAGTTCGCCGTCTGGCCGAGAGCGATGGTGCCGGCCCCCTGGGCGGTCGAGCCCTGGCCTTGCGCGATCGCCGCCTGACCGTTGGCGGTGTTTTGATCGCCGAGCGCCGACGCGCCCTGACCGTTGGCGGTATTGGTGTTTCCGGACGCGGTGGCGCCTTGGCCCGTGGCGAAGTTCGAGTTGCCTTGAGCAACAGCGCCGTCGCCGGACGCCGTGTTCGAGTTGCCGATCGAGGTGGCGCCGGTGCCGCCAATGACGGAGGACTGCCCGCCCGCGAACGAGCCGGGGCCCGCGCCGGCGGCGACCGTGGCGTTGACGCCGATCGCGGTCGAGGTAACGGCCAGCGCCTGGGAGCCATTGCCGACGGCGGTCGAGCGTTCGCCCCCGGCGACCGAGTTCGTGCCGATGGAGATCGCGTTCGCTGCCGTCGAGCTGGCCGTCTGGCCGAGAGCGATGGTGCCATCCCCCTGCGCGGTCGAGCCCTGACCTTGCGCGATGGCCGCCTGGCCGTCGGCCGTATTCTGGTCGCCGAGCGCCAACGCGCCCTGGCCCGTGGCCGTGTTGGTGTTGCCCGAGGCGACGGCGCCCTGACCGGTGGCGGTGTTCGAATTGCCTGTCGCGGCGGCGCCCTGGCCCGTCGCGGTGTTCTCGCTGCCCAATCCGACCGCGCCAAGGCCGACGCCGAAGTTGAAGTTGCCCATCGCGGTGGCGCCGGTGCCTTCCGCCGTATTCGAATTGCCGATGGACACGGCGCCGGTGCCGCTGACGACGGTCGACGACCCGCCCGCGAAAGAGCCCGGACCGGCGGCAGCCGCGACCGTGGCCCCCGCGCCGATGGCGGTCGAGCCTTCGGCTAACGCCTGCGCCCCGTCGCCGATGGCGGTCGAGTCCTCGGCGCCGGCGGTGGCTCCGTTGCCGATTGCGATCGCCGTCGTGTGGGTCGCCGTCGATGTAGCGCTGCCTAAAGATCCCGCACCGGCGACCGCACCGCCGCCGATCGAGATGCCCTCCTGGAACGTCTCGAGGTCCTGGTTGCCGAGCACGACATTGCCGCCATGGGAGGAGATGCCCTGGGTGGCTATGAGCTTGCTCGCCTTGATCGACCCGCCGGCGTCGATGTTTCCGGTCACGGTGGAATTGCCGACGACGTAGGTGTCGCCGGTGGCGAGGAGCGCGGGGTTCCCTGCACCGACGTCGACCGTGAGGGTGCCGTTCCACTTTTGGTTACAGTTGGGAAGGCCGGCGCTCTGGACATAATTTCTGAGCTCCTGCGCTTTCAACGATTTGTCGAGCGCAAGGCCGGCAAAGGTGTTCTTGGTGACGTCGAAGCCGAGCGCCACGATCTTCGCGGCAGTGGCAACATTCTTGGCTGCTTCGGCACCGGTATCTGTCCCAGAGCCCCCAGCGGCCGCTCCAAGGCCAGGGGCGGCACCTCCGGGGACGATATCTCCTGCTGCCGCGGCTGCGAGCCCTGCAGTCTGGGCCGCTTTTGCCGACGCTGAGAGAATGCCCGCCGCCTGAGTTGCGATTTCCGCAGTAATCTTGGCGGTCGTGCCGCCGACGTCCGCTGCAAGCTGGAAGGTTTGGTTGCTGAGTTGCTGGTCGACAAAACTAAGGATCGCGGGATCGTATTGCTGCTTGCATCCGCCTGAGTTGACGCTGGAGAGAGTCCCGGTATTCGTGACATGAGCCCCCGGGAGTACCGGTGGACTGCCAATGGGATTATACGGAGGGCTCGAGCCTGCCATTGCCGGGTGCGCGACAGCGACGGACAAAAGAGCGGCGAGCGTGGTTCTTGCGAACGATCCCGGAGCGTTCGGGCGCGCGGCCGGTCCGCACTCTGACGAGATGGGCGACCCTGCCACACCATGACGCTTCGGCTTCGTACGCAACATCTGAGCCCCCTCAACGCAGAACCTGGGAGAACGCCTACCCTTGCACAGTCTTTCCACCGGATATTAACAGTCCGACGACAGACGGCGGGTCGGGCAATCGACGCTGTGGAAGCGTTGCTCTCCGGCCACTATTCCACGCGATTGACGCCCAGAGGTTGTTCCAGGACGCTCAAGACCGGCGGCGCAAAAGCTGCAAGACAAACAGTTTGGCGGACGGGGAGGGATAGCTTGGCGGAAGGGGAGTCCGCCCGCTTAGTGTTCGATGCCGTCCAACGACGGACAGCATCTCAATAAATTACAGCATCTTGCCTGTTTCAGTTGTCCAGCGCTGTTGCCTGTAGTCCCAGAACATCCCACATAAATTGTGGGGTGAACTGTGGGGCAAACGCATGGAACCATCTAGACCACATCCACATCGCGCTCTGTCGGCTGTAAGGGTGCGCACCGTCACTGAGCCAGGCCGCTACACCGATGGCAACGGCCTCTACCTTGTCGTCGATCCTTCGGGAGCCAAGCGCTGGCTTCTGCGCACCGTCGTGCGCGGCAAGCGCTGCGACATCGGCCTGGGCGGGCTCAGGACCGTGTCCCTGGCCGAGGCGCGGGAAACCGCCGCCGCCTACCGCAAGTTGGCAAGGAACGGCGGCGACCCGCTGGAACAGCGCCGGAAACAACGGCTGACCATACCGACCTTTGCGGAGGCGGCCGAGCGGGTGCACGAGCAGCACAAGAAGAGCTGGCGGAATGGCAAGCACGGTCAGCAATGGATGAACACGCTCATCACCTACGTCTTCCCATACTTCGGGGACAAACCCGTCAATCAGATCGATACGCCCGATGTGCTGCGCGCGCTGTCTCCCATCTGGCTGACCAAGCCCGAGACGGCTCGTCGTGTGCGCCAGCGCATAAGTGTGGTCCTGGATTGGGCGAAGGTGGCTGGCTATCGGACGGGCGACAATCCCGTCGAGGGCGTCGCCAAGGGGCTCCCGAGGCAGCACGACCGCGACGAGCACCACAAGGCGCTGTCCTACCAAGAGATACCTCAGTTCATCGCTGCCCTTCGCAACTGTGAAGCAAGCGAGCCTGCTCGACTCGCCTTTGAGTTCTTGATCCTGACCGCGACCCGAACGAATGAGGTTCTCGGAGCGAGATGGACCGAGATCGACGCGATGGAAGCGACATGGACCATCCCGACCGAGCGGATGAAAAGCAAGCGGGAGCACCGCGTTCCCCTGTCGCCGCGCTGCTTGGAGATCCTTGCGCGAGCCAAGCGGCTCGCGAGGCAGAGCGACTACGTCTTTCCCGGCCGATCGATCGCGAAGCCCATGTCAAACATGGTGTTCCTGATGATGCTGCGGCGCATGCAGCGCAGCGTCACCGCGCATGGGTTTCGTTCGTCGTTCCGAGACTGGGCATCGGAACAAACACACTTTGCGCGTGAGGTCTGCGAGTCGGCCCTGGCCCACTCAGTCAGGGACAAGACCGAGGCGGCCTATCGGCGTGGTGATCTCTTTGAGAAGCGTCGGGAGTTGATGGAGGCGTGGGAGCGGTTTGCTACCGAATGGTTGTCCTCATGCAATCGCAAGCAGCGATAAGAGGCCGGTCGGGCACGAAAACCACGGATCGGCTGAGGTCCTAAGCCTCGCAGCAAGCCACCGAAGCGACGTTTCCACCGAGGCAAACCAGCACCAGGCGTCTCGTGCGCGATCCTTATCGCTGTCCTACCCTCGCTAAGATTCCAAGCGGAGGGCTCAAGATAAGCTATACCCTAGATTCCGATGTTGACTCCTAATACTTGGCGTCTACAATGAGCTGTAAGAATTATTCAAGATAAGAGCAAGAAGTAACTCCTGCTAAACGGGAATAGTTCTATCATTAGACACAGATTAATCTATATAGAGGCCAGAAATGTCGTCAAATCTACTCTGTACGTGTGAGAACTGGTTAGCAGTTGTGGCACTAACCGAGAATTGCAAGGATTCAAGGAAACGGCGGCCACCAGTCAGTCTGCCTTCGACTTCAATGCATTTGCGCCCTATCCCGAACATCTCAAAGCTCCGGGCGAAGATGACCGTAATTGTCCTGATGCGTGGTGGGCCAAGGCCGGACTTGATTGGTGCTTGGCCCATTGGGGAACTCCGTGGCTTGCCGAGAGTATTGAAGTCACTCTGAAGAAGGATAACCTCAGATATAGTTTTCTGACAGTTTCAAAGGCTCCGATAGAACTCATAATAACGGCCAGCACAGCGTTTCCCGATCTAACTTTTGATCTCCAGTTCCATGCGGAGGCGCTTCTAGCGGGCCATTGTACCATCAGGGCAGGTAACATTCGTCAGGGGCTCACGGTGTGGTTGGAGTCGGATGACCGCTGCCAAGCAGGCACTGTTTTCGTGCGTTGAAGCCGTTCTCTTCTCCAGTCCGAGGCGGAGTACTGGGACTAAAGCTTTGGCCCGTCGATAAATCCGGCGGCAGGCTAAACTAAATATTGGAAGTTATTACTGAACGAGGGAGACTAGTATGAGTAAAGACGAGACAAAACAGAATGAGGGGGGCCGCCTCATTCGGCTTCGAGAGGTTCTCGACATTATTCCGGTGTCTAAGAGCACCTGGTGGGAGGGGGTTCGCACGGGCAAGTTTCCTCAGCCGGTCAAGCTCGGCGAGCGCCTCACATGTTGGCGGCTGCGTGAAATTCTCGATGTCGCCGAAAGGGGCATTGGTTGATGGAAGCGGACAGCGTGTCTCAAGTGTTTCTAACCCACCTCGACCCCGACGCTAACTTCTTTACTTTTCAAACGGTTCCAGAGCCAAAGGGAAAGCGCACGCATCTGCGGCCTCAAGTGCTGCATGGTTCATTGCACGAGCTATTACCCGACCTTACCAGGCTCAACAGACAAGGAGCGGGCATCTACGTCACGGTCAACGAGACCGATGGGAAAGCACGGAAGGCCGAGAATATCACGCGGATAAGGGCGATTTGGCAGGACGATGATTATGGGTATGGTGGCGGCTTTCCCCTGCCGCCGTCGATGGTGGTTTCGACGTCACCAGGCAAGTTCCAGCGCTATTGGCTTGCTGAATGCCTCTCGAAAGAGGACTTCCGGGTCCTCATGACTACGCTGGTCAAAGACTATGGCTGCGATAAACGGGCGGTGGACATAGCCAGAGTGCTTAGGGTGCCTGGCTTCTTTCACAACAAGGGACAGCCCCACCTCGTTACCCTGATTGAGGCTTCTGGAAAGAAGTATACGAGAGACGAGCTTCTAAGAGCATTTCCCAGCCCTGAACAAGCGCCACCTCCGCCAGGATCGGGGGTCCGTGAGGACATACCCTTTGCTGCTGCGGCGACCTTGCAGTCAGTCGACGAAAACAGCTTTCGCATCAACCGCGCCCTCAAACTGCTTAGTCCCGATCCCTATGATCAGTGGATCAAGGTCGGCCAAATCCTGCATGACGCCTACGATGGTCAAGCGGAAGGTCTCTACCTTTGGATGGGGTGGGCTCAGACCTCCAGCAAGTTCGATGCGAACGAACACACTTGCAAGTGGGGCACATTTGGTAAGACGGCGGGTCGCAAACTAAGACTGGGGACGCTGTTCATGCTGGCTGATGAGGCTTTATACGGGGGATAATAGATTGCAGGGGGTTATTAGAACTTATGAATTTGCATGTAGCGCGTGGCTTGGAGTTTTTCGTCAGTGGTGATTATCGCGACGGAGAGTTGACCGACCAGACGCTTTCAGCATTGAGAGCGGCATTCGCACAATATGGTCATAAGCCGTCGGAAGCCATGTGGGTCGGAATCAGGGGCTTGGTCGATGCCTTGGAACGCATGGCAAACGGCACCCTTGATCGTCTGCCGCACCTTTCGCCGCTTGATCCGGGCGTGGGCAAAACAGAGTGCGTTATCCACTTCGTGCGTAACTTGATCGCTTCCCCATCGCACTCTCATGTCGGGATTCTGATCTGTGTCTCCCACCTCAAAGAAATCGGAACCCTCGCCCGTAGGATGCGCCTCAATGAAAATGATGTCGCCGTTTACACCACGGATGAGGAGACGAATGCGTTCGGCTGTAAGGACATCGACAAGGCAAGGGTCCTCTTCGTTACCCAGCAGATGGTCAACTCACGGTTATCCGATGGGAAGCCGTTTAGGGATCTCAGCCTCTTCCATTTCAAGGGCAAGCCAAGGCAGGTGAAGATTTGGGACGAGGCGTTGCTACCAGCCGAGGAGCTGACCTTGAACGTCGATGCTTTGGCTCGACTGCCGTCACTCCTGCGTAAGCTTTCCTCTCCGTTGGCGGACACAATACATGGCGTCTGCGAGCAAGTTCGCTCTTTGCCGAACGGTACCACTTACCGATTTCCTGATTTTGCGAGCGAGTATGATCTTGCATACGAGAATGCCAAAGCGGGGTTCAGCAAAGAACCTGCCCGAGACCGCGAAGCAGCTCGAACGCTCTGGAACCTGTCCGCCAAGCTCGTCCGCGTGCGCAGGGATGTAAGGGGCAACACCCTGCTCGACTATCGGAACCATCTGCCGGAGGACTTCTATCCAGTCGTCATTCTCGACGCCAGTGGGCGAGTGCGGACGACTTATGAGAACTGGCAGAAGGACAGGCGCAATCTCGTCACGCTCCCTACGGCGCAGAAAAGCTACGACAACCTGACCGTTCATGTCTGGAATAGGGGCGGGGGCAAGTCGGCCTTTCGAACCCAAGCGAGTGAGTTGATCGAAGGCATCGCCGCAACCATCAACGGCAAACCCGACGAACAGTGGCTGGTCATTCTTCACAAGGAGGACGAGTGGCATATCCCAGGCCAGAAGCGCATCCCCGACCTCATGAAGCTCATCAGCGATCTCGTGCACAGGCCCGGCAACGTAGCGTCGCTCACGTGGGGCAATGAGAAGGCAACCAATGAGTTCAGCGCCATCAAGAACGTTATCCTTGCGGGGACGCTATTCTACCCAGAGTCAGTGTACGAAGTGCGCGCGAGAGCCAGCAAAGGGTTAGGGGCGGCCGAGGAGCTTGACCTGGATTCCTTCAAGGCCCTTGAGTTGGGGGAGCACAAGAACCTGATCCTGCAAGCTGCGTGTCGGGGGTCTGTGAGGAAATGCGTCAACGACCAAGGGGAGGCCATGGACCTTTATCTAATAGCCTCCAATAAAACGGGGATTCCGTATGTTCTCACGGAGATTTTTCCAGGAGCGCGAACTCAAGCAATGGCGGCCAACCGAGAAACCCTTGAGCGGGAAGGTAGGAGAGGCGGTGGAATATATCGATAAACATTTCAAAGACTGGTGGGCTAAACCACTGCCGTTCAGCGAGGTGCAAAACGCGATCGGCATGAAGTATCGGCAGAATTTTAATCAGGATATCCGCCAACATCCTGATTTCCGCGAGGCTCTAATAAAAATGCAAGTGAGGGAATGCAGTTTTAATGACTCAAAGCGCTTGACCCACTTCTGTCGGTTTGTGTCGGACCAATAAAATTGGCGATACATGTTCCAGGCCGCATCCGTCGCACAAAAACCACAGAAACAAGTCAAAATAGGAGAAGTAATGAAGAACCCTTAAAGGACCCTTCTTAAGGGAATTTCATTACTCTCTTGTAGGGCGAGGAAACCTGCCCCCTGGAACACTAACAGCCAATTCTGACCAAGAGCCTCCTAGCCTGACGCTGCTTTCATGATCCGATTGATGGCCCTACGCTTACTCGCCACCGAAGCATGATCCGATTGATGGACCTGCGCTTACTCGCCACCGAAGCTTTGCAGGTTCTTCGCCATCTCGCGTGGGAGCGGCAAGTGCTCGACGCTGGTGCCAGCGAGATTCATTAGTCTCCATCAACCACCGCCATCAGAGAGTTGAAATGCCGGTAGGGACTCGCGAGCTACCGTTTCTCTAGGTGCTGTCCTTGGGTCCAACGTCATCACCACCGCAGTGCGGCAATATTTGCTTAAGAGCGCGAAAAGGACGCTCGATCGGAGCGCTAAAGCTGACGCAATTCCGCCATGACTGGGAAGGCATTCACTCCGAGCAGAAATTTTTTCTTGCCAAAGAAACGGAAACGCTCCTTATTCGTTTTAGCGCGGCAGAAAGTATGAGGAGACGCGGAATGGCGAGGAGCGATAGTCTCGATAAGTTGTCGTATGCAGAGCTTCTGGATTTGCAGGAGCGCGTTAAGGTGGCACTTGTTGATCGCAAGGCTGTCCAAGCCCGGGAGATGAAAGAGAAACTGCAAGCGCTGGCGAGCAAGTCGGGCTTTAGCTTGTCTGAGCTGTTTGGTGGGAAGCGAGGTGGACGTAAGGGCACCTTGGCCGTCAAATACCGCAATCCCAAGGATGCGTCGCAGACATGGACTGGCAGGGGTCGACGGCCAGCGTGGCTCGTCGATGCCGTGAAGAAGGGTGCGAAGCTTGAGAGCTTCCTAGTCTGAAGCCGCCGTCTAAATGAAGCGTCGCTAGAGTTTGGCACCTCTAGCCCGCATGCATGCAACCCTTTTGCGACGCGTCGATTACTAATTCGTTAACGACGCGTATCGGACTTCCACGATCGCCGGTCCACACGACCGCGCCAACTACAAGGAGGAGGTAAGTCTCCTCAGCATCTTGAGTGACGGCGCGGCTCTCCAGGGTCGCTACGTCGAGGCCGAGCCCCTGTTAAGGCACGGAGCGCGTGGCGCTTGACAGGACCCACCTGCTCCCGGAACCTCGATTCGCGGTGCGTCGTGTTGTTGGGTTCACCGTCGTAAAGGGAGACAACGATGGACGTCCAAGCACTCATCATCATGTTGCTTCTTGGCGCAATAGCGGGTTGGCTCGCGGGGCTGATCGTTAAGGGTTACGGTTTTGGGCTCATTGGCAATATCGTCGTAGGAATCGTGGGCGCGTTGATCGGTGGCTGGCTGCTTCCGCTGATTGGCCTTTCCACGGGCGGCGGGACCGTCGGCACGATCATCACGGCGGTGATCGGCGCGGTCATACTGCTTCTGCTGATCGGGCTGATACGCCGAGCGTGAGAGATTGCTGAGGCTGGTATTCGGGGCTTCCGGCATGTCAAGGCCGGGGCCCTTTGTTTTCCTCACCCGCTTTCGACAGATGAGGTCTTTGCTCCTAAGTGACGGCACGGCGTGGAGACTGAAAAGCTGCATTGGCGAACGATCTCGATCTCGGCCGACGACGCGCCAAGACCAGAGGCCGATGAAACTACGAACGGTTGCCCTCAAGGACAATTCTGCGGTCAGGGTGACGGCAAACAGGCCAAGACAAATGAGCCGCTCAGCCGCTCAATCTGTCGTGGAGTCAGCTCTTCTTGGTCTTTGGTCAGCGCGGAAGCTGCAGCCGACTCCGCCTCTTTGCTCGCCTTGGGATCGCGCATCACCTTCGATGCAGCGGCGGCAACCTTGGCACTGGTTTGTTCGGTGCTGTCCTTTTGAGTAAGCGCAGAGGCGGCAACCACCAAGATCGCTACGTCCAATCTGACCCCACTTCCAACGCCAATATCGCGGGCCCGGCGTAGCAGCTCGTTCGGGCGCATTCCAGAACGGTTCCCAACCAACGGGAAATCATTGCCAGGGTCCGGGCCGCCAACCAAATATTTGGTCGAGGTCGGAATGCCTCTCTCCCAAGTGCACTACAATCGTCGTGATGGACACCGTTCTCACTCACACCATTAGCATCCTCGGCGTGGCTATTCTCGTCGCGATTGTGGCCCGGCGCTTGGGTCTGCCATACACGGTCGGGCTCGTTCTTACTGGCATCGGTCTTGCCGTCGCGGGCCTCGAAACGGGTGCGATGCTCACGCATGACTTCATTTTTGAAGTCATCCTTCCGCCTCTTTTGTTTGAAGCCGCACTAAGTATCCACTGGCGCGAGCTTCGAAGGGACATGCTGCCGATTGTCGTGCTCTCCGCGCTCGGTGTTGTCGTCTCAGCAATTGTTGTCGCCGTAGGTATGGTTTATTTCCTGGCCTGGCCTGCCGCACCCGCGATTGTTTTCGGCGTGCTGATTGCTGCAACCGATCCCATTGCCGTTCTCGCCATGTTCAAAGACACCGGCATCAAGGGCCGTCTCCGCCTCTTGGTCGAAAGTGAAAGTCTGTTCAATGACGGTGTTGCAGCGGTGTTATTTTCGCTCGTTCTTACGTGGGCACAGGCGACGGACGTCGGGCAATTGACGACGACAACGGTGCCACGCGCTTTGGCCCTAACGACTGCTGGTGGAATCTTAGTGGGGCTTGTGTGCGGTAGCGCGGCCAGTGCGCTCGCGGGACGGACTTCCGACCATTTGGTGGAAGCAACACTGACTACCGTCGCTGCCTACGGTTCGTTTCTGCTCGCCGAGAATTTCCACTTTTCGGGTGTGCTGGCGACCGTCGCAGCGGGCCTTCTCATGGGGAACCTAGGCATGCTCAGGGAAGATGAGAACCTAAATATCTTCTCCCCGGATGGTCGTTCCTTTGTGATCGCGTTATGGGAATTCGCGGCGTTCATCGCAAACTCTCTGATTTTTCTTTTGATTGGTGTGAGGGTCGCGGCGATGCCGCTTACAGGTATCAGCGCTGGAGCCCTTTTGGTTGCAATTGGATTAGTTCTCGCGGGGCGGGCTCTTACCGTGTATCCGTTATGTCTGCTCTTTCGGTCTTCGACATGGGCCATACCAATATATGAGCAGCACGTCCTGTGGTGGGGCGGACTGCGAGGGGCGCTCGCATTGGCATTAGCGCTTGCGCTTTCGCCCTCTTTCCCACTCTACAACGAAATCCTGATCACGGCGTTTGGCGTTGTGGCTTTTTCAGTCGTCGTGCAGGGGCTGACTATGCCATTACTCCTGAGTAAGCTAAGTTTGTTGCCAAAGAAATGAAGAACTTCGTCATGCCTGCGCGATTATGCGCTGCGTTCTTGAAGTCAGTGATCACTATTTCCGCTTAAGGCCCTAACTCTCCGTTTCGCTCGATGCCCAAGTAGGTCAGCAGTGGAGCAGAGCTGCCGATTGCCCCCTTGCCGCTGATCGCGTGATGAAAGTCGAAGCTGAGTACTGATCTCGTTGCTGATCGAATGAGATCGAGGTCGAAACGATCAGCGAAGTCAACAGTGATCGGAATGTCTGTGGTTAGTTTTCGAGGGTGGCACGGGGTTTCGCGACGCCCCGCTGATCAATCCGTTCCTGAAATTTTTTCGGCAAAATATTTTCAGACGAGGACCGACAGAAGGATGAGCATCAAGCTCACCCTTTCGCTACTGCAAGTCACTCAGTCTCACTTCAGGCTCGCTTCGTGGCGCCAACTAGTGACGCTTGAAGTCACTCAGCGTCACAGCAAGCGACACGAGGCCAATCGCAACGATAGCCACGAGAACGCCTATGATCAGTTCCATCACAACCCCTCGCACACATCAGGGTCAGGCTCGAAGTCCTCATAGTCAGCCATGTACGCTTGGCATTCCGTCCAGTTCGCTGCATTGATCTGGGTCAGCTCTTCGGTGAGCTGTTCGGTCTGCGCTGGGCTGGCCTAGGTCCACTCGCTACGGACACAGGCAAAAGAGACCCCAGCCAAAAACTCAAAATGCAAGTCTGCCCAGCCCGGCTATGACGGTGAGGCCATGTCGTGCAGCACGGGCTCCATTGCGGTTGGCGCCAAGCCCAGATCAGCAAAACTCAGAGCGTCCTCACCGACTACATTGTCACGCTTCATGAGTGTCACGACATCCGTTGTGAGCGGAGGATTTGGCAGCAACATCAGAAGCCGCGCCAAGGCGTCCCAGGCGACGAAGGGCAGCGGCACAAGAATGCGCGCTCGGCCGGTTTCTTTGAGCACCAGGTTGATGATGTCCCTGTAGCGGTAAGTCTGCGGACCGCCCAGTTCATACACCTTGCCTTGCGATGACTCAGTTGTCAGCGCGCGTAGGACCGCTTCGGCAACATCGCCGACATAGACCGGCTGCAGCCTCGTATCCCCGTCCCCGAACAAAGCCAGCACTGGAGACAGCCGCGCAACGGCGATCAACGTGTTTAGGAACTTGTCGTACCGTCCGAATAGGACGCTGGGCCGCAGGACAGTCGCGGCGGGGAAGGCCGCCCTCACCATCAGCTCACCTTCTGCGCGAGAGCGGACATATTTCGATTGCGAGTTGAGATCGGCGCCAATTCCTGACATGTGGACCAGAGCTTTGACGCCAGCACGAGCCGACTGCCGGGCCACATGCATCGCCCCCAGCTCGTGAACCGCCCTGAACGTTTCCGAACCCTTTTCGAAGTAGAGGCCGACGGCGTTGACGGCACCGTCGCAGCCTTCGAGGGCAGACCCAACGGAGGTTTCGTCGCGCACATCGGCGTAGAGCTGGACGAGTTGTCGGTCTTGCCCGGGAGCGACCCTGAATGCGCCTGGATGACGAGCCGCGACGCGGACCGTTGTGCCCGAGGCTATCAGTTGATCGACGACTGCACGGCCGAGATACCCGGTGCCTCCAAAGACGGTAACGCAGCTCATGGTTATGGCGACCTCAGTCCGTTACCAGGATAAGTCCGACATTCTATTCGAACCGCATCAACCTCGGCGTCAACGACACTGAGCGCACCGGGCACGCGATAGCCGAATGGAGCCCCCTAGTAATCTTGGAAACTCCGCGCCATGTGTGACTCTGGGCAAGGCACGGCATGGCAACGCACGTCGGCCGGGCGAGTAAGGTTCTCTAGACCCATAGGGCTACTGCCCTCACCGCCAGCCGCGACAGCTACGTCCCGCCGCGTCCTTGCCGAGCCAAACCCGAATGCCGAGCGGATACGACCTGACTAGGGCGGCCCGAAGCCGTCGCCATGGGGCGTTTCGTTCTTGCTGGTCGCCTTCGCCGCCATCGTCGCTTGGATGGTTGGATGGCTTGGCATTAGGTCTAGAAAAACAAACGGCACCCGGTACGCGAGACGTGCCCGGGTGCCAAGTCGTTGGGGCATCCGCCAGGTAAGATGAGTTCGGCGGATTGCCAACACAATGACGCTCCTGCGGCAGCAGTCCGACGGGTTCGATCAGACCTGTGGAAAACGCCAGATTGCTGAACCGGATGATCCGGCCCAGAAGGTGGCCTCTGATATCCTCGCTTCTTGTGCAGTGCGTTCAGTTGGGGGTGAATCAAATGTTTTCGGTTTTGTTGCTTGCTGGTGGCGTAGCCCTATCCATCGCCGTGGTGGGCATCATCCTAATCGGTTTGACGGCTGCCAGCCTGCGCGAATAATCAAACATCTCGCGATTAGCTGATCACTGAAACAGCTTCGGCGGCTTTCTCTCGAACAGCCACACCGAGCGAACCATCCATGCGTTGAGGTCGACGTCGCCGAGCTTGGATCGGTCGGAACGGACGTGGGTTTTCTCTCTTTCCGCTCCTGCAGTGCTTGGCTAGCTGCAACGGCACGCGTGCAGCTACAGCGGCGGTCCGACGATCACGTAGCTGGGTCATGGGGAGTGATGCCTTGGCTGCTGTCGACAAAGTGTCGCAGCACGCCATCCCGGAACAAAAGGCAGCTGAAACTAGTAAAGCCGTCAGCAACAAAGGACTGCGAGGCGGTCATGAAACTTGGATACCTCAGCGCGTTGGTGCCAAGCATTGAGTTTGAGCTACTCTTTCCGTGGCCCGTCATACGTCAAACTCCTCGGCGGCCACACACAAGTGCCGAGGGAGGCGGCCTCGACCGCCAAACAATGACGGGCGAAGACGACTCGAATACCGGCGGTCGATAGAATCAACCAAGACGGTTCAATCATGAGCACCAACCCGAATTCCCTCGCTTCGAGGGACGCAAAAGTCCTGTCTGCAAAAAACTCCTTTGGATCTCGCGCGATCGGCATCGCACGTCGGTTGTGGAACGCCCATTGGCACTATCGAGCCCGGCGCGCGACCGCGTCGATGCTTCGCGCCCTTAATGACCGAACGCTTGCGGACATCGGGTTCAATCGCGGCGCTAAAGACTCCGTCGTATTCCTTAGGATCCTCACGCCTCAACCTCCGAGGAAATCATGAGCAATTGGGCGCTATAACATTGCCCTTTTGTCTCGTTGCATGTTCTACAGCGTAGAGGTTATCGTCGTCCTCCGTGACTGCATGCGCCCTCTATTCGAGATCCCCGCTGAATGAGCAGGACCCTCCTCAGTTGAGGCAAATTTGGGGCGGCTTTTCATAGGCTGAGGAGGGGCCGGAACCCTCCCGATAGCCTAGCCGTTTGCTCCCAAAGGTCATTCAAGGAGGAGCCACCATGGCCATCCATAATCAGGACTACCAACAATCCGATTGGCGCCCCCATGTGGCTGTGGACCTCACCGACTACACCAGCGATGAGCTGAACTTGTTCGCGGGCGTGTTAGATGCTGCTTTGAACGAGTCGATTTCGAAGGGCATGCACCTGCCCTTCGACGTGATGTCACGACAACTCATGGACGCCGCCCGTAGAGGAGAGCGTGATCCTTCCAAGCTGCGCGCGGCCATATTTCGCGAGGCTGTGCGAGCCAGTTGATACGCGCAGCTGTTTGACGCCCCGAGCCCCTGGCCAGAGAATGCTTGGGGGCTTTTTCACTTAGGAGGGCCACCATTCTTAAATGGGGAGGGGCATCTCAGGCTGACGTCTGACCTATTAGCCGACCGCAAAAGGAAGCGACGGACCATCGAACATTGCAAGCCGCAGCATGAACGCAAACCAGAAGGGCCGAACACTCTCTTAGCTTAAACCCTCAACTGTCCAGAAAACCCTGACGACGGACAACCAACCAAACTACGGTTCCTGACCGAGAGCCGAAAGCGAGGCGGACGTAAGGCGATACCGTCTTGCGCACACGAAGGTAAGAGCGCGCGTCAGGTCAGCGTGCGCAACGTTCCCGCGTTGGGGCAATAGCTCTCCCACCCGGGCGGGTTCGGGTTCTCCGCCATGTCATCGGCGCAGCGCTGCTTCTCCGTGCAGTTCGCACACGTCCTCTTCAGGTCGGCGAGCAGCAGGGGCGACAGGGCGCGTATCTCCTCCGGATCGAGATTGAGTGCCCGCAGCCGACGCGCGAGAAGCTCGGGTGTGCCATTCGCCTCGCGCGCAACGCGTAAGAGTTCGACGTCGGGCAGGCCCACATCGTCAGCCACTTGTGCGATTTCGTCCGCGCCCCACCGGTCGATGTCGTGCAGCCGCGCCCAGCGATCCCGCGCTTCATGCCACCACTCAAACAAGCGCACGGCGACCGAGGAATGGGATGTGGCGTGTTCCTTCATGGTGTCTCCCCATGGTGGCTATGCAAAGTGAGCACCCGAGCCCGTCGGCCACTTTGACATGGGTCAACCCCCCAGCGGGATTCGTCCCGGCTTCTCGACAGCGCACCTTAAGCATACTAGCAAGGCAGGGCTCGTCTGCCAGAGGCCATGAGCCTGAGCCATCGCGTTATCGTCGGGCGACAACTCGGCCCAATGACACCCTCGTGCTTCCGAGGAGCGCGTCCGCATAACGCAGCATACCGTGCTGATTAACCGCAGCGGCGCTTGATTTTGATCAAGACGCTATTTGGAAATGTGGAAATGCTGATTGATGCTGTGGCCTAAGTTTTTCTGCGGCCGCGCTTAAAAAGGGGACGCCCGATGACAACGATAAATCAGTTACTGAAGGTGAAGGGGCGCGATTACTTTTCCGTCGGGCCAGAGGAGACTGTCTACGCGGCCATAAAGCTGATGGCCGATCATGATGTCGGCTCGCTGCTCGTCATGGACGGCGATGTGCTCGTGGGCATCGTTACAGAACGGCATTATGCGAGGGACATCGTGCTCAAAGGCAGGACTTCGCCGCAGACCCTCGTCCGTAACATCATGGAAACAGAGGTTGTTTGTGACGAGCCTGATGAGCCTGTCGAGGCTTGCCTGGAACTCATGACGCAGGAGCGCGTGCGGCATTTGCCGGTTATAGACGGTGATCGCGTGGTTGGCATCGTTTCGATCGGCGATCTGGTCAAGAGCATCATCGATGACCAGCGCCTCACGATTAATCAGCTAGAGGGCTATATCCACGGGGCACCCGCTCTCCACTGAGCGTGCGGAAACTTTGCCGTCGCTTCTCGAAGGCGCTCTTTTTGGCAACGTCACGGATTTCCTTTTGTGTCAGGTGGGGGTCGGGCATGGGTGCATGTGGCGCCATAAGCCAATTCGTTAGCGCCCCGGCCGACTGGTTCGAGCTGCCCGGCGCCAGGCGCACGCCGCTTCGGCAATGTTCACTTCTAGAGCGTTCCACAGCGGTGAGGCAAAGAAGATGGTCTGGCGACCTCGACTGCGACTGCTGCCGTTACTGATTCCGGCGATCGGGCTAGGATCGCTGACAGCAGACGCGACGAACTGTCCGGTCGACGATTTGGAACGGACCATCCTGAAGTGCACCCTTGTTATCGAAGACCCCACCACCAAAGACGACGAGAGCGCACTGGCCTACTTCAACAGGGGCCGAGCTTTTTTGGCCGAGCATGAGACCGGTAGGGCAATCAGCGATCTGACGCGGGCAATCTTGATCAACACGGAGCTTGCTCAAGCCTATAACGAACGCAGCAGTGCCTATCTTGCCGACGGCCGGTATGACTTGGCCCTTCAAGATGCGACCGAGGCGATCCGTCTCAAGCCGGATAGTGCCGCGTACTACTACAACCGCGGCAATCAATATCTGCAAAAACACGAGCTGACCGCAGCGATCGAGGATTACAGCAGCGCGATTAAGCTCGATCCGGATTTTGCATTAGCGTTCATGAACCGGGGAATAGCCTTCGGGCAAGGCGGGCAGCTCGCAAAATCCATCGACGACCTCAGCGAGGCCATACGATTGAACCCGAGCAATGCCGAAGGCTTTATCAATCGCGGCATAGCGTACGCACAAGCGCGCCAGTTCAATCTCGCGCTCTCAGACTTTGACGAGGTTATTCACATCAATCCTTTACACGCGCGCGCCTATAGCTATCGCGGCAATGCCTATCGGGAGCTTGGCAAGCGAGAACTCGCGCTATCAGATCTCCGACGCGCGCTAGATCTCGATCCAACCGACGAGCAAAGCCGACGCCTTCTCCGAGCCCTTGGCACAGCGTCTGCCAGGCAGAAAGCCCGCGAGACGAAAGGTCTGTTTCATTGAGGGATTCAAGGCGCGACTGTGTAGCAGAAACGGGCCGGATGCGACGCCGCGTGTAGACTGCGTTTCGCGCAAAGCCGTCCTTCTGTGCAATGTCGGTTCAGGATCGTGCGTTACTAGCGGTGCCGAGTTCAGTTAGGTAAGGCTATGAATGAAGCAGCCGAAATGCCGAACGGCTCGCCAGTGCTGAGCCTGTGGCGACGGCTAGGTCCTGGCCTAGTAACCGGAGCGGCAGACGACGACCCCAGTGGAATCGCAACGCATAGTCAGATTGGAGCACAGTTTGGCTTTGGGCTTTCGTGGACCTTTCTATTCAGTTTCCCGCTAATGGTTGTTATCCAGGAGGTTGCTGCCGAAATTGGCAGCGTCACTGGGCGCGGCATTGCGCACAATCTCAGGCGGCACTATTCACCCTGGCTGCTGAGAGGCGTGGTGACATTGCTGCTCGTAGCAAACATCATCAACCTCGGGGCCGATCTCGGCGCAATGGGAGCCGCACTCGAACTGCTCATCGGCGGGCCGGGTCAGCTATACACGTTGCTCTTCGGCGTAGTCTGTATCGTGCTCGAAGTGTGGCTAAGCTATCCGCGCTATGCTGCCATCCTAAAGTGGACGACGCTTTCGCTGTTTTCTTATGTCGCTGTCGTGTTTGTGGCTGACGTGCCATGGGGTACTGCACTGAAGTCTTTGTTCGTTCCCAGCGTCGAGCCAACCA
Organism: uncultured Alphaproteobacteria bacterium; assembly: GCA_963699485.1. Classification (GTDB taxonomy): domain Bacteria; phylum Pseudomonadota; class Alphaproteobacteria; order Rhizobiales; family Hyphomicrobiaceae; genus Hyphomicrobium_C. The sequence goes on along the minus strand of CAVOUC010000028.1, from coordinate 229,412 downwards.
GAGCATACGCCATGGCAATGGTGGCGATCCTCGGTACAACCATTAGTCCTTATCTGTTCTTCTGGCAGGCAGGCCAGGAAGTCGAGGAGCAACACCGCCATCACGCCAAGCCGCTATGCATTTCGCCGAAGACGGCGGGCGCGGAACTTGCCCGCATCCGCGTCGATACGATTACTGGCATGGCATTCAGCTCGTTAGTTTCGCTGGCCATCGTTTTCGCAACCGCCGCGACCTTGCACACGCATGGAATTACTGACATCGCAACTTCGGCGCAGGCTGCCGAGGCGTTGAGGCCCGTCGCGGGTGAGTTCGCGTTTGCGTTGTTCGTCGCCGGGATAATCGGCACCGGGCTGCTGGCAGTACCGGTGCTAGCAGGATCGGCGGCTTATGCGGTTAGCGAGATGTTCGGCTGGGCTGGTAGCCTCGACGCACGGCCCAACGATGCACGAGCCTTCTACGCGACGATTGCGGTCGCCACGCTGCTCGGCGCGGCTCTTAGGGCTGGCTTATCGCAGCGCGCTTTATCGACCGGATCGGCAAGGGTATTCGAGGGGCACCGCGTGACGCGCTCATTGCTGACATCAGCCCGACGGAGCTTCGTGGTGCGAGCTTTGGGCTCAGGCAGTCCCTAGACACTGTCGGTGCCTTCATCGGTCCTCTGCTCGCGGTCGTCCTCATGTGGCTTCTCGCCAACGACATCCGGGCCGTGTTCTGGTTCGCAGTCATTCCCGCTTTCCTCGCCATGTTTCTGATTATCTATGGCGTCAGCGAGCCCGACCGACAGCCCGAGATGCGCGAAGTTCGGTTCCCCCTGCACGTGAGCGAACTTAGACGCCTCGGGTCGGCCTATTGGACTGTTGTTGCCATTGCGGTGGTATTCACGCTTGCGCGTTTCAGCGAGGCCTTCCTGATCCTGCGCGCACAGTCGGTAGGATTAGCCATCGCGCTCGTCCCTGCGGTTCTCGTCGTAATGAATGTATTTTACGCGATTGCCGCCTACCCGGCCGGCGTGCTCTCCGACAACGGCAACCGAACGAAGGTCCTGATGATCGGCCTGCTCTTGCTGGTTACGTCCGACCTCGTCCTTGCGCTAACCTCGGGGATTAGCGGCGTCGGGCTCGGGGTTATGCTGTGGGGCTTGCACATGGGATTCTCGCAAGGCCTGCTTTCGGCTCTCATCGCCGACACTGCGCCGCCAGAACTTCGAGGCACGGCCTTCGGGATGTTCAATCTAATGACCGGCGTGGCCCTTCTCGCGGCTAGTATCATTGCCGGTACGCTGTGGGATGCGGTCGGACCGCAAGCAACGTTTCTCGCCGGAGCCGGGTTCGCGATCCTCGCGCTCATGGGGCTCATGCTGTCCCGGGGTCGTCTAGCGATATTTCAAGAACGTGAAATCTGCCGAGCGCCTTGCACGAAAAATCGTCATTCCGCCGTCCTTAGCGACAGAATGTACCCGGCGATATCATGAATTTCTTTTTGTGTGAGGTGGGGATCGGGCATAGGTGCATGCGGAGCCATAAGCCAATTCGTTAGCGCCTCGGCCGACTGGTTCGGGCGATTGGCAATGCCCAGAAAGCTCGGTATGTCGGCCGGGGTGGAGGCATTTATCGGCTCTCCAATCAGGTGGCACGTGCTACAGAGCTTACTGGCAGTTTCGCCTCGGCCTGTTTCTGTCTCTCATCCAATTCCGGCGTCTGACCAGCCGCTGGGAGCCATGACGATGCCAGGAAGACGACAACCACATACGTGAATGCGGTACCGACAAGGCCCCGTGCAAAACCACGCGCGCAGGCACGAGGAGCGATCTTTTCTTGGTTGCCGAGTTCTACCATGACTCCCGCCACTTGCTGTTGACCGCCCAGGTTCATCGGCACACCAGCACTGGCAGGTCGGTGTGGGTCAATACTTTTTGAGTGACACTCCCAAGTAGCAGCGCCTTGACACCACTCCTGCCGTGCGAGGCCATCAGGATCAGGTCTGCCCCATTCGACTTAGCCGCGGCGATAATCGCCTCATGTGGATGGTCACTCTCGACCATCAATGTGTCGGCGGGCACGCTTGCGGCCTTAGCGGCTGAGGACGCGGCAGCAAGAGCCTCGCGAGCCGCCGCCTCCAAATATTCGAGCGCCTGGCGGCGGAAGGTCTCGGGCATGCCCGCGAACGCGGCACTCTGATCGCCGAGGCTGGCAAGTGGTTCTGTGACCGTCAGGAAGGTCAGGCGTGAGCTCGAGCGCGCTGGCGAGCTTAACACCCTCGGCTACTGCCTTGGTGGAGAGTTTGGACCCGTCGGTCGGTATCAAGATGTGCCTGTATATTGCTGCCTCCTATGGTGGGGCTCAAGTCGCAGTGCCTGTGGCGTAGATCAGGAAGGCGAATAGCACTGCAAACATCACCGCCGTCACAAAAGCGCTCGTGAGACGGTTCGAGAAGGAGAGCATGTTGGCGACGAGATCGATCACGAAGACGAGACCAGCTGACATGACGATCAAGTCCAGCCACGCGTGCTGCCTTGCTTCCATAAGCTCAGACGGCATCGACGTATCGACGATGAAGGCGAGCGCGCCGAAGAGGACCGCGAAGACGGCCGCCGTCACTAGAGCATTCGCGAACCGGTTTGAGAACGTAATACGATTACCGATGTATGCAATAATGAACAGAATGCCGGCTCCGATCAGAACATGCGTCAGGTGAGCGGTTATCGCAGGTGACATGAGACAACTCCATGGTTTCGACGAGCAACACGTGCGATGACCTGCGGCATCGGACTACTTCTCTTGCAATGTCCGTAAATAGCTTACCAGTGCCGCGATCCTGGCTTTGGCGATCTCTGGCTTGTGCTTTTCGCTGAAGTACAGCCCCCACGCCAGCATAGCCGAGGTGCCGTGTCCGAGCACACCGCCACCATTGCGAATGATGTCAGCGACCTTGGCCGCTGGAAACTCACCATTGTGGCGCGCGCTAATCTGCGTGAGATTGGCAGGGGCGATCTTCATCGCTTCGGCAAGGGGACCATGGCCGCGCCCGTCGAGGCCGTGACAGAGGGCGCAGTGCCATACGAACAGGTCTGGTCCTGTTTCAGAACCGGCCTCAGGGCTTGGAACGGGCGGCTGTCCAATTCGGGGTTCGGCAGCAGGAAGGGTATGCCCCGCGACAGTAAGCGCGAGGGCGAAAGCGGCGGAAGCGAGGATCGATTTCATGTTCCAGTCGTCCGGTTGATTTCTGCGACGTAGTGTGCTGGTTCCGTCGCGAACAGCTATGTGACGGCGACCGCCACGTCTGTCGTGCGCGCTCTAATGGCCGCCCTCTCTGCTAGACGGGGCCAACGCCGCAGAAATGCTCCCACAGTACTGCCGATTTGCCGTCTCCCCAGGGTATGACGCCTCATTCTCAGCGGACGGGTCCTAGTTCACGACGTGTGCACACCGGCGACGAAAAAAGAAAAGTCCCGAAGCGAGTGCCTCGGGACTAATTGCTGGATGAGGGAACTCCAGCGTTGCCGGCTCCGGGGGGAGGAGCCGCGTGCTACGTTCATTAATCCCGACACGTTCCCACGCATTGACTCAAATCAAATAGCATAGCCGGATGGGTTGCGCGGGGGCGCAGCGCCCGCAACAAAAGGCACCCAGCTCGCAACGAGCGAGGGTGCCTAGTCGTGGGGGTCACCCGCCGGTCACCGAGGGACGATGACGAGCGGATTGGCAAGACAACACCGTCTAGATGACAGGTGTTCCATCGGTGGAGCAGAGCTGTGGACAACTCACCGGTGCTGCGCTGCTTGCCGAATGCGAGCGGCTCGGCTTCGAAGGTATAGTCTCGAAGCGCAATGACCTGCCGTACCGGTCGGGGCCGCGGTGTGGATGGACGAAGGTCAGGTGCGACCGCTGGCGCGCTGAGAACTGGGAGCGCGGGAAGCTGTTCGAGAAGGCGTGACTACTCTACTCCCCACTGATCTTCGCCTTGGCACGTGCTCGCAGCCCCGAGGGATCGAACTCGCCAGCTTCGGCAGCCTCGATGATCGCCGTGGCTACTAGCTCACGTTGCCTAGCGTCATCGTCGCTCGCCGTAATGCCGAGTTCAGCGCAAATCGCGTCATAGACGGCGCGCATGATCGCGATATCGTCGTCATCGAAGAGGGACGAGTATTTACGGAAGGGCATGACCGGCACTGCCATAGCGGTTCGGCGCATTGTACCGCGCCACGGAGAAAAAGGGGCGACCCGAGGGCCGCGCTTCTGATTCTCTCGGCGAGCTATTAGACCAGGAAGGGCGAATTGGGTTCCTGACTTCGACGTGTCGAGTACCAGCTCGCCCGCGTCCAGCAGCTCCGCAGCAACGGATTGACCGTGCTCTTGCCAATCCCGAGCGTCCGGGCGATCTGGCGCTGGGACGCCTTCACCGCATTGCCGTGCTTAAACGGAGCGGGAAGCGCCGCGACACCCTCTCGCAGATGTCCCAGCAGACGGCGGTCGTCAAATCTAATCCATCGGCACGTACGTACCGTTCGACAGTTTCTCAAGCCCCTCACGGTCGATCAGACTAATCGTGCCGCGCTTTGTGGCAATCGCACCCTGACGTTCGAGCTCCTGCAGAGCCAGGGTCACACCGGGTCGCCGTACCCCCAACATCATGGCCAAGAATTCATGCGTCAGGGGTAGCTCGCCGCCGTCGAGACGGTCGTCGGCCATCAACAGCCAACGTGCCAAGCGTTCCTCGATTTTGCTGCGCCCATTAGCGACCGCCGTCCGCGTGGTCTGTTCGGAGCGTAGCGAAGCAGGGTCCGGTGAAGGGTTACGCTCTTGTCGATCACGTCGCGAAGGGCATTGGCCCGCATACACTGGCCTCGTCCGGCAACTTGCATGAAGACGTCGCTAGAGTTGCGGTCGTTCCCTAACACCACCGGTAAGCCCGTCATCCCTTCGCGGCCGATAAGACCGACTTCGATCATCCGCTTGCCCCCGTTGGCTACGACAGAGGCAAAACCGCTTTCGGGAAAGTAGATGGCTCTGATCGGCCGCCCTCGCCGCTCCAGGACTTTGCGCAACGGGAGGTTGACCGTCTTCAAGTGCTCCTCAAGCAGGGCGCGATCAGCCTCGGAAAGGCGTGAAAGGATGAGATTTTGTTGGCTCTTGGCCATGGCTCCGACCCCTTTGGGGCAAGAGCACATCGCCTCTCTCAGCCGTCCGCGCCCTGATTAGCCAGCGAACGATGGCTGGATTCTACTCCCAATTTCACAAACTGCCTAATCGAACAGTACTATTTCGAACAATTAGTGGAACCTTCATTTCCAACGCCCCTTCCTCTTACAAGGACATGCATCCGCACGTCCGCGTCCCCGCCCGAGAAAGGGCAATGTCATGGACCGCACAGAGGTTGGCTACTTGAGAGAACTGACTTCCAGGATCGGCAGTGAACTGCGACGACGTCGAGTGCCGGAGGCAGTCCCCCAGGCGATACGGGAGATGCTTCAGTGGTTGGAAGAGGCCGAACGCAAGGCAATAGACCGCAAGCTGACCGCGTGCACCACTCAAGGGCCATCGTCTCCTAAAGCGGAGCACTCAGAACGCTAGCCTGGCCCTCGCTTCGTCTCACCCTCTTGCAACCAAGCTTCGCCGACATTCCATTTATGCATCTTGCCACATGCGGGGCACTGCGTTGCTGCGCTGACCTTCGGTAGATGCGCGAAGCTGGTCTCGTCTGTATCTATGCCGATTGAGATTTCCCGGCCCGTCTCCGGGCACTTGATCATGATCGCACTCATGACACCCTCCAATAGCCTCCTCTCTGGTGCTCATAGGTACTAGCGATAAATTTTTAGGTGACAGGGACGCTCGGTTCAAGGGGCCGCGCGCCGTTATGCGTGCAATGCACAATGAGACGATCACCGCCTAAAGTTGACGGCGTAGTGTACGAAATCGAACACGAGCGGCGGTCCCGACCACGGCACGCCCAAGCGCATCGAGGTCACTGCCTCACTCCAGGTTCCCAGTGTAACCCGGCGCAACACAGCAGCACCGCGCAAGCTTCGTCTCTTTGTCGTAATTCCCACAACGAGCCGCGTGCGCCTAGTGCAAAATAAGCCCTGGGGGGTGGCCCGTTCGTTGATAGCCTGCCGCAGTGCGTGGAGCTTGTAGAGGCGAACGATTATTGCGGCAACACTGTTACTTAGTGACCCTAAGCGCACGCGTGCCGCGTAACAGCTGCCGTTGAGTAGGGCCGCCTCGGCTTCGGAGATCATGCTCTCAATGAGCTTCTTCTGCTCACTCGGGGACATCATAGGAGTTATCACGGCTCGCCAACAGTTCTTCAACCAAGCTCAAGCTGCGGAGTTCCTCGTTCACGACGTCACGGCTGAAAGAAGGGAATGCCGGCGAGTCCCTAGCGTAGAGATTGCAGCGTTTACAGATCGCCCCTTCGCTGCCGCAATTGAAGGTTCAGGTTTCCGGCATCGGGGGAGCTGACAGAGGAGAGGGCTCGGGTTTGAGCCCTCTTTTTCGTTCTTTAAAGAGGACTTCGTGGAGAGTGTTAAGTCCGAAAGTTCGTTGATGGTCGCTTGAAAGCGCTAGCGGACGATGCCGACGAGGTGATCACGGCCTGCGCGAGGCCGAGGTTCGCGAGCTTCGCTCTACGCTCCAGGCCTTCGACCAGGCGGTGCGACGGGCGACCGAGGTAAATTGAAGAGCGCTAAAAGGTGGCAAGCTTAGCGAGGCGTCATCGCAACTCGTGATGGAGGAGCGCTGCACGCTATCTGGAGTAGATCAAGTTTCAACAACGGTCCGAATGGCTGACGTTGCACCTAGCGAGAGCTGACCACATACTCCCCGGATGACCGATGAAGCATACGTCCAGGCATGGATGGTTGAAGTCATTGGTGATGGAACGGGCCATCGCCACCGCCGGTACCTATTACGCGCACCCAATCGGAAGGCGGCTCACGACAAAATCATCGCCTTTCTTGGACCGAGCACCTTGATAACCTCGACCAGCCACATCAGCCAGGAGACCCTTGCGGTTGTTGAGTTAAAGGAAGACCAGATAGTGCAGATATGATCTACACTACCGCAATCCTTTGAAGGCGTGTCGTGGCCACCGCAGAAGCGTGAAATACCGTCCTACGAGTCTCGGGCATCAATCGCTTTCCGAATGGCCCGAATAAGTGTCGCCGGGTTAGTGGGCTTGGAAAGGTATTGGACTTTGGCGTCTAGACTTATACCGTCAGCGGGCATCTGGCCCGTGACAAAGACGATGGGTAGATCAGGCCATCTTGAACGCACCTCACGTGAAAGCGCCAAGCCATCCATACCGGGCATCCGAATGTCGGTCACGACGGCACTCACTTCGTGCCCGTTTGCTAACGCTTCCAATGCATCCGCGCCGCCTGCGGCCTCGAAGACCTCGAAGCCCGCTTGCCTAAGTATGTCGGCAGTGGCGATCCGTATGAAGGGCTCGTCTTCCACCACGAGCACGACTTCTCTCGATCCGCACGACCCTGCCGCAATATTAGACTGCATCCTGATCCACCATGAGTTGTTCGGGGATCGACCGATAGCGCCTCGCGACGAAGCTGCTTTGAGGAAGATCAAACGGCTCGCAGTTCGCGAATTGGTCGCTAGTGCTTGTTGTGGGCCATCGATGGCAGCGAACAAGCCAGACTCGGAGATTGACCCCCTTATACGCGCGCGACAAATCTCCCGCCCGGAATGTTCCCCTTCATTTACGGCTGGTTTGCGGGCAAGCCGAGCTTCTGTGCCGCCCGGGGCCGCGCTTTCTGCTAGACGGGCCATTGCCGCAGAAAATCTCCCACAGAACTGCCGATTCACGGCCTCCCCGCGCATGGCGGGCGCAAAGATAAGGCCCCGCCGTGCCGAAGCTCAAAACGCGATGGCGGCCTTCCGCCGACGAGCCTACTGGCTGTCCTGACTTCCGATATCCGACGCGACCGCCGAAAAGAACTTGTCGGCGGCTTGATGAAGCTGGCGGTCGGTTGCTCCGACCGGCGTTCGGCCTTCCAGGAACTTCTTCACGGTCTCGCCAAAGCCGAGAATGTCCTGTGGACCTTTGCCGGACTTGACCATGGTATCGCGAACCATCATCCCGACGATGAGCTCAAGAACCGTCAGCCTGGCGAGCACGTTAGGCTCTTCGTGTGGAGGCGCATTAGGCATGGCTTATCTCCTTTGGTCACCCGGAACGCCTAGACGCCCCGCATGCGTCTAATCAGACAGGGGAGCAAGCCGAGTGGTTTCGTGCACTACAACGGTCTGGCTCGCGGCGTGGCCGATCATACGAGCCGACAGGTCTACGAGCTGGTAGGCCAGGAACACAACGAGCGCGAGGGTCGCGAGGAAGGCAAGGCCTCCCGCAGCACTGTCACGCCATTTTGGATGAGGATCGCCGTGGGCGATTGACTTCATGGCTGCCTCCCATGGTCATCCCCTCCGGTCAAAATCCATGATGGCGCGCCCAAGCACGGTTGACAAGGCTGGCCGTGGCCCTTTTCGCGGGATGGCGCTCGACCGCAGGCGACAACCCGTGGCGCTTCGCCCCATTTCTATTACTCATAGATCATTTTCACCGTCATACCGCCATCGATAATAATGTTTTGGCCAGTCATGAAATCGGCGTGCTCGGCGAGAAAGAGGCACGCCTGCGAGATGTCCTCGGGTTTGCCTACACGGCCCACAGGGTGCTGCAGCCGGTCGCGCTCCGAGTGCTTAGGCTTCTTCGCTCGCGCGGAGTACTGCCAGTCGCACGTTTCAATCCAGCCCGGACTTATGGCATTGACCCGGATTCCATACTTGCCAAGGCTTATCGCCATGCCGTGAGTCAGTGCAATGATGCCGCCCTTAGAGGCCGTGTAGGCTTCGGTGTTCGGCTCCGACATAAATGCGCGAGTCGAAGCGATATTGATGATTGCGCCACCTTGACCCCGTTCCACCATACGGCGGGCGACATTCTGGGAACAGAGGAATGCGCCGCGTAGATTCACCCCAATCACGCGGTCGAAATCCTCAACAGCCAGTTCGAGGACTGGCTTGTTGCGGCTGATACCAGCGTTATTGACCAGAGCATCGGGACAGCCGAGATCCTTCGCGGTCCGCTCAAGCCATTCATCAATGTCGTCTTTCTGCCCCGTGTCGCCTTGATGTTGCGGGCAAAGCTGCAGACGAGCAGCAAAATCATGTCGACGCCGGCTCCTGACCCCAATTCGGACGAAGCTCTGCGCCTATTGAGCGCGGCTCGTTCCCTCCCGAGAGGAGTTCGCAGCAGTGGTCATGGCTCAGACGAATATGGCGCTCAAAGTCTTGGCGTTGGTCTTGGCGCTCGCTCCCATCCTTGGAGCGGGTGCACGCGCACAAAATCAGACTTTCGAGAATGCGGAAGAGCCCGCGAGCCTCATTTCCCGAGCTCTCAGTCTCTATGGCACTGGCAATTGCATGGCCGCGCTGCGCCTGGGCGAAAAGGCGGCAGGCGTGCTGCGTGCCGAGAAGAAGGAGACCGCCGATCTTGGCATGGCGCTTGTCGTTCAGGCGCTATGCCTCAAGAAGATGGCGCGCGTCACCGAGGCTGAGCGCCTCTACCGCGAGGCGATCGAGATCTACGAGAAGACACAGGGCCCGAACGGCCGCGATCTCGCGATTGCCCTCGACAATCTCGCCTCGCTCTACATGGAGAATGGCCGCCTCGAGGAGGCTGAGCAATTGCGCCTTCGCGCGCTCGAGATTTTCAAGAGCACCCTCGGCCCCGCGCATCCCGATGTCGCCACAGCGATCGCCAATCTGGCCGTTCTTTATCAGGCTCAGGGACGACTGCGGGAGGCGCAACAGATGTTTCTGCAGGCGTTCGAGATTAACGAGAAGGCGTACGGCCCAGAAAGCTCCGAAGTTGGCATCATCGCCGACAACCTCGCCGGCCTCTATCGATCTGGGGGGCAATTCGACAAGGCCGAGCCGTTCTATCAGCGTGCCGTTCAGATTTTGGAGAAGACGCTCGGCCCCGATCACCCAGACACAGCCCTAGCGCTCCAAAACTACGCCATCCTTCTCAACGAGATGGGCCAGCACGACAAGGCTGAGGCGAATATCAAGCGCGCGCTCGGCATAACTGAGCGTCTCTACGGTCCGAACCACGAGAACGTTGCCGCAGCGCTGAACACACTTGCGTTGCAGTACATCGAGCAGAACCGATGGCCGGAGGCCCTTGAAGCCTCGCGCAGGTCTGCTGCGATTAGCACCGACCTTGCACGGCAGGGAAAGCAGGCCGGACCAACCGAGGGCGGACAGAAGGCATCCTCATTCCGTCGCCTGGTCCAGGCGGCGTTCAACGCCAGCGCCACCGACCCAGCGCTTGTCAATGAGGGCTTCATTTCCGCGCAGCGTGCCTTGGAGACGGAAGCTGCGACTGCGCTCTCCCAATTGGCGGCGCGGTACGCGACCCGCGATCCCGCGTTTGCCCGCCTGATCCGCGAGCGCCAAGACCTCGTGCAGGAATTCAACGAGCGCGACAGGCTATTGATAGCAGCCGTGGCCAAATCGCCAGATGGGCGCAACCCGGCCGGCGAGACCGCCTTGAGGTCGCGCATCGGCGAGATCAATGCGCGCCTCGACGCGATAGACCAGGCGCTCGGCACGCAATTTCCCGATTACGCCGGGCTCGCCAAGCCATCGCCGCTAGCAATCACTGAAGTGCAAGCCCTTCTCGCTCCCCACGAAGTTCTCATTCAGTTCATCGACCTCCAGGCGGTCGGTGGGATACCTGAAACTGGCTTTGCGTGGTTTATCACGAAGACGGATGCCCAGTGGGTGCGCCTGCCACTCGGAACGGCTGGCCTTGAACGCGCGGTTGCGGCCCTGTGCTGCGGGCTCGAACTCGTCAAACTGGACGGATGCCACGAGGTGGTCGGAGGCGTCCGCGGATGCAAAGCGCCGAAGGGACGAGCAGATCGGGCGCCGTGAGCGCTGCAGGAAACTGACGGGGGTCGAGGTCTCCGACCGGGCGGTGCCTCCCTTCGATCTCGTGAAGGCGCACGAGCTGTTTCAAGCCTTGTTCGGCCAGGTTGCGGATCTGCTGAGGAATTTGGATGGCAGCGGAAAAGAGCTTCTGATCGTCCCGTCCGGGCCGCTGACCAAGCTCCCCTTCCAGGTTCTCGTCGCCGAGACGCCGGCAGCCGCTATTCCGGCTATCACGGCCGAATATTCGAGAGCAGCGTGGCTCGCCAAGCGTCATGCCGTCACCGTGCTGCCGTCCGTCGCGTCGCTAAAGGGCGCTGCGCCAAAACGCTCAGGCGAGCCAGGGGACGAACCCCTTGATCGCATTCGGCAACCCGCTACTCGTTGGCCGCGACGGTACCGACGAGCGCGCCTTTGCCAAGCAGTCCTGCCCGAAGAAGGCGCTTGAGCCTGAGCCTGAGCGCGTAAGTCGGGCGTTGCCAGACGCGATTGCTAGTCTCTTCCGGGGCGGCATCGCGGACGTCACAGCATTGCGGCGCCAAGCACCTCTCCCTGAAACGGCCGACGAGTTGTGCGCGGTGGCGAATGAGCTGGGAGCTGCACAAAGCGAGATCCACCTCGGGTCTCGAGCCACCGAGACCGAGATCAAACGAATAAGTAGAGACGGCACGCTTTCCAAAGCCCGCGTTGTTCACTTCGCCACGCATGGCCTTATTGCCAGTGAGACGCAGAGCCTCGACAAGAACCTGGCCGAACCCGCTCTCCTGCTGACACCGCCCGACACCGCCACGGAGGAGGACGATGGCCTCCTCACCGCGTCTGAGGTCACCGAGCTCAAACTCGATGCCGACTGGGTGGTGCTTTCGGCGTGCAACACTGCGGCCAGCGGCGAGAAAGGCGACGCCGAACCACTCTCCGGTCTCGCCCGTGCTTTTTTCTATGCGGGCGCTCGCGCGCTCCTCGTGTCGCACTGGTATGTCGACAGTCGCGCTGCCGTGGAACTCACGACCGGCGCCTTCGCGGAGCTGAGGCACGATCCCTCGATCGGGAGGGCCGAGGCACTGCGGCGGACCATGCTGACTGCCATGAACGACCCAGGCCGTCCGAAATCCTGGACGCCGGCCGCTCACCCTGCTGTATGGGCTCCATTCGTCATTGTCGGCGAGGGCGGCGCTTCCGGCCACGGATCGAATTCGGCGATCCCCTCTCAAACAAGGATGCAGTCTCCGTCAACGGCGCCGAGTCCAGTCGCGACCCGGCCGGTACGTGGCATCGATGCCGCGCCGGAGCAGCCTAAGGCAAACAAGAAAGTGACCCGCCGGCGCAAGCCCGCCGGCGACTGGGATTGGCTAAGTGATCTCTGGGAGCAGTGACGGCTGTGTGCAGGTAAACGTCGGCATGTTGTCATCGGGCTAGCTGTCCCAATGACTTGCGACTCTCGTGCAGACTTTGGGAGCAGGGGGTCGCGAGTTCGAATCCCGCTGCCCCGACCAAGACTTCGCCTCAACCGTCCGGTTAGGCTCCGCGCGATGACGAAACCGCTTAGACGCGGTCGCGGCGGTGAAAGAGCCAGCCGCCCACTCTGTCGCCGGTGCGGACGATCGCGTCGCCGACGCTCCTGGCGGCGCGCTTCGTGCCGTCGACGACGGCCACGGCGCCAGATTGGACACTGCTGAAATGACGGCAGTCCCTGGCCTCGGACACCGTCGGAACTGTAGTTATGAATGCGACTGCCATAACAGCCGACAAAGGCGTATGCTTCGACATGTGGATCTCCTCGAATTCAGGTCGGGGCTCTGCAGGAAGCTTGCAGCCATATGCCCGTTCCTGCCAGCAGGATGTGCCCGTGTCCTTAAGATTTGGACAACTGCCCGAGGAGGAAGCACCTGAGGGAGCGACGGAATCGAACGCGATTTGGCGCACTTACGCGCCGTCACAAAAATGCCGCGAAAATGCCCCCGCGCGCGATGGAACAGAGATACTATCAGCGCCGTTGTAGGTGACTAGGGGCGAACCCCGCAAACCGAGGAGCTGAACCCATGCCCCTCTTTTCCGTAGCGCGCGCCGCCACTCTCGATCAGGCCTCGAGATCCATCCGCTTCGTCATGAAGGACGGATGCAAGACCATCGACATCTACGTGTCGAATACAGCGCTCGAGGACTTCGAGATATGGCCCCCGCGGGACGATCAGTTTCTCAACTGGTTCAAGCTCTCGCGTAAGGGCTTCGAGCAGATCGCCAGCGCCAAGTACGACAAGGGCCATATCGAGCCCGACGGGACCGTGCGCATCCGGTCGCTCGATCTGCCTCCGCTCAGCGCCTTCTGAGGCCGCTTCGGATCTGCGCGCGCACTTCATTCCTTCCCTTCGCGAAGGTTTATGGGGTCGCGCAAATTCACGCGAGAACTTTCATCTCTTGTTAGCGCCATCGCACGGAACCGCTTGCGCGACGTCCGCACTGCGCGACAATAACAAATGACCGTCATTTCGGTCGTTAACGGAGGCGGCCCATGGTCGAGCGCCGACGAAGTGCGAGATCTCCGACCCTCAAGGCAGCAAAGGTCCTGAACCTCATCGGGAACCCCTTGGCGACGTGCATCGTCCTCGATACCTCGGCGCACGGGGCGCTGCTTCGGTTCAGGGACGAGAGCGGGGTGCCCGATGCCTTCATCTTGAGGATGGGTGGAGAACCCGCGCGGCGAGTGAAATTCGTTCGGCGCGATCAATCCCGCGTCGGCGTCGAGTACGCCTGATCGCACTCAGGACTTGCCTTTTCCGCGCCTCAGGCTCGCGATCGTCGCATCGGGGCTGATCGCCTCGGGGTCGACCTTGACGCAGATGACATGAGGTGCGTCCGCTCGAAGGGCGCGCGCGAAGGCTTCCTTGAAGGCATCGATCCGCGTCACGGTCTCGCCGCCGGCGCCGTAGCTTTTGGCCAGCGCCGCAAAGTCCGGATTGACGAGGCTTGTTCCGATCACGCGGCCCGGATAGGCCCGCTCCTGGTGCATGCGGATCGTGCCGTGCATACCGTTGTCGGCGATGATGACGACAATGGGGAGCGCGTATTGGACGGCGGTTGCGAGCTCTTGCACCGTCATCTGCAGGCACCCGTCGCCGGCGAAGGCGACGACGGGGCGCTCGGGGTGGGCAAGCTTGGCGGCGATGGCTGCCGGCAGTCCGTAGCCCATGGAGCCGGAGGCGGGCGCGAGCTGGGTGCGAAATCTCTTGTAGACGAAGTAGCGCTGGACGAAGCCCGCATAGTTGCCGGCCCCGTTGGCGACGATGGCATTGTCCGCCACGGTGTCCGAGACGTGGCGCACCACCTCGGCGAAGGAGATTTCTCCCGGTACGGGCGCCGGTCTCAGCGCGGCCTCGTAAGCCGCGCGCAGGTCGCGACGCACGGCGGTCCACGGCCGCTCGGCAGGGGGCCTCACTGTGCGCAGCGCCGCGGCGAACTCGGAGAGCGCGGCGGTGATCGGCAGGCTCGCCCGGCAGGCGCTCTCGGCGTGATCGCCGGCGGCGCGCACATGGATGAGGAGCTGCTTCGGCTCCGGGCTCGCGATCAGCGTGCCCCCGCCCGTGGTAACCTCGCCGAGATGCGCGCCGACGACAAGGACGACATCCGCGCCGCGCAGTCCTGCCGCGAGCTTCGCCCCCGGCGCGAGGCCGAGATGGCCGACGTAGGAGGGGTGGCGGTTGTCGATATAGTCCTGGCAGCGGAACGCCGAGGCGACGGGCATATCCCAGTTTTGCGCGAAGGCTGCGATCGCGGCGCCGACCTCGGCGCTCCAGCCCGGGCCGCCGACGATCAGGATCGGCCACTCGGCACCCCGCAAGCGTTCGCTGAGCTCGTCCATCTCGGCGCGCCCGGGAGCGCTCGCGCCAATGCGCCGGGGGCGCACCGCGACGGCCGGCGTCTCGGCCCTGAGCACGTCCTCGGGGAGACCGACGACGACGGGGCCCGGCCGCCCGGAGAGAGCGGTCGCGAAGGCGCGAGCGATCGCTTCGGGAAGGCGTTCGGTCTCGCGCACGATCGCGACCTCCTTGGCGAGGCCTGCAAAGAGCCCGAGGTCGATGTCTTGGAACGGGGCCGCGTCCTCGAGCTCGCGCGGCGGGAGCCCCACGAGCAGAACCATCGGCGTCTCGTCGTGCGCGGCGACGTAGACACCGGCGACCGCGTTCGCCGCGCCGGGGCCGCGCGTGACGAGCGCTACGCCCGGGCGCCCGGTGAGCTTGCCGGTCGCCTCGGCCATCATCGCCGCGCCCCCCTCGTGACGGCAGACGATGGTCTCGATGCGAGAGCCATGGAGCGCGTCGAGGACGGCGAGGAAGCTTTCGCCGGGGACGAGGAAGACGCGCTCGACGCCCTCGGCCTCGAGCTGATCGATCAGGACCTTGCCGCCGGGCCGCATGCTGCCTCGTGCCTTGACCAGTGCCGGCAGTCTTAACGGGCGGGGCGCCGCCACGATAGGAAAAGCCTGGGTTTCGGTTACGGCCTTGCGCGCCTCCTGCGCCCGGATCTCCCGCGGGCTTTGCCATTCGATAAGTGTGTTGTGAGAGGACCATAGGCGGCGCGGGACTGGCCGACTTAAGGTGCAGCCGTGCGGGTCGTGCGCGGGAGCAGAAATGGCGGGGGTCTTTTTCACGTGGCGGGCGGGGGCGGCGCGCGAGAGCCTTGTGGCGGTCGCGGCACTGACGGCGCTCCTGCTGTCCCCGGCGGCGCGCGCGGAGGAGAGCGTGGCGGCGAAGGCTCGCGCCGGCCTCTCGACCCATTGCGCCCAGTGCCATCAATCGGAGCTCGCCGGCGCCGAAGGAGCAAAGCGCTTCGGCAACGTCCTCGATCTCGAGGGGATCAGCCGCGACCCGAGCCTCGTCACGCGCGGGCGCCCCGACGCTTCGCGCCTCTATCAGCGCATGGTCGGCCGGCACGCGCCGGGCGACGTCTATAGGACCGCTGCGGGGGGCGTGGGGCCGACACCGGAGGAGATCGAGGCGGTGCGCGACTGGATCGCGGCGCTGCCGCGGGACGACACATGCGATGGCAAGCCAGCCGTTGCCACGGCTTCCGCCTCGGCCGCGATGGCGCGGTCGCTCGCGGCACAGCAGGACTACATGGCCCGCGACACTCGGTTTCTGTCGCTCGTCGCCCTCTACAACGCGTGTGCGCCCGAGAGCAGGCTGGCCGCCTATCGCCGGGCGTTGGCGCGTCTCATGGGGCTGGTGGGCGGTCGCGGCGGGGAGGTCGCGCTCGAGCCGGTTGGCGACTCCAAGGCGATCCTCGCGTTTCGTCTCCGCGATGCGGGCCTCACGCCCGCCCAGTGGGACACCCTCACACGCAATGGCCCGCGCGCTCCCGGCGGCGGACTCCCCGGCGATTGGCTCGCCTCCCAAGTCCTCAACACGCCGCTTCTCGTTGAAGCCTCCCTGGCCGCGACCGCGCCGGCCGCGCCCGATCAGGAGCTCGCCGCGCTGGCGCGGGAATGGGACCAGGAGGTTGGGCTAGCCCGCGCCGCGGCAGAAGCCGGATTGGAGCACGCCGCGCATTGCCGCGCGTCTCTCTGCCTACACGGGAGCGGAGGAGCAGACGGCCCGCCGCCTGCTCCAGGGCCCGGTTCCGCGCGCGGCGTGGCAGCGTCTCGCCGAGGCCATGGGCCTTCCGCCCGGGCGCTCGCCAACGAGCGATGACGCAACCTCGAGAGCGCTGCCCGGCGCAGGATCGCCGGCATCGGCCATCGACCTCGGTCTCTGGTCCGAGAAGCCCGCCTATCGCCGCGGCGAGCTGCTCTCGCTCTCCGTCACGACGAGCCTTGCCTGCCATCTCACGCTGATCAGCGTCGACCCACAGGGCCGCGCGGTCGTGCTATTTCCGAACGAAATCGAGCCCGACAATCTCATCGCGCCCGGCGTGACGATCCGCATCCCGGGCGCGAGCGGCGGCTATAGGCTCCGCTTCGACCGCGAGGGCGAGGAGACCATCATTGCCATTTGCCAGCGGGCCGCGCGGCGCCCGGAGGGCATCGCCTTCGATTTCGAGAAGGAACGGTTCGCGATCCTCGGCGATTGGCGCGCGTTCCTGCGCGAGGCAGGCAAGCGGGAGGCCGACATCAAGCGCAAGGAGGCGCAGCGCGCGAAGCGCAAGCGCAAGCCGGAAGCGCCCCCGCCGATCGACCCCGACGGCCCGGCGCTCGAGGGGCGGGCCGCGATCACCATTCCCGTCGAGGCGTCGCGGTCTCCCTGAGCCGAAGTCTGCCTCTTCATGGCTTCACTCCCTCTTCTGACGGCACGGCAAGTCTAGGCTGGTTTGGCCGCGGGCATACCCGCCGTGCTCTGCGCCGGCGCGCCGGCGTCGCCCCGGTTGAGGGCCATGAGCAGCGGCGTCAGTCCCTCGGTATCGACGAGGGGAAACACCTCGATGTCGCGGCGTGCCTCGTCGCTCCATTTGGCCAGGGAAAGCGCGCGCTCAGCCTTTGAGAACAGCCCATGATTGCGGATCGGCTCGGCTTTCTCGAACTCCTTGTCCTTCTCGCTGAGAGCGCGCGGTCCTTGCCTTTCTTCTCCTTGATCCACTGCTTGCGGACCTCGGTGAGATCCGTGTCGCTCGGCTGGTCTCTCCTCGTCCTTGCAGCCTCTGCAGCTCGCTCTTTCTCAAGCCATCCGCGCCAGAATCCCCTGTTCGGCCACGCCGGCTCCGGCCAGCGCACGAGGTCGAGATCGTCGAGCACGCCGGCAAGCTGGTTCAGCGCCAAGCGCGCGTTCGGACTCGCCCGGCTTCTTGGGGTCTGCGCTCGTAGAGGTTCGGGATGACGAGATAAGAGTTGTCCCTGTGATAGACGAAATGCCGGCGCACCCACTCCATGTCCGTGCCTGGGGCGCGGGCGATGGCAGTGTCAATCGCCTCCTTGATCTGGCGCTCCTCCGGGCCGGAGAGACGTCGACTCGGCTGGTGGCGGCGGATTGAGCATCGCCAGCACCAGCAGGCCGAAATCGACGCCGATGGTCGCGAGCAGCGCGATGAGATCGCGCCCGGTGATCGACTCGCCCTGCGAGGTCGTGGTGGCCGTGTAGCCGCCGGGCGAGAAGATGTAGGTCACGAGGCTCGAGGCATAGGCGCCGATGTTGCGCCAGAGGCTCTTCACCGCGTTGGCGACGCCGGCCGGTCCCTCGCTGAAGGCTGCTTCGCGCAGGTTGAGCACGGCGGGCTGCTGGGCCTGATCGGCCGCTTGTGTCAAGCGCTGGGCGAGCGTTGGGTCGTAGCAGGCGAAGCCGGGCTGGTCGGGCGGCACGGAGACGGTCGCCGCAAGCGCGCGCATCTCGGCCGCCGTCGATTTTCCGAGCTCGTTCGAGCGCGCGGCGATGTTGTGCGCCTTGCCGCGGATCTCGGAGGCTCTCGCCTCGAATGCCTTCTGGCGCTCCTCGACGGTGCCGCCCTCGAGCGAGGAGGCGGTCTGGCGGAGCTGCTCGACGTCGGCCTGCACCGGCTCGAGCCACGAGCGCGTCATGCTGTCGCGCAAGCTCGCGACCGAGTCCCGCACGCTGCGGCGGGCATTGTAAAGGGGCCCGCGCCCAGCGCCCGAGGCCGTCCCGCAGCTCCCTCCGCTCGTCTCCTCGCGCGCCATCTGAGATTCCGACCAGGACACGACGCTGTCGAGCTGGGAGCGCACGGCGTCGAGCCGGGCAGCGACGACGGCGCTCGCGTCGCGCGCGTCCTCCTGGAGGCCGGAGAGCCCGGTGCGCGTCGCCTCCTCGCCGGAGATGAGGCTCCACCAGAAGCCGTAGCCGAAGCCGATCGACCAGACGGCGAGGAAGAAGTAGAGAAAAAACGTCACGATGCGTTCGGAGAGGCGCCGCTTGGCGCCGAACGTCTCGCGCAGCATGAGCCACATGAGGAATGTCAGCGCGACGACGACGCCGATGACGAGGACGTCGTTGGAGATTGAAAGTCCGCCCGACGGCTCCTGGATCGCGGGGCTCGAGGAGACGCCGACGATGAAGTCGCGCATGCCGTGCCAGGTGGCGTATCCCGACAGAAAAAGCAGCATCAGCGAGGCGAGGCCGATCAGCGTGTTGCGTCCGAAAATGTAGTCGATCACGCGGCCCCAGGACGACGGCCCCGTCGCTCTCGCCTCGGCCATGCTCGGCACTCCCACCCCACGCGGTCCCGCGTAAGATTAATCGAGGCGCGCGGGCACGCCTACGGCAAACTCGACAGCCCGCGGCCCGGGTTTTGCACCTTTTGGCGAGCATGCATCTTTACAGTGACAGGCATTAGCCCTAAATGGCCCCTGACGCACGGCGACTATCCTTGCTTCGCACGGCGCTTCTGGTTCAATCGGAGGTCCGTCTGAAATGGAAAAGTTTCCGTCGGCTGCGCATTTCGTCACTGCCAAGAAGCCGGAGAAGCCGGTTCTCGCCGCAAGGCCGCACGCAGCCGCACGCGCCGCCCACTGGTTCCTCGACAACTTCCCGGGCGACGTCGCCTACGCCTACAAGGCCAACAGCTCCGTCTTTCTGATCGGCGCGCTTTACGGCGCCGGCATCCGCCACTTCGACGTGGCCTCGCTCCCCGAGCTCGAGGACGCGGCGACGATTCCCGGCGCGACCTTGCATTTCATGCACCCGGTGAAGGCCAGGGCCGCTATCCGGCGCGCCTACTACGGTTTCGGCGTGCGCTACTTCTCGCTCGACAGCGAGGACGAGCTCAAGAAGATCGTCGAGGAGACCTCGGGCCCGTCGGGGCCGGCACGCGACTTGAAGCTCTTCGTGCGCATCGCCGTCCCGGCGATCAACAGCCGCGTTCCGCTCGAGAGGAAGTTCGGTATCGTCGGGCAAAAGGCGGCCCGCCTTCTCGTCAAGACGCGCCAGGTTGCCGCCGAGCTCGGCATCACCTTCCACGTCGGCTCGCAGACCGCGACGCCGGACGCCTACGTCAAGGCGCTGGACGAAGTGCACAAGCTCATCGTCAAGGCCGGCGTCGTCGTCGACCGGATCGACGTCGGCGGCGGCTTCCCCTCGCTCTATCCGGATGCGCGGCCCGCGCCGCTCGAGGATTTCGTCGCCGCCATCGCGGCCGGCGTCGAGACGCTGCCCGTGCGCGAGAATGTCCACCTGATGTGCGAGCCGGGACGCGCCCTCGTCGCCGAGGCGGAGAGCCTCATCGTGCGCGTCGAGGCGCGGCGCGGCAGCGACCTCTTCATCAACGACGGCGGCTACGGGACCCTCTACGATGCGGCGCACCTGGGCTTCGTGTTCCCGGCCCGTCTCGTCTCGCGCGAGACGCCCGGGGAGGCGCTCGCGCCGTTCCAGCTGTGGGGGCCGACCTGCGATTCGATCGACTTCATGCCGGGGCCGTTCCTGCTGCCCGCCTCGGTAAAGGAGGGCGATTACCTCGAGATCGGCAACATCGGCGCCTACGGGCGCGCGCTCGCCGGCCGCTTCAACGGCTATGGCCAATACGAGGACGTGATCCTCCTCGACGAGCCGATGCTCACCATGTACGGGCCCGCCGCCGGCGAGGAGGTGGCCGCCAAGAGCGCCTCCTGAGCATGGCACCGAGAGTTCTCCACAGCCCTGTGGATGAACGGTGCACAGAATTGCGTTAGCCAGGATCTCTCCACAAGGGGAGCAGACCAATGGCTAGCGACAACGAATTTGCCAGCCTCGTGCGTTTCTTCGAGGGGATCGGCGACGGCATCGAGAAGGCGCGCAGCGATCACGCATCGAGCGAGAGGATAATCGCGAGCGCCGAATATGAGCTGGGCGAGGTGCGCAAAGCGCTCGAGGTGGCGCCGGTCGGTGCAGGCGCCGATGCCAACGCCGAGGCGGGTCGCGCCGCGCGCGCAAAAATTCCATTCCGCCGGAGGGAGATGGTGGGCGGTACTGGGATTGAACCAGTGACCCCACGCGTGTGAAGCGTGTGCTCTCCCGCTGAGCTAACCGCCCGTATGGGTCTCTTGCTGCTTATGCGAGGAGGCTCGGGCGCCTGTCAAGGCAGGGGCGGCGGAGACCGGCGGCCTCAGGCCGTGTTGCGGATAAGGAAGCGGAAAGTTCCCGGACGCCTCGCTGTGAGCGAGGAGCGTGTTGCCGGTTGCGCGGCAGAAGGCCTCGAAGTCGGCGACCGAGCCCGGATCGGTCGCGAGCACCTCGAGGACGCCGCCCTTCGGCACGTCGGCGATGGACTTCTTCGCCTTGAGGATCGGGAGCGGGCAGAGAAGCCCCCTCGTGTCGAGCACCTTGTCGGCCATAGGCTCTGCTCGCCTCCGAGATCGAGAGCGGTGTTGCCTGGAGATCGCCCCGGTCCTCGACGCATAGCCCAAATTCGCGGCAATGAAAATTCGCCGAAATCGGCGCCAATGGGCCGTGGCGGCGCGCTTCCGCCGCGTCTTCTCCCCTTGCATGTCGCGCTGAGCCGATGCAACCATCCGCCCGCAAAAGCCTGAGTCCTTGAAATGCCCCCGATTGGCAGCCGGCGCTGCCGCAGCGAGAGGCGGCGAGGGAGGATCGGGGTGGGCAAGGGGACTGAGGCATGGCCGGCAGCGATGGGCCGCTGCAATCGTCGCGGCTGATATTCGGGCTGGCCCGTCTGGGGTTGGTGCCGCTCGAGTTGCGGCTCCTGTCGGCGGCGGTGATCATTCTCGCCACGGTGCTGGCGCTGGCCGGCCTGACGCGGCTCAGGGTCGACGACAGCCTCTCCGAGCTCTTCCGCACCGATACGCCCGAGTTCCGCCAGTACGAGGAGATCGACCGCCGCTTCCCGTCGTCCGAGTACGACGTGCTGGTCGTCGTCGAGGGCAAGGACCTGCTGGCGAAGCCGCAGCTCGAGGCGGTGCGCAATGCAGTGATCGACCTGCAGCTCGCCGACGGCGTTGCCGGCGTCGTCTCGATGTTCTCGGCGCGCGGCAAGCCCGACGCGACGGGGTACGCGCCGCCGATCGTTCCCGACGATCTGCCCGACGACCCCGAGGCCTACGCGCGGGTCCTCGATACGTTGAAGTCGAACGATATCGTCAAGGGCAAGTTCCTGTCCGACGACGGCCAGCTCGCGCTGATCGTCATCTCGCTCGACCGGGCCGTGGTCGCCGAGAAATCGGCCAAGACCGTGATCGGCGGCATAAAGGAGACGGCGGAGGAGGATCTCAAGGGCTCCGGCCTCATGATAAAGCTCACCGGCGCGCCGGTGATGCAGCTCGAGATCAGGAACGCGGTCGAGCGCGATCAGCTGACCTACAACGGTCTCGGCCTCGTGTTCGGTGCCGCCATCGCCGCGCTCTTCTTCCGGCGCATCTCGCTCATGCTCGTCGCGGCGCTGCCGCCCGTGCTCGCGGTGCTGTGGGCGCTCGGGCTGCTCGGCTGGCTCGGCTTCCGTCTCAACCTGTTTCTCAATGTCATGACGCCGCTCGTCATGGTGATGGGATTTGCCGAACTCGATGCAGATGGTGTCGGCGATCCGCATTCGCCTGCGAGAGGGCGACTCGCGCAAGGAGGCGGTGCGGTTTGCGGTCCGCATCGTGGGCCCGGCGTGCGTCGTCGCGCATGGGGCGGCGCTACTGTCGTTCCTGGCCCTGCTGTTCTCGGAATCGGCGCTCATCCGCACGTTCGGCATGGCGGGCGCACTCGCGGTCATGATTTCGTTCGTCGCCGTGATCCTCGTGCTTCCCCTGCTTGCCGTGCTCCTCATCAGGAACGAGGAGAAGCTCTCGCGCGACCGCACTCCGGCCGACGCACTGATGGACGGCCTCGGCAACCTCGTCGGCCATGTCGTCGACCGCGTGGTGGTGCATCCCGTGCTCTATTCGGCCATCGGGTTCGCGTTGTTCGCGCTGTTCATCTATGCCCATTCGATGCTCGAGCCGCGCTACCGTCTCGCCGACCAGGTGCCCGACCGCGAGCAGGCCCTCGACGCCACCGGCCGGCTCGACAAGAAGCTCACCGGCGCCAACCCCGTGCACGTGATGATCCAGTGGAAGGGCGGCAGGACCGATCCCTCCGGCATCTCGCTCTACGATCCCGCCACCCTTTCGGCGATCGCCGACGCCCACGACGTGCTCGAGCGCCAGGCGGGGCTCGGCAACGTTTGGTCCCTCGAGAGCTTGAGGCGCTGGCTCCACGAGGCGGGCGAAGACAACATCGCGACGGTCAAGAGGTATGTGGGCATTCTGCCCGAGCACCTGGTGCGCCGCTTCATCGACAAGGACGAGAACGCCGTCCTCGTCACGGCGCGCCTTCCGGACATCGACGCGAGCGAGATCCTGCCCGTGGTCGAGAAGATCGATCGCGCGCTCGACCCCGTGCGCAAGTCGCATCCGGGCTACGAGATCTCGGTCACTGGCCTGCCGGCGATCGCAGCCCGCAACAGCGCGCGCATGATCGATCAGCTCGACGCAAGCATCCCGATCTGTGTGGCGGTCGCGGCCACCCTGCTCGGGCTCGCATTCCGCTCGGTGTTCGTCGGCGTCATCAGCATCCTGCCCGGCCTCTTTCCGGTCATGGCGGCGGGCGCGCTTCTCTGGCTGTTGGAGGGCGGGCTCGAGTTCGCCTCCGTCGTGGCGCTGATCGTCATCTTCGGTCTCGGCATCGATGCCCTGATCCACTTCCTCAACCGCCTCAGGCTCGAGGAGGAGGTCGGCGACGCGCCCGAGCTCGCGATCCGCCGCGCCCGCGTGCTCGTCGGTCCGGCGATCATCCTCACCACGCTCGTGCTCGCTTTCGGCCTCGGCGTCACGGTGTTCTCCGACCTTCCCTCGCTCAGGACCTTCGGCCTCGTCTGCGCCGTGACGCTGCTCGCCTCTCTCATCGCCGATCTCGTCTTCCTGCCGGCGACAATTCTGCTCTATCGGAGGCTTGTTCCGAGCGGGCGGTGAACAGAGGGCAGCGTCCTACTCTTGAGATTGCTCGGGGGCGCCCTCAAGCGTACTTTCACCCTGGCACGGAGGCGCGATGGGAAAGAAGCTCGTCATCGTCATGGCCAACACGGATCCTCGCAACGGCGAGGAGCTCGGCGCGCCGATCTTCCAGGCGGCTCTCGCCGCCGCCATGGGCTACGAGGTCGAGGTGATGTGCACCGGCACCGCCGGCAAGCTCATGAAGAAGGGCGTTGCCGCGAAGCTCTACGTCAAGCCCGGGACGGCGAAGTCGGTCTACGACTTCATCCGGGAAGCGCACGAGGCGGGCGTCAAGTTCTTGTGCTGCTCGCCGGCCCTCGACCTGTTCGAGATCCAAAAGGAGGACCTGATCCCCGAGTGCGACCGCATCGTCGGCGGCGCGGCGCTGATCGAGGAGATCATGGAGAACGACTGCAAGGTGCTGACGTACTAACCTCGTGAATGGGTATGCGGTGTAGGTTGGGTCGAAGGAGGCGAAAGCCGACGAGACCCAACGCCGATGCGTGAACGGGTATGCGGGTGTTGGGTCGAAGGAGGCGAAAGCCGACGAGACCCAACGCCGGGAAATGAGCTCCTGAATGTTGGGTCTCGCAAGGGCTCGACCCAACCTACCTCCTACCTCACCAGTTCTCGCGCCAGAGCGGATAGGCCATGGCGCCGCGCGGAATGACGACGGTGCCGTCGTGCCCGATGCCTCCGCTGACGCCGATCTCGCCCGCGAAACGGTTGACGACGTTGGCTTTGAGGGAAGCGGAGAGGTTGCTCGCGTAGTTGAGCTTGTACTCGAAGCGGCCGACCGCGAGGCGCACGATCTGGAACTGGAAGCGGCTGGCATCGCCCTTGGGGTTCTTGGAGCCGAGGCAGGAGACTCGCAGCTGCTCGAGCTTCTGCTCGGGGTACTCGTAAATGGTGCCCGTGAAGGTGAGGCTCACGCTCTCGACGACGTTGCGGTCGAAGGCGGCGTTCAGGATCGTGGCCCATCCGAGTGAGAGACCGAAGGTGGTGCCGTCGTGGCTCATGAAGGAGGCGCCGTCGAGGCTCTCCTCGAAGCCGTCCTTGTCGAACGGCACCCTGCAGCGCACGACGTTGACCTTCAGGAGACGCTCGCCGGTGCGCTGGTAGGTGCGCTTGTCGAGATGCCCGCGCGCGATCGTTCCCGGCGTATAGGAGGCGAGCGGCGGGCTCATGCGAATGACGTTGAGATTGTCGGAGATGGCGTCGGCCGATGCCGGACCAGCGGCGCACATGAGGCTCAGCGCGACCCCTAACGCCAACCCACGCATCTCGCCCCCACTCTCAACGCGCTTCGGACCAGGCTTTACCCTAGCCGGGCCGGCTCGCGTGGGGCAACGGGGCGCCGCCGAATTCTCCGCGTTGTGCCGCTGGGGCAACAAGAGAGGCGCGCCGGCGTTTGGCGCGCCTCGTCCGAAATTGCGGGCCTTTCAGCGCTCAGTTGATGCGGGCGACCTCGACCAGATTGTCGGAGAAGGTCGGCGCGCGCCCGAGCCCGCACCAAGCGTCCGACGAGATCGAGTTGACCGAGCCGTCCGAGCGGTTGAGCGAGCGCCAGTAGCCGAGCGTGGCCACGATGACGCCGGCTGGCGCATCGTCGGAGACCCGCGCCACGCCCTCGAAGTCGCCGCGGTCGTTATAGACGCGCACCGGATCGCCCTCGCGAATGCTCCGCTTGGCGGCGTCTGCCGGGCTGATGATCACGAACTGCTCGCCCTGGCCTTTGATCTTGTGCGGCTCGTTCGCGTAGCACGAGTTCAAGAACCCGTGGCTCTTCGGCGAGATGATGTTCAAGGAGTAGAGCCTGGCGCGCTCGGGATTTGTCTCGGGGGCCTCGCGGTTGGGGACGTAGCCCGGGAGCGGATCGACGGGCGTGCCGTCCTGGTCGCCGTCGTACATGGCGCGGAACGGTCCCGGCGACGAAGTTCTTGGCGTCGTGGAGCAGCAACTCGACCTTGCCCGACGGCGTCGGGAATTTGCCGTCCTTGTGCGGGCAGCGCGTGTCCGGCGTGCCGACGTTGATGCGGAAGAAGCCGTGCTTCTTGAAATAATCCATGTCGACGCCCGCCATCTGCGGGGCGTCCCACTGGATGTAATCGGCGCAAAGCTCGCTGTCGGTCATTTTGAAGACCGGGTCGTCGAAGCCCATCTCCTTGGCGAGGAGGCGCCACATGTCGCTCGTGGGCCTGGCCTCGCCCGGAGGGTCGACGGCCTTCTCGTTGTAGGTCAGGTAGAAGTGGCCCCACGACCACAGCATGTCCTCGGCTTCGCCCGCCATGGCCGACGGCAGGACGATATCGGCATACTTGGCCGTGTCGGTGAGGAAGTGCTCGGCCACGACCGTGAACAGGTCGTCGCGCTTGAGCCCCGCGACGATCTTGTTGGTCTCGGGCGCCTGGCTCACGGGATTGGTGCAGAAGACGAACAGGCTCTTGATCGGCGGATCGAGAGCCATCTCGCCGGTCAGCGCCGCGCCGAGGCGCAGGTTGTTGACGACGCGCGTACCAGGGCGGATCCAGTCGGGGCGCGAGACCTTCGCCCAGTCGACCGGAAACTCCCAGATCGGCATCTGCAAGAGGCCGCCGCCGACGTGGCGCCAGGAGCCGACGAGAGCGGGAAGGGCGCAGACGGCGCGGATCGTCTGGCCGCCGCCGGCGTGGCGCTCGAGCGCGACCCCGACACGGATGACGGACGGCTGGACGGTCGCGAACTCGCGCGCGAATTTCTCGACGTCCTGAGCTTCGACGCCGGTCACCTTCTCCACGTACTCCGGCGTGAAGTCGGCGGCGCGCGCCTTGAGCTCGGCATATCCATAGGTGTGCCTGTCGACGTAGTCCTGGTCGACGAGGCCCTGCGCGATGATGGAATTGATGAAGCCCATGGCGAGCGCGCCGTCGGTCCCCGGCCTCGGGCAGATGTGCCAGTCGGCGGCCTTCGCGGTGCGCGACCGGTAGGAGTCGATGACGACGATCTTGGCGCCGCGCTTCTGCGCCTCGAGCACGAACGGCCAGTGGTGCAGGTTGGTCGAGATCGAGTTGCACGCCCAGATGACGATGTACTTCGCGTGGACGAAGCTCTCGGGATCGACGCCGCCGGTCGGGCCGACGGTGAGCAGCCATGCCGTCGACGAGCCCGAGGCGCAGAACGTCTTTTCGTTCACGGTCGTGCCGAGCCGGTTGAAGAACGGGTCGCCCGAGTTGATGCCCTGCACGAGGCCCATGTTGCCGAGATAGCTGTAGGGCATGATCGCCTGCGCGCCGTGCTCGGCGATGATCTCGCGCCAGCGCTTGCCGATTTCCGCGATCGCGGCGTCCCACGTGATCCGCTCGAACTCGCGCGAGCCCTTGGGGCCCTTGCGGCGCAGCGGATAGAGCAGGCGGTCGGGGTTGGCGTGGTGGTCGGCGAAGTCCTTGAGCTTCACGCAAAGACCGCCCCTCGTCATCGGACTGTCCTTGTTGCCGCGCACCTCCGTGAGCCGCCCGCCCTTGACCTCGTAGATCATCGAGCAGGTGTCGGGACAGTCGTGCGGGCAAGCGCCGTAGAACGTCTCGACCTTGAGCTGCTCGTTCATGGATAGTCTTCCTCCCGTTACTGCCCGCTCGGCGACGGCGCGGCATCGGCGTCGCAGCGGCTCTTGTTATGAGCGTCACTCTGTCATCGCCCTCCACGGGCGGCAAGAGACTTGACGTGGCCGCTCGGATTTTTCCCGGGCGCATGCGCCTGCAAAAAATAGGGGCAGGCGGATCATGCCGCCTGCCCTCGCTCGAATGCACCCGAGGCGCGCTAGTTCGACTGCTGCTGCTTTTTCAAGAAGAGCTGCTGGATCTTGGGCTTCTCGTTGGCCGCGCCCTCGTTCGACTTCTTGCTCGAACCGCTGTTTGAGCTGCCTTTCGGCTGCACCGCGACGCACTTGCCCGTTTTCGGATCGCGAGCTTCTCCGCGCTTGCAGGACTTCGCGCCTGAGCTCTTCTTGTCGCCGTCGGTCTTCTTGTCACCGCCGGTCTTCTTGTCGCCGTCCGTCTTCTTGTCACCGTCGGTCTTCTTGTCACCGTCGGTCTTCTTGTCGCCGTCGGTCTTGTTGCCGCCATCGCTCTTCTTGTCGCCGAGCGGCAGCGTGATGCACCTCTTGCCGTTCCAGAAGCCGCCGCTCTTCTTGCATTCCGCCGCCGGGTTCGACGGCATCACGCACTCGTTGCTCTGCCAATCTCCGCCCTTCTTGCGGCAGTCTTTGGCAAGGTCGGGCTGGTCGGAGTCGGAGGGCATGACGCACTCGTTGTTCTTCCAGCTTCCGCCCTTCGATTTACAGGCCTGGGACGGGTCGAGGACGGGAAGGCAGATCTTGCCGGTCCAAATGCGGCCCTTCGCGCGGCATTCGGCCGCCGGATCGGCATCCGGCACGCACTTGCCCGTCTTCGGATCCTTGTGCGCCCCTTCCTCGCAACCGGTCTCGTGGCTATCGGAAACGCACTTGCCGTCCTCGCGGTGCTGCCCGGACGGGCACGACTGGTCCTCCTTCGCGCAGCGGCCGTACTTGTCGCGCTCGTAGCCCTCCTTGCACACGCACTCGTTGTTCGGGGTGCGGTATTCGTTTGGTCCGGGGGTGCAGACGTCGACGACCGGCTCGCACTTGTCCGTGCGCGGATTGCGCTTCATGCCGGGCGGGCACGGGCACACCTTGCTCTTGGGCATGGGCGAGCCGTCGGGACACTTGGCGCCCTCGTCCTCCGACGGCTTCTCGGGGCACTTGCCGTCCCAGATGCCGCCGTGCGGGCAGACGCAGCGGCCGGATTCGGTGCGGATCTCGCCCGGCCGGCACTCGTCCTCGTGGCTGCGGCAGCGGCCATACTTGTCGCGCTCGTAGCCTTCCTCGCACACGCACTTGCCGCTCTTCGTCTGGTACTCGTGCGGCCCGGGAACGCAGCGGTCGATCCACGGCCGGCAGATGCCGTCCCTACCGCGGACGTAGCCGAAGCGGCAGACGCATTGACCGCCCGACGTGCGGAACTCATACGGGCCGGGGATGCAGACCGGCACGCACTGGCCGGTCGCGCGGTTGCGCAGCGTGCCGTAGGGGCACGGGCAATAGCCGCTCTTGGGCATGACCGAGCCGTCGGCGCAGCGCCGGACCGGCGTCTCCTCGGCGACGCAGCGGCCGTCGCTGTTGCGTTCGTAACCGGCTCTACAGATGCAGCGGCCGGAACTGGAGCGAACCTCGTTCGGGCCCGGCTCGCACTGCGTGACGGGGGGCTTCTCGCAGCGGCTCGAGGGGATGGTCGAGGTGGCCGCGGCCTGGTCGTCGTCGCCCTTCATGTTGAAGCGCGTATCGGCCGGCGGGAACGTCATCGTCGCCGTGTCCGTCACC
Source organism: uncultured Alphaproteobacteria bacterium (assembly GCA_963699485.1). Classification (GTDB taxonomy): domain Bacteria; phylum Pseudomonadota; class Alphaproteobacteria; order Rhizobiales; family Hyphomicrobiaceae; genus Hyphomicrobium_C. The sequence goes on along the minus strand of CAVOUC010000028.1, from coordinate 200,212 downwards.
TCGCACGCGCCGGCGTCGGCAAAGGTCGCCGTCACCGTGAGCTCGAGGCTCTCGCCCTTCTTGAAGTCGACCGTCGGATTGGTGCATTCGACACCGCTCCCGACCGGCGCGCAGCCCCAGCCGGTGCCGGAGAACGCGACCGAGGCCGGCGCGGCGTCGAACTTGTCGGCGACCTTGACCGTGCCCTTGAACGGATCGGGGCCCATGTTGGTGACTGTGATCGTCGACTCGCAGCTGAAGGCGTCGCCGGATTTCAAGCACTCCTTGGCAGTCTTCTTCGTCGCCAGGTTGGTCGGATCGCAGAGGACGATCTCGGCCGGGCCGCCCTCGTCGAAGCGGATGAGCGCCGCGTCTGCCGTCGCCGTCGCGCTGTCGTCGGCGGCATCGAAGTTGGCGTCGGTGCCGCCCAAAGGCGCGGTCAAGGCCGCCGTGTTCGGCAGCCAGCACTTGGCCGCCTCGAGGGGCGCGCGCGGCATGTCGACCGAGACTGGCAGCGTGAGCACGCCGCCGGCCGGGATGTCGACGGCGCCCGCCGTCCCGCAGTTGTAGGCCGGGCCGCCGAGGCAGGCCCACGGCGCGACCGCAAGGGTGAGCGTCGCGCCCGCGGGCACGGTCTCGGTCATCGAGATCGGCGCGTGGAAGTCCGACGGCCCGTCGTTGTGGATCGCGATCTCGTACTCGCAGCGCACGGTATCCGGTCCCGACTTGTCGCAGACGAGCGGGGTCTTCTCCATGCGCAGGTTCGAGAGCGGCGCCGGCGCGCCGACCGGGACCCACGCGCAGCTGATGGCGGTGTCGCCGGGGGCGGCCGGTGGGAGCGCGGGAGCGGGAAGTCCCGGCGCCGAGACGGCTACGCAATTGCGCGCCCAGTAGTTCGCCGGCGCGGGCGGCATCGTCACCGTGATCGAGAACGCGCGCGCTTCGCCCGGAGCGAGCGAGAGGGCGGTCACGCACGAGAACGGGATCGCGACCGGGGCCGGCGCGCAGGCGAGCGGCGGGACGATCGACGTGACCGGTGCCGCGGCCGGCGCCGCGACGAGGAACATCTTGTCGGAGAGCAGCACGTCGCCGCTGAACGGCGCGGTCCCACTGTTAGAGATTGTGATGCCGAACGTGCAGGCGGCACCCGGCAGACACGAGGCCGGCGCCGTCTTGGTCACGGTCAGCTCGGTCGCGCCCTCGTCGCAGGCGATGCCGGAGTAGGGGGCGCCCAAGCTCGCGCAGTTGCGGAAGCCGAAGTTGCCGGAGCCGACGAGCGCGCCCGTGTCGACGAAGACGGCGACGGTGCGCGTCGTGCCGGGGGGGAGCGACGCGGCGGGGAGTGCGCAGCCGAAGGCCGCCGACGGCGTCGCCGAGCACATCCATTCGAGCCCGTCGGGCGTCGCCGAGGCGATGGTGACGGGTCCGCCGGCGCCGGGGCCAGCAAGGATGGTCGAGAAATCCGAGAACGTGATCGGGCCCTCGGGCGACGAGACGCCGACGTTGGTCACCGAGATGTTGCAGCGGATGAGGCCGCCGACGGGGCCGGGCAAGCAGCTCTTGGCGATATAGATGCCGGGCTTGTGCGGCGGGATACCCGGGCGCCGGCACCTTCGGCAGCGTCGGCTCCGCGGCCGTGCGCTGGTCGCACGGGTTGAAGATCGCGACGGCCCCGACGTGCCCAAACGCATCCTCGTCCTCGAAGCGGTCGTCGAGGTCGACGAACCAGGCGTCGGTCGGCGCCTCGTTGGCGCTTTCGGCAAGGGTCTTGAAGTCGCTCTCGAGCGCGACCGCGCCCGACGTCGGGTGCGACAGCACGGCGGCATTGGCGAGGACCTTGGCGTTGCCCTGGAGGCCGTGGACGTTGCGCGCGCCGCTGACGGAGCCGGTCCCCTCGCGCAGGTGCTCGCCGGTCGTCCACAGCGTCTCGCGGCAGCGCCCGTAGTCGATCGAGCCCGACGGCGTGTAGCCGAAGCTCAGCGCGAGACCGCCGGTGGTCGCGCGGTGCGGGGGCTCGAGGCCGATCGGGAACTCTTCCGCGCCCTCCGACCACGTCTTGTCGCTCTCGTCCCACGTGTAGCGCAGGACGACCGACGACTGGGGCTTGGCGAACACGGAATAGTCGTAGCTGCCGACGAGGTCGCCGCGCTGGGTGAGATAGAGCGCGCCCGGACCATCGAAGGCGATGCCCGTAATCGCCGTGCCGCGCGGGGTCGCGGTGACGTCGATCTCGCGGCGCGCATCGTCGGCGAAGCCGCCGTCGGCGGTGAGGCCGACGGACCAGATCTGCGGGCCGTCGGCGAGCGAGTAGTAGAGGCGCTGGCCCTCGACGGCGAGAGCGATGACGCGCCGGCGCTTGTCGGCGAAGCCCCAGGTCGCCGGGTCGTCGGCATCGAAGTCGCCGCTTTCTATGCTCATGCGCTTCTTGGCGTCGTAGGGGACGGTGCCGAGGCCGGCCTTGGCGCGGCCCGCAACGCCGTGGTCGAAGGTCGCGAGGTCGACGCCGTCGCTGCTCAGGCGATGGATGAGGCCGGTCTCGAGATCGGCCACGTAAAGGGTCTTGGAGGCCGGGTCATAGGCGAGGGCGCCGAGCGCCGGGCCGGCGTTCTCCTTGCCGCCGTGGCGGATGTTGGCGAAGAGCGAGACTGCGCCCGTCGCGCCGTCGATCTTCCAGATCGAGCCGGGGCCGCCCTCCTTGTCGGTGCCGAACTGGCCGGGCATCCAGCGCGCGCCGGGCGCGCCCTTGACGAGGCGCTCGCCGTCCTTGTCGACGATCTGCAACCCATAGAGGGAGGTCGCGGCGACGAAGATGTTCGGCGTCTGATTGGAGGAGGCGCTGTCGAGCGTCACGCCGAAAACCTGGCCGATATCGCCGGCTGTGACGGAGAATTTCACGGGCGCATTGGCAAGCTGGCCCTCGGGCGCGCCGCCGAGCTTGCTGAGGTCGAGCACGCGAAGCACGGGCGCCGTGGTGTCGAGAAAGGTGCGGTCGAGCGGATGGACGGTCTTGGGAATGTCGCCGGACTGAAGGACGCCGGAGAAGGCGGTGACGGCAGCGTCGCCGCGGCGAATGACGGCGGTCTCCTCGGCGTGCGCGGGCAAGGCAGCGAAGACGGCGACGAGAACGGCAGCGATGAAGCAGAGACAGAGGAGCGCGGAAAAGAGATCGCGTGTCCGCCACGCCGCCTGCGCCAGCCGGTTCATGGCCGCCATTGCCCCCGCCGGGGTCCCGCAGCTCTGCGGCCCCCGCACATCACCCTTAGCACCTCTCATTGCGTTTCTCCATGGCGGCTCGGGCGGCCCTTAAGGGGCCGCCTCACGGTTGTCTTCCCGGAGCGTCAACCGGAGAGGAAACCACCACTGCCTGAGGGGCGCTGTTCTCTCGGGAACAGGGTCAGAGTTAATCGGAGCCGGTAGGAGGAGCTGCGCTGCAGCAATCCTGATAGGCGTGCGTTGCCCCGCCCGGGTCCTCCACCGCGTAGGCGCCGGCGCCCGTTGCCGTGAGGTAGGAAGGACCGGCCGGCACCTTGCCGTAGCCGCCCGGGATGTCGAGGACGTAGGTCGGGAGTGCGAGCCCCGAAAGCCGGCGGCGCAGCTCGGCCATCAGCGCCTGGCCATGGGCGATCGTCGTGCGCAGGTGCGCGGTGCCCGGCGCGAGGTCGCCGTGGTGGAGATAGTAGGGCGTGACGCGGGCCTCGACGAAGGCGCGCATGAGCGCTTCGAGGGTCGCGGCATCGTCGTTGACGCCGCGGAGGAGCACGGTCTGGCTGACGAGGGGAATGCCGGCGTCCGCGAGCCGCGCGAGCGCGGCACGCGCCCGGCGCGTGAGCTCGCGCGGGTGGTTGGCGTGGATCGCGACATAGACGGTCTGGCGCGCGGACTTGAGCGCGGCGACCAGCTCCGCCGTGACGCGCTCGGGCGCGACGACGGGGATGCGCGTATGCCAGCGCAGCACCTTGACGTGGGCGATTTCGCCGAGGCGTCCGCAGACTTCGCCGATGCGCCGCGGCGAGAGCACGAGCGGGTCGCCGCCGGTCAGGATCACCTCCCAGATCTCGGGGTGTGCGCGAATGTAGACGAGCGTGGCGTCGAGCTCGGCTTCCGACAGCGCCATCTCGCTCGCGGGGCCGACCATCTCGCGCCGGAAGCAGAAGCGGCAGTAGACCGCGCACGCGCCGACGATCTTGAGGAGCACGCGGTCAGGATAGCGGTGGACGAGGCCCTTCACCGGACTCTTCGGGTGATCTCCAATGGGGTCGGCAAGCTCGGCGGGACGGTGCTCGAGCTCGCGCGGATCGGGAACGAACTGGCGCGCGATCGGATCGTCGAGCGTCGGCGGGATCGATCAGCTCCGCCATCGCCGGCGTGATCGCGACCGCGTAGCGCCCAGCGACGCGCGCGAGCGCCTCGCAACGCTCGGGCGCAACGAGCCCCGCGTCGACCAGGTCGTTCGCCGTCCGAAGCGACTGTCGCAAGACGCGTCATTTGGGCGGCCACTTGTCCGTGTCGTGGTCGGGGTGCTGGAGGGTGGCGAGCCGCTTCAGATCCTCCGGCGTGCGGTAGTCGGACGTCTGCTGGGTCGGCAGATCGTGCATCGCATCGAACCAGGCGACCTTGCTCTCGATGCCCGACTGCTCGGTCATGGGGTCGATGGCGTTGGGGTCGTCGAGCGTGCCGATGGCGATCTCGTAGGTCGGATCGCCGTCCTCCTTCATGTAGAGCGGCGTGCCGCAGTCCTTGCAGAAGCCGCGCGCGACGATCGCCGACGAGCGGAACTCGGCCGGGCGCCCGCGCGTCCAGCTGACGTCCTTTTCGTTGACGGACACGAGCGCCGCGCCCCACGAGCCGAACGCCTTCTGGCACATGCGGCAGTGGCAGATGCCGGCCTTGCGGAACGGACCGCCGATGCTGTAGCGGACCGCGCCGCATTGGCATCCGCCGGAATGGGACCTCGTCATGGCGCCCTTACTTGCCCGGCTCTGCGGCGAGTGTCCAGATCACCTTATTCCGCGGCCCAGTCGATGGAGCCCTTCACCCATTCGCCCTTGAGCTTGGGCGCCGAGGAGAGCAGCGTGTCGATGACCCAGATCGGCTTCTTGTCGGGGTTCTTGGTGCAGAAGTCGTAGACGAGCGGAATGATCTTCGTATCGTCGTATTGGGTGAGATCGACGTACTCGCCGTCGGCCTCGAGCATCGTGATGTTGGCGGCGCTCATGTAGCCCTGCACCCAGTAGTAGACGAGGTAGTTCGGCACGTTGTCGAGGCCTTCTTCGGGCTTCATGCCTTGGGCGAGCTTGGAGCAGGTCTGAAGCCCGATCCCGGCCGTGACGAGGGGCTCGGCGGCGGAGGCCGGCGTCGCGATCGCGGCGCCGATGGCGGTCGAAACTGCGAGCATGGAGCAGGTGAGGCGCTTGATCATCTCGGTTCCCTCTCTGAGTGATCGTTAGGCGGGGCAGGGGTGACTATTGAAACGTCCGGCAATTCGGCGGCTTGCGGAAAGGCGCGCGACCTTACCTTATTCCGCCTCAGCCGTGCTCGCGCATTTTTCCCAGAAGCGCGCGATCTCGCGGGCCGAGCGCTCGGGCGCCTGGCACTGCCACCAGTGCCCGCATGAGGGGAGGCGCACGACCCGGGCGCCTGTCGCCTCGCCGGCGCGGTCGGCGAAGCGCGCCTCGGCATAGACGTCGTCCTCGCCCCAGAGGATGAGGCCGGGCGCGCGGAGGCGCACGAGATCCGCCTCCCACTCGCGGAACACACTCGCTCCCGAGCGGTAGAGGCGCAGAATGCAGTGCTTCATGGTGGGATCGATGGCGCGTGCGGCGGCGGCGGCCATCTCCTCGGGGAGGCCGGCCCGCGCGAGCATGTGAGCGGCGAGCGTCGCGTCGAGGCGCTCCATGGCCTTCTCGCCGGCGCCCGGCGTCTGCCAGAGGCGCGCGGTGGCATGCCAGGTGTAGTCGGACGTGAGCGGGACGCCGCCGCCGACCCACGAGCGCGCGAGACCGGGCCCGAGGCAGAGGGCGCGCACGGCGATGAGCGTGCCCCAGTCGTGGCTGACGATGTCGACGGGGCTGCGGGAGCGCCTCGAGGGCGTCGGATCAGCCAGCCAACATAGTCCTCCTTGGTGGCGGCAAACCCCTCGGGAATGGGGGCTCCGAAGCCCGGCAGCGCGAGCGCCACGGCGTCGTCGCGCCCAAGCTGCGCGAGGAGCGGTTCCCAGACGCGATGCGTGTCAGGCACGCCGTGGACGAAGACTGCGGGCACGTTGGGGTCTCTGGTTGGTCACTCTGGGGGCGGGGCCGGCGGTGAAGGCCGCTGGGACCCTTTTCGGGTAGGAGCGGAAAGCGGGCGAGCGGGGGGCATGGGGGCGCTTTTGGCCCAAGGCAGACAAAGTTGTCACGTATCTATGCTCGGCGTGCACCGACCAGATCACTGTTTTTAACCCAAACCAAATGTGCTGCAGGAGCACAACTTCAGCCGCACGGCATCACGAGCGGTCGAAGCCAGCGACGCAGCCGGCTCGCACCGGCTGCGTGCCTGAAAGGGTGTCGGGCCTAGAGAATGAAGTCTAGCGCCGTGACGGTCACGGGACCGGCGAGCTTGACCGTCATCTCGGCCGCGGCGTCATTGTCGGTGTTGAACAGCAGAACCGTCTCATTGCGGGCGGCGTCCAATACGGCGCGGGCTTGCCCGGCAGCGTCGAAGGTATTCCCACCGATGAAGCGAAAGGCCTGGTCACCGGCGGCAAGCGCATTGGCATCGATGCGCGAAACATCGATGTCATCCGCCAGGTGCTGAAACCCGAAGAGCTTGTCTGCCAGGTTGCCGTTGACGCTCTCATTCAGCGCGGTGAAGACGAAATCATCGGCTCCCGCATTACCGGCCATCTGGTCGAAGCCACGGCCGCCGACGAGGATGTCGTCTGCCCTGCCCGCCGTCGATGGTGTCGGCACCGTCGCCGCCGATCACAGTATCGTAGCCGTCGTCGCCGCTCAGCCTATCGCTTCCGCCGCGACCGTTGAGGATGTCGTCGCCGCCGTAGCCGCGGATCATGTTGCTGTTGGCATCGCCATAGATGTAGTCGAATGCGCCGCTGCCGACGACGCCTTCGATAGATCGCAGCGAGGAGACGGCCAGGGTGGCGCGGCTCTGGGCAAAGCCCGGTCTGCAGGTCGATGTTGACGCCGCCGCCGACGGCCACGAAGTTCACCGTGTCGAAGTCGGCGCCGCCGTCATAGAGGTTGCCGCTGGTGTCGAGGCTCGTGAAGATCGTGTCGTTGCCGAAGCCGCCGCGAACGATGTCCGAGCCCGACGGTCCGCCGGTGTAGGAATTGAAATCGTAAATTACGTCGTTGCCGCCGCCGGCGATCACCTGATCGTTGCCGCCGTAGATTGTGATCGTATCGGCAACTTCATTGCCGTTGAGGATGTCCCAAGCGTGCGTGTCGCTCCACACGCCGTTGATGAGGCGAAGATCATGAATAAGTGCCATTGCCGTTTGCCTTTTGCCGCTGTTTGAGCCGTGAGGCCTTGCGACAAAGCTAGGTAAAACGGCGCGCGGACTCTGTTCCGCGAGAAACAAAATGGGCGGACTAGCGGAATGTGGTCAATATTTGATTAAACACTGCATTTACTCGTTGACGATGTTTCGACCGAAACACGATTGAGATTAGTCGCCGTCTGAGAAATGCGCGCTGATCTTTACGGGAGGCCTTCACTCCACGACCGGGGTCCAGATCACCTGCTCCACGCTGTGGGCGCCTGCGGCCAGCATCACGAGGCGGTCGAAGCCGAGCGCGCAGCCGGCGGCGGAGGGAATGTGGGCGCTCGCGGCGAGAAAGTCCTCGTCGAGGGGATAGCGCGTGCCGTAGATGCGCTCGCGCTCGTCCATGTGCGCGGTGAGCCGGGCGCGCAAGGCGGCAGGGTCGGTCAGCTCGGAATAGCCGTTGGCGAGCTCGACGCCGCAGCAGTAGAGCTCGAAGCGCTCTGCGACGCGCGGATCGATGCGGATTTAAGCCGCGCGAGCGAGGCTTCGACCGCCGGGTAGTCGATGAGAAGCGTCGCGCGCCCCGTCCCGAGCTGCGGCTCGACACGGGCGGTCAGCACTTTCGCGAAGATGTCGGACCAGGTGTCGTCCGCGCGGACCGTCAGGCCCTGCGCCTCGGCCAGCGCGGCGAAGTGTTCGCGGTCGGGACCGTCTGCCGAGATCGTCGACAGGAGGTCGATGCCGGCGTAGCGGCTCGCGGCCTCGGCGACGGCGAGGCGCTCGGGCTCGGCGCGCGGATTGGCGGTGCGGCCCCGGAACGAGAAGAACCTGTTGTCGGCGGTCTCCGCCGCGAGCTTGAGGATCGCGCCAGCGTCCGCCATGACCGCCTCGTAGTCGGCCCCCGCCCGGTACCACTCGAGCATCGTGAACTCGGGATGATGGAGGGCCGAGCGCTCGCGATTGCGGAATACCGGCGCGAACGTGAAGACCCTTGTCTCACCCGCAGCGAGCAGCTTCTTCAGCGCGAACTCCGGCGACGTGTGGAGATAGACGGAGCGGGTCTCGAGCGCGGGGCCGATCAGCGCCGTCTCGAAGGCATGGAGATGCACCTCTCCGCCGGGCGAGACCTGAAGAGAGGACGTCTCGACCTCGACGAAGCGCTCGGCCTCGAACCAGGCGCGCACGGCGGCCTTGATCCGCCCCCGCAAGAGGAGCGCGGGCCGGCGGTCGGCATGGCGGTCGGGGCTCCACCAGGGGGTCATGGGCCAGCGTTCTAGCGCGGCGAAGGCGCGCGGCTCAACGGAAAGCAGGGACCGGGCGGCCTTCGCAGTTGCGGTGTGCTCGCGCCGACCGGTAAAGTCGCCCGCGCTCGCTGATCAAGGGGGATCGCCATGGATGCGGTGCAGACGGAACGCCCGGCCATCGACGGGCCGACGCTTGGCGCGGCGGTGATGACGCTTATGTTCGCCGTCGCCTCCGGACTGGCGCTCAGCTACATCCCCGAGGTCGGGAAGCTCGGCGGCGCCATCGATGCGCTGAAGAACCTGATCTACGTGCTCACCGTGCCCTTCTTCGACATCGTGCGGCGCATCCTCGCGCGCCGCAAGCAGGAGCGCGAGCACACGCCGGCGCCCGAGCAGCCGAACATCCTCACCGTCGCGTTCGTCAGCGCGCTGACCCTGTTCGTCATGATCGAGGCGCTGAGCTGGCTCACGGGCTTCGGCGTCGGCGGCATCTGCAACGCAATGTCGAACCCGCCGCAGGACCCGAGCGCCATCGGCGGCTGCCTCGCGCTCGGCATCAGCATCATGAGCTATGTCATCATCGGACCGATGATGATTGCGCTCGGCATCGCCTGCGGCTGGATCTGGCAGCGCCTGCTCCCGCGCGGGCTCGCCATCGCGCTCCTTTTGTTCGCCATCGCCATCGCGCTCCTGTTCGCGCTCGACTTCTTCATCCTGCTGCAGAACGCGCCGGAGGTTGCCAATCGTCTGAAGGAGCAGCTGAACCAGGTGGGGCCCATCCGCCAGATCGGGCTCCAGATCGCGATTCTGGTGCCGAGCCTGCTCATCGGCTACGGCGCCCGGCGGCTCTGGTCGTCGATTGCCGGGATTTTCGCCTGAACGGCCCAAGAACGGCGGCCGGGCTTGGCGGCGGCGGCCGGAGAGGCTATGAGAGCGGCCAATTCCCTGCCGGAACGGCCAGGCGGCCGGCGTGCGTCCCCGTGCACGCCCCGGCCGGCATCATGGAGAACGACCCGTGGTCAAGGTGATCGCCAGCTCGGTGCGCAAGGGCAATGTGCTCGATCTCGACGGCAGGCTCGCCGTCGTGATCTCGGCCGAGAACATTCATCCGGGCAAGGGCACGCCCGTCACTCACCTCGAGATGCGCCGCATCGCCGACGGCGTGAAGGTCACCGAGCGCTACCGCACGACCGACCAGGTGGAGCGCGCCTACCTCGAGGAGAAGGACTTCAACTATCTCTACGAGGAGGACCTCGGCTTCAACTTCATGCAGCCCGAGACGTTCGACCAGATCACGATCCCGAAGGACGTGGTCGGCGACCAGGCGATCTGGCTGCAGGAGGGCATGACCTGCACGGTGAGCCTGTTCGAGGGCAACCCGATCGCGATCGAGTTGCCCCAGCGCGTGACGCTCGAGATCGTCGAGGCCGAGCCCGTCGTGCGCGGGCAGACGGCCTCCTCCTCCTACAAGCCTGCCAAGCTCTCGAACGGGGCGCGCGTCATGGTGCCCCCCCACATCGGCACCGGCACCCGCGTCGTCGTCATGACGGCCGACGGCTCCTACGTCGAGCGCGCGAAGGACTGAGGGCTCGCGATCGCTCGAGCTCGCCGAGAGTGCCCGATACGCCTCCCGCTCGCCGCCGAGAGGTCGGGGCGGTGAAATATGCCACAGGCACTTCAATACAATCTGTCATCTTCCGATTTGCCTTGGCATCGCTCGGCGCGACCCTATGATCACGGACGTTTTGTAGGCGTTCGGGCGATTGCCCTGGGTTCTTATGTCTGTATGCGTACCAAGGCTCGCTTGGCTGGCCGTGTTGCTGCTGGCCGGTTCGGTTCAGGCGTCGGCGTCCGATATCTCGGCGCCGCCGGCGCGTGCCTGGACGGGATGCTATGCGGGCGTGCACGCGGGCTACGCGCACGGAGAGGCGGATGCCCTCGACGCTCCCTTCAGGCAGGGGGCGTTCGCCAGCACCGGGGCGTCCTGGAACGCGCTCGGCGCCCCCTACGAGACAATTGAAGCGGACGGCGGCGGTGCGACAGGCGGCCTCGAGGCCGGCTGCGATCTCGAGGTCGAGGTGCCCGTGGGCGGGACCTCGCTCGTGATCGGCGCGGCGGCGGATGCGAGCGCGCTCGATGTCTCCGGCGACGGCACGTCGGCGATCTCCTCCGACACGCACACGAGCTTCGAGGCTGACTGGGTCGGAAGTGTGCGCGGGCGCGCCGGGTTCGCCAGCCCGAGCCTCTTCCTCTATGCCACCGGCGGCTATTCCTGGGCGAACATCGACGTGCGCACCTTCGATCGTCAATCGAGCGCATCGAACCCGGGTCTCATGGACGTCTCCGGCGGCGGAGGCGAAAGCGGCTGGGTCGTCGGCGGCGGTGGCGAATGGCGCCTGAGCGGCGCGTGGTCGCTCGCCCTCGACTATCTGCATTTCGAGTTCGACGGGGTCACGGCGACTGGGCCGGCCGCCAATCCGTCCGGCGCCTTCCCGCGCTTCGAAAACGATATCGAGATCGACATCGTGCGCGCCGGCCTGCGCTGGCGCATGTAGGTGCGCGCCGCCGCCAAGCCGCTCGTGCTTTGCTTCGGACACGACGTCGCGCCCCCCGTGTTCCCCAGGGAACATCGCCGGGCGCGCCCTTCCCGCACAAGGCGCCCCGATCCGCTGCCCGCTCGATGCAGCCTCAACTCCAACGGGGGGGCTGCGGCCTGCGGCACGAGCCGCCGCATGAGCCACGGGACGGGCGGCGGATCACCTATTCAAGTCTCATCCAAATCGGAGCCAAACACACATGTCCTCAAAGAAATTCATGCTCGGCGGCCTCGGCCTCCTCGCTGCCATGGTCGTCATCGGTCCGGCTGCGAGCCTTGCGTCCATGGACGAGCCGCCGGCCAAGCCCAAGATCGACTGCACGAATCCCGCCAACAAGAACAAGCCCGCCTGCGCCGCGAAGCACGGGGCCATGTCGGACGACGAGATCTACAACTCCGCCTATTGGAATGCGAAGAACGGCCAATACAAGGAGGCGCTCGCCATCGTTGCTCAGGCGCAGAACAAGGACGACCCGCGCATTCTCAGGGTCACCGGCTTTGCGACCCGCAAGCTCGGCGACGTCGACGGCGCGATGCCCTACTACCAGAAGGCGCTTGCCATAAACCCGGCCGACACGCGCACGCGCGAGTACATGGGTGAAGCGTTCCTCACCAAGGGCGACCTCGCGAGTGCGCGCGGGCAGCTCGGCGAGATCGAGAAGCGCTGCGGGGCCGGCTGCGAGGACTACGAGAAGCTCGCCGAGGCCATCCAGACGTTCGAGGGCAAGCGCCCGTCGGGCATCTGATGCTTCGAGCCTAGACGAGGGTGGTCGCGGCGGCCTGCGTTCTCGGCCGCCGCGGCCGCTTCGCAGGAAGAAATTCTTCAATCATCATCGGCTGGACCATGGATCAAAATCTCAATACAGCCCTCGCCCGCCGATACCTGCAGGCGATCGAGGCGGGCGCAACGGACGAGCTCCGCGAGTTCTATTGGTTCGACGCCGTGCAAGAGGAGTTTCCAAACCGCTTGCTGCCCAATGGGGCCCGGCGCGACGTCGCGGGCCTGATCGAAGGGGCGAGGCGGGGTCAGTCCGTCCTCTTGCAGCAGCGTTTCGAAGTCTGCGGCGTGGTGGCGAGCGGGGCGCACGTGGCCATGGAGCTGATTTGGACGGGAAAGCTCGCCGTGCCCCTTGGAAGTCTCAAGGTCGGGGATCAGATGCGGGCGCGGTTTGCCATCTTCCTCGAGTTCCGGGAAGGAAAAATCGTAAGGCAGCACAACTACGACTGCTTCGATCCGTTTTGAGGCGGGCGGCAGTTGCGGGCCGGTTCGCCAAGGTCCACATTGCCGCCCCCGCGGGCTCTTGGGGGAACAGGCGATGGGCGACTGGCTGTTCAATCTCCCGGTCGGGTGGATGGCGCTAATCGTATTCGGCGCGACCTATGGCCTCGCCGCCGCCGTCTATTGGATAGTGACGAGGCTCGCGGTCGACGCAGAGAGGCGCGCGTTCAAGGCTCTGTCGCCCGGCATGCTGCCGCCGCTCGGCATCATCTTCGGACTTCTCGTCGCCTTCGTCGCCTCTCAGGTCTGGAGCGACTTCGACCGGGCCAAGGTGGCGGTCGCCACCGAAACGAGCGCCCTTCGAGGGGTCATTCTTCTGGCTGCCGTCTTTCCGCCGGAGGAGGAAGCGCGCTTGAGAGCCCTCGTCGGCCGGCATATCGAGCATGCCGCGAGCGACGAATGGCCGGCGATGGCGCACCAGCAGGCGACTCTCTCGGCGCCGCCCGCGGCCTTGATCGAGGCCCTGTGGACCGCGCTCGCCTTGAGCCCTTCGAGCGACGGTCAGCGGACCGCGCAGAGCGAGATCGTCAATGCGCTCGAAAAGGCGCTCGACGCGCGCCGTCAGCGTATTGTCGTCAGCCAGTCGTCCGTGAGCGCCATCAAGTGGACCGGCCTGCTGCTCCAGGCGCTCTGCACGTTGGTCGCCATTGCCATGGTTCACAGCGACAACCGCACGACTTGCGCGATTGCGCTGGCGCTGTTCGCAACCGGCATCGCGATGTCCCTGCTGCTGATTGCCGCGTACAATCGGCCCTTTACCGGGGACATCTCGGTCGGACCGGATCTCCTGATGCAGGTGATCCCCAACGCGACCATGTCGCTCATCGGCCGCTGAGTGCCGGGAGGGCCGTTGCCGGCAGATTGTCGTCAGGACACGACCGTGACATTCCCCGCCGCCGGCGCTAAGACCCGCCGTCGCCCGCGTGGAGTCCAGCTTCGCCGATGTCCCAAGAGACCGTGCTCAACGGCCCGAAAGCGACGCGGCGCGACTGGATCGGTTTGGCCGTCATTGCCTTGCCGTGCGTTCTCTACTCGATGGACTTGACCGTCCTCCACCTGGCGGTTCCCCAGATCGCCGTGGCCTTGAAGCCGAGTTCGGCCGAGCTGCTGTGGATCGTCGACATCTACGGGTTCCTGCTGGCGGGCTCGCTGATCACCATGGGGACGCTCGGCGACCGCATCGGCCGGCGCCGCCTGCTCCTCATCGGCGCCGCGGCCTTCGGCCTGACGTCGGTGCTCGCTGCTTTCTCGACCAGCGCCGGGATGCTGATCGCGGCGCGTGCGCTCCAGGGCGTCTCGGCGGCGACCTTGTCGCCATCGACGCTGTCGCTCATCACCAACATGTTCCGCGATCCTGCCGAGCGCACGTTCGCGATCGGCGTCTGGATCGCGAGCTTCTCCGCCGGCGCCGCCATCGGCCCGCTCGTCGGCGGCGCCATCCTCGCGCACTTCTGGTGGGGCGCCGTGTTCCTGCTCAACGTGCCGATCATGTTCTTGCTGCTGGCCTTGGGACCTGTGCTGCTGCCGGAATTTCGCGATCCCGGCGCAGGGCGCATGGATATCCCGAGCGCCGCGCAGTCTGTCGCGTCGGTGCTGCTGATCATCTACGGCATCAAGCGGATTGCGGAGGATGGCTGGGCGCTCCCCCACGGTCTTGCGATCGCCGCTGGCCTCGCGATCGGTGTCGCCTTCTTCCGCCGGCAGTCCCGGCTTGCTGACCCGCTGATCGACGTGAAGTTGTTTCGTGCGCCGGCCTTCAGCGCGGCGCTCGGGTGCAACGTGATCGGCCTCTTCGTCGTGTTCGGCACGTTTCTGTTCATTGCCCAATACTTGCAGCTCGTGCTCGGCATGGGACCGCTCGAGGCCGGCATTTGGACGGCTCCGTCGGGCATCGTGTTCGCATTGCGGGTCGATGGCCGCCCCGCCTCTCGTGCGTATCTTCCCGCCTTCGACGGTGATCGCCGCCGGCTTTCTGCTCTCGGCGGTCGGCTTTGGCCTGCTCACCCAGCTGAGCTCTGCACAAACCGTGTGGCCGCTGTTCGTGGGAATGCTCGTCCTTTGCCTCGGGATAGCACCGATCGGCACGATAACGACGGACTTGGTCATGGCCCAAGTCCCCCCAGAGCGCGCAGGCGCCGCGTCCGGGATCTCGGAGACGAGCTTCGAGTTCGGAGGCGCGCTCGGCATCGCCGTGCTCGGCAGCATCGTGACCGCCGTCTATCGCGCCGTGATGGCGGACGAGGCACTCGCCGGCCTTCCGCCGCACGCCGTCGAGGTTGCAAGGGATACGCTTGGGGGCGCCATCGCGGTGGCGAGAGAGCTCCCCGGCGAAAGCGGGACGCAGCTTATCGGCACCGCGCGCGAGGCGTTCGTCTATGCTTTCGAAGTCGCCGCCGGGTTATCGGCGGCAGCGGCGGTCACTGCTGCCGTCTTGACAGCAAGGCTTCTGCGCGGCGCGCAAAAGGCCCCTCGCGCGGGCTCCGAGCTGCAGAGATGAGTGTGCGGCCTGTCTTTCACAACAGTGAAATTTATGAAGCGTCATTCACCCCGCCGCGCGGCAGATAGGAATGCGGTGCGGTATTCTCTTTGCTCCGCCATGCCCAGCCGGCCGCGCGATTGGGCCCTGCCATGGAGATTGACATATTCGGAATTGTGAAAAATAGTGACCTCATTTCAGGAATTCGAGCCTGAGGCCAATGTCGTCTGGCGTTAGTGGCCCTGCGGTTCCCCACTCCGGCGCTTCCCGCCGGCTCTTCCTGGCGGGCATGACGGCGCCTGGGGCGATTGCGACCGTCGGCCTCGTGCTGTTTCCGCTGAGCCTCGTGCTCCTGCTCGGCTTCCGCCACAACGAGGGCTCGCTCCTGGGAGCGGGCTTCACGCTCTCGAACTTCGCATCCGCTCTCGCCGACCCGCTCTACGCCAAGGTGCTGTTGCGCTCGCTGGTGATCGCGGGATTGGTCACGCTGGGCACCGTCGCCGCTGCCTATCCCGTGGCCTACTACCTCGCGTTTCATGCCGGCCCGCGTCGCGGCCTGCTCCTGTTCCTTGTCACGCTGCCGTTCTGGACCAGCTATCTGCTCCGCGTATTCGCGTGGAAGATCGTGCTCGCCTACAACGGCGTTCTGAACTCCGCGCTGCTGACGACCGGGCTCACGGCCGAGCCGATCCTGGCCTTTCTCAACACGCCGGCGGCCGTCGTCGTGACGCTCGCGCATGCCTATGCGGTGTTCGCGATCCTGCCGATCTACGTCGCGCTCGAGACCATTCCGCGCTCGCTCATCGAGGCGGCCTCGGACCTCGGCGCGCATCCCTTCGCCGTCTTTCGCAAGGTGATCCTGCCGATGTCCATGCCGGGCGTGCTCGCGGCCGCGCTCGTCGTCTTTGTGCCGACGGTCGGCGACTACGTCACGCCGGCCCTCGTCGGTGGCCCCTCCAGCACCTTGATCGGATCGATCATCCAGGCCCAGTTCGGCAAGGCGAACGACTGGCCGTTCGGCTCGGCCCTTTCGGTCGTCGTCATGATGGTGATCCTCGCCGTCGTGGTCGCCGCGCGCTACGGCGACAAGCGCTTCGGGAGCCGAACATGAGGGCCCGCGCTCACGACGGAACGCCCTGGCTCGAGGCCTATATCGTGGCCTATATCGTCTTCCTCTATCTGCCGATCGCACTCATTCCGCTGTTCTCGTTCAACGATTCGATCCAGGCCGCTTTCCCGCTCAAGGGCTTTACACTCGCCTGGTATCAGAGCCTCTTCGACAACGACACTATGCATCGCGCGCTCAAGACGAGCCTCCTCATCGGTCTCAGCGCGGCGCTCCTCGCGACGGCGGCCGGCGTCACGATCGCCTATATGGAGATCACGGCAGGCGATCGCGTTTCCCACGCCATCTCCGCGCTCTCGAGGCTGCCGATCCTCATTCCGGGCGTGATCGTCGGCATTGCACTCCTCATCCTCGTCAACCTCGCCGGGCTCGGCCCCTCGCGCGCGTCGATCGTGCTCGGCCATACGCTGGTCGCCCTGCCGACGGCGGTCGTCATCCTGCGGGCGCGGTTTGCGGCGCTGCCGCGCAGCTTGAGCGAGGCGGCGATGGACCTCGGCGCCAGCGAATGGACGACCTTTCGCCGCGTGATGCTGCCGCTCGCCGTCCCGGCCATCGCCTCGGCGTTCCTATTGTCGTTCCTCACCTCGTTCGACGAGTTCATCGTCGCGTATTTTCTGGCCGGCTCCGACGCGACGCTGCCGATCTTCATCTGGGGCCAGCTGCGCTTTCCCAACACCCTGCCCGTCGTCATGGCGCTGGGCTCGGTCATATTAGCGGTCTCCATCGCCATCGCGACGGCGGCCGAACTCATCCGCCGCCGCGGCGTCAGCGGCGCGATCGCGCTGCCGGTCGGGGTGACCGGCGCTCCGGCGCGACCCTAGTCGCCCCAAACAGAGAGGTTCATCCCATGCAGAGATCGACGACAAAGGCTAGGCTTCTCAGGACCGTCGGCGTCCTTGCGCTCGTCGCATTCGCCGCCGGCGCGCCCGCTTGGGCTGCCGACAAGCTCACCTATTTCACATGGTCGGGATACGAGCTGCCCGACTTCAACAAGAGCTTCCTCGCCGCGCATCCCGACGGCGTCGAAGCGTCGATGTTCACCGACGACGATGATGCCTTCGCCAAGGTCAAGGCCGGTTTTCGCAGCGACATCGCCCATCCCTGCTACGACAAGATCGCGCGCTGGAACAAGGAGGGGCTGCTGCAACCCATCGACACCAAGCGGCTGAAGAACTGGGACAAGGTGTTCCCCGTCTTCAAGAACCTGCCGGACATCCAGGCCGGCGACGGCAAGGTGTGGATGGTGCCTTGGGACTGGGGCAATACCTCGATCACCTACCGCACCGACCTCATCAAGAATCCGGAGATGAGCTGGAACCTCCTCTGGGACAAGCAGTATAGCGGCCGCATGTCGACGATCGACGCCGTGCACGATACGCCCGTCGTCGCCGCCATCGTGGCCGGTGTCAACCCGTTCGACCTGAGCCAGGCGGACATGGAGAAGGTTGGGGCCAAGCTGCGCGAGCAGCGGCCGCTCATGCGCAACTATTCGACCGACGTGACATCGGTCCAGCAGGCGCTCGCGAGCGGCGAAGTGATTGCGGCCATGACCTGGAACGACTCCGCCGTGGCGCTCAAGAAGCAAGGCGTCAGCGTCGAGTTCATGAAGCCGAAGGAGGGCATGCTCACGTGGACCTGCGGTTTCGTGCTGATGAAGGACGCCAAGAACGTCGACCTTGCCTATGACTTCATGAACAGCCGCATGGAGCCCGCTTCCAGCAAGGAGCTGATCTCGCAATACGGCTACGGCACCGCGAACAGCGAGGCTTTCACCCTGGTGCCGAAGGAGGAGCTGGATCGCCTTCAGCTTCCCGCCGATCCTGAGATCGCCTTGAAGACGACCATCTTTCTGCATCCGCTGAAGCAGAACGACGATCTCACCAAGCTGTTCGAGAAGGTAAAGGCCGGCGGCTGACGAGCAAGACTGGCCGCGCCGGTTCGCGCCGGCGCGGCTCGTTCGGTGCAGGACAAAGCCGTGATAGCTGACGACATGAGCGATATGCTCGACGAAGGTGCGGAAGCGGCGGCGCCGGAGACTTCGGAGGCGGATGTGCGCGTCGGGCGCCGCATCCGCGCGCTCCGGCTCGAGCGCAATCTCGCCCTCGCGGACGTGGCGCAGCGGGCCGGCATCTCCGTCGGGGCCCTGAGCCAGATCGAGCGCGGGCTGACCTCGCTCAGGGTGCGGGTGCTGTGGCCGCTCGCGAGCGCGCTCGGGATCGAGCCGCACAGCCTGTTCGCCGATGGAGCCGACGCGGCAAGCGATCTCTACATCGTGCGCGCGCCCGATCGCCGTGAGCTGCCGGTCCGGTCCGAGGGGATGCGCAAGGAGCTCTTGTCGCCGCCGGGCGCCGTCCTCACCGGCCTCCTGGTCTATGTCGAGCCGAACGGCGGCACGCAGGCCGTCTACGCCCACGCCGGCCACGAGTTCGGCCTCGTGCGTGCGGGCGAGGTGGAGCTCACCGTCGACAGCGTCGTCTACCGCCTGAAGGCCGGCGACAGCTTCGCCTTCAAGAGCACGTTGAAGCACGCCTTCCGCAATTCGGGAACGGAGCGCTGCGAGATCGTCTGGATCAATACGGCAAGACCGTCCGAGGTCGGCAATGGCGCCTGAGCCGCTTCTGCGTCTCGATGCGGTATCCAAGGTGTTTCCGGGAGGCACGGTCGGCCTCGATCACATCGATCTCGAGGTGAGGCAGGGCGAGTTTCTGACCCTGCTCGGTCCGTCCGGCTGCGGCAAGACAACCTGCCTCCGCGTCGTTGCCGGGTTCGAGGAGCCGAGCGCGGGGCGCGTGCTGCTCGACGGGCGCGACATCACCGCGCTTCGTCCCTACGACCGGCCCGTGAACACGGTGTTCCAGGACTATGCGCTATTTCCGCATATGAACGTCGCCGAGAACGTCGGCTTCGGGTTGTCGCTGCGCAGCCTCGGAGCAGACGCGATCCGCAGCAAGGTCGCCGGCGCCCTCGCCCTCGTGGACCTCGCCGACAAGATCGAGACCAAGGTCTCGGCGCTCTCCGGCGGACAGAAACAACGGGTGGCTCTTGCGCGGGCTCTCGTCTGCGAGCCGCGCGTGCTTTTGCTCGACGAGCCGCTGTCGGCGTTGGATGCACACTTGCGCGAGCAGATGCAGGTCGAGCTCAAACGGCTGCAGGCGCGCCTCGGCACCACCTTCATCATGGTGACCCACGACCAGAAGGAAGCCCTCTCGATCTCCGACCGCGTCGCGGTGATGAACCGCGGACGCGTCGAGCAGGTCGCGACCCCGCCCGTGCTCTACGACGCCCCCGTGACGCGTTTCGTCGCGAGCTTCATCGGCACGATGAACGTGCTCGAAAGCCGGGCGATCGACGGGAAAGCCAACATGCTGAGGGTTGCCGTCGGTCCGCTCGCCTTCGAGGCGCTGGCGAACGGCGCCGAGCCGTTCCCGGGCCGGGGCGAGCCGATTGCCGTGTGCATCCGCCCCGAGGACATCCTGATCGAGCCCGCCGCGGTTCCCGGTGCGGCGCCGGCCCGCATCGTCGCCACGGTCTTTCATGGGTCGAGTTTGCGCGTTCACGTCGAGCTCGAGGACGGAACGGCGCTCACGATCGATGCGCCGCGGCGGGCCGGCGCAAAAGCCTTCGCGCCCGGCGAGCTGCTCCATGTCAGCGTTCGCCCCGGCGCCGCCCGCGCTTTGCTCCCGACCTGAGACGCCCTTGCGGCGGCGCAACCGTTCAATCCTCGAGCGACTTCCTGACCTCGAACACCTCCATGATGCGCGCGCCCCGATGCGGCCCGTCGCAGACGAAGGTCCAGCGCCCCTCGGTGTAGGTGTCGCACATCTTGACGCCCTTGATCAGGATCCAGTGTCCTTCCTTGCCCTTGTGGATGGCGAGAATGTAGTGGGCCCAGGCGCTCCTCGGCTTCTGCATCCACGCCCACACCGTCGGGCGCTTCTTCCTCGCCTCGTGCATGAAGCTCTCTTTGAGGATCATCGTGTAGCCGAACGCGGCGAGCGCCGCCTCGACCTCGTCGGCGTAGGTGCCGCGCACGACGGGGCGGCGGCCGGCGGGGACCTCGCGGTGGGCGCGGATTGCGTCCTCGACCTTGCTCACGGGATATCCGGTGATGGCGGAGAGCACGTAGGGTCCGCAGAACGCGACGCGGCCCGTGTCGTTGGCGGCGTCGTTCAAGGAGGAGGTCGGGCGGGGAAGGGCGGAAAGATCGTCCATTTGAGGGTCCGGGCCGCGCAAATCGTTAACAAATTCCTACCGCGAGACCCTTTACGATTCGTTAACGCCCATGCTTCCCTTGCGGCGACGGGGCAAGAGGAGCCGTGTCCTTGGAGTGATCATGTTCGTGGTCGTGGTATTCTTCGAGGCGAAGCGCGAATTCCGCGACGAGCTCGAGGCGGCGCTCCTCGCCCACGCGCAGACGACACGCGAGCGCGAGCGCGAGTGCCGGCGCTTCGACGTCGCCGCCGACCCGGTCGATCCTTCCTCCTTCCTGCTCTACGAGGTCTATTCCGACGAGGCGGCCTTCAGGGCCCACCGCGAGATGCCCCACTACGCGGAGTTCGCGCTCAAGGTCGAGCCATGGACGGAGGCCAAGCGCGTCCTCACCTACACGCTCGTCTCGGGCAGCAGGGACGGGTGAGACGCGTCTCGGCTAAAGTGCCCGTTCGCGACGGCCGAGCACGCGCAGGCGATGGGGGATCGCGGCGGCCGGCGTCTTGAGCGGCCGGCGCAAGCCCTTAACGTTGACGATGTGCTCGAGGCTCGCCTCTCCCTCGCACGCCGCGGCCCGCGGCGGACACGCCGGGGCAGCCGGCTTCAGGGGCTTTGCCCGGAACGGCGGATGCGGACGCAACAACACGGCTCTTCCCCCAACTTTCCCCGCGTTCCCGTCGCGGGGCCCCTGCCATGCGCGAGGCCGAGCCGGCCGCACGCAATCATCAGCCGTTTAGCACGCGCGGGGGCAACCGAGCAATTGCGCTGCCCGGCGTCGACGATCCTCATTTCCGTTGGGCCCTTGTCGAAGCGTGTCGAGCGTGCAGTATGGGCAAAAATTCGCCCAGGGCGGACAGCGTTGCGACGAGGACGGCATCATGCGTTACGACGAGCAGGATCGAGAGAGCAGGAACGTGGAGGATCGCCGCGGCGAGGACGGCGGCGGCGGCATGTTCCCGTTTCCGAGCGGCCGGGGCATCCAGATCCCCATGGGTGGGCGCGGCGGCATCAGCCTCACGACGCTGCTCATCATCGGCGCCATCATGCTGTTCTTCGGCATCAACCCGCTGGAAGTGCTCTTTGGCCCTGGTGGCGGCGGCAACTACCCCGACGTCCGCTTCCCGCAGACCGAGCAGCAGGCGCCGCGGCGCACGGCCGAGCGCACGCCCGACATTCCCGGCCTTCCCGGACCCACGGGCGAGAAGCGGAGCGTGCCCCAGGCCGAGGACGCGATGAAGACCTTCATCTCCCGCGTCCTCGCCGACACCGAGGACGTATGGCAGCGCGTGTTCGAGGGGTTCGGCCGGACATACAGGGATCCGCAGCTGGTGCTCTTCTCGGGCGGCACGCGCACCGCCTGCGGCGTCGGCATGTCGGCCATGGGACCGTTCTACTGTCCGATCGACGAGAAGGTCTATATCGACCTCTCGTTCTATGATGAGCTGAAGCGCCGCTTCAACGCGCCGGGCGACTTCGCGCAGGCCTACGTCATCGCCCACGAGGTCGGCCATCACGTGCAGAAGCAGCTCGGCATCGCCGACAAGGTGCAGGAGCTCAAGGAGCGCATGGACGAGACCGACGCCAACCGGCTCCAGGTCATGATGGAGCTGCAGGCCGACTGCCTCGCCGGCGTGTGGGCGAACCTCAACGATCAGGTGAAGCGGCGCCTCGAGCCGGGCGATATCGAGGAGGCGCTGAATGCGGCGAGCCAGATCGGCGACGACATGATCCAGAAGCGCACCCAGGGCCATGTCGTGCCCGACGCCTTCACCCACGGCACCGCCGCCCAGCGCGTGCGCTGGTTCAAGCAGGGCTTCTCGACCGGCGACATGCAGACCTGCGACACCTTCAACGCCGACCAGCTGTAATCACCGCGGTCGCGCGTTAAGGCATTTACCGTCGTGCGCAGCATAATTCTTGCATCGGACCCTCGTGCAGACGAGGGTCGGCGCCTGCATCATGCTGGCAACGGTGGCGATTTGACCAGGATCGACAGGCGGAGCGTGCTGACGGCGCTCGGGGCGACCGGCCTTGCGGCCGGGCTCGCAGGCCGCTGCCCCGCGTGGGCGCAGGGGGGCGCCGACGGCGACTCGATCGGCGCGCTCGCCGAGGCCGCGGGCATCAAGTTCGGCACCTGCATCGAGAAGGAGGTGTTCGAGGACGCGGGCTACGGCGCGCTCGTGCAGAGAGAGTGCCGCATCCTCATCGATGCGACGTCGCTCACGTTCGGCTGGATGCGTCCCGAGGGCCCCGAGGCCAACTTCGCGCCCGCCGATCGCCTCGTTGCCTACGCGGAGGGCCTGAAGCTCCCGTTTCGCGCGACGACCCTCATCTGGAACGACTACCTGCCCGAGTGGATCAAGCGCCAGTCGCGCCGCGAGGCGGCCCGTGTCTTCGACAGCCATATCGACGAGACGGCCGGGCGCTACGCCGGGCGCATTCACACCTGGGACGTGGTCAACGAGCCGTTCGCGCCGTGGGACGGCGAGCCGGGAAATTACCGCAAGGGCGCCTGGTACGACGCCATTGGCCCCGACTACATCGAGCGGGCGCTACGGCGCACCGCTGCCGCCGATCCTCGCGCCAGGCTGCTCGTCAACGAGGCGTTCTGCGAGCGCGACGACGACCTCGGCCGCACGGTGCGCACCGAATTCATGGCGCTCGTCAAGCGTCTGCGCGACAAGGACGTGCCGCTTCACGCGGTGGGCTTCCAGGGACATCTGCAACCGCAATATCCCTTCGACGATCAGGTCTTCGCCCGTTTCATCTCGGACATCGCCGCCGAGGGCGTCGCGATCTACATCACCGAGCTCGACGTGGACGACCGCGGATTCCCGGCCGACGCGATCGAGCGCGACCGGGGCGTCGCGCGCCGCTATCGCGAGTTCCTTAACGCAGTGCTCGACGTCCCCGCCGTCCAGGTCGTGAACATGTGGGGCTTGGCCGACAGCTACACCTGGTATCGCGACGTTGCCCGCGAGGCCGGCACCCTCGAGCTCAAGGCGCCAAGGCCTTTACCTTACGACGCCGCGCTCGGCCGCAAGGAGGCCTGGTACGCCATTGCGGGTGCGTTCGCGGCCCGGGCCGGGCGGACGCCGGGGTAAACGAAAGTAAACACGGCCCGGTGGCGCGGTTCTTGCTCGGATTTGGCGGTTAGCGTCTGCACCGACGAGCCCGTGGCCCCAGCCGAGATCCTCAGCCCATGTCCGTGACAGAGACGACCCTCGGCTCGGCCCCGTTCGCGGCCCACGACCGCAATGCCTACCGGCTGCGGCGGCTTGCCCGCTTTCTCGATCTCGTCGACGCCGTCATCGCCGAGCGCGGCCGGGCCCGCATCCTCGACATCGGCGGCACGCAATCCTATTGGCGGGCGCTCGCCGAGGCCTGGAGCGGGCGCGACGTCCACATCACGCTCGTCAACCTCGAGGCCGAGCCCGTCACCGATCCGCGCTTCATGAGCCTCGCCGGCGACGCGAGGACGCTCCCGTTCGCGGACAACGCCTTCGACGTCGTCCATTCGAACTCGGTCATTGAGCACGTCGGGCGCTGGCGCGACATGGTGGGGATGGCGAACGAGGTGCGCCGTCTCGCGCCGCGCTATTTCGTTCAGACGCCGAACTTCTGGTTCCCCGTCGAGCCCCACTTCCGTTTTCCGCTGTTCCATTGGCTGCCGGCGCCCGTGCGGCTCGGAATTGTGCGCCGGCGTGCGTGCGGGTTCTTCCCCAAGGCCGAGACGATCGACGACGGGATGCGCTTCGTCGAGGATGCCTCGCTCCTCGACATGGAGCAGATGCGCCGGCTCTTTCCGGATGCGGCAATCGACCGAGAGCGCGCGTTCGGCCTTACGAAATCGCTAATCGCCGTCCGTTGACGGCGCGCATCGAACCAAAATGTCGTCATTCCGGGCGGGCGACGGCATCGCCGGAGCCCGACCCGGAACCCAGCGCAAGAGTCGTCGAAGACGCAGTATTTTGTGCCTTCGGCAGCTTTGCGCTGGGTTCCGGATCAGCGCGTCCCCCGGATCAAGTCCGGGGTCCGCTTGTCCGGAATGACGAAATTGAGCTTTGCTCGTCCGGAGTGACGGCGATCGCGAACGCTTAAAGCGCGGTGCCCGCCAGCTCGCCGACCCTGCAGGCGTTGCCCCTCTGGATCAGCTCATTGCAGATGCGCGTGGCCTCCGCCGTCGACGACACCGGACCGGCAATCAGCTCGAAGGTGAGATCCGAGCCGTTGATGCCGGTCACATAGTGAGGCTGAAGCGATCGCAGCGTGTCGGCGTTCTGATCGGCGAGCACGCTCCAGTTGAGCCTGAGCGAGTCGACGGACGGTCCCGAGCCGAGCGAAAGGCCGATCGGACGTTTGGCCGGCTTCACGACGGCGGGACCGAACGGCGATACACCGCCCCCTTCGACGCTGCCGGTCTCGAGCGTGGTGCCCGCCGCAGGGGTCTGAGCAGGCGCGGCGCTGGGGGCCGGCTTGGCGGCGGCGGGAGCCGCTGCGGCTTGAGCGGCCTTCTTGGCGTCGGATGCGGTCTTGGCCGCCTCCTTCTTCGCGTCCTTGGCGGCGGTCTTGGTCGTCGCGGCCTTTGCCGCGGCCGTTTGCGCCGCCAAGGCCTCGGCCGTTGCCGCGGCCGAGGTCTCGAGCGCAGCGAGCCGCACGTTGAGCTCGTTCTCTCGCTCAGCGCGTGCGGCAATCTCCGATTTCACGTCGCCGAGCTCACGGCGCACCTCGCCGAAGCTCTCGTGCAGCGCTCGCATTTCGGCGGAGAGAGTGGCAATAAACTCTTGGGTCTCAGCATGCTCGGAGGCGTCGTCCGATCTCCTCGCTCCCGTGAGCTCGGCGATCATTGCCGGGTTGGCGGAAAGGACAACGAGATAGCCGAGTGCCAGACCTGCCAGTACAAGCCATAGGATGGCGTATGCGGTGAACGTACCCCGCTTCGCCTTAGGACGTGCGTTCGGTTCAGTCATGGGGGTCCCCGTCTTGTCGTTCGATCTTATGGGAGTTGCGAACATTAGCCTGAACTCGGTGACGCCTCCTCCCGCAAGGCCGCGCCCCAATCGATTAAGTCGTGGATGAGTCGGGCAGGGAGGTCAACGCGCGGGGGGTAACCTGTGGACGAGAGCTGTGGATGCAATCCTAAGGTAGGAAAACCATTGCGACAGCTATGGGTTACCTCGAAACGATCCGACTACGCATCGGAGGACAAGGGACAGTTTAGGCAGAATCGGCGAGAGTCTTGATAAGGATGCGCTTGCCGCGTGATCATGCGATGCGAACCTTCGACAGGGGGCATGGCGGGGCAATGACCAGCGCGCAACCGCAAGTCGATGACATCCCTCGACCGTCACACGAGGATCCATGACGCGGCCGTCCGTTCTCGCCGTCGTACTCGCCGCGGGCAAGGGCACGCGGATGAAGTCGGCCCGGCCCAAGGTCCTCCACGCGATCGCCGGCCGCTCGCTGCTCGGCCACGTGCTGTCCGTGGCGCAAGTCGCGGGATGCGATCGCCTCGCGGTCGTCATCGGCCCGGACATGGAGGAGGTGCGCGACGCGGCCCTTCGCATGGTCCCCGAGGTGGAGGTCTACGTGCAGCCGGAGCAGCGCGGGACCGCCGATGCCGTGCTCGCGGCCAAGGAAGCCATCGCCCGGCACAGGGGCGACATCGTCGTGCTCTACGGCGACACTCCCCTGATCGAGCCTCAGACGATTGGCCGCCTGCTCGCGGCGCTGGACGGGGGAGCCGCCGTTGCCGTGCTGGGCTTCGAGGCGCGCGAGCCCGGCGCCTACGGCCGCCTTCTCACGGGGGGAGGCGGCGAGCTGCTTGCCATCCGCGAAGCCAAGGACGCGAGCGAAGCCGAGCGCGCCGTGCGCCTCTGCAACTCGGGCCTCATGGCGCTGCGGCTCGACGATGCGGCGCGTGCTCTCGCCGAGATCGGCAACGCCAACGCCAAGGGCGAGTACTATCTGACCGACATCATCGAGATCGCGCGGGCGAAGGGCCTCGAGGCAGCGGTTGTCATCGGCACCGAGGACGAGGTTGTTGGCGTCAATTCGCGCGCCGAGCTCGCCGCCGCCGAGGCGATCTGGCAGGCCCGCGCGCGGGCGGCCGCGATGGCCGACGGCGCAACGCTCGTGGCGCCGGAGACCGTCTGGCTCTCCTTCGACACGCGCCTCGGCCGCGACGTCGTGATCGAGCCCAACGTCTTCTTCGGACCCGGCGTCGTCGTCGGCGACGGCGCCGAGATCCTGGCCAACTGCCACATCGTGGGGGCCCGCATCGGACCCGGGGCGCGCGTCGGCCCGTTCGCCCGCCTGCGCAAGGGCGCGGATCTCGGCCCCGAGGTGCACGTCGGCAACTTCGTCGAGATCAAGAACGTGACGCTCGGCGACGGCGCCAAGGCCAATCATCTCTCCTACCTCGGCGACGGCTCGGTAGGGGCCGGAGCGAACATCGGCGCCGGGACGATCTTCTGCAACTACGACGGGTTCCTGAAGCACCGCACCGAGATCGGTGCCGGGGCTTTCATCGGCTCGAACAGCTCGCTGGTCGCGCCCGTCACGATCGGCGAGGGCGCCTACATCGGCTCCGGCAGCGTCATCACCCGCGACGTGGCGCCCGACGCCCTGGCGCTCGAGCGCGGGAAGCAGGAGGAACGGCCGCTGTGGGCGGCGAAGTTCCGCGCCCTCATGGCCAAGCGCAAGGCGCAGCGAGGGTGACGTTAAGAATGGAAATAGGGTTTGACTTGAAGATTTCGGCCTTGGCCGCGTACCCCGGTAGGCGGCAGTCCCTGCGGAGATAGATTGGCCCATGTGCGGCATCGTTGGAATTCTCGGCTCGAAAGCGGTGGCCACCGACCTCGTCGATGCGCTGCGCCGGCTCGAGTATCGCGGCTACAACTCGGCGGGAGTGGCGACGGTGGAGAACGGACACCTCGAGCGCCGGCGCGCCGAGGGCAAGCTCAGGAACCTCGAGACCCGTCTCGTCCTGGAGCCGCTCAAGGGCCGCACCGGCATCGGCCACACGCGCTGGGCGACGCACGGCCGGCCGACTGAGCGCAATGCCCACCCGCACATGTCGAGCAAGGTCTCCGTCGTCCACAACGGCATCATCGAGAACTACCGCGAGCTCAAGGCCGAGCTCAGCGCCCGCGGCCACAAGTTCGAGACCGATACCGACACGGAAGCCGTCGTCCACCTGATCACCGACGAGATGGGCAAGGGCCTCGGGCCGGTCGAAGCGGTGAGGGCGGCACTTGCCCGCCTTCAGGGAGCGTTCGCGCTCGGCATCATCTTCGCCGGCCACGACGACCTCATGATTGCCGCGCGCCAGGGGAGCCCGCTCGCGATCGGCCACGGGCCGGGCGAGATGTACCTCGGCAGCGACGCCATCGCGCTCGCGCCCTTTACCGATGCCATCACCTATCTCGAGGAAGGCGACTGCGCCGTGATGCGCCGCTCGGGCGTCGAGATCTTCGACCGGACGGGCGCGCGTGTCGAGCGCCCGCGCATCAAGTCGGTCGCGAGCTCGCTCCTCGTCGACAAGGGCAATCACCGCCATTTCATGGCGAAGGAGATCCACGAGCAGCCGGACGTGATCAGCCACACGCTCGCGAGCTATCTCGACATGGCGCAGGCGACGGTGGACTTGCCCGATCTCGGCATCGATCTTGCGGGCGTGAGCCGCATCACCATCTCGGCCTGCGGCACTGCCTACTACGCGGGTCTCGTCGGCAAGTACTGGATCGAGCGCTACGCGCGCGTGCCGGTCGAGATCGACATCGCCTCCGAGCTGCGCTACCGCGAGGCGCCCCTTCCCAAGGGCGGCCTCGCCCTCTTCATCTCGCAGTCGGGGGAGACCGCCGATACGCTGGCGACGCTGCGCTACTGCAAGGCGCAAGGTCAAAGGATCGTGTCGATCGTCAACGTCCGGACGTCGACGATCGCCCGCGAGTCGGATGCCGTGCTGCCGACCCTTGCCGGTCCCGAGATCGGCGTCGCCTCGACCAAGGCGTTCACCTGCCAGCTCGCGGCTCTCGCCTGCTTTGCGATTGCGCTCGGGCGGGCGCGCGGCGCGCTCTCGGCCGAGACCGAGCACGAGCTGGTCAAGGCCCTGACCGAGGTTCCCCGCCTCATCTCGACGCATCTGCGCAACGAGGCCCAGTTCGAGCAGCTCGCCCAGTACCTCGCCAAGGCGCGCGACGTTCTCTACCTCGGACGCGGAATCAACTACCCGATCGCGCTCGAGGGCGCGCTAAAGCTCAAGGAGATCTCCTACATCCACGCGGAAGGATATGCCGCGGGCGAGCTCAAGCACGGGCCGATCGCGCTGATCGACGAGAAGGTGCCGGTCATCGTCGTCGCGCCCGAGGACGAACTCTTCGAAAAGACGATCTCGAACCTGCAGGAGGTCGCGGCGCGAGGCGGCGACATCATCCTGATTTCCAACGCCAATCCCGAGAAGGCGGGATGCAAGCTCGCCGCCCACATCGAGACGCCGACGGGCCACCCATTCACGAATCCGCTGGTCTACGCGGTCCCCGTGCAGTTGCTCGCCTACCACACCGCCGTCTTCATGGGGACCGATGTCGACCAGCCGCGCAACCTCGCCAAGTCGGTAACGGTGGAATAGCGGGAAAACCGCCATCGACCCCCTGCCGCGGAATTGCCCCGAGCCTGTGTTTGACATAATCCTTTCATCGTGGGAGGTGCGTCTGCGTGCTGGGAAAGAGAGGGGTCTCTTGATGGGGCGCGCGACCCAACGCAATCTCTGCCACTTGATCGCCGCGGCGGCGTGCGCTTCGGCGGTGGCTTTCGTGTTGCCCGCGAGCACCGCCAATTCCCAAAGCGCGCCGCAAGGCGACAGTGATTCGGCCAAGAAGGACCCGGCCGCCGCCCAGCGCGCCTACGCCGCCGGCACGCGGGCGTTCGAGGCCGGGAAGATGGGGGAGGCCGTACAGCAGTTGACGACCGCCCTTTCGACCGGGGGACTGCCTGCGCCGCAGATGGCCAAGGCGCTCTACTACCGCGGCGTCGCCTATCGCAAGCAAGGCAAGCCCGCCCAGGCCATTTCCGACCTGACCACGGCGGTCTGGCTCAAGGGCGGGCTCTCCGACGCCGACCGCGCGCAGGCGATCGACAACCGCCAATCGGCCTACCGGGAAGCGGGGCTCGGCGACACCGCCCCGCCGGTCGTCACTGCTCCCGCTGCGGCGCCGCCATCCCCGCCGGCGCCTGTCGTGATTGCGACCAGCCCCGCTCCAGCACCAGCCCCGACGCAGGCTCCGGCCGCCCCGACGGCGGCACCGGCGAGTGCGCCGGCGTGGCAAGCGCCAGCCGTGACGACGACCGGGGTGACGGCTGCCGCCCCCGCGCAGTCGGGGGCGCCGCAGCAGTTGTCGGACGCCGTGTCGGGATCCTACGTGACGACATCTCCGGCGCCCGCCACGTCTCCCGCTCCGGCCGCGCCTGCGCCTGCGGCCGAGGAGCCTGCGCCTGCGCCGTCGGGTTCGAGTACGAGCGGGGGAAGCTCAATCGCCGGTTTCTTCGGCAATCTCTTCTCGGCCTCGCCGAGCGCGACGCAGGTTTCGGCGGGCCCTGCGGCTGAGACTTCCGCCCCGCAGACGCCGCCGCCCTCCGCTCAAGTCTCCGCTTGGGCGCCAACCACGGAGTCGCCGCCGGCACCCGCGCCTCAAGGGATCGCCGTAGCGCCACCGCCCGAGCCGGCTCCCGCTCCCACTCCAGCTCCCGCAATCGCTCCCGCGCCGGCTCCCGCTCCTGCTGTTGCCCCCGCACCGCCCGCCTCTAGCGCGGAGCCCGCGCCGACGAGCACGAGCGGAAGCTCGGTCGCCTCCTTCTTCGGCAATCTCTTCAGCTCGGGGAGCGCAACTGCGAACGGCGCTTCGGCGCCCGCGGGCGAGTGGACCACGGGAACTGTCGTCGCATCCGGGCATGACGCGCCGCCCGCCACGACCGCGGTTCAGACCGCGAGCCTTGCGAAGGAGACGTTCGCCTGGTCCGAGCCGGCCCCTCCCGGCGCGGCGGTCTATCGGCTGCAGGTCGCGGCCGTGCGCTCGCGCGATCAGGCCGAGCGCGTCATAGTTGGCCTGAAGAAGGAGCAGGGCTTCCGGATCGGCAACGTCGAGCCCCAGATCGACGAGACGGTGATCGGCAGCATGGGCACGTTCTACAGGGTGCGTCTCGGTCCCTACGCAAGCGCAACCGAGCCGACCCAGCTCTGCAAGAGCCTGAAGCCGCACGGTTACGATTGCCTCGTCGTGACCGAGTAGTTATCCGCGCCTCGCGCAAGGCCCCGCCCGTGGCGCTGTTGACGCAGTCGCGGGGGCGACGCACGATGCCCACCCATGACAGAGTCGATCTCCGGCAAGGATGCGGGCGTCCGCAAGGACGATGCCTTGGAGACTGAGGCGAGGCTCGCCGAGCGCTTGCACCAATTGACCGCGGGCGACGGCGCTGCCCCGCATCGCTTCGGCGCGCGGCTCAGGAACTATTTCGTGACGGGCCTCATCATCGTCGGCCCGGTGACCATCACCGTCTACATCGTGTGGTGGTTCATGAATGTCGCCGACGCGTGGTTCAAGCCTCTCGTTCCCAGCGCCTATCTGCCCGAGACCTATCTCCCGTTCGCCGTGCCGGGCATCGGGCTCCTGTTCGGGATCGTGCTCTTGACGGTGATCGGCGCTCTCGCCGCGAACCTGTTGGGCCGCTCGCTCATCTCGTTCGGGGAATTGATGCTCGATCGCATGCCGATCGTGCGCAACGTCTACCGCGCGCTGAAGCAGATCTTCGAATCCGCCATCGCGACCATCGGTCCGGCCCAGGGCTTCCAGAAGGTCGGCCTCATCGAGTTCCCCTCGAAGGGCCTGTGGTCGCTCGTGTTCGTGACGGGGGAGACCAAGGGCGAGATCAGCCTGACGAAGCCCGGCGGGGAGGAGGAGCTGCTCACTATCTTCATGCCGACCGGCATCGTGCCGCCGACCGGCTTCATCTGCTTCGTGCCCAAGCGCGAGGTGACGTTCCTCAAGATGAGCATCGAGGACGCCGCCAAGATCGTGATCTCGGCCGGAATGGTCGTGCCGGACTACGAGGCGCGATTGAAGCAGCTCGCCGCGAAGTCGGCGACGGCACCAAAGAGCCTGGCTAACGCGCTGCGCGCGGCGGAGCCGGCCTCGAACGCGAGACCGCCTGAAACCACGAGGCCACCGGAAGCTGTCACGCCGCCCGGAAAAGACGCACCGCCTCGTCGCACTCGAAGAGATAAAGGAGCGCGCGCAGCGCCTCCCCGCGCGGAGTGACGAGCGCGGGGTCTCGCTCGAGCGCGAGGCGCGCGTCGTCGCGTGCCGCCGCAAGCAAGACCTCGAAGCCCGCCACCTCGGCCACGCGGAACTCCGGCATGCCGCTCTGGCGCGCGCCGAGGACCTCGCCGCCGCCGCGCAGCTCGAGGTCCTTCTCGGCGATCAGGAAGCCGTCCTCGGTCTCGCGCATCATCTTGAGGCGGGCTTCCGCCGCCTCGCCCAGCGGCGCCTTGTAGAGCAGGATGCAGTAGGATTGGCGCTCGCCGCGCCCGACGCGCCCGCGCAGCTGATGGAGCTGGGCCAAGCCGAAGCGTTCCGCGTGCTCGATCACCATCACCGTCGCGTTCGGCACATTGACGCCGACCTCGATGACGGTGGTGGCGACGAGGATGGTAAGGCGCCCCTCGGCGAAGGCGGCCATCGTCGCGTCCTTGGCAGCGCCCGTCATCGCGCCGTGAAGAAGCCCGACGCGGTCGCCGAAGATCTGACCGAGGTGCGCCGCGCGCGCTTCCGCCGCCGCAAGCTCCGAGACCTCCGAGCTCTCGATCAGGGGACAGACCCAGTAGACCTGCGCGCCCTGGGCGACGGCGCGGCGCAGCCCGTCGATCACGTCCTCGAGCCGCTCGAGCGCGGTCGCCGTGGTGACGACCGGCTTGCGTCCGGGGGGCTTCTCGGTGAGCCGCGACACGTCGAGATCGCCGTAGTGGGTCATGAGGAGCGTGCGCGGGATGGGCGTCGCCGTCATCACCAGCATATTGGCGCCGCCGTCCCCCGCCTTCGTCTGCAGCGCGAGGCGCTGGTGGACGCCGAAGCGATGCTGCTCGTCGATGACGGCGAGCGCGAGATCGCGGAAGCGAACCTCGGCCTGGAACAGCGCGTGGGTCCCGATCAGGATGTCGATGTCGCCCGCTTCGAGGCGGGCGAGCAGGCTCTCGCGCGTGCGCCCCTTCTCTCGCCCCGTCAGCAATGCGATCCTCAAGCCCGCGGCGCGCGCGAGCGGCTCGATCGTCTCGAGGTGCTGGCGCGCAAGCACTTCGGTCGGCGCCATGATCGCGGCCTGAGCTCCGCCCTCGACGGCGATGGCCATCGCCAAGAGCGCGACGACGGTCTTGCCCGAGCCAACGTCGCCTTGCAGGAGGCGCAGCATCCGGCGCGGGGCCGCCATGTCGGCGGCGATGTCGCGGATCGCCTGGCGCTGCGATTCCGTGAGCGTGAAGGGGAGGGCGTCGGCGAGCTTCTGGCGGATGCGCCCGTCGCCGGTCACGGGCCGGCCGCGCTGCGCCTTGTAATTGTCGCGTACGATCGCGAGCGCGAGCTGATTGGCGAGCAACTCGTCGTAGGCGAGGCGCTGGCGCGGGGCGCCGCCCACGGACACGTCGCCCGTCTCCGCCGGACGGTGGAGGCGGTGGAGCGCCTCCTTGAATGGCGGCCAGCCGCGCGCCGCGAGCCAGGCCGCCTCCTGCCACTCGCAAAGGTCCGGGACGCGGTCGAGCGCTTGCCGGCTCGCCTTGATCAGCACCTTGCCGGAGAGGCCGGCCGTCAGCGGGTAGACCGGCTCGAGGAGGGGGAGATCGGCGCGCGCGTCCGGCGCGACGATGTAGTCGGGGTGCACCATCTGCAGCGTCTCGCCGTAGCGCTCGATGCGCCCCGAGACGTAGCGCGTCTCGCCGACGGGGAGCTGGCGCTCGAGGAACTGGCGCTCGGCGTGAAAGAAGACGAGGTCGAGGCGGCCGCTGTCGTCCTCGGTCGTGACCTTGTAGGGAGCCTTCGCCTTGCCGCGCGGGGAGGGCTTGTGCTTGAGCACGCGCACCTTGAGGGTCGCGATCGTGCCGGGCACCGCCTCGCGCACGGACGGCTCGGCGCGCCGATCGATGACGGCCATCGGCAAGTGGAAGAGGAGGTCGAGAACGCGCGGCGCCGAGACGCCCGGCGGCGTGACGACGGCTTTCTTGATCAGCACGGCGAGACGCGGCCCGATGCCGGCGAGCGCCTGCGCCGACGAGAAAAGAGGCGAGAGTAGAATGGGCCGCATTGGCGAGCGTCCAGCTGACAGAGGCCGGGGAGGGGGCTATACCAGCGCCCGCCGGGCGAGAGAAGGCAGGCGGCCGCTTGCCGTCAAGGTCCGGGGCGTGCAGCCGACGGGATATCCAGCATGGGCGACGATCTCGAGACCCGCCGCCGACGCGCGGCCTGGCGCGCCGCGCACCGGGGCACGAAGGAGCTCGATCTTCTGATCGGCCGCTTTGCCGAGGCGAGGCTTTCCGCCATGAACGCGACCGAGCTTGCCGCGTTCGAGCGCTTTCTCGCTGTTGCCGATCCCTTGCTGCAGGAGTGGCTTCTCGCGCCGAAGCCTGAGGTCTCCGCCGAGCACGGCGAGATCGTCGCGGCGATGCGGGCATTTCACGGGCTCGCCACGCCCAGCGACGCCTAACACCACCGTCATTCCAGCCAAGCGCCGCGTATGCGGCGCGCAGAGCTGGAACCCAGCGCAAGACTCGTCGAAGACTCAATATTTCGCGCCTTCGGCGACTCTTATGCTGGGTTCCGGATCAGCGCGTCACTTCGCTCCGCTTGTCCGGAATGACGGTACTACGCAAGGGGCTGTCCTGGAGCCCAGGACGCGCTATATGGATGGCGATAGTCCCGAGTGAGCAGAACCCCCGTCCAATCGGGCGCGGGGAAGTTTGCCGTTGTTCGTCCCCACACCTGCGCCACGAGTTTTTTGAAGCTCGCATGACCACGACACCCGAGCAAAACGCCGTCTTGACCTTCACCGGTGTCCCGGAAGGGCTCGACGCGCTCGTGCTCGCGCATCTCGCCCAGCACAGGGACGCTCAGGCGCCTCGGCTCGTGCTCCACATCGTGCGCGACGACCGCCGCCTCGACGCGCTCGAAGCCCAGCTCAAGTTCTTTGCGCCCGGCGTGCGCGTCATGGCCTTCCCCGCCTGGGACACGGTGCCTTACGACCGCGTCGGTCCCAACGCCGAGATCGCGGCGCGGCGCATCACGACGCTGTCGCGGCTCGCGCTCGGCGGGCGCGGGGAGCCCGCGATCGTGCTCGCGACCGTCAACGCCGTGCTCCAGAAGGTGCCCCCGCGCGCATTTCTCAAGTCGGGCGTCAAGACGCTGGCCGCCGGCCAGCGCGCCGACATGAACCGGCTGATCCAGCGCCTCGGCCATGCCGGCTATTCGCGCACCGGGACCGTCATGGAGCCCGGCGAGTACGCGGTGCGCGGCGGCATCCTCGACCTCTTTCCGCCGGGGCGTCTCAACCCCGTGCGGCTCGATTTCTTCGGCGACACGATCGAGAGCATCAAGGCGTTCGACGCCGACACGCAGCGCACGACGAAGCCGGTGCGCAAGCTCGTGCTGATGCCGGTGTCGGAGGTCGCCTTCGGCGAGGCGCCGACCGCGCTTTTCCGGCGCCGCTACGTCGAGCTGTTCGGCGGCGCGACCGGCGACGATCCGCTCTACGAGGCCGTGAGCGCCGGGCGGCGCCACCCTGGCGAGGAGCACTGGCTGCCGCTCTTTCACGAGCATCTCGAAACTCTGTTCGACTATGTGCCGGGCGCGCTCCTCTCCTTCGATCACCGCGCCGAGGAAGCGGTGGCGAGCCGCTTCGAGCAGATCGCAGAGCACTACGAGGCGCGCCGCGAGGGGCTCGAGGCGGAGCGCTTCGGCGCACCGCCCTATAAGCCCGTGCCGCCCGCCATGATGTTTCTCGATCGCGCGGCGTGGTCGGAGGCGCTCGCGCACCACGGAATTGTGCGCTTGACGCCCTTCGAGGAAGGCGCGGAGGCAGCCGTCGTCTCGTGGCAGGGCCGCGGCGGGCGGACGTTCGCCGCCGAGCGGCAGGATGCCAACGTCAACGTCTTCGACGCCGTCGTGCGCCACATCCAGCGCCTCGAGCAGGAGGGCAGACGCGTCATCGTCGCCGCCTGGACGCCGGGCGCCCGCGAGCGCATCGGCACGCTTCTCTCAGATCACGGCCTCAAGGCCCAAGCCAAGGTCGAGAGCTATCCGGACGCGCTGGCTTTGCCCGGCGGCGTCAACGGCGCTCGCCGTGCTCGGGCTCGAGCAGGGCTTCGAGACGCCGGAAGTTGCCGTCATCGGCGAGCAGGACATTCTCGGCGACCGCCTCGTGCGCCCGCGCCGCAAGGCCCGGCGCGCCGCCGATGTTCTGACCGAGGCGACGAGCCTCTCGGTCGGCGATCTCGTCGTCCACGCCGACCACGGCATCGGCCGCTTTGCTGGCCTCAAGACCATCACGGCGCTGGCCGCACCGCACGATTGCCTCGAGCTCAAGTACGCCGGCGGCGACACGCTCTATCTCCCGGTCGAGAACATCGAGCTCCTGTCGCGCTTCGGCACCGACGAGGGGGATGCACAACTCGACAAGCTCGGCGGCGTCGCCTGGCAGACGCGCAAGGCCCGCCTCAAGAAGCGCCTGCGCGAGATCGCCTCCGAGCTGATCAAGATCGCGGCGCTGCGCCAGCTCAAGGAGGCGCCGACGCTGTCCCCTCCGGCCGGCGCCTACGACGAGTTCGTCGCCCGCTTCCCCTACGAGGAGACCGACGACCAGGCGGCGAGCATCGAGGCGGTGATGGCGGACCTCGCCTCGGGCCGCCCCATGGACCGGCTCGTGTGCGGCGACGTCGGCTTCGGCAAGACCGAGGTCGCGCTGCGCGCCGCTTTCGTCGCCGCCATGAGCGGGCTCCAGGTCGCCGTCGTCGTGCCGACCACGCTGCTCGCGCGCCAGCACTTGAAGACCTTCACCGAGCGCTTTCGCGGGCTGCCGCTCAGAATCGCGCAGGCTTCGCGCCTCGTCTCGGCGAAGGAGCTGGCCGAGGTCAAGGAGGGCCTGAAGAAGGGCACCGTCGACATCGTGATCGGCACCCATGCGCTCCTGGGCAAGCAGATCTCGTTCGCGCGCCTGGGCCTCCTCGTCATCGACGAGGAGCAGCACTTCGGCGTCACCCACAAGGAGCGCCTGAAGCAGCTCAAGGAGGACGTGCACGTGCTCACGCTCACGGCGACGCCCATCCCGCGCACGCTGCAACTGGCGCTGACCGGCGTGCGCGAGCTTTCGCTGATCACCACGCCGCCCGTCGACCGGCTCGCGGTCAGAACCTACATCTCGCCGTTCGACCCGGTGATCCTCGTCGACGCCTTGAAGCGCGAGCGCGACCGCGGCGGACAGACGTTCTACGTCGTCCCCCGCATCACCGACCTCGACGAGGTCGCCGAGTTCCTGCGCGAGGCCGTGCCGCACTTGAAGTTCGCCCGCGCCCACGGACAGCTGCCGGCCTCCGAGCTCGAGGACGTGATGACGGCGTTCTACGAGGGCAACTACGACGTGCTCTTGTCGACGGCGATCGTCGAGTCGGGGCTCGACCTGCCCAATGCCAACACGCTGATCGTGCACCGGGCCGACATGTTCGGGCTCGCCCAGCTCTATCAATTGCGCGGGCGCGTCGGGCGCTCGAAGCGGCGCGCCTATGCCTACTTCACGACGCCGCCGGGGCAGGCGCTCAGCGAGGGCGCCGAGAAGCGGCTCAAGGTCCTGCAATCGCTCGACACGCTCGGCGCCGGGTTCTCGCTCGCCTCCCACGATCTCGACATCCGCGGCGCCGGCAACCTGCTGGGCGCCGAGCAGTCGGGCCACATCCGCGAGGTCGGCTTCGAGCTCTACCAGTCGATGCTCGAGGAGGCGGTCGCGGCGATGCGCGGCGGCGACCTCGGCGAGGCGGCGGAGCGCTGGAGCCCCGAGATCGCGCTCGGGATCTCGGTGCTGATCCCGGAGACCTACGTCGCCGATCTGCAGTTGAGGCTCGGGCTCTACCGGCGCCTGTCGTCGATCGAGGCGCGCCCCGACATCGACCAGTTCGCGGCCGAGCTCACCGATCGCTTCGGGCCGCTGCCCCCCGAGGTCGAGCATCTCCTCGACGTCATGGAGATCAAGGGGCTCTGCCGAGAGGCCGGCATCGGCAAGATCGATGCCGGGCCCAAGGGCGCGGTCGTCACCTTCTACCGGAACGAGTTCGCCAACGCCGAGGGGCTCGCGGCGTTCCTGCAGGCCAAGCGCGCGGTCGCCAAGCTCCAGCCCGACCACAAGCTCGTCTATAGGGGCGACTGGGACCTGCCCGAGACGCGCTTCAAGGGCGTGCGCGCGCTCGTCGGCGAGCTTGCCGACATCGCCGGGAAGGGGCGCAAGGCGGCTTAGCCCAAGCGGACCCTAGAGCACGATCGTCTGACTGAGATCGCTATTGCGATCCATGTCAGTCTATGATCGCGATTCACGTTCTTGATGGACGCGAAGCGTCTCCATCAAGAACGATCGCGATCTAGGCCCGCTTAGCCTTCATCGAGCGCTCGTGGTTCGCTGCGACCCAAGCCGGGCAATTCACCTGAACCCATTCGGGCCGCCGGCCGGAGCGGTAAGGCAGATCGCGGCGCTTCGAGACCACGCCTTCGAGCCCGGCCCGCTCGCACTCGCTGAGCAGCAGCGCGCCGTCGTCGAAGACCGGGATCACCATGATCGGCACATGGGAGTCGGCGATGAGGCGCACGAGCCTGCGGCGTCTCGTTTCTAGGTCCAAGCCCAGCAAGTCGTGGCCCTCGAGGTGCAGACAGTCGAACGCCGCGAAGATGAGCGCACGCGAGTCGCTCTGCATGGCGCGGGAGAGCGTCGCGAAATCCGGCACGCCGTCGGTATTGGAGGAGATGAGCTCGCCGTCGAGCACGACGCGTCGTGCGGGGAGCTCGGCGAGCAATGCGGCGAGAGCAGTCGCCCCCGTAATGCTGTCGCCGCGACGGCTGAACAGGCGAACCTCGTTGCCGAGCTTCACCGCCTGGCAGCGCCAGCCGCTGAACTTCGGCTCGTGCTGCCATTGGCCACCCGCAGGCGGGGCATCGGCCCGGGTGGGGATGCAGGGATCGACGAAACAAGGAGCATCTTCACTTTGCACAGTGAAACCATGATAGCAGGCTCTAATGTCCGCATTTCGACGGACGGCCAATCCGCAGGCCATTGATACATATGAGTATTTTACTAGCTGCCGAGGGCAAGCGGGGCCGTGAGGAGTGGCAGCGAGAAGCGCAAAGTGCCCGAATCCTTGAAGACTTGGTAAGGTCATCGCCCGGATTCACCGGCACACCAGCACCGGCAGGTCGGTGTGGGTCAACACCTTCTGAGTGACGCTCCCAAGTAGCACGGCCTTGACACCGCTCCTGCCGTGCGAGGCCATCAGGATCAGGTCTGCGCCATTCGACTTGGCCGCGGCGATAATCGCCTCATGGGGATGGTCGCTCTCGACCATCAATGTGTCGGCGGGCACGCTTGCGGCCTTGGCGGCTGCCGACGCGGCAGCAAGAGCCTCGCGAGCCGCCGCCTCCAAATATTCGAGCGCCTGGCGGCGGAAGGTCTCGGGCATGCCCGCGAACGCGTGATCGTGATCGCCGAGGCTGGCGAGCGGCCGTGTGACCGAGAGGAAGGTCAGGCGGGACCCGAGCACGCTGGCGAGCTTAACACCCTCGGCTACCGCCTTGGCGGAGAGCGTCAGAGCCGTCGGTCGGTATCAGGACGTGCCTGTATATTGCGACCTCCTTTGGTTCCACCAATCGTGCATGGGGTCGCGGCATGGGTTTGCGCCGAGGCCAGTAGTAGCTCACCGAACCTCACATCATGCAGCACATGCCCTGCAGGAGTAGATTGGCCGTCTGCTGCTGCTCGGGCGTCAAGACCTTGTAAAGGCCTTCCGTAGCTGGCCTCAGCGCCTTCAGTGCATTGAGGTGCGCCTCCATCAGCTGTGCATGCCAATCCATGCGTTCGACGGTCGATGGCATCGTTTGACCCATCTGGGTCCACATCTTCTGCTGCAGGTCCAGCATCGCCTGACTATGGGCCTTGAGCGCAGTCACATAGGCAGTCCAGGCGCTCTCTTGAGCATCGGTGATCTTGAGCATCGCCTTCGCATAGGCCAGGTTCGCGTCGGCAAAGGGCTGCATCATGCCCCCCGGCCCCATCATCCCCATCATGCCGCCCATCCCCATGCCTGGCTGCATGCCCATGCCCATTCCCGGACCCATCATCCCCTGTCCCATCATCCCCGAGCGCATCATTGGACAGCCGCCCATCATCCCTTGGCCACCCATCATGCCCTGGTTGCCCATCATGCCCATGGGCATGTTGCCCATCATGCCGGGGCCCATGCCGCCCATCATGCCGTGACCCATCATGCCTGGGCCCATCATGGGAGTTTGCTGCTGGGTCGTCTGCGGCAGGTCTTGAGCCAACGCCATCGAATCCGTTGCCGCCAGCGCCAGCAACGCAGCCACGATCAGCCATTCGCGTGCGGTCATCGCTCGTTTCTCCCTTTGATGATCGGCGGGGATAGAACTATCTCCACCCGGTCGCCCGACGTCAGGCGCCGCTCGTCGATCGCCTGACGTAGAATCTTTGTCGCCGATTGCAGGAACAACGCGGCAAGAGCCGCAGCCACGATAACGTCGGGCCAGCCGGTTCCGGTGCTCCACACGCCAGCTGCCGCCAGCATTACGGCGACGTTGCCAATGGCGTCATTGCGCGAGCAGAGCCAGACCGAGCGTACGTTGGCATCGCCGTCCTTGTATTTGAGCAGGATCAAGACGCTGGTGAGGTTGGCCGCAAGCGCCAGCGCGCCGATCAGACCCATCACCTCGGCGCGGGGGAGCCCGAGCACCAGGGTGTGCCAAATTGTCGATCCGAATACCCACAACCCCATCAGCGCCAGCGTGACGCCCTTGACGAGCGCCGCCGTCGCCCGCACCCGCAGCGGCAGGCCGATGACCGCGAGGCTCAGGCCGTAGGTCAGCGTGTCGCCGAAGAAGTCGAGCGCGTCCGCTTGTAGCGCCTGCGACCCGGCCAGCACACCGGCCCCCATTTCGACGGCGAACATCGACGCGTTGATGGCGATCACCGCCCACAGGCGACGCCGGTAGTCGGACGAGAGCCCGTCGAAGGTCACGCCCTCCGAGCACCCGCATCCCGCTTTGTCGCACTCGGCCATTTCCTGCGCCTCGATCTGCTCACCCCTTCTAGTGTAGGATCTCCAGCCACTAGAGGTTCAAGAGGCACGTGCGCATGCATGATTTCGGGATCGGCAGGCTCGCAGAGCTGACAGGCGTCAAAGTTCCGACGATCCGCTTCTATGAGCAGATTGGGTTGCTGCCGGCGCCGATGCGCACCGGTGGTAGGCAGCGGCGATTTGATGCCGGCGTGGTCGCGCGCGTAACGTTCATCCGGCACGCCCGCGACCTCGGGTTCGACGTCGATGAGGTGCGCGAGCTGCTGAGGCTTGCCGATCGACCGGACGCCTCCTGCAAGAGCGTCGACGCCATTGCCCGCCATCAAGTCGGTCGCATCGATGCCAAGATGAAGCGCCTGCGCGCCATGCGCCGCGAGCTCATCGCCGTCATTCAATCCTGTCGCGGGCCCCACATCAGGGACTGTCGCATCCTGGAGGCGCTGGCGGAGCCAGCGCTGCGCCGGAAAACGAGCGCGGAGCGTATGCAATGGCCGCAGATGGATTGATCACCCTGCCGAGCAGTTTTGGGCCGAAGGAAACGATGGATCGGCTCGAGGCCGAGGTCCGGGCGAAGGGAATGACCGTGTTTGCACGCGTCGATCACGCGGCGGGAGCCAAAGAGGTCGGATTGGCGTTGCGTCCGACCGAGCTACTGATATTCGGCAGCGCCAAAGCCGGCACGCCACTCATGCAGGCCGATCAGACGATCGGCATCGACCTGCCGTTGAAAGCGCTGGTCTTCGAGGATGAGGCCGGCAAGACGTGGGTGTCTTACAATGATCCCCGCTGGCTCGCGCGGCGCCATGGGCTCGGCGCCAGAGAAGAAAAGTCGGTCGATGCCATGGCCGCCGCGCTCAACGCGCTTGCGACGAATGCTACGAAATCACCCTAGGAGTCGCCGGAAACCGTCGCGCACCCGATGTGTCCGAATTAGCACGCGGTTCTGGATATCTCGCTCCGCCCGCCGACATCGGCACTGGTGAGCGCGGACGATTGTTATAATATCCGCTTAACGGACGGAGGGAGCATGGGGTCTGCAAGACGCCGCCCTGACCTTGCATGGATCGCGCTACTCGCGCTCGCGATGCAGCTCGCGGCGTCGTTCGGGCATGTGCACCTCGACGACGATGAAGAGGAGCACGAGACCGAGCAGGCAATCGCCCTCGCCTGCGAGCCTCACTCGCAGCACTCGTGCCGGCCGGCTGCACACCACGACCATCGCACCTGCGCAATTTGTTGGACGATCGGCATCGTAGCGGCCTCCGCCGAGCCGGCGCCGCCCGCGTTGTCCTTGCCCGACCTCATTCCAAAGGCATACGCGCCGAGCAGGTCGCTGTTGCCTTCAGTCGTCGCCATCCGGTTCAATTTTCAGGCCCGCGCACCTCCTCCTTCCGCAAGCACCTAGCAAGTCGACTGGTCCGGCAGCGCTCCCAAGGCTTGTGAGCGCCGGCGCGCCCGTGCCCGCACCTGCGGTTTTCCGGAAAGACCTGTCCTGGCGGAGGAGTACCCTCATGCGCTCGCATATCGTCGTGGCTCTCTTGGCCTACCTCGCTCCTGTCGGCATTGCTGCCGCACAGGAAGCGCCACCTGCAGGCGGCCAGACGGGTCCCGCTCCTCAGTCGGGCGCACCGCCACAAGCTGGCAACGAGCTGCCGCAGGTCGAGGTGAAGACGCCGACCAAGCCGAAAAAGGCCGCGCCCAAGGCGGCCAAGGAAAAGTCGGGCGCTGAGAACGACGGGCAGCTCGCGGGAGCGTCTGCCGCCAAGACGCCGTCGCAGGCACCATCGGGTCCGTCGACGGCGGCCACGCCTGGTTCATCCGATTTGCTGCCCCCGCCGGGGACCCTGATC
This sequence comes from uncultured Alphaproteobacteria bacterium, assembly GCA_963699485.1. Classification (GTDB taxonomy): domain Bacteria; phylum Pseudomonadota; class Alphaproteobacteria; order Rhizobiales; family Hyphomicrobiaceae; genus Hyphomicrobium_C. The sequence goes on along the minus strand of CAVOUC010000028.1, from coordinate 157,590 downwards.
AACCCGCTGACGACCTTTCTGCCGACGACAGTTACGAAAGCGCGGGAGTTCGAAGCGACACACGGCGACACCCTGACCGACACGCTCCAGAACAAGCCAGGGATCAGCGGCTCGACCTTCGCCCCCGGCGCCAACCGGCCGATCATCCGCGGTCTCGACAACAACCGAGTGCGCATTCAGGAAAACGGCGTCACGACGGGCGACGTGTCGGATATCAGCGAAGACCATGCGATCCCTATCGATCCCAATAGCGTCGACCAGGTCGAGGTCATCCGCGGCCCGGCGACGTTGCGCTACGGCTCGCAGGCGATCGGCGGCGTCGTCAGCGCCGAGAACCAAAGGATCCCGACGTTCATGCCGGAGCACGGAGCGACCGGCAAGGTCAATGGTGGGCTCAGCTCGGTCGACGACGATCGCGACGGGGCCATCAACGTCACGGCTGGTGCCGGAGGCTTCGTCGCGCATGCCGACGCGTTCGGCCGGCGGGCCGACGACTACGACACGCCGCTCGGCATTCAGCAAAATTCCTCCGTCGACAGCCACGGCGCGTCGGGCGGTGGCTCCTACGTGTGGAGCAACGGGTTCGCCGGCGTCGCCTACATCCGTTTCGACAGTCTCTATGCGATCCCCGGCATCGAGTCGGCGGAAGTGAAATCCCGCATCGACATGACGCAGGACAAAATCGCCGCCCGCAGCGAGTGGCGGGCGGGGGACTATGGACTTGCCGGCCTGCGCACCTGGTTCGGGTACTCAGACTACGCCCACAACGAGCTCGACTTCGACGCTGCGGAAGGTCACGACACGGTCGGATCGCGCTTCACCAACAAACAGTTCGAGGGACGCATCGAGGCCGAGTCGGTGCCGCTCGCGACGGCGTTCGGGCCCTTGCGATCGACGGCCGGAATCCAGATCGGCAATCGCAGGCTCATCGGCCTGAGCTTCGAGGGCGACAATCTGCTCGAGCCGAATACGACAGATTCGGTCGGTGGCTACCTGTTCGAGGAGCTGCAATTGAGCCGGGATCTTCGCGTTCAGGCGGCAGGCCGTATCGAGCATGACGAAGTGGACGGCTCTACGTTCGACAACTTCACGGCGCCGACCGGGCTCGTCGCGCATGATCTCTCGTTCGATCCGGCGAGCGCGAGCCTCGGCATGCTCTATGACCTCCCTGCCGGCATCGTCGTTAGTCTGACCGGTCAGGCTGTCCAACGCGCACCGGTGGCGCAGGAGCTGTTCTCCAAGGGCGCTCACGACGCCACCGGGACGTTCGAGATCGGCAATCCCGACATCGGCATCGAGACGGCCGATACAATCGAGCTCGGATTCAAGCGGGCGAGCAGCGCCTTCCGCTTCGACACGGCGGCCTATTACACGAAATTCAACGGCTACATCTTCAGACAGCTCACCGGCGTCAAGTGCGCTGCTGAACTTTCGACGTGCGGCGATGCCGATCCCACAAACGATGAACTCGACCAGGTCAAATTCGGTCAGCTCGACGCGACCTTCTACGGTGTCGAGCTTGCGGGTGAATATGATGTGGCGCCGATCTGGAATGGGCTTTGGGGCGTCTCGGGGCAGTATGATTTTGTCCGTGCCCAGTTCGACAACGGAGAAAACGTGCCGCGCATGCCCCCGCACCGGCTGGGTGGCGGGCTCTACTATCGCGATCGCGCCTGGCAAGCCGGCTTTGGTGCGCTCTACGCCTTCGAGCAGGACGAAACCGCGCCAAACGAGACGCCTACTCCCGGCTATACGCTCCTGACTGCCGAGGCCAGCTACACGTTCGAGCTCGCGACCGTCGGGGGCTTTGCTCCCAGGCTCCTGGTCGGCCTCAAGGGACAGAACCTGCTCGACGACGAGGTGCGCAACAGCGCGTCGTTCAAGAAGGACGAGGTGTTGCTGCCCGGCGCCGACGTACGCGTCTTCGGCAATCTGCAGTTTTGACAGCTCCAGGAGATATCCATGGCGATATGCATGAGGAAATCTGTCATTTCCCTAGCGCTTACCGCCCTTGTGTCCGGCGCGCCCGTCGTCGTTCGCTCAATCTCTGAGCCCGGTACGGCAGGAACGTCGAGAACCGATGATGCCGGCATGCGGGCGCGAGAACGGACCCCGTCTCACGAGCAGTCCGAAGAAACCGGTCATTCCAAAAAGTCTCGCACTCACGGCTACACGCGTGAGCGTAAGGGGCTTTAGGCGAAGGGAGCAATTCCACCCAAGGCATACGCGCGAGCGGCCGGCAGGTGTGCTCTTGACGTACACTTGGATCTTACACCCCAGCGCGGCGCGCGTGGCCCTTGGCGATGGGAGAGGGCGCGCCACCGAAGGCGATCTTCGCGACCCGAATGGCCTGCTGATAGATGACGGGGAAAATCAGGATCAGGAACGCGCCGATGATCATCAGGTCGCGCATGTCGCCGCTGTAGCCGCGGTAGAGCACGAGGATGCCGGACACGAAGCCGGCCGCGCACAAGAGCGTGACGAGAACCACGTGCAGGTGATGGGACACCACGTACCAGGCGCCGACGAGGGCCAACATTACAAACACGCCTGCCGCCGCGAGCACGACCGGGTGCTCGAGCATGTATTGGCTCAGCTCCTCAACCATCTCTACCCCCCTTTGTGATCGGGCCCGGCTTCGGAGCTATCACAGAACGCGTCTCGGCCCAAGCCCGCCCTCGGCAACGCCGTGGAGAGGAGCGCGCGTGCGCCGCTCTCCGCCGCGGGCGCGCCCAAATTGTGGGCAATAGCGAGGCTTTGCGGACACAGGCGCTATCCTGCGGCGGCGAGCTCGCTGCGCTTGATCTTGCCGTTGGCCGTGCGCGGGAGCGCGGCGACGAAGCGGATCTCCTTGGGGCACTTGTAGGCGGCAAGGCGCTCCCCCGCGAACGCCTTGAGGCTCTCGGCATCGGGCGGCTCGGGGCCCTTCGCCACGACGAAAGCGCCGATCACGCTCACGTCGCCGCGCACTCTGATCTCGGCGCAGGCGACCTCGGCCACCTCGGGGTGCTCGCCGAGCACCGCCTCGACCTCGAGCGGGGAGACGCGGTAGCCGAGCGCATTCATGAGATCGTTGGCGCGCCCCGTGTGTGTCACGTAGCCGTCATCATCCATCACTCCGAGATCGCCGCCCGCGAACCATCGCCCGCGCGTAACTTCCGCCTCCTCGCGTGGTCGCCGCCAGTAGCCGAGCATGAGGCCGGGATCGCGGCGGTCGACGGCAATGAGACCCTCGGCGCCGGGAGGCAGCGGCTCCTCGCCGCCGTCGGCCGAAAGAATGGCGACGCGCCGGCCTGGCTGCGGCTTGCCGACGGCCCCCGGCTTCCGCGGCACCTCGGGGCCGGACGAGATGTAGGTCGAGATCTCGCTCATGCCGAGCGCTTCGTAGAGCTGAGTTCCCGTGCGCGCGGTCCACTCCTCGAACAGGCCTGCCGGCGGCGTCTCGCCGGCGACGAGAGCGTGACGCAGAGTTGGGAGACGCATGCCGTCGCCGTCTCCATACTTGAGCATCTGCCGGAAGAGCCCGGGCACGCCCGCAAACAGCGTCGCCTCGGTTGCGGCGATGAGGCGCGGCCAGAGCGCCGGGTCCTTCTCGCCCGTATAGACAATCGCCGTTGCGCCGTTCGCCCACGGATCGGTGAGCCCGGTGCCGAGCGTGAACGTCCAGTTGAAGGCCCCAGCATGCAGCATACGATCCACCGCGCCGATCCCGTACCAGCCGCGATACATCGGCCGGCGCCCGTAGGCGGAGCGATGTGCGTGCAGCACGCCCTTGGGCTCGGCCGTGGTCCCCGAGGTGTAGATGAGGAAAGCGGGATCATCGGCCGCCGTCGGCGCGTAGTCCCCGCGCGCGTCATGGCGCATCATGCGGTCGACCTCGCCGGGCGAAATCTGACGCACGCCGTTCGGCAGACGGGAGAGCGCGAGATGCTCGGCAGACGCAATGAGGCGCGCGCCGCTGTCCTCGAGCAGGAATAGTGCCTCGCGGGGAGTGAGCTGAGAGGAGGCCGGCAGCGCGACGAGGCCCGCGGCGATGGCGGCGAAGAAGAGAATGGCGAAGGCGCTCGTATTGTCGAGCCGGATCATGATGCGGTCACCGGGCTCGAGCCCCGAGGCGCGGAGCGCGGCCGCCGTGCGCAGCACCGCGTCCTCGAGATCGGCGTACGTCCAGACCTCGGACGCAGCGTTTGCCGCCGCGTCGGCGACGACGAGGAGCGCGGGCTTCGCCGGCGCCCAGCGCGCGCTCGCCGCGAGACAGTAGGCGGCCATGTTGAAGCGCGGCGGCGGCAGATCGAAGTCGGCGCTCATCGTGATCTCTGACGGGTAAGAGAGCGCCAATCTACTTCGGTGCGACCGCCCACCACGAGTTGAGATTGAAGCCGGCGAGCGGCGTCACGTCGGGGGGGCGTACGCGGTCCCAATAGGCGACCCATTGCTTGGGGGCATAGAACAGCGGAATGACATAGCGTCCCGATAGGAGCACGCGGTCGAGGGCGCGCACCGAGGAGACGAAATCGTCCGGGGCTTCCGCGTTGAGAAGGGCCGCGATCATGGCGTCGGCCGCCGGGTTCTCGACGCCCGCGTAGTTGAAGGAGCCGGGCTGGCGCGCCACCCCCGACGACCAGCGGAAGAGCTGCTCGTTGCCGGGCGAGAGGGAGGCCGGCCACTGGAACTGAATCATGTCGAAGTCGTAGTCCTTGAGGCGGGCCTGGTATTGGGCGCTGTCGACGATGCGGATCCTGACGTTGATCCCGACGAGTGCGAGCGCGTTCCTGAAGCCTGCGAGCAAGCGCTCCTGGCCGCTCGACCCCGCGAGGATCTCGAAGGCGAAGGGCTCGCCGGTCTTGTCGTTGACCAACGTGCCGCCACGCAGCTCGTAGCCCGCGGAGGAGAGCAGCTCGTAGGCGGCGCGCGCGTTCTCGCGATTGTGGCCCGTGCCGTCGCTCGTGGGCAGCCGGTAGGTGCCATCGAGGATTCGGGGATCGACGGCGTCGGGAAAGGGCGCGAGAAGCGCACGCTCGCGAGCGTCGGCGGGGCGGCCCGCCGACGAGAGATAGGACCGGGCGAAGTAGCTCTCGGTGCGCGTATAGAGCCCATGGTAGAGGCTCTTGTTGAGCCACTCGAAGTCGAAGAGCGTGAGGATCGCCTCGCGCACGCGCTGGTCGGCGAACACGGGCCGGCGCGTATTGAACACGAGTGCCGTCATGCCGGCCGGCAGCTCGGTCTTGAACTCGCCCTTGGTGACGCGGCCCTCTGCGGCGGCAGGAAAGGCGTAGCCTTCGGCCCAGCGCGCGGCGTCCTCCTCGGTCCTCAGGTCGATTGCGCCGGACTTGAAGGCCTCGAACAGGGTTGTCGGCTCGCGGAAGTAGTCGAAGCGAATTTCGTCGAAGTTGAATCGCCCGCGATTGACGGGCAGATCGCGGCCCCAGTAGTTCGGATCGCGCGCATACGTGATCGAGCGGCCGGGATCGATCTTGGCAATCTTGTAGGGACCCGAGCCGACGGGCGGCTTGAGGCTCGTTGCGTCGAACGTGGCGGGATCGACATCGTGACGCGCGAGCACCGGCATCAGCCCGAGTATGAGGGGCATCTCGCGGTCGGCGCCGGCGCCGAGCTCGAAGCGCACCTCCCGCTCCGAGATGCGCTCGGCCTTTGTGACCTTGCGATAGTAGGTACGATAGTTGGGCCGCGCCTTTTCCTTGAGGAGCTCGAAGGAGAAGAGCACGTCGTCGGCGGTCACCGGCTTGCCGTCGGAGAAATGCGCGCGCGGATCGAGGCGGAAGGTGACCGAGCTGCGGTCGGGAGGCACGTCGATGCTCTCGGCGATGAGCGGGTAGAGCGTGAACGGCTCGTCCTGGCTGCGCGCCATGAGGCTCTCGATGACGAACTCGCGAATGCCCTGCACGGGCTCGCCGCGCACGATCATCGGGTTCAGGCTGTCGAACGAGCCAGATGCCCCAAGCGTGAGGCGTCCGCCTTTTGGAGCGTCGGGATTGACGTAGGGAAAAAACGGAAAATCGGGAGGAAGCTTGGGCGTGCCGTGCATGGCAATCCCGTGGGCCGGATCGGCGCGCGCGGGAACGGCCGGCGCTGCGATGAGCACGGCGAGGAAAGCGGCGATGAGGCGCACCATGATGTCGTCCGTTCGTCGTTTCCTTGCGCAAGCGCACTGCGGCCTCTGAAGGCTCGGACCCGACCGGCCTTTATCACAGCTTGCGGCTTGGGGTTGTGGCGATCGCGGGCCTGAATTGCGTTGCGCCTTTGCAACGATAATCTCCGATCAGCCTGTGCATCAATTCGTGGCACGAGAGGCGGCCACGGGATTGCCGCAATCCGAGCCTTAGTGCCGACCGGTCGGCGCAAGATCGTGCGCCCAAGGCCGCGCGGCCCGGGGACTTTGGCAATGGCGCGGGTCTAAGAGGGGCTGAGCCGGCTGTCCAACAGCGCGGCTCACATGGAAAGGTCGAATTCCTCATGTCACACGCGGATTTTCATGTTTGCAAGCTCGGCCGTGCGGTGCCGGCGGTTTGCGCGGCGGCTCTGGCTGCCATGCTTGGGCTTACGAGCGAGGCCTGGGCGGGCTCGACCGACAAGGCCGCCGCTCCCGCGGCGAAGCAAGCTGCGCCGGCGGCCAAGGATGCCGCACCGGCAGCCAAGGATGCTGCCGCGGGCAAGGAAGGCGCCAAGAGTGCGTGGGTGAAGTTGTGCGAGAAGGCTCCCGTCAACAAGAGGGACAAGGACGGCAAGGAGCTCAAGGAAGAAAAGAACATCTGCCTCACGCACCATGAGCGTCTCGACGGCAACACCGGCATGGTTCTCGTCTCCGCCGCCATTCGCGAGATCGAGGGGCAGGAGAAGAAGGCTCTGATGGTCATGGTCCCGCTCGGAATGGCGATCCCGCCCGGCATCAAGGCCGCGGTCTACACCAAGGAGCAGTGGGAGAAGACGGCCAAGAACGAGAAGATCGACGAGACTACGCTGAAGCCGATCGAGCTCAAGTACTCGCTCTGCCATCCCTCGGGCTGCACCGCCGAGATCGAGGCCACCGCCGACATCGTCGACCAGATGAGGACCGGCGGCGGATTGATGGTGCTCGCCATGAACGCTGCGGCCCAGCCCATTGGCTTCCCCGTTCCGCTGACCGGTTTCGCCGAGGCCTATGCCGGCAAGCCGATCGACAACGCCGAGTACAAGAAGGCCCGCGGCCAGCTCATGGCGCAGATCCGCCAGCGCCAGCAAGAGGCCTACGAGAAGTTCAAGGCCGACGAGATGAAGAACCTGCCGCCGCCGCCAGGCGGAGCAGCGCCGGGAGCAGCGCCCGCTGCCAAGCCCGCGGAGAAGGCGCCGGAGAAGAAGTAGGCCATCGCGCAATCGGATCGTTGAAGCCGCCCGGCACCCGTGCCGGGCGGTTTTTTGTAGGGGGCAGTGCAAGACTTCAATGAGACTGCAGGAAAACGGCCCGGTAGCGCCCGTCCTCGTCCTCGACGAAAAGCTCGGCCAGCTGCGGGTGGCGCAGCGGCACGCCGCTCGTGTCGGGAAGCAGGTTCTGCTCGGAGACGTAGGCGACATACTCGGTATCCGAGTTCTCGGCGAGCAGATGGTAATAAGGCTGATCCTTGGCCGGACGGATGTCGGCCGGGATCGACAGCCACCAGTCCTCGGTGTTGCTGAAGATAGGGTCGATGTCGAAGATGACGCCGCGGAACGGGTAGAACCGGTGGCGCACCACCTGCCCCACGGCGAAGCGCGCCTTGCGCATCGCTTGCCTGCGTCTCCCAGCGGGTTTGCGTCTCTGAGCCATGAACCTATTCGAGAGGAGCGCACGGCCAATGTCAATCAGCCGTCTTGCTTCAGACACCAGGCAACGCTCAAGTCAAATTACAGTCCGTAAATCTTACCACGCTCGGGGTCCTTGGTCGCGACGAGGTGAGCCAGATCGACGATGACCTTGGCCTGCTTCCAGGTTGCGTCGTCCTGCATCTTGCCGTCGATCATCACCGCCCCCGTTCCGTCGGGCATGGCGTCCAGGATGCGCTTGGCGAAGGCCACCTCGCTCGGGTCCGGCGAGAAGACTCGCTTGGCGATGTCGATCTGGCTCGGATGCAGCGACCAGGCGCCGAGGCAGCCTTGCAGGAACGCATTGCGGAACTGCGCTTCGCACGCAGCCCCGTCCGAGAAGTCGCCGAAGGGACCATAGAAGGGCTTGAGCCCGTAACTGAGGCAGGCGTCGACCATGCGGCCGACGGTATAGTGCCAGAGGTCCTGCTGGAATTTCGTGCGGGGCGCTTGTCCCTCGCCGGCATCGGCGAGCACGGCATAGTCCGGGTGGCCGCCGCCGACCCGCGTCGTCTTCATGCCGCGCGAGGCGGCGAGATCGGCGGGGCCGAGGCTCATGCCGTGCATGCGCGGGGACGCTGCCGCGATATCCGCGACATTCTTCACCCCTTCCGCCGTCTCGAGGATGGCGTGAATCAGGATCGGTTTCTTGACCTGGTGCTTGGCCTCGAGCTGGGCAAGCAGCTGGTCGAGGTAGTGGATGTCCCAGGGGCCCTCGACCTTGGGCAGCATGATCACGTCGAGCTTGTCGCCGACGGCGGCGACGATCTGCGTCACGTCGTCGAGCATCCACGGGCTGTTCAGGCAGTTGATGCGCGTCCAGAGGCCGGTCGGGCCGAAGTCGGTCTCGCGCGCCATGGCGATGAAGCCGGCGCGGGCCGCCTCCTTGTCGGCGGCCGGAATGGCGTCCTCGAGGTTGCCGAGGATCACGTCGACGTCGGCCGCGATGTCCTTGATCTTGGCGCGGATCTTGGCGTTGTGCGGGGGCACGAAATGGATCATGCGCTCGAGGCGCACGGGAAGCTGGCGGTAGGGGGCGGGGGCACCGATGGCGAGAGGAGCGAAGTGCTTGGCAGGCGTGCGCTGAGCGCTCATCGGTCACGGGCCTCGAATGTGCTGAAGAAGTGCGCGCACTCTATTCGCGGTCGACGCCAAGTCAACGCGAGGCGCGCTCGCGCAATGTTTGAGCAGCCAGCCAGGATTGGGAAGAGCGGCGCGGAGGGCGCCTAGCGGTTGAGGGCCAGGACGAGGGTGCGCGGATTGCCGCCGTTCTCGGAGATGTAGTTCTGGAACAGAGTGTTGAGGAACGTGGTCATCTGGAAGCCGATGACCTCGGCTTCGCGCACCTTGTAGCCTCCTTCGCGGCGCACGAGGCGCCAGCGCACGTCGTAGGTCTCCCCGCTCTGCAGGGTCACCCGGCTGTCGACCAAGGTCCCGCCCACCGCCTCCTGCGACTGGCCGACCACGATGGCCTTGGCCACGGGATAGTTCGGCGCTTCCTTGGCGGCGTAGCGGGCGATGAAGTTGATCATGCCGTTGAAATAGGTGGGCCGCTCCGTCTTGGGCAGGCTCGCGGCATAGTCGCCGAGCGCCGAGATGCCGATCGCGGGCACGTCGGCATAGCTGCGAATGGCGGCGGCGAACACGGCGGTGGAGCCCACTCTCGAGGCTTCGACCAGCTCGTTGGCGACGCGCTGCATGAAGGCGGTCGGCGTCTCGGCGCGCGCCCCGGCCGGGCCGATGGTCGCGGCAAGTGCGCAAAGAGCCAAGGCAAACAGCGTCTTAAGGGGTGCGCGCGGGTACGCTCGCAACAAGTCTGCACTCGACATCAAGCCTAGCTCCAGCCGCTTTGGAGACGAGACGAAGCCCGAAAACGGTCCCGCGCCCGCTCCCAATACCACCATGGGTCGGCGCGTCAGTCAAAGGGCTGAATGTCGCTTCACGCCCCCACTGCGCGCGCCAAGTCCACGCGGGGTTGCAGCCCGGCAGGGGCCGGCAGACCTCGCAGGAAGGTCAGCTTAGCGGCCTCGCGCGACGGAATTTCGGCAACATTGAGGGCGCGAGCGACGCGGTCGACCTCGTCCTGCGAGATGCGGTCGGCGACCGCGAGCAGAACGGCGCGTGAGGGATCGGCGTGAACCAGGGTCAATTCGTGGCGCACGCCCGAGAGCGACGAGCGCACATGGTGCGACACGCCGGCAAACCGTGCGATCGGCTCGCTCCAGCGCTGGCTGCGGCCGAAGGCCCGCTCGGTGACCGAGACGGTGCCGGCGTCGATGTCGATTGTCCGCGAGCGCCCGAGGCCCCTCGCTATGCGAACCAGGGGCCAGCCGAACAGCATGGCGCAGAAGCCGAGGCCGAGCAAAAGCTGGAGTGCGGCCTGCGGACGCTCGGCGACGACGGCGCGCGTCGCGGCATCCCCTGCGAGGTGCTGGGCCACGAGGGCGAACGGCACGAGCAGCGCCAAGAACAGCGGCACGAGCACCATCATCAAGAGGATGGGCGAGGAGCTCGCTGACGACTGCTTGAGGGAGATCGGGAGGGAGAAGGAGGAACTCGGGACAAGGGACGGAACGCCCACACTTCGCATGACTAGACCCCGCCGTGTCATGAGGATTTCAACACTTCGGAAACCCTAAGCGGCAGGCCTTACGCGAAGGTTAATGGGTACCAAGTCGATGAGGCGCTTGACATATAAACATATCTTTATATGTTATCGGGCAGAAGGATCTGATCCATGCCCCTTGCCGTCGAGACGCGCGCGCTCGTCACCGCCCTCAAGGCCGCGGCCGAGCCGACGCGGCTTAGGATCCTCGTGCTGCTGGCGGCGGGCGAGCTCAACGTCAAGGACCTGACCCAAATCCTGGGGCAAAGCCAGCCGCGCATCAGCCGCCATCTGAAGCTCCTCGCCGAGGGCGGGCTGATCGAGCGCTTCCGCGAGGGAAGCTGGGTCTTTTTCCACGTCTCGGACCGCTCCGAAGGCGGCAAGCTCGCGCGTCGCGTGCTCGAGGCGGTCGACGCCGACGATCCCGTCGTCCGCCGCGACCGCGAGCGCGCGGAAGCCTTGAAGCGCGAGCGCGAGACCGCGGCGCAGGCCTATTTTCGCGATCACGCCGCCGATTGGGATCGCATCCGCACGCTCCATGTGTCCGAGGGCGAGGTCGAGAGCGCGATGCTCGAGGCCCTCGGCGCGGGTCCCTTCCCCCTCCTCGTCGATCTCGGCACCGGGACGGGGCGCGTGCTCGAGCTCTTCGCCGAGCGCTTCGAGCGCGGGCTCGGGCTCGACGTCAATCAGCCGATGCTCGCCTATGCGAGGAGCAAGCTCACCAAGGCGCGCCTTTCGCGGGCCGAAGTGCGCCACGGCGACATCTACGCTCTGGCGCTCGGCGACGGCGTCGCCGATGCCGTCGTCATGCACCAGGTGCTGCACTATCTTTCGGAGCCCGCCCTCGCCATCTCCGAGGCAGCGCGCGTGCTTGCGTCCAACGGCCGGCTCCTGATCGTCGACTTCGCCCCGCACGACCTCGAGTATCTGCGGGAGCAGCACGCGCACGAGCGGCTCGGATTTGCCCCCGAGCAGGTGAGCGATTGGATGAAGGCGGCCGGCCTCGAGGTCACCTTGATGCGCAAGCTCGAGCCCACGGGGAGCGACGGGCGCCAGAAGCTCACGGTCTCGCTTTGGCTGGCCGAGCGGCCGGCAAAGCAGGCGAAGGCGGCGGAGCACCGAGAGACGTCCCGCCAACTCGAAGGAGCGCGGCCATGATAACGGAAAGCGAAAGAAAGAGCCGGCTGTTGGGCATGGGAGAGATCGACGTCTCGTTCGAGTTCTTCCCGCCCAAGACCGAGAAGATGGAGGAGGCGCTGTGGGCGTCCATCAAGCGCCTCGCGCCGCTGTGCCCGGAGTTCGTGTCGGTCACCTACGGCGCCGGCGGCTCGACGCGCGAGCGCACGCACGCAACCGTGGCGCGGATCATCAGGGAGACGGCGCTGCGCCCCGCCGCCCATCTCACCTGCGTCGATGCGACGAAAGCCGAGGTCGACGCGGTTGCGCGTGCCTATTGGCAGTCGGGCGTGCGCCACGTCGTGGCGCTGCGCGGCGATCCGTCGGGCGGGGTCGGCGCAAAATACGAGCCTCATACTGGCGGCTACATCAATGCGGCCGATCTCGTCGCGGGCTTGAAGAGCATCGCCAACTTCGAGGTCTCGGTCGCGGGTTATCCCGAGAAGCACCCCGAGAGCGCCTCGCTGCAGGCGGATCTCGACAACCTCAAAGCCAAGGTCGACGCCGGCGCCGACCGCATCATCACCCAGTTCAGCTTCGACAACGCCCACTACCTGCGCTTCCTCGAGCGCGCGCGGGCGGCCGGCATCTGGGTGCCGATCACGCCCGGCATCGTCCCCATTCACAACTTCCGCCAGGTCGCGGGCTTCGCTGTCAAGGCGGGCGCGAGCGTCCCGGCCTGGCTCGCGCGCCGCTTCGAGGGCCTGGAGGAAGACGCGGGAACGACCCATCTCGTCGCCGCGGCGGTTGCGACCGAGCAGGTGATGGGGCTCGTCGACGAGGGCATCAAGACGTTCCACTTCTACACGCTGAACCGCGCCGATCTCGTCTATGCGATCTGCCATCTCCTCGGGCTGCGCCCGCTCAAGACCGCACCCCTCGAGCAGCGCGCGGTGGCGGGGTAGGTGGCGCGATAGGAGCCAGTTCCCCTCTCCCCGTCCTGACGGGGAGAGGGGGAGATTGGCGAAATTGAAAATTGGGTTATGCGAGCCATGAAGAAAATCGAAAGTTGGAAGGCATTGGAAAGGGCGGCGGCCGAGCGCATCCTCATCATCGACGGCGCGATGGGGACGATGATCCAGCGCCACAAGCTGGACGAGGCCGGCTATCGCGGCGACCGCTTCAAGGATTGGGGCCGTGACGTCAAGGGCAACAACGATCTCCTCGTGCTGACGCAGCCCAGGATCATCCAGGACATCCACGAGGCCTATCTCGCGGCCGGCGCCGACATCATCGAGACCAACACGTTCAACGCCCAGCGCATCTCGATGGCCGACTACGGCATGGAGGAGCTCGCCCACGAGATCAACGTCGAGGCCGCGAAGCTCGCCCGCGCGGCGGCCGACAAATGGTCGAAGCAAACTCCCGACAAACCGCGCTTCGTCGCCGGCGCCGTCGGGCCAACCAACCGCACCGCCTCGATCTCGCCCAGCGTGAACAATCCCGGCTTTCGCAACGTCTCTTTCGACGAGCTGCGCGAGGCCTACAAGGAGCAAGTGCGCGGGCTGATCGAGGGCGGCGCCGACATCATCCTGATCGAGACCATCTTCGACACCTTGAATGCCAAGGCGGCGGGTGTCGCGGCGCTGGAAGTGTTCGAGGAGAAGGCGATCGAGCTTCCGATCATGATCTCGGGAACCATCACCGATCGCTCGGGGCGCACCCTCTCGGGCCAGACGGCGGAAGCGTTCTGGTATTCGATGCGCCACCTGCGGCCGTTCTCGATCGGATTGAATTGCGCGCTCGGCGCCGAGCTGATGCGCCCCTATCTCGCCGAGCTCGCCCATGTCGCCGACACGCGTATCTCGGCTTATCCCAACGCCGGATTGCCGAACGCCATGGGCGAGTACGACGAGGGCCCCGACGACATGGCGTGCAAGATCGAGCCGTGGGCGGCGGACGGGCTCTTGAACATCGTCGGCGGGTGCTGCGGCTCGACGCCGGACCACATCGCCCACATCGCCGGCCACGTGAAGGCGTTTCCCCCGCGGCCGATCCCGAAGATCGAACCCAAGATGCGCTTGTCAGGCCTCGAGCCCTTCGTGCACGGGTGACAAGGTGGCGATGTGTATGATACACAGAGAAATGTGTATGGAGGGCTTCCCGATGCGAACCAATATTGATATGAACGACGAGCTGTTAGCCGAGGCTATGGAGCTGTCTGGAGCCAAGACCAAGAAAGAGGTCGTGGAATTAGCGTTGCGCGAGCTCATTCGCAGGAAGAAGAAAAAGGACCTCATGGACCTCGCCGGCAAGATCGATTTCGTCGAGGGATACGATCACAAGAAGGTGCGGCGCACCCGCCATGAGGCTGATTGACACCTCCGTTCTGGTGCCCGTCTTTCGCGACAAGTCTGGTGCGAGCGCGCGAGCGCTTCCGCCGCTACGCAAGAGGGGCAGACTATGTGCTCACGCGCTTTACACAGATCGAGCTGCTCTGGGGCTGTCGTTCCGAAGACCAATGGGATGTGTTCTCGGACTATCTCGAAGCGACAGGACTACGTGGAAGCCGAACGCCGGAACGTGGACCCGTGCGGCCCGCATCTACTTCGACTTGCGGCGAAAGAGGACTGACGCGCGAGCATTTTGGACACTGTTGCCTCGAGCAGAGCGCCATCGTGATCCGACTAACGCTGGTTCACAACGACAAAGATTTCGAAACCATCGCCAAGGTCCGGCCTTTGCGCATGAGCCCATTCGATATTCAAGGGAGAGACTGAGGGCAAGTCGAGTGCAATGACAACGACCAGCGCGGCACAGTCCTTCATCAACGTCGGCGAGCGGACCAACGTCACCGGCTCGGCCAAGTTCCGCAAGCTCATCGAGGCCGGCGACTATTCGGCGGCGCTCGCGGTGGCGCGCCAGCAGGTCGAAGCCGGCGCCATGGTGCTCGACGTCAACATGGACGAGGGGCTGCTCGATTCCGAAAAGGCAATGGCGACGTTCCTGAACCTCATCGCCTCCGAGCCGGACATCGCCCGTGTTCCGCATCATGATCGACAGCTCCAAATGGAGCGTGATCGAGGCGGGGCTGAAATGCGTCCAGGGCAAGGCCATCGTCAACTCGATCTCGATGAAGGAGGGCGAGGAGCCGTTCCTCGAGCACGCAAAGAAAGTGCTGCGCTACGGCGCCGCCGTCGTCGTCATGGCCTTCGACGAGCAGGGGCAGGCCGACACGATCGAGCGCAAGGTCGCCATTTGCGAGCGCGCCTATAGGCTGCTCACCGAGAAGTTGGGCTTTCCGCCCGAGGACATCATCTTCGACCCCAACATCTTTGCTGTGGCGACCGGCATCGAGGAGCACAACGGCTACGGGATCGCCTTCATCGAGGCGGCGCGCCGGATCAAGGACAAGATGCCCCTCGTACATATCTCGGGCGGCGTGTCGAACTTGAGCTTCGCCTTCCGCGGCAACGAGCCCGTGCGCGAGGCGATGCACTCGGTCTTCCTCTATCATGCGATCCAGGCCGGCATGGACATGGGGATCGTCAACGCCGGCCAGCTCACGCTCTACGACGACATCCCGGCGGAGCTGCGCGAGCTTGCCGAGGACGTGATCCTGAACCGGCGCGCGGACGCGACCGACCGCCTGCTCGAGGCCGCGCCCCGTTTCAAAGGCGAGGGGGGCGCAAAAGCGAAGGAGAAGGATCTCTCCTGGCGCGAAGCTCCCGTCGAGGCGCGTCTCAGTCACGCCCTCGTGCACGGCATCACCGATTTCATCGAGGCCGACACCGAGGAGGCGCGCGCCAAGGCGGCCAAGCCCCTCGACGTCATCGAGGGGCCGCTCATGGCCGGCATGAACGTCGTCGGCGATCTGTTCGGCGCCGGCAAGATGTTCCTGCCGCAGGTCGTGAAGAGCGCCCGCGTCATGAAGCAGGCGGTGGCCTATCTGCAACCCTTCCTCGAGGCCGAGAAGAAGGCTTCCGGCCTCGACCAGATGCCGGCCGCCGGCAAGATCGTCATGGCGACCGTCAAGGGCGACGTGCACGACATCGGCAAGAACATCGTCGGCGTCGTCCTCCAGTGCAACAACTACGAGGTGATCGACCTCGGCGTCATGGTGCCGGCGGCGAAGATCCTCGAGACGGCCAAGCGCGAGAAGGCGGACCTCGTCGGCCTCTCGGGCCTCATCACGCCGTCCCTCGACGAGATGTGCTTCGTCGCCGCCGAGATGGAGCGCGAAGGCTTCGATTGCCCGCTCCTCATCGGCGGCGCGACGACGAGCCGCGTGCACACGGCCGTGAAGATCAGCCCCAACTATAAGCGCAACCAGGCGATCTACGTCCTCGACGCGAGCCGCGCGGTGGGCGTGGTCTCGAACCTTCTGTCGGCGACCGAGCGCGAGCGCTACGTCGACGGCATCCGCGCCGAGTACGTGAAGGTGCGCGAAACCCATCTCGCCAACGAGGCCAAGAAGCAGCGCATCACGCTCGCTGCTGCCCGCGCCAACAAATTCTCGATCGACTGGAAGTCTTACACGCCGCCCAAGCCGTCGTTTCTCGGCATGCGCGCGTTTCAGAGCGTCAATCTTGCCGAGCTCGTGCCCTACATCGACTGGACGCCCTTCTTCCAGACGTGGGAGCTCAAGGGCCGCTATCCCGCCATCCTCTCGGACAACAAGGTCGGCGCGGAGGCCAAGAAGCTCTTCGCCGACGCGCAGGCGATGCTCCGCGACATCGTCGCCGGCAAGTGGCTCACGGCGAACGCCGTCGTCGGATTCTGGCCGGCGAATGCGATCGGCGACGACATCGAGCTCTACGCGGACGAGAGCCGGGCCAAGCGCCTTGCAATGCTGCACACGCTGCGCCAGCAGATCGCGCGCGACCCTTCGCGCGAGCGCGCCCACACCGCGCTATCCGACTTCATCGCGCCTAAGGACACGGGCCTTTCGGACTACGTCGGGGCTTTCGCCGTTACGACGGGCATCGGCGAGCCGGAGGCGCTCAAGCGCGAGATCAAGGAGACCGACGACTACGGCCGCATCATCCTGAAGGCCCTCGCCGACCGGCTCGCCGAAGCCTTCGCCGAGCGCATGCACCAGCGCGTGCGGCGTGAGCTCTGGGGATACGCTCGCGACGAGAAGCTTTCGAACGAGGACTTGATCCTCGAGAAATACCAGGGCATCCGCCCGGCCCCCGGTTACCCGGCCCAGCCCGATCACACGGAGAAGGCGACGCTCTGGCGGCTCATGGACGTCGAGCGGGCGGCCGGCATCGCGCTCACCGAGAGCTACGCCATGTGGCCCGGCGCCTCCGTCTCGGGCCTCTACTTCTCGCACCCCGAGAGCCATTACTTCGGCGTCGGCAAGGTCGAGCGCGATCAGGTCGAGGACTACGCGCGCCGCAAGGGCTGGTCAGTTGCGGAAGCGGAGCGCTGGCTCGCCCCGGTGCTGAACTACGATCCGGAGCGGGCCAAGAGCGCCGCCGCGTAGGGCAAGAGCAGTGGCACCGCAGGGATGAAGAAGGCGCCGGTCTTTCCCGCGCGCGCCGCCTGATATAGCCTCGCTCGAGGGCGCCGAGCGCGTCGCCGGCCTCCGGGGGGAGCTCATGCCGTACATCAATCTCATGGTCGCCCAGGGTGTGGCCGCCTGGATCGCCTCGCCGTTCCTCGTCGGCTCGGTGGTCGAGTATGGCGGGGAGGGCGTGGGCCCATACTTCTATTACATCGTCGCTGCCGTCGGTGCGCTCATCATCTGGATCGGCGGGCAGATCGGGGCGAGAGTTACGAGTGCGATCCGCCGTCCCACGCTCCTCACGCTTGCGGTGACGCTGGTGCTGGCGCTCGCGGGGGCTTTCTTCGCCGCGGCCGCCTTCGCTCCGCATGCCGAGGAATTGCGCGCGATGGCCGAGCTCTTCGTGCTCACCCCGGTCGCCACGGCCCTCCTCGGCTACTTTCTGGCTCGCGGCGCGAACTCCTGACTGCGGAAATCGTGGTTCGCGGACGGGGCTTCATGCTAGCTTCTGCGCGCGCGCCGGCAGTTGCGGGGGGCTGCGCTAGCTCTGGGGGAGATACTCAATGCTCGGACGTCTCGTTCTACTGCTCGTGCAGATCGTCATCGGCTGGTATGGCGCCAACTTTCTCATGGGGATGATCCATGTCCCCGGCACCTTCCAGCTCTATGTCTTCGCCATCGTTTGCGCGATCGTGGTGTTTCTCATCGGCGTGATCGCCGCCCAGGTTTTGAAGGACGTGGGCACTCCGTCGGGCCACACGCTGTCCTGGGCGCTGGGGCTCGCGCTCATTGCGGCGCTGCTGTGGAATTTCGGGCCGACGCTGCCACTGCTCAAGGAGATCCCGTGGGGTAAGATCCCTGCTGAGTACGCGGTGCTCGCCGGCGCTCTCCTCGGCTATCACATCAAGAAGTAGCGGCAGCCGAGGACGGGCCCGGCAAGGCAAAGAAGAAAGGCGCGGGTGGCTGATCCCGCGCCTTCCTCGTATCTGGGTGCGCCCGAGGGAGCTGGCCTCGGGCAGGGGCTCAATCGTATTCGCACTTCCGAGATGGGACGCGAACGCGGTCTCAAACCATCCCGATCACGATTGCAGCGATGAAGCCGAATGACAGAAGTGCAGCCAGCACGTTCAGTCGCATCGAGAGTTCCATCGTTGCCTCCTTGAGCCGGACGAGCCGGCGGGGGGGATCGTGGCGACGTGAGCAAGCACGAGTGTCGCGCCCGCCACTGGTTAAAGATTAGTTAGGAAAAACGCCGTCTGCCAAGCGAAAAGATTTTTGCGTTGCAATATTGCCCGTTCTGCGGGGCGTTGCGCGAACTAGACACAACATTCAATTGCACGAGGTAAGTGCAACAGTGCGATCGAAAATAGTGTTCAAGATGGGCTGGAGTAGTCCGTGCACTTCCCTTGCACAGCTTAGCGGCGTTGCCGCCGGAGCGCTGTGGACAATGCATCGCTCTGCTGGGCTACGTCAGTGCGAGCTGGCGCAGAAGGGCGCAAGCAAGCACGCGCTCGTCCTCGCTAGCGGCCTTTGAACGAGGGTTTCCGTTTTTCCAGGAACGCGCGCCGCCCCTCGGCGTAGTCCTCGCTCTGAAAGCAGGCCTCGACCGCGGCGTCGAGCGCGGCGAGGTCGGGGTTCTCCGGGCGGCGCCGAAGCTCGTCGATGGCGAGCTTCGCGGCCTTCACCGTCAGCGGAGCGTTGGCTGCGATGGCAGCCGCGAGCGCGCGGGTCTCGGCCTCGAGGCGGGCCGGCGCCACCACGCGGTTGACGAGACCCATCCTCAGCGCGTCCGCGGCCGGAAACCTCCATCCGGTGAACACGATCTCCTTGACCGCGGGTGCGGCGGCAAGGGCCAGAAGCTGACGCATCCAGCGCGCGTTGTAGCCGATGCCGAGCCTCGCGGCCGGAATGGCGAACTCGGCCTTGTCATCGGCGAGGCGCAGGTCGCACGAGGCCGCGATCCCGAGCCCGCCGCCGAGGCAGAAGCCGTGGATCATGGCGACCGTGGGCTTTCCCGCCGTGGCGAGGGCGGTGAAGGCCTCATCGCTGAGGCGGTCGTAGGCCTGCGCGCTCGCGCCCGTCCGCGCGCTTTCGAACTCCGAGATGTCGGCCCCGGCCGAGAACGCGCGCTCGCCCGCGCCGCGGAGCACGACGACACGAACCTCGGCGGCCTCCTCCGCCTCCGAGACGAGGCGAGGCAGCGCCTCCCACATGGCGGCGGAGAAAGCGTTCATCCGCGCCGGGTTGTCGGCGACGATCCAGGCGATCGGCCCATCGATCTGCAGGCGGAGCGCAGGAAGTTGAGCGGCCGCGGCCATCGGCGTCGTCTCCTTGAAAAATGACGCCGCTTAATAGCGCCCGGCGGCCGGCCCATGCAACGCGAGGCGCGCCTAGAGGCTGGCAGTAGGCGGTTTGCGTCACCATGTTCAGCGGGCGCGCCCTGGTATAGATTGACGGGGATCGCGCACGCCGATACGCCCTTCCCGAAGGAAGAGCCGGCATGCTCCTTCCTTTCGGACGCGAGGGCCAGCGACGACGAAGGATGTCCACCATGTCAGCCACCAGACATACGGCCGCCCACGGCAAGAGCGCTCCGCGGCAAGGTCGAGATCCACGATCCGGTGTGGTCTGCCTTACGCAAGGAGGCCGAGGCGGCGATGGCGGCGGAGCCGGCTCTGACCGGGTTCATCTACGCAACCGTCATAAGTCACGACCGGCTCGAGGGCTCGATCTGCCATCGCATCGCCCAGCGCCTCGACCACGCCGACGTCGACGCCGGGCTCATCGTGCAGACGTTTCACGACGTGCTCGCCTCCCAGCCCGACCTCGCCCACGCGTTTCGCGCCGACCTCGCGGCCGTGCTCGACCGCGATCCCGCCTGCACGCGCTATCTCGAGCCGCTTCTCTACTTCAAGGGCTTCCACGCCCTCGTGACCCATCGCTTCGCTCACGAGCTGTGGCGCCAGGGGCGCAAGGACTTCGCGCTCTATCTGCAAAGCCAGTCGTCGCGCATCTTCGCCGTCGACATCCACCCCGCGGCGCGGCTCGGCAAGGGGCTCATGCTCGATCACGCGACGGGCTTCGTCTGCGGCGAGACGGCCTCCGTCGGCGACAATTGCTCGTTCCTGCACGGGGTCACGCTCGGGGGCAGCGGCAAGGAGACGGGCGACCGCCATCCCAAGATCGGCGCCTGCGTGCTGATCGGCGCCGGCGCCAAGGTGCTGGGCAACGTCCACGTCGGCAACTGCTCGCGCGTCGCCGCCGGAAGCGTCGTGTTGACGGACGTGCCGCCGCATATGACGGTAGCCGGCGTGCCGGCGCGCGTCGTCGGCTCGGCAGGATGCGCGGAACCCGCGCGCAGCATGGACCAGGCGCTGGGACCGGACGACTATGCGATGCTCTGACGCGCGGGGCTCCCCAGCGCAGCGGAGAGCGCTATTCTAGCGGTCTGGGACGGCGGCGCGTCGCCCGCAAGCGGAGGACATCCAGGTGACGAAGGACGAGCTGACACGGCTTGAGGCCTACCTCAAGAAGACCTTCGGCACGCGTAACCTCACGGTACGCGCCCGTCCGAAGAAGGATGATTCCGCCGAGGTCTACATCGGCGAAGATTTCGTTGCCGTGCTGTTCCGCGAAGAGGAGGACGGCGAGGTCTCCTACCAGTTCCAGATGGCGATCCTCGAGCTCGACCTCGCCGACGCGTGAGCCTCCGCGCCCGGAGGAAATGTCAGCATGGCTCTTTATGAGCTCGACGGCGTCAGAGTGACGACGCCGGAAAGCGGCCGGTTCTGGGTCGCGCCCAACGCCATCGTCCTCGGCAACGTGGAGCTTTGCGAGGACGCGAGCGTCTGGTTCGGGGCCGTGCTGCGCGGCGACAACGAGCTCATCCGCGTCGGGGCCCGCTCGAACGTCCAGGATGGCGCGGTCCTCCACACCGACCCCGGCTTCCCCCTCGACATCGGCGAGGACTGCACGATTGGCCACATGGTCATGGCGCACGGCTGCACGATCGGCCGGCGCAGCCTGATCGGCATCGGCTCGATCATCTTGAACGGCGCCAGGATCGGCGAGGAGTGCCTCATCGGCGCCAACACCCTGATCCCGGAGGGGAAGGAGTTCCCGCCCCGCTCGATGGTGCTCGGCTCGCCCGGCAAGGTCGTGCGCGAGCTCACCGACGCCGACGTCGCGCGCTTCACGGGGGCGGCCGCTCGCTACGTCAGGAACTGGCAGCGCTACGCGGCCGGACTTCGCCCGGACGCCAGCTCGCGCTAGCTCCCGTTCCCTCGAAAAAGGAGCCGGACACGCGAAGTGTCCGGCTCCAGTCAGGGCCCGGGAGGGGGATGGGGAGGCAGGGCTCCGGGCCTGGGAGGCTTTGAGCCGAGGCGGCTACTTGCCGTCGCGGGTTCCGGCGATCGCCGCTGGAGCACTGTTCTGTGAGGCGTCGAGGGATACCCAGACGCGCGGGTCGAGATACGACTGGCGCATGATGAAGCGATAGGACGACTTGTTCCAGACGCGCACGTCATCGACTTTGTTGTCGAGGATGAAGTCGCCTTGCGCCGTCCGCGCCGTGAGCACCGCGTGCCCTTCGCCCTTCTCGTCGCGGACGACGGTCAGGAGCAGCGAGCTCGCCGGCCAGCCCCGCGCCATCAATACCTTCTGCTTCAGAAGCGCGTAGTCCTCGCAGTCGCCGCGGTCGACGGGCAGCGTCCAGTACTCGCTGATGCCGTAGACCTCGGAGTCCGTCGCCGGCGTGATCAGGCGATTGACGCCGCGGTTCACCTCGTCGAGCTCGCTCAAGCGTTCGGGGCTCGGCTGAAACCGCATCTCGCCGAGCCGCTGAGGGGCGCAGGCGCCGGGCCGCTCCTCGCAATACCGCACGAAGCCGTAGGGCGGTTGCGATGGGCCGAAGACCCGCATGAACGGAGAGGTCTGCTGTCCCGACCAAGTCGCGGTCGAGGTCTCGGCTGAGACGCCGGGAATTGCCGCAAGGACGCCCAGCACCCCCAGGCCACTTAGAACGACGCGCTTCATTACTCTACCCCGTACTTTCCCTCTTAACGGTGGTCACATTAGCCGAAAACCCTCGTAGTCCGCTGAAGCCTGGCTCCTGCATTTGCGCCAAATTTTAGCGATTTTGCGGTCGCCAAAATTTGGGCACAGCTCGCCGCACATCAGCCGAAATACCGCCGCAATGCCTCCGGCTCCTGAATGTCGAGGAACTGCAGTCCGATCCCTCGCTCGTGGTAACGCATCACACGACAGCGCAGTTTCCCCAGCATCACCTCGCTGCCGATGGGTGGGCGGGCCTCGGTGGCGAGAGATGCCCCCGAGAGAGACACGTCGATGATGCGGGAGTCCGCCTGGGCGCCGTCGGCTAGGACAAGTGTTGACGCTTTGTTAGCCACTACGATGCGTTCGTGCCGGCGCCCGTCGGCGCCCTCGAACTCGTCCTTGTTGATCAGCCAGGTGATCTGCGCGGCCAGCTTCTCGCGCTTGTGAAGGGATGCATTGAGCCGCATCGCGAACCCGCCGTCGAAGAGGCGCACGACGTGGCCTTCGAGGCCGCCGATGTGATCGAAATAGGCGACGATGCGCTCGCCGACGTCAACCGTGACGGGCGACGACACGGCAATGCCGCCTACGGATATATCATTGAGCTTGCATGGATATTCTTGCTTGTTGGCGCGCATGAAGCGTCCGAGCAGCAGCAGGGGATAGCGCTTGTGGCGCCGCCGGTCGGGCGCGATGCGCGGATCGGCGCCGGTTGAGCGGAGCGTGCTGTTCGCCGAGGTCGACATGGGCACTTCAATTCCCTGCGCATACGATCGCGAGCGGTCCCCACGCCCGCACGGCGCAATTTGGCGGGCGACGGTGTTGGGCGCCCCTACTATGGGATCGGCTGGCTTAACGAACGACTAATCGGGGCCCCTATTTTGAGACAATCGCCGTGACGTGCGCCGACAACTTGTGGGAGAGGGGCCGGGGCGCGCTGTGACCGGACGCGGCTATTCGCCGTGCTGCTTGCCGAGACCGCCGTCATAGACACGGAACTGGCGGCGATCGTGGCGGACGATGCGCGCGTTGCGCACATGGGGGTGGAGCGGGAGCTGGCGGCCTGCCGGCTCGTCCACGGTCGCGGCGGGAGGCCGTCCCTCGGGCCAGACGGCCTCGGCTGCGACGAGCCGGAACGGCCCGAGGCGGCCGTCCTCGTGGCCAGGGGCCTCGTCGAGGGCGGAGAGCGAGCACAGAAGCCGGTCGACGGCGCTGCCGGTATGAAGAAGGGGGAGGATCAGGATTTCGAATGTCCGGCTTTTACCGCCGGGGACCGCGGCCTCGAAGGTGAGCACGCCGGCGCGGGCCTGGTCGGTGATCTCGCCGAGATGATGCTCGAGCAGCGAGCGGTCGGCCGAACTCCAGCGGTCGAGGAAGTTCGAGCCGCGAAGGTCGGTGTCGAGGCGCGCGCACATGCGCGTTCCTGCCAGGCGAAACCGGAACATGCCCGCGTCCAGGCGCTCGAGGATGAAGGCATCGGGGAGGATCGGCGCAATTTCGGACGGCTTGATCTCGAGACGGCGCGGTGCGCGCCGCCCGCGCCTCAGGGCGTTCCAGTAGGAGTAGAGGTTCTGGGTCGTCTTGTGTCTCATTTCGATGCCCGAATTGAGCCGCCGCCGGTCTGATTGCGAACGGCAGAGCAGCTTCCGTGCCATTCAGGTTGCCGTGGGCGTGTGGGGGCGTTAACCGAGAGGGCTTGGGCGGCGCGGGGACCAGGAGAGGGCAGTGCTAGAGGACGAACCGATCTTCAACGTGCCGGGTTCGGTGCTCGCCGTGCTCCTCGTGCTCGCCGCCATCCATGTGGGGCGCTCGTTTCTCGCGACCGAGACCGATATCTGGTTCGTCTATGCGATGGCCTTCATTCCGGCGCGCTACACGGAGCTCGGAGCCGACCTGCCCGGAGGCGAGACTGCAAGGTTCACCTCCTTCGTCACCTACATGCTGATCCACGGCAACTTTGCCCACCTCGCCTTCAACTCGCTCTGGCTGCTGGCCTTCGGCGCCGCTGTTGCGCGCCGCATCGGCGGGCTGCGGTTTCTCGCCTTCTCGACAATGAGCGGCATCGCCGGAGCGCTCACATTTCTCGCGTTCAATCCGGGCCTCGATGCGCCCATGGTCGGGGCGTCCGGCGCGGTGGCCGGGCTCATGGGAGGTGTGCTGCGCTTTCTATTCTCGGCAAGCGACCGCGGCGGGCTCAGGCGGCTCCACGAAAACCCCGCCTCGGTACCCTTGATGAGCCTCGGCGAAGCGCTCACCGACCGAAGGGTTCTCTTCGCAACCGCAATATTGGCGGCCGTGAACTTGCTCGCGATGTTCGGCCTCGGCGGCATCGATGCGCCGGGCGGCATAGCCTGGGAGGCGCATCTGGGCGGCTATGCTGCGGGCCTGCTCGGGTTCGGCCTCTTCGATCCATCTCGCAGTCGCTAAACGGGAGACAACCAACAGGGAACCAAAGGCTTGCAACGGGTGTTGCTTTGCCTCACGATGGTTTCGCCGGGCACGCGAGCCCGGCCAAGAGGTCACACACGGGAACGCCCGCCATTCGCGAAGGGGACGGGCTGGCTCGCACTTGGGCGAGCAGGCTTTTGTCGTCGCACCGATCAGGCCGGCGGGAGGAAAGCAATGAATGTCGCTGCCATCCTGAAGGCGAAAGGAAGAGCAGTCGCCACCGCGCGGCCGGATACGACTGTCCTCGACATCGTCCAGAGGCTCAATGCCAAGAAGATCGGCGCCATCGTCGTCGTCGGCGACAGCGGACAGGTCGCCGGCATCATTTCCGAGCGCGACGTCATCCGTATCATCGCCGAGCGGGGCGTCTCGGGGCTGCAGGCGCCCGTCTCGGAGGTCATGACCCGCGCCGTCGTCTCATGCAACGAGTTCGAGCGCGCTCGACGAGCTCATGGAGACGATGACCAAGGGGCGCTTCCGCCACTTGCCGGTGCTCGACGACGGAGCGCTGGTCGGCATCATCTCGATCGGCGACGTCGTGAAGCAC
Source organism: uncultured Alphaproteobacteria bacterium (assembly GCA_963699485.1). Classification (GTDB taxonomy): domain Bacteria; phylum Pseudomonadota; class Alphaproteobacteria; order Rhizobiales; family Hyphomicrobiaceae; genus Hyphomicrobium_C. The sequence continues at coordinate 132,471 of CAVOUC010000028.1, read as the reverse complement.
CACGTCGCCGAGGTCGAGATGGAGGTCTCGGCTATGAAGAACTACCTGGCGACCGGCTGACGATCGATCCCTAGATCGCGATCGTTCTTGATGGAGACGCTTCGCGGTGCTCTAGGGGCTCTAAGCCGTGTGCGCGGCGGGCGGCTCGCCGAGCCTGCGGGCCTTGATCTCGCGCCAGATGTCGTCGATCTCGCGGTGCGCCGCGCCCTCGCCGCGCTCGATGAGCTCCTCGGCCCGGTGAAAATCGAACAGACCGATTCCGTGCAGCCGCGGACTGATCATCGCGTCGGGCGGGTCGCCGGCGAGCCTCGAGCGCGCGATGCGGTCCTGGACGATATTGAAGGCATCGACCATCACCGTCGAGATGCCGGGCACGTCATCGCCCTTGCCGAAGATCTGGCGCTGGAGAAGCCGGCGGACGGCGACGCCGTTCTTGCCGGTGACGGGCTTGGGCTCGTCGTCGGCGTCGTAGCCCATGTCGGGAGCGGGCTCGATCGACGGCGACACCGTCCCGCGGCTCGAGATGTCGATGTTGAGATTGACGGCAATGACGTAGCGGGCGCCGAGCGCACGGCAGACCGAGATAGGGATCGGATTGACGAGCGCGCCGTCGAACAGCCAGCGGCCATCGATCTTCACCGGCCGGAAGATGCCGGGCAGCGCATAGGATGCGCGCATTGCCTCGACGAGGCGCCCGCGCGACAGCCAGACCTCGTGACCGGTGCCGATCTCGGTGGCAACCGCAGTGAAGCGCCGGTCGAGATGCTCGATGCGGCAGTCGGTCAAATGCTCCTCGAGGCGATCGCAGAGCTTCTGTCCGTTGATGAGGCCGGTGCCGGTGAAATTGAAGTCGAGGAGGCCGAGGACACGGCGGCGCGTAAGATCGCGGGCAAACCCCTCGAGCTCGTCGAGGTGGCCGGCCACGTAGGTGCCGCCGACGACGGCGCCGATCGAGGTGCCGGCTATGATGTCGGGCTTCAGCCCGGCCTTGATCAGGGCGCGCAATACGCCGATATGGGCCCACCCTCGGGCTGCGCCGCCCCCCAATGCCAACCCGATCTTGCCCGTGGACATGGCAAAACTCCGATGCGCCAGCAGCTCTTGACTGGAGCTTTTGCCGGCTGCCGCCGCTGAACAGCGTCCCTTGCGGCGGACCCTCCCACTCTAGATGTAGGTTAGCAAAAGCGGATTAAAGGCCTGCTACTACCGCTTATACGCCGAGTCTAAGACGGGCGAGACGTGCGCGGCAATCCCAATCCGCGCCACTCGTTAACCTGCCGATAAACGCCGGAGCACGCCGATTGGTTCGCGCCGAGCTTACGAATGCGTATTGCGGCGCAGCGCCACGGGCCCGGATCGCGCCGGCCCAAGCTCGATCGTGCGGTAGAAGCACGACCGCTCTCCCGTATGGCAGGCGGCTCCCGCGCCACCCACCGTCACGCGGAGCCAGAGCGCATCCTGATCGCAGTCAACCCGGATCTCCTCGACGTGCAGGAGATTGCCGCTTTCCTCCCCCTTCTTCCACAGCCGCCCGCGCGAGCGGCTCCAGAAGTGCGCCAAGCGCGTCTCGAGCGTGGCGGCGAGCGCTTCCGCGTTCATCCACGCGAACATGAGCACCTCGCCCGATTTCGCATCGGTGACGAGCGCGGCAATGAGCCCGTCGGCATCGAACTTCGGCTGAAGGGCGAGGGCCGTCTCGATCTCGGCGGCCGAGCCCCGCGGCGAAAAGGGAGATGATTTCTCATTTGTCATGGACGCTTCATCGCATGTCGGGCGCGCTATATATAGGGAGGACGGGGCAGAGCAAGTCGACGCCCCTAATGGTAACAGCAACTCGATGGCCGATCTCGACGACATCTACACGGAGAAGATCCTCGAGCTCGCGGCAGGCATCCCGCACTCGGGGCGCCTTGCCCGGCCGGAGGCCAGCGCCACCGCGCGCTCGAAGCTCTGCGGATCGACGATCACCGTCGACCTGAGGCTCGAGGACGGGCGCATCGCCGAGTTTGGACAGGTGGTCAAGGCGTGCCTTCTCGGCCAGGCCGCGGCGTCCATCGTGGGGCGCGAGATCATCGGGACGACGCCCGAGGAATTGAAACGCGTCGCGGGCGAGATGCGCCGCATGCTCAAGGAGCATGGGCCTCCGCCATCCGGGCGCTGGAGCGACCTCGCGATTCTCGAGCCGGTGCGCGACTATCCCCATCGCCATGCCTCGACGCTGCTCGTGTTCGACGCGACCGAAACGGCGCTCGACGAGATCGCGTCTCGCGGGACAGAGAAGGTCTCCTCGGCAAAGGCGCTTTGATGGTGAGGCCGGCGCCCAGCCCGGCGAGCCATCTGCCCGCGTGTAGGTGATGGCGGTAATCGACGATCCAAAGAGCATTCCGGGGCGGAGGGGAACGATCTATCCCGCCTCGTTCAAGGACGGCTTCGAGGGGCGCATCAAGCGGGCGCTGACGGAGGAACTCGGACTCACGCAGTTCGGCGTCAATCTGACGACGCTCGAGCCGGGAGCCATGTCCTCGCACCGCCATTGGCATGCTCCGCGAGGACGAGTGCGTCTATGTGCTCGAAGGGGAGATCGTGCTCGTCACCGACGAGGGCGAGCGCATCTTGAAGCCCGGCATGGCAGCGGGATTTCCTGCGGGCGTGCCGAACGGCCACCACCTCATCAATCGCGGGAGCGAGCCCGCGACCTATCTCGAGATCGGGACGCGGTCCAAGGACGAGGACGCCACCTATTCCGATATCGATATGCGGGGTGAGAAGAGGGACGGGCAGTTTCGCTTCTTCAAGAAATCCGGCGAGCCCTACGCGTGAAGCTTGCAAGCACACTCCTCAAGGCGCCGATCCACGCCTACCGCTGGACGCTGAAGCCGCTGATGGGGCTCGAGTGCCGGCACCTGCCCACGTGCTCGGAGTACGCGCTGGAAGCCATCGACAGGAACGGCGCGTGGCGCGGCTTCTGGCTCGCGCTCTCGCGCCTCTCGCGCTGCCACCCGTGGGGCAGCCACGGCTACGATCCCGTGCCCGACATCACGGGCGAGCGACATCCCTTCGCGCCGTGGCGCTATGGGCGATGGCGCCCCCATCGTGGCGAGACGTGCTCCAAGTCGCGCTGAGTGCCGTCTCCTCGCGTATTTGGGGCGCCATGATATTGTGTTGCTCTTTGAACGTCGGTTTGTTTGCGGGGGCCGCACATGTCGATTGTAGGTCGAGCGCTCGGCGCGCTTCTGGTTCTTCTCTCCGCCTGCCAATCTGCCGACGCCGGCAAGCGCGTGGCGCTCGTCATCGGCAACTCGGCCTATCGTCATGCCAACGAGCTGGCGAACCCGAAGAACGACGCGGCCGACATAGCGGCGGCCTTGCGCGGCCTCGGCTTCGTCGTCATCGAAGGCGCCGACCTCGATAAGGCCGCCGCCGACCGCAAGATCCGCGAGTTCGCAACCGCGCTCTCGGGCGCCGACGCGGGCGTCTTCTTCTACGCCGGGCACGGGCTTCAGGTTGGCGGCGTCAATTACATCGTCCCGGTCGATGCCGAGCTTTCGAGTGCGGCGGCGCTCGATTTCGAGATGGTGCGGCTCGATCTCGTGCAACGGACGATGGAGCGCGAGGCCAAGACCAACATTCTCTTTCTCGACGCCTGCCGCGACAACCCGCTGGCGCGCAACCTCGCCCGCGCCATGGGGACGCGGTCGGCGGAGGTGGGACGAGGTTTGGCTGCGGCCGAAGCCGGGGTCGGCACGCTGATCAGCTTCTCGACGCAGCCGGGCAACGTCGCCCTCGACGGCGCGGGGCGGAATTCGCCGTTTGCGGCGGCCCTCGTCAAACACATCACGGCCGACAGTGATGGCCTCGCCGATCTCCTCATCGCCGTGCGCAACGATGTCATGCAGGCGACCGCCAGCAGGCAGGTGCCGTGGGAGCATTCCGCGCTGACCGGGCGGTTCTATTTCAAGATCCCGAGCCAAACACCCGTAGCCACCTCTCCACCTGCCCCGGGCACGGCCATGCTCGAGGCGGAGCGCGACGCGCGCGACGACTGCAAAGGCATCATAGCCAGGGTCGGCACCGCCGATCGCTGCGTGATGGCGGGCGAGGTGTTCAAGGACTGCCCAGACTGCCCGGAGATGGTTGTCGTGCCGGAAGGATCGTTCGCCATGGCCGGGCAGCATGAGGTGGTCCTGGCACGGCCGTTCGCCGTCGGCCGCTTCGAGGTGACCTTTGCTGCCTGGGGTCTCTGCGTGCGTGGTGGGGGATGCGCGAATAACCAGCAGCCGAACGACCAGGGATGGGGCCGGGGTCGGCATCCCGTTATAAACGTCTCATGGCGCGACGCTCACGACTACGTGGCATGGCTGACGCAGAAGACGGGCAACGGCTATCGATTGTTGAGCGACGCGGAGTGGGAGTACGCCGCGCGGGGCGGAACGTCGACACCGTTCACGACCGGCCAATCCATCACGACGGTTCAAGCCAACTTCAACGGCTCCCGCCAGCGCACCATCGAAGTCGGCTCCTTCCCGCCGAATGCGTTCGGCCTCCACGACGTGCACGGCAATGCCTCGGAATGGGTCGAAGACTGCTGGAACGACACCATCGACGGCGTGCCCGCGGACGGCTCGCCGCAGACCACGGGCGACTGTAACTACCACGTCATCCGGGGCGGGTCCTGGGCCCACGACGCAGCAAATGTCCACATCGCGGCCCGCTTCAAGGCGCCCGCCAGCGGACGCGGCCTCTATGACGGCTTTCGCGTCGCGCGCACGCTTGCGCGATAGGACCTCTCGGGCTCCCCGCCGCCGGCCGTCTTGGACCTCTCGTCCTCGTGCGCTTGACTTCCTGCCCCTCCCGCCGCATGTAGCCTTCCCAGTCTTACGCTGCCTCGTATGCGGCGAGTGAGAGGAGAAGAGCGCCATGGGCGACGCGGCCCACCAAATCACCCTGACATTTCCGGACGGCGCCAAGCGCCAAATCGAGAGCGGCACCAGCGGCCTCGACGTCGCCAAGTCGATCTCGCCGTCGCTCGCCAAGCGCACGGTGGCGATGACGCTCGACGGCGTCCTCTCCGATCTCTCGGATCCGATCACCTACGACGCCCGCATCAAGTTCGTCGCGCGCACGGACCCCGAAGCGCTCGAGCTCATCCGCCACGACGCCGCCCATGTCATGGCTGAGGCCGTGCAGTCGCTGTGGCCGGGCACGCAGGTGACGATCGGCCCCGTGATCGAGAACGGCTTCTACTACGACTTCGCCAAGCAGCAGCCGTTCGAGCCCGACGACCTCGCCAAGATCGAGAAGAAGATGGGCGAGATCATCGCCAGAAACGCGCCCTTCACCAAGGAATTCTGGGACCGCGACAAGGCCAGGAAATTTTTCCGCGACAAGGGCGAGTACTTCAAGGTCGAGCTCGTCGACGCGATCCCCGAGGGCGAGGAGCTCAAGATCTACAGGCAGGGCGAGTGGCTCGACCTCTGCCGCGGCCCGCACATGACGTCGACGGGCCAGGTCGGCCGCGCCATCAAGCTCATGAAGTTTGCGGGCTCCTACTGGCGCGGCGACGCGACGAAGCCGCAGCTCCAGCGCGTCTACGGCACGGCGTGGGCGACGGAGGAGGAGCTCAAGGCCTATCTCCACCAGCTCGAGGAGGCCGAGAAGCGCGACCACAGGAAGCTCGGGCGCGAGATGGACCTCTTCCACTTCCAGGAGGAGGCGCCGGGCTCCGTCTTCTGGCATCCCAACGGCTGGACGCTCTTCCAGACGCTGATCGCCTACATGCGCCGGCGCCTCGGCGAAAGCCGGCTACACCGAGGTCAACTCTCCCGACATGATGGAGAAGCACTTCTGGGAGCTCTCCGGCCACTGGGAGAACTACCGCGAGATGATGTTCGTCACCGAGCTCCCCGACGAGCGCATCTTCTGCTGCAAGCCGATGAACTGCCCGGGCCACATCCAGATCTACAAGCACGGGCTCAAGAGCTACCGCGACCTGCCGATCAAGATCGGCGAGTTCGGCAAGGTGCACCGCTACGAGCCGTCGGGCGCCATGCACGGGCTCCTCCGCGTGCGCCACTTCACGCAGGACGACGCCCACATCTTCATCACCGAGGACCAGCTCGAGGAGCAGTGCCTCGAGGTGAACGACCTCTTGCTCTCGATCTACGAGGACTTCGGCTTCAAGGATATCGTCGTGAAGCTGTCGACGCGGCCCGAGAAGCGCGTCGGCACCGACGAGCAGTGGGACCGCGCGGAAGCGGTGATGAGCAAGGTCCTGGCCGAGATCGAGCGGCGCGGGGGCGGCCACATCAAGACGTCGATCAATCCGGGCGAGGGCGCCTTCTACGGGCCCAAGTTCGAGTACGTGCTGAAGGACGCGATCGGCCGCGACTGGCAGTGCGGCACGACGCAGGTCGATTTCAACCTGCCGGGGCGTTTGGGGGCCTTCTACATCGACGAGCACTCGGAGAAGAAGACGCCGGTCATGATCCACCGCGCGATCTTCGGCTCGCTCGAGCGCTTCACGGGCGTGCTTGATCGAGAACTTCGCCGGGCATTTCCCGCTCTGGCTCGCGCCGGTGCAGGCGGTGGTTGCCACGATCGTCTCGGAGGCGGACGGCTACGCGGCCGAGGTGCTCGAGGCTCTGCAGGCCGCGGGCCTGCGCGCCGAGATCGATCTCAGGAACGAGAAGATCAACTACAAGGTGCGCGAGCACAGCCTCGCGAAGGTGCCGGTGCTCGTCGTGGTCGGAAAGCGCGAAGCCGACGAGCGAAAGGTCTCGCTCCGCCGCTTGGGCTCGCAGGATCAGCAGGTGATGAGCCTCGACGACGCCGTCGCCGCGCTCAAGACTGAGGCGGTTCCGCCGGACCTGCGCTAGGATCAGGCCTCAGCGCAAGGAGGAGGAGGCGTGGCAGCTTCGCTTATCGACAGCGTCTCGGACACGGCGTTCTGGGTCGCGCACTACCGCGGGCTCGAGGGCGAGCGGGCCGATGCGCTCTTTCAAGACCCCCTTGCCGCGCGTCTGTCGGGAGACCACGGCAAGCAGATCGCGCGTTCGATGCCAGGAGCCAATTTCACCTCGTGGGCCATCGTCATGCGAACATGCCTCATCGACGATTACATTCGCTTTGCGATCGACGGTGGAGTCGATACCGTGATCAATCTCGGCGCGGGCCTCGATACGCGTCCCTACCGCATGGAGCTTTCGGGCTCGCTGACTTGGCTCGAGGTCGACTATCCCGCCGTTATCGCACTCAAGGAGGAGCGGCTTCGCCAGGAAGTCCCGCGCTGCCGGCTAGCGAGATTGGCGGCCGACCTCGCGAACGAGACCGAACGCGAAGAAATGCTATCGAGAGCCAACGCAAGTGCCCGGAAGATGCTCGTAATCACGGAAGGCGTAGTGCCCTACCTGAGCGAAGGCGATGTCGCGTCTCTGGCGGAGCTGTCCGCGGTACCGATGAGCGTCATTCCCGCGATCAATCGCTGCGTGGATCGCCTTCACGCCGTCGTCATCCGAAGGCGTCCGTCGCTCGAAAGGTTCCAGGCCCCGAACCCCAGTTCGCTGACCTCGCTGTCGCCGATCCGTCGCGTTTTCATGCGTGTGCCGTTTTCGGATTCCGCCTATGTAACGGCACTACGTGCCTGTTCTCTCGACGCCATGAATGTAGCCCACCGGCTGTCCGCGATGGAGGTTGCGGGTCAACATTGTGGGGAATCGCTGGCGAGCTGGTTGATTAGCGCCGCCGTGCCCGCTGAATTCGGCGCCGGTGCCGCGTCGAGACTTCACCGGTCAAGTCCATCGTAACCGGCGGATACCCTTAGACACTGCAATCCCAAAGATGGGCGGCGGTCTCCTTGGGCGCGAGAGGTCCATGTGACGCGCCAAGGTGCTGGCCGCCTCTGCCGCCGAGGCCTGCCCCCGGATTTGAGCCGCCGACGCCGCCGCGATAGGCTCTCGCCGGAGAAGCCGACAAGGAGCCACTTGACATGAGCGATCGCCCTGAGCCGGCATGTCGCGTGATCCACGCCACCGACACCTACGCCGGCAAGCAAGGCCTGACGTACTTCTGCGGCATAGCAGCCGAGACCGTCGGGTCGAAAGGCATCTGCATGCACCTGCTCACCATTCCGCCGGGCGGTAGGGCGAAGGCGCATCTGCACGAGAACCACGAGACGGCGCTTTACGTGCTCGACGGCGAGGCCGTGACGCTGTTCGGCGACCGGCTGCAGCACCACATGCATACGAAAGCGGGCGACCTCGCCTACATTCCCGCAGGCGTGCCGCATCTTCCGGTCAACTTGAGCGACCGTCCGACCTCGGCGGTCATCGCGCGCACCGACCCCAACGAGCAGGAAAGCGTGGTCCTCCTGCCGGAGCTCGAGGCGCTGGCCGAGGAGGCCATTGCCCAGCTTAAGTCGGCCCGCAAAGAGTAAGACGGCGCCGCATAGGGTCTCGACCGGCGGCCGGGGCTTCTGGAAGCGCGCCTCCGGCCGACGGCCGGTGCCCAGACGGAATCCCAGGTCTCGAGACGTTTCCAGCCTCGAGGCCGCAGGCGCGAGCACCTCTGCGCCTTGACCATACTACGGGATTCCCGTATATATGCGCTGTGGGACGACGAGAAGGCGAGGCGCAATCTCGATGCCCACAAGATCAGCTTCGAGGCCGCCAGCTTGGTCTTCGACGATCCCAATTTCGTCGAGGAGCGCGACCCTGACCCGCATGAGGATCGCTTCAATATCACCGGAATGGCCTATGGGCGCTTGTGACGGTCAACTATACGGAGCGCGGGAGACGAATTCGCATCATATCCGCCAGAAAGGCAAATCGACGTGAGCAAATCAGGTACTTCAGCCAAGTCTAAGAAAGGAAGCTCGCGCGCGAAGATCCCTGGTCCTGGAGGCATGGACTGGGCTGCGTTCGATGCCCTGACCGAGGAAGAGATCATGACGGCCGCGCTCGCCGACCCCGACGCGCAGCCCCTGACCGAAGAGCAACTCTCCCGCATGCGCCGCGTGTCGTTCGCCAAGCACGTGCGTTTCAAGCTCGGCCTGTCGCAGGACGAGTTCGCGCGCCGCTTCGGCATTCCGATCGGCACCTTGCGCGATTGGGAGCAGCACCGCACCGAGCCCGACACCGCTGCGTTGAGCTATCTCAAGGTGATCAAGGCCAATCCCAAGGCCGTGACGAAGGCGCTCGCGGCCGCCGAGTGACCTACTCCGTGCTGCTCGCCGCCTCATTTTTCAGCGCCCGTGGCAGTCGTGTCTCATCGAGGGTGCTTACTTCGGGTCGATGGTCGCCCTCATGCGACGATCGCATTGACCTCGCGACGCGAGATGGTGTTCTAAGCACGACTTGTCCAACCCTTCGACCAGACATGGGATAGTCCTCGAATGAGCTTATCTCCCAACGGCGAAGCCCCATTTCTCGAAAGCGTGCTCGGCCGCATGAACGGCTTCCTCTACCGGTGCCGAGCCGACAAGGAGTTCACCATGCTCGAGCTCACGTCCGGCTTCGAGCGCTGCTTCGGCTTCAGCGCGTCGGACGTGCTCGGCAATCAGGTGCGCTCGTTTGCCTCCCTCATTCATCCCGACGACTCGGCCGCCGTGGACGAGGCCGTCGTCCGCGGGCTCGAGCAGCGGCGCAACTGGAATATCAACTACCGGCTCCTGCACGCGTCCGGCCACTACGTCTGGGTGCACGAGGACGGCGGGGGCGTCTGGGACGAGACCAACACGGTCGCCTATCTCGAAGGCGCGGTGTTCGACATGCACCAGCTCTACGCCAGCATCGAGGCGCAATTCAGCCGGGCCGGCTAGGATCGATGGGAGGTGCACCTGCATAGCGACAGGCTACGCAGGTGCGGGCCATTCTCACGCTCGGCTAGCTCCGCGCGAGCTGCTTGTAGTGCTTCTTGGCGTACTTTTGCTTCAAAGCGAGCTTTTCGGCGTACCGCTTCTTTTTCTTTTCGATCTTTTCCGCGTACTGCTTCTTGGCCTTGGCGTACTGCTTCTTTGTGTCGACCTGAGCGTATTGCTTCGTCGCCACGGTCTTTTGAGCGTAGTGTTTCTTCTTGTACGCGACAACGGTGCTATTCTTGACTTCCCCCGATGCGATCAGCGCGCTGATGCATTGCGTCGAAAGCCGCGGACCGACGTCCCTCATGCATTGGCGCAAGCCGGGGCTTCCCACGGCGTGCATGCTGCAATGAGCGAAGTAGTCGTCGCGGCAGGCGATCTTGACAGCGAGACTTACGGCGAGCGCATTACTCACGGGGAGTGCGATCATGACGATCGCGAGGATCGTTCGTTTCATGATATCCCTCCGTGAAACCTGAGTAATTCATCAGATTCTCGCGATTTTGACCATGGTTTCGACGCGCAAAATACTTGGCGCCCGGTCTCAACCGGCGCGATAATCAAGTCAAAGAGATGCCCCTTCGCCGGCCGAGCTTCGTTAGGCGTTCACAGGTGCGGCTCGTGCGGACGGGCTAGGAGACATTCCTGCGAGCGTCTCCCCACGTGAAGAGCCCGACGCCGGCGAGCACGAGGCTCGAGCCGATGGCGTCGGCTGCCGTGAACGGCTCGCCGAGGATCGCCACGGCAAGCGCAATGGTGACGATCGGCGACACGGTCGAGATCATCGACACCGCCTGCGGGGACGTGCGGGCAATTCCGGCGTTGATCAGGAACGAGGGCGCGACCGTGGCCACGACGGCGCAGCCGAGAGAGAGCCAGAGAAAGCGGGGGGTGGCGCTGAAGTCCCCGCCGCCGACGACCCCCTGGTGAACGATGCAGAGCACGCCCGCGGTCGTGAGCGAGATCGCGGTGAAGAGCGCGCTCCCCAAGGGCGGCATGAACCTCTTGGCCATGATCTGGTGGATCGCGAACGTCACCGCGGCGCCGAGCACGAGCAGCGTGCCGATCACCGTGCTCCGCCCGCCCGCCGGCAGATCGAGGGCGAAGACGAGCGCGAGGCCCGTGTAGGTCACGGCGGCCGCGGCCAATCCAGAGCGCGTGATCGGATCGCCATAGAGCGCCGCGCCAAGGAACATGACGAACAGGGGATAGGTGAAGAGGACGAGCCGCTCGAGCTGCGCGCTGATGTAGAGGAGCCCGGCGAAATCGAACTGCGAGGCCGCGTAGTAGCCGAAGAAGCCCGTCAGCATGGCGAGTGCGACGGCCCTCTTGCCGGGACCGGGCTCGCCGCGGGCGCGCTTCCTGGCATAGGTCAAGGCTCCGATCGCCACGAAGACCGGGAGCGCAAAGATCATGCGGTAGGCCAGCATCAGGGCCGCGTCGAGCTGCTCCTCGTAGGCGAGCTTGATGAAGATGGCCTTGGTCGAGAAGAGCGAGGCGCCGATGGCGGCGAGCACGTAGCCGGAGTATCGACGGTCGAGGAGCATGAGGCGGGTTCTGGTCGGGGGGTCCAGAGACGCCTCCCGACATTGAGACCCGCTCCGGCATGTTTCCTACTAGACGGCGTGGCGTCGCAGATAAAGGGCACGCTGCAGATATTCCAACGCCATGGCGCCGCACGCCGGCGCCGCTACAGGAACGGGCGCACCGCGGGGGGTACGACGTAGAAGTTTACCAGCCCCGCAAGGACGATTGAGACGAGAAGGAGCGCCGCACTCTTCCATACCGTTGTGCCGAAGGCCTTGGCCCACCAACAGCTCGCGAGCGCAAAGAAGAACGGATAGGCCGCAAGGAACAACAAGAACGCCAATCCCACCAGAGGATCTTCCAGGGCGGCGTTTTGCGCGGGCGTGAGCTCCTGATCGTTGAGCGAGCCGAAAAAGTGCTGGGGGCCGATGGCCAGGTAGCCCGGGACCATGACGACCATGAAGAAGGGAAAATAGAGTCCGTTTATGTAGGAGCCGAGGATCAGACTGGTCTTGATGGGCCGATGATGGCCCACGGCCAGAAAAGCGGCGTGATAGATGACGGTAATCAGCAGGAGGCGAAACAGGGCAACGACGCCGAACAGCAATTCGCTGACCTCGAAGCTGTACTTGCTGAGCGCCGGCGTAATGAAGAGATAGGCGAGGGCAATTCCCGCGCCGAGGAACTTGGAAGCGCGCTTGAGCTCCTCGGGATCGTCGAAACGAATTCCATCCACGAAGCCGAACGGGCGCCGCAGGAACCGGCCCAGCGTGGAGACGTATACGATGACCGTGTCCAGCAAGCCGCCGAGAACAGGGATATCGCGAGCGTCCATCGGGCCCCTCGACGCATCTCACAGACGCGGGCAGCATGGGATCGGGCTTTGACGTCACCATGGCGCGCGCCTGGCTTACGGCTGCACGCGAGGTCAGTCTGCCCTCCCGTGCGACGCGCGTCGACGGCGTGACATTGAAGCCGCAGGCCTGGGAAGCCGCAGACTTAGCGACGACCGCGGAGCCGATGCGGCCGGCGCAGAAAAAGAAGGCTCGGGCCTCTCGCGAGACCCGGGCCTCGAGGTTTGAAGCGGCTTAGTTATATCTGCGCCGATGATCGCCCTTGTGGTTAAAGCCCTCGCGCCAGCGATGCGTGATCGAGCTTGCGGGGCAGGGCGCCGACACGGTGAAAAGCTCGGTCACCTACACGCTCTCCCCGAACGTCGAGACCGTCGTCCTCACCGGCGCGCGCTGGCGACCAACGGCACGGGAAATGCCAGCGCAAACACGATCAACGGCAATTTCGGCAACAACGTCCTTCAGGGGATTTGCATGTCCGGTCCGGGCTTCGCGGACGAGGCTGGCTTCTTAGAGGCCCAGGGACAGGCGTCCATTGCAGAGCCCGCGGCCGAGAGCGATCGCTTCAAGGCAATCCAGCTACCGCGCCCTAGGGCTCATCGCGAGCGCTACCTCATGACCAAGAAGGCGTTCGCGCGACAGCGGTTCGGCGATTGGACGCGCGTGCTTGCTGGGCAGGTCAACCGCCGTCATTACCTCATCATCCTAGAGGGGCAGAGAATCGTCGCGTTTGCCGGCTGGGCGCTGGCGCCGCGCGACAAGGCCGAGACTTGGCTTACCGGCCGCGGCGACCTCGGCGATGGGAAAGCGGGCGAGATCTTCGTCTTCAACTGCTGGGAGGCGAGCAGCTTCGAGGCGCACCGCTTTCTGCTCGACGAGATGCGCCGGCATTTTCAGGGCGCGGAGATGATCTACTACAAGCGCTTCTATGACGACGGGCGCGTTCGGCCGGTGCGCCTCTCCGTCAACGAGTTCGTCACGGCCCATATTGCGCGCAAGGGCGTGCGAACGACCGGGGTCTAACCTCGGCACTATGGGAAACCGGGAAGCAACAGCTCTTAGGAGGATCAAGCGATGGCTATCGTATCCGGAACTGCCGCTGAGCGAAACGCTGGACAAAGACGATGGCGTTACGGAGGGTTCAGACAGCATAGCGGGATTGGGCGGTGACGATCTTATTTATGGCTTGGGAGGCGATGACTTAATCAAGGGTGGCGGGCGGCGCCGACGCGATCGATGGCGGCTTCGGCGAGGACACCGTGGCTTACATAGATCGACGATGTCCGCCGCCGAAACGGACAGGCGTTCAGCGTCAACCTGACAACGGGCACTGGAGGCTTCACTTTTTTCTTTTTCCCTTTCACGACTGTCGGTGGCCACTCGATTGGTGATACCTTCACGAGCGTCGAGAACGTCATCGGGACCAACTTCGACGACACGCTGATCGGCAGCATCGTCGCCAACGAGCTGGATGGACTTAACGGCGACGATTTCTTGCAGGGCGGCGCGGGCGGCGACGATCTAGATGGTGGCTCTGACGACGACAATCTAAACGGCGGCAGCGGTGCCGACCTTATTGCCGGCGGAACGGGCACCGACACGCTCAGCTATTCCAGATCAACTGGCTTTATTTTCATCGTCGGGCCGACCCCGGCAGCTGACTTTGGGCAGACGGCGGGTGTCGTCATCACGCTCGACGCATCGGGCAACGGGACCGGCGTCGGCGGCGACGCCCAGGGCGATGCGTTCACGAGCATCGAGAACGTCGCCGGCTCGCCGTTCGCCGACACGATCACCGGCAATGCCTCGGTGAACGTCCTGGGTCTCGACGGAGACGACACCCTCAACGGCGGCGGCGGAGGCGACACGCTGGACGGCGGGAGCGGCAACGATACCTATATCGTCGACAATGTCGGCGTCACGCTGACCGAGTTCGACGGTCAGGGCACCGACACGGTCCAAACCTCGCTCACGTTCTCGATCCAGGCGCTTGCCTTCTTCGAGAATATTACGCTCACCGGCGCAGCACTCGCCAACGCCACCGGGAACGAAACCGCCAACGTCATCAACGGCAACAGCGCCATTAACATTATCAACGGGCGCAGCGGCAACGACACGATCAACGGCAACGGCGGCAACGACAACCTGCAAGGGAGCGCCGGCAGCGACAAGCTCAACGGCGGCACCGGCTTCGATGTCATGAATGGCGCCAACGGCTTCGATACGCTCACCGGCGGCAACGGCCGCGATACGATGGCCGGCGGCCTCCACAGGGACGTCTTCGACTACAATGCCGCAGGCGAAAGCAAGGGCGCGTTCCGCGACATCATCACTGACTTCCAGAAAGGGGTGGACGACATCGATCTCTCGACCATCGATGCCAAGTCGGGCGCCGGGAACCAGGCTTTCACCTTCATCGGGCAAGCGGCCTTCAGCGGCGTCAAGGGCCAGCTCCATATCAAGTTCTCCGGAGCCAATACGATCGTCGAGGGCGACATTGACGGCAACGGCGCGGCCGACATCCAGATCCAGGTCAACGGCCACAAGGTGCTGACCGCCGGCGATTTCATCCTCTGAGGTACGCTCGGGCGGCGCCCCTGTTGCGGGGCGCCGTCTCAGTCATCCGCCCTGAAGCGCGCCTCGAGCTCCTTCGTGCGCGCTTCCGTCTTCTCGATCAGGCAGCCCAACACATCGGCGGACGTCCCCGAGCCGCCGGTCCAGGCCATGGGCACGAGATCCTTGCAGTCGGCATCGCGGTAGGCGATCCAGGCGCGCTGGCTCTTGCGCAGCGCCTCTTCCCAGCTCTTCGGGTCGTAAGGCTTCTCCTGGTTGGTCGCGGCGATCTTTGCCAGGACCTTGGCGTAGGTCGCGTTGAGGGCGGCATCCGCCTTCTCGAGCTCGCGGTCGGCGCAGGTGTTGATCTCGTAGGTCGAGGCGGCGTTCTCACAATCGATCTTGTCCTCGGCGCGCGCCGGGAGCGCGCAAAGCGCGACGAAGACGCCGGCGAGGATGGGGAGGCGGCACGTCATGTCCCGGGTCCTTTTGGATTGGGGGCATGCGTTTCTAGCTTGTGCGCCGTGAAATTGACAGCGCCGCCGGCGGTGGAGGTCCGGCAGTGGCGCCGGACCTCCTGTGCTAGCGCCAGGGAAACGTCTTGCCGATCACTTCCACCACACGCGCCGCGCCGGGTGCCACCAGCCGCACACGCCGTCGCCGCAGTGCCAGATCCACGGGCCCCCCGGAAAGGCTACGCAGGGGACCCGAACGCAGAGGGGGCCCGCGTGATAGTGCCAGCCGGCCGGGCCGAGGCGGCAAATGCGATGGCAGCCGTGCACCTTCTCGACGAGGCTCGGTGCGGCTTCAGACTTTCTCGCCAGCATGCCCCCCGACGGAACGGCGAACGCGGCCCCCGCCGAGAGGCCGAGCGCAAGTGCTCCCGTCGTCAACACTCTGACCAAACTCATGCTGCTCCTCCGTTGTAAGAAAGCCGGCCGTGGATCCGCGTCCTCAAGGCCGCTTTGGCCTCGAGGCGCGCCGGAAGGCTAGCCGTCGATGAAGGAGCAATTGGGTGGCTTCGCGTAACGTTTTGTATCGCGAGCGCGTCCCCTCAACCGCGTCCGCGGTAGGGCGCAACCCCCTGGTCCGGGAGCCAGACGCCCTTGGGCAGCTCGCCCGTCTGCCAGAAGACGTCGATCGGCATGCCGCCGCGCGGATACCAGTAGCCGCCGATGCGCAGGTAGTGGGGCTCGAGCAGGAGGGCGAGGCGCTTGCCGACCGCGATCGTGCAGTCCTCGTGGAAGGCGCCGTGATTGCGGAACGAGCCGAGGTAGAGCTTCAAGGACTTGCTCTCGACCAGCCAGTCGCGGGGCACGTAGTCGATCACGAGATGGGCGAAATCAGGCTGGCCGGTGACCGGGCACAGGGCAGTGAACTCGGGCGCCGTGAAGCGGGCGACGTAGAGCACGTCGGCGTGGGGATTGGCGACGCGCTCGAGCACGGCCTTGTCCGGGCTCTCGGGCATCGCAACCCGCTGTCCGAGCATTGTCACCGGCGGCGCCTTGCGTCCCATGGCGCTCACTCCGCCGCGAGGCGAGTGGGCCGCGAGGGTCCGCGGTAGATGCACCCTTCGCGGCAGGAGTCGCGGGCGACCTCGATTTCGGCGAGCCCGGGGATGCGGTTCGAGAGCCGGCTCCAGAGCCAGACGCAAATGCGCTCGAGGGTCGGCGCCTCTAGACCCTCGACCTCGTTCAGGAGGCGGTGATCGAGGTCGTCGCGGGCTTCTGCGAGAGCCGCCGCGAGATCGTCGAAATGCAGCACGTAGCCCGTCGCGGAATCGGGCTCGCCGTCGATCGCGACGCGCACGCGGAACGAGTGCCCGTGGATGCGGGCGTTCGCTGTGCCCGGCGCGGCGGACGGCAGGAAGTGCGCCGCCTCGAAGAGGAATTCCTTATAGATGCGCATGGGGGTGGAATAGGGAAGAACCGGGCATCAGGCAATAGGCAGCTGGAGACCGTAGGCGCGGCTAACCCATTGCCCGCTGCCTAATGCCCACTGCCCATCAGGGAATTCCAATCAGCTTGTGCGTCTGGAGCGAGAGCCGCCAGGCGGGGTGCGCCTTGCAGTAGGCGACGGCGAGGCCGGTGTTGCGCGCAAGGTCGGGGCCATCCATCGGCTGCAGGAACCGGTGCGAGAAATCGAGGCCCTCGAGGACCTCCGGCGAGAGCCCCTCCTGCGGGAAGACGAGCTTCAATTCGTCGCCGGTCAGCTGCGCGAGCGGGGCTCCGGCCTTGGGGCTGACGCAGATCCAGTCGACGCCCTCCGCTACCGGGAGCGTGCCGTTGGTCTCGATGGCGATGCGGAAGCCGCGCGCGTGCAGGGCGTCGATCAGCGCGTCGTCGACCTGCAGCATGGGCTCGCCGCCGGTCAATACGATCAGCAGGCCCTCTGTCGATCGGTCCGTCGCGAGTGCGCACGCGACGGCGAGATCATCGGCCTCGGCAAACCGTCCGCCGCCTTGGCCGTCGGTGCCGACGAAATCGGTGTCGCAGAAGCGGCACGTTGCCTCGGCGCGATCCTCCTCGCGTCCGCTCCACAGATTGCAGCCGGCGAAGCGGCAGAAGACGGCCGCCGTTCCGGCGTTCGCGCCCTCGCCCTGAAGCGTGTAGAAGATCTCCTTGACGGCGTACATCTCGCAAGCGTCTGAGTTTGTCATCCTCGGCTTTATGCCGAGGATCCACGGTTCAGCGGGTACCGCGTTGGACGGGGGAGCACAAGGTCGGCGTACGGCAGCCGCGGCGAGATGGATCCTCGGGCCAAGCCCGAGGATGACAGTGGCGGCTGGGGCTCATGCAACATAATCCGGGACGAGAGAGCGTGACAGGACGGGCGGCCAGCCGGCGCACCTACCGCTACTACGACCTCGTCATGGCCGCCTTCGTCACCGTGCTCGTCTGCTCGAACTTGATCGGGCCGGCGAAGATCGCGCAGATCGAGGTGCCGGCGCTCGGCCCCTACGTGTTCGGCGCGGGCGTGCTCTTCTTCCCCGTCTCCTACATCTTCGGCGACATCCTGACCGAGGTCTACGGCTACGCGCGGGCGCGGCGCGTGATCTGGACCGGCTTTGGGGCGCTCGCCTTCGCCTCGATCATGGCGAGCGTCGTGGTGGCGCTGCCGCCGGCTTCCTTCTGGCAGCACCAGGCGGCCTACGAGATCGCGTTCGGCAACACCTGGCGCATCGTCGGTGCTTCGATGATCGCCTACTTCTGCGGCGAGTTCGTCAACTCCTACGTGCTCGCCAAGATGAAGATCGCGCAGGAGGGCCGCCATCTCTGGATGCGCACCATCGGCTCGACGATCGCAGGCGAGGCGGTCGACTCGAGCCTCTTCTATCCGCTCGCCTTCTACGGCACCGGCATCATCCCCAACGAGGCGCTGCCGACCGTGATGATGGCCCAGTTCTTCACGAAGACCATGGTCGAGGTCGTCTTCACGCCGGTCACCTACAAGATCGTGGGCTTCCTCAAGCGCGCGGAGCACGAGGACTATTACGACCGCGATACCGACTTCAATCCGTTCGCGCTCAACGAGTAGGAGAGCGACGGCTTCTTGCCGATGAGCTCGATCGCGGTGCGCACGCCGGCGGGCGGGCGCTCGCTGCTGACGGGGCTCAGCAAGACCGCGAAAAGCACCACTGCGCCGCTGAGCAGCATGATCATCTCTCGTGGCGTGTCTGGCATTGCGCGGAGCATGACGGGTTCTGCCGGGCCTTCCTCTGCCGAGAGCCTCTGCTCTCGGGAGGAAGATCGCCCGGCGCCGCGCATTTCTGAAATATCGATCGCCTATGCGTTCCATAGGCGGCGGGCATGGCGCCCGCCGCCTGCCGGCGTGCGGTCAGTGACCCGCAATCTCTCGGCGGCTCGTCTCGAACAGGAACCAGACGCGCCTCTCGGTCTCGTCGATCCAGTTCTCGATGAGACTAGCCGTCGCCACGTCCTTGTTCTCGTCGCACAAGTCGTGCACCTCGCGCATGTAGGCGACGAGGTCCTTGTTGTCGTCGCGCAGCTCGGCAATCATGTCGAGCGGATCGACGTAGTCGGCATCGTTGTCGATGATGCGCTGCAGGCGCGCCACTTGGCCCGTCGAGCGCAGCGTCGTGCCGCCGATCTTGCGCACCCGCTCGGCAATGTCATCGGTCATGGCGAAGATCTGGGTCCCCTGCTCGTCGAACAGAAGATGGTAGTCGCGGAAATGGGGGCCGGAGACGTGCCAGTGGAAGTTCTTGGTCTTCATATAGAGGGCAAAGACGTCGGCGAGCAGCACGTTGAGCGCGCCCGAGATATCCTTGACGGCATTGGTCTTGAGGTCGGTCGGCGTCTCGAGCGGAGCCTTGCGGCGCTCCGCAACCTTCTTCATGTCGGCCATGGGGTGCCTCTTTGAGGGGGTTGAAGCCTCCGTCACATGGGTAGCGCGTCGCGGCGCGGAAAGGGTAGAGCTCTTGGCTCTTTGGTGGGAAATTCGTTAACGGGGCATTTCAAGGGCGTCAAGAATTGCCGCAAGCTCGGCCCTCGGGTCCGAAAAATCCTCGAAGCGGCGGGCCGCGCGCCGGTACCAGTAGCGGCTGTTCCAGTCGTCGCCCTCGAGCTTGTGCAGGACGGCGTGCAGCCAGCAGGCGAGGGGGTCGCTCTCGTCCCCCTGCGCGATTTCGTGTGCCCCATTCCAGTCCCCGGCGAGGGCAAGCGTCACGGCCCGGCTCAGGTCCTCGCGGCTTGCCATCGCTCCCAGCCCTTTGCCCGCAAGACGCACGCGGGGCAGGTGCCGCAGCCCCAGCCCCAGTCGTGCCGCTGATCGCGGTTCCCGAGGTAGCAGGTGTGCGTCGTCTCGCGAATGAGGTCGACGAGGGGCGCCCCGCCGAGCTCGTCTGCCAGTGCCCACGTTCCCGCCTTGTCGATCCACATGAGCGGCGTCTCGATGCGAAACTCGCTCCCCATGCCGAGCGAGATGGCGCGCTCGAGGGCGTGCAGCGTCTCGTCGCGGCAATCGGGGTAGCCCGAATAGTCGGTCTCGCACATGCCGCCGATGAGGTTTCGAATGCCGCGCCGGTAGGCGAGTGCCGCGGCGTAGGTGAAGAACAGGAGATTGCGGCCCGGCACGAACGTCGATGGCAGCCCCGCCTCCGTCATTTCGATCGCGGCCGCACGGGTAAGCGCCGTCTCGCTCAAGGCGCCGAGCTCGGCAAGCTCGAGCTTGTGGTCGTTGCCGAGGCGTTGGACCCAGTGCGGAAAATCTGCCCGCATTCGAGCGAGGACGGCCGCTCTCTGGGTGAGCTCGACGTCGTGGCGCTGCCCATAGGCGAAGCCAACCGTCTCGACATGGGGATATCGCGCGAGCGCCCAGGCGAGCGCCGTCGCGCTGTCCTGTCCGCCGGAGAAGAGAACGAGGGCGTCGTCGTCCATGAGCCTCTGGTCTTGCGCTAAATTCGGCGGGCAGGGGGCGGCTACCCAATCGGGTCTTTGCGGAGGGGCCCGGACCCGGTAAAACCCGCGCCAACCAGCAGGAATGGCGCGCTCGCCGCGGCCAGGATACAGGAAACGCTCATGACCGCCATCGTCGACATCCTCGGCCGCGAGATCTTGGATAGCCGCGGCAACCCGACGGTGGAGGTGGACGTCGTCCTCGAGGACGGCTCGATGGGGCGCGCGGCGGTGCCGTCGGGGGCCTCGACGGGGGCGCACGAGGCGATCGAGCTGCGCGACGGCGACAAGGGGCGCTATGGCGGCAAAGGCGTCTTGAAGGCGGTCGAGGCGGTCAACGGCGAGATTTACAACGCGCTCGCGGGCCTCGACGCGGAAAACCAGCGCGGACTCGACACGGCTATGATCGATCTCGACGGGACCGCGAACAAGAGCCGTCTCGGCGCCAACGCCATCCTCGGCGTCTCGCTCGCCGCCGCCAAGGCCGCCGCCGCCGCGAGCGGGCTTCCTCTCTATCGCTACGTCGGCGGTACGACGGCGCACGTACTCCCCGTCCCGATGATGAACATCATCAACGGCGGGGCGCATGCCGACAATCCCATCGACATCCAGGAGTTCATGATCATGCCGGTCGCGGCGGCCACCGTCGCCGACGCGGTGCGCATCGGCGCCGAGATCTTCCACACCTTGAAGAAGGGCTTGAAGGACGCCGGCCACAACACCGGCATCGGCGACGAGGGCGGCTTCGCGCCCAACTTGAAGAGCGCCGACGAAGCTCTCTCCTTCATCATGAGGTCGATCGAAAGCGCCGGCTACAAGCCCGGCGAGGAGGTGATGCTCGCCCTCGACTGCGCCTCGACCGAATTCTACAGAAACGGGAAGTATGTGCTCGAGGGCGAGGGCAAGACCCTCGATAGCGGCGCCATGGCGCGCTACCTCGAGGACCTCGTGCGGCGCTTCCCGATCATCTCCATCGAGGACGGCATGGCCGAGGACGACTGGGACGGCTGGAAGGCATTGACCGATCTCATCGGCGCGCGCTGCCAGCTCGTCGGCGACGACCTCTTCGTCACCAACACGGCCCGCCTCGCCGACGGCATCGAGAAGGGCGTCGGCAACTCGATCCTGGTCAAGGTCAACCAGATCGGCTCGCTTTCGGAGACCCTCGACGCGGTCGCCATGGCCCAGCGCGCCGGCTACACCGCCGTCATGAGCCACCGCTCGGGCGAGACCGAGGATGCGACGATCGCCGACCTCGCGGTCGCGACCAACTGCGGCCAGATCAAGACCGGCTCCCTCTGCCGCTCCGACCGGCTCGCCAAATACAACCAGCTCATTCGCATCGAAGGCGAGCTCGGTCCCAGTGCCCGCTACGCCGGAAAGAGCATCCTTCGGGGCGCACGCGCCGCCTAGCAACGCCCCAGCCTGTCGCTCGCCGCACACGATCACGGCGAGACGCCGCTTTACCAGCTTTTAAGGCCGCCGGCGTATCCTCTTTCTGTTCCCGGAACTCATAACGCGTAACGATGGACACGCGTGCTGCGTTAGCCAAGTCATGGTGGGCGAATGAGGCCGTGGCAGCCCCCGGTGTTGCTTCTCTGCCTGAGTTTGACGGCCTATTTCGCCTATCACGCTATTCATGGCCGGCACGGCCTCGAGGTCAGACAACGCTTGATCGAGCGCTCCACCCTGTTGGAGTTCGAGATCAAGACCCTCGAGGCCGTGCGCGCCAAGCTCGAGCATGACGTGGCCCTCCTCACGCCCGATCTCCCCGATCCCGACATCGTGGAAGAGCTAGCGCGCGAGGTCCTAGGCTTTACGCACCCGGACGATCGGGTCGTGCCCCATCGCCCCGCGCCGGACAGCTGATCTCGCGCTGCGCCGCAGCATAAATCTCCCGCCTTTTTCCCCGCGAAAATGCGCTGCCCTTGACGCGCCGTCATCTTGCGGTAGCCGTTCCCATCGTTCATGTAGCCAAGTGCAACTCTACCCCCGCTCCGGCCGGGCCCGCGCAGGATCGCACATGACGCTCGACGACCTCTCCGGCCCTCCCGCCGACGACATCACGTTTTACGCCGAGGACGAGCTCTCGGCCTACCGTGCGATGCTTCTGATCCGCCGCTTCGACGAGAAGGCGGGACAGCTTTATGCACTCGGCGCAATCCGCGGCCTCTGCCCGCTGTCGATCGGACAGGAGGCGGCCATCGTCGGCGTGCAGATGGCGGCAAAGCCGGGCGATCAGACGATCACCGGCTACCGCAACCATGGACACATGCTGGCGCTCGGTCTCGCGCCTGAGCGCATCATGGGAGAGCTCATGGGCCGCGACAGCGGTCTCTCTCACGGCAAGGGCGGCTCCGTCATCATGTATGCGCGCGAGCAGGGGTTCTTCGGCGGGCACGGGAGCCTCGGGGCGGCGGCGCCGATCGGAGCCGGCATTGCGCTCGCCAACAAGCGCCTCGGCAACGGCGCCGTCTGCCTTTGCTGCTTCGGGGACGTTGCCGCCTCGAGCGGGCGCATCTACGAGGCGTTCCGCCTCGCAGCCGACTTCCGGCTACCCATCGTCTTCGTCATCGACAACAACACGGCCGCCCCGGGCATGGGCATCGCGCTCGGCGCGGTTCCCTCCGCTCTCGCCGAGCGCGGCGCCGCATTCGCCATACCCGGTGAGCAGGTCGACGGGATCGACGTGCGCAAGGTGCGCGCGGCGGCGAGGCGTGCGCTCGAGCGCGCGAGGTCGGGCGAGGGCCCCGCCATCCTCGAGATCCTCACCTACCGCTACAGAGGGCACGCCGAGACGCTGGTGCCGCGCGCCGGCCGAGGGGGTATGCGCCGCGAGGAGACCGATCCGATCGCGAAATCGCGGGGACGCATCCTCCAGGCGCACTTCGCCACCGAGGCCGAGCTGAAATCCCTCGAGGCCAAGGTACGCGAGCGGGTCAACGGGGCGGCAGGGGCTGGCCGCGCCGCGCCGCCCCCCGCCGCCGCTCTCCACACCATGATTCTCGCTTGAGACTTGACGGGGGCGCTCGGGGTCTGCGCCCATTACGACCGATGCGACGTTCGCCCTTGAGGCACCTATGCCGAGCCAAGTCGTGATGCCAGCGCTGCTTCCGGCCGCCACCGACGGCAGGCTCGAGAAGTGGTACGTGGCGGAGGGGCAGGAGGTTGCTGCCGGGGATGTCATCGCAGAGATCGCGACCGGGACCGCGACCATGGAGATCGAGGCCGAGAGCGAGGGCCGCGTCGAGAAGATTCTCGTTCCCGCGGGTGCAGGTCCCATACGGCCGGATACACCCATCGCCCTAATTCGCGTCGCGAGCGGGGCACCGAAGTCCCCGCCTGCCGATCTTGCTTCGGCGCAGCGGTCCGCTCCGGCCTGCGCGCCGAGCTCCCCGCGAGAGGAGGCGGACGGCGCAGCGATGCCGCAGCTCACCTACCGGGAAGCGCTGCGCGAGGCGCTCGCCGAGGAGATGCGCCGCGATCCTCTGGTGATCGTGCTCGGTCCCGAGGTCGTCCAGAATAGCGGAGCGGCCAAGGTCTGCCGGGGTCTCGCCGACGAATTCGGCCCGGAGCGGGTCGTCGCCACGCCGCCTCTCGAGGAGGGCCTGACGGGGCTCGCGATCGGCGCCGCCCTGCAAGGCCTGCGCCCCGTCGTCGAGTTCACCTCCTGGGCCAGCGCGCTGCAGGCGATCGACCTCATTCAGGGAGAGGCTGCCTCCGCCGCCTTTCTGTCCGCCGGCACCGTCTCGGTTCCGATCGTCTTCCGCGGGCCGAATGGCTGGGTCCCGGGCGGGGCAGGGCCGCCGAGCCGCTGTTTCGCCTCGCTTTTTGCTCAGGTCCCAGGCCTCACGGTGCTCGCGCCCGCAACTCCGGCCGATGCCAAAGGCCTGCTCAAGGCCGCGATACGAGCCCCTGGCCCGGTCGTCGTCCTCGAGCACGAGCGTCTCTACGCTTCGGCGGGACCGGTGCCGGCAAGTTCCGATTGGGTGGCCGAGATCGGCGCGGCGCGCGTCGCTAGGCCCGGCACGTGCCTGTCGATCGTGGCCTATGGACGCGCTGTCGCAACCGCGCTCGAGGCCGCCGATGCGCTCAGCGCGGGCGGGATCGAGGCCGAGGTCATCGATTTGCGATCGCTCCGCCCGCTCGATCTCGACACCGTCCTCGCCTCCGTCTTAAAGACGCGGCGTCTCCTTACCGTCGAGGACGGCTGGCCCCAGGGATCAATCGGGGCCGAGATCGCGGCCTCGGTTGCCGCCCGCGCCTTCGCGACGCTCGCCGCACCCCCCGTGCGCATTGCCGGGGCGGACGTTCCGATGCCCTATGCGGCGGAGCTCGAGGCTCAGGCGCTTCCCAACTCACGCGTCGTTGCCGCCGCCGCGAAGTCGCTGGTCGCGTCGCGCTGAGCCTTTTGCGGTGCGGCAAGAGTGTGGCCCACCAAGCACAGCGCAAGAATTTCCACAAATTCGGGCTTGTCAACAGAGGCCCATACACCCCTCAAATGGCGCGCTCGTCTTGTCGTTCGGCTCGCGGCAGCCCTAGAGAGACGTGTTGAGGCCCAACAACACCTCTCGTAACTGCCCCTGGGGGATAAAGATGCAGAAACCGCTAGCAACACTCATGGCCGTCGTTGCCGGCGCCGGACTCCTCGGAGCCTGCTCCGGCGATGGTGGATTGCTCGGCTCGAGCCTCACCACGTCCTCGCTGACGAACTCCACGTCGACCACGGGCACGCAAGCGCAGTCGACACCCAAGATCGATCCGGCGTGCATCGCTCTCGTTGCGAAGATCGACTCGCTGAGGCGCGACGGCGTGACCGAGCGCGTGGAGAAGGCCTCGGTTGGCAAGTCGGCGAGCGTCACGGTCAAGCGAACGTCGCTTGCGCAAATTACCGAGCTCGACAAGGCGAACGCCGAGTTCCAGTCGAAGTGCTCGACTCTGGGCTTGCGCCCGATGACCGCCACGGCGCCGATCAGCTCAGCGTCGCCGATTGCGACGTCGAGCACGACACCTGGCGCAAAGGTTGCAACCTCGTCGACGACGGCCAGCCCGACAGCGCTCGCGCCCAAGGCGACGTCGCCCGCAGCGACAAGCTCGGCTGTCGTGCCCCCGGTCGCAACCACAACCTCGCCGCAGCCCTAGCCGTAGGCGTAGCCGCGCTCCAATAGCCGGGCTCGGCGCCACCTGGATGTGTCCGCAAGTTGCTGCACGATCGCCACACTTTCGTCGAGAAAGGGGTGCGAAAACGCAGGCTTGGGTGTTCAAGAGACGTTCGAACCAATAAGTGTTGGGCCGTCTCACAGGATCACAGAGGGCATCGGGTTGATGACGCTGAGCACTGCGCGAAGCCTCGCGGCCATTTTCACTGTTCTCGGGGCGGCGCACCTCGGCGGCTGTGCCACGGACGGCGGCGACCCCGGGGGCCGCGCGCTCGCCAACGGCCAGACCTGCGGCTCGATAAAATCCGAGCTCAACAAGCTCGACGCCAAGGGCGTGCCCGCCTACGTCGAGGCGCAAAGCCGCGGCAAGAAGCTCGCGGCCTCGCAGAAGGCCGACGCCGACCTCTACAACCGTCTGCTCAACGACTATCTCGGCGCCCGCTGCCACGTCGCGGGCTGAGTGCGCGAGCCCTGTCGCCGGCGAGACAATCGCACCTCCCGCGGCCATCATCAAACGGCTATATATATCTTGCTATGGGCCGGCTTCGGGCCGGCCGTGGAAGCTGGAGGCGCACACATGTCGAAAGACGCGCAGGCCATTCTACTCTTTGCCGTGATCGGCATCGTGGCCGGCTGGCTGGCCTCGATCGTCGTCGGTGGCGGCGGGCTCGTGCACTACCTGATCAGCGGCGTCATCGGATCGTTTGTCGGGGGCTATCTGCTCAACGCCCTCAACATCAATATCGGCATCCGCAACGAACTCGCCGCGCAAATTGTGACCGCCACCATTGGCGCCATCGTCGTCGTGCTGATCGCGCGGCTGGTGGCATGAACCGGGAGCGGCGGACGTGGCGGCCGCCGGGGGGAGTAACGCATGGACTACATGACGTGGATCAACGAGAATTGGGCCCTGGTGGTGATGATCATCAACGGCCTCGTCGCCGGCTGGCTCGCCGGTCTCCTGCTCGGCGGCGGGGGGCTCATCCGCAACCTCGTCGTGGGGCTGATCGGCGCCGTCGTCGGCGGCTATCTCGTGAGCTCCGGCCTGCTCAAGCTTCCCTACGACTTCGACGCGGTGATACCCTACGGCAACCAGATCGTCGTCTCGACGATCGGCGCCATGCTGGTGGTGCTGGTCGCCCGCTTTCTCGGCGGCCGGTAAATCCGCGCCCGCAGAGCCCGCGTGTGACGCCGCCCGCGGCCGAGAGCGGGGGCGGTGGCACGTGAACCTGTATCGAGCGGTCTTATGGTGACACTCCTCGACACCCGCGCCGCGGACTCCGCTCCGCCGCGCCATCCCGAGAAGGCCAATCGGCCGGACGCGCCCCGCCTGCCGAAGCCGCCCTGGATTCGCGTGCGGGCGCCCGCCTCCGCCGGGTTCGCCGCCACGCGCGACCTCGTGCGCGCCCACCGTCTCGCCACCGTGTGCGAGGAGGCGCAGTGCCCGAACATCGGCGAGTGCTGGGACAAGCGCCACGCCACCATCATGATCCTGGGAGAGGTCTGCACGCGCGCCTGCGCGTTCTGCAACGTGCGCACGGGCCGCCCCGGCCCCGTCGATCCCGGCGAGCCCGAGCGCGTCGCCGCGGCCGTGGCCGCGCTCGCCCTCGAGCACATCGTCGTCACCTCGGTCGACCGCGACGACCTCGACGACGGGGGAGCCGGGCACTTCGCGGCCGTCATCGCGGCGTTGCGCTCCGCCTGTCCCGCGACGACGATCGAGGTTCTGACGCCCGACTTCCTGCGCAAGGAGGGTGCGCTCGAGACGGTCGTGGCCGCCGGCCCCGACATCTTCAACCACAACCTCGAGACCGTGCCCTCGCTCTATCTGCGCATTCGCCCCGGCGCGCGCTATTTCCACTCCTTGCGGCTGCTGCAAAGGGGGAAGGAGCTTTCGCCGGGCCTTGTCACCAAATCCGGGCTCATGCTCGGGCTCGGCGAGGAGCGCGACGAGATCCTCCAGGTCATGGACGACCTGAGAAGCGCCCAAGTCGATTTCCTCACGCTCGGCCAGTATCTTGCGCCGACGCCGAAGCACGCCGAGGTCAAGCGCTACGTGCCCCCCGCCGAGTTCGACGACTTGAAGCGCCTCGCGCAAGGGAAGGGGTTTGCACTGGTCGCGGCGAGCCCGTTGACGCGCTCCTCCTACCATGCGGGCGAGGACTTCCGCCGCCTCAAGGCGGCACGCTCCGGCGCGCCGGCGTCCCTGTAGGCTGGCCTCGGAAATGCCGAGCTATTCGACCCAGCGCCGCGTCCCCTTCACGCCGAAAGAGATGTTCGACGTCGTCGCCGATGTCGAACGCTACCCGGAGTTCCTGCCGCTCTGCGAAAGTCTGACGGTGGCGAGCCGGACCTCGGGCGCCGGCCACGAGACCATCCTCGCGACCATGGGCATCGGCTACAAGGCGATCCGCGAGGCCTTCACCAGCCGCGTCACGCTGATGCCGGCCGAGCTCACGATCCTCGTCGAGAATGTCGCGGGGCCCTTCAGGCGGCTCGCCAACCGCTGGCACTTCTCGGCGGCGCCCGGGGGCGCGGACGTCCACTTCTCGATCGACTACGAGTTCAGCTCGACCCTGCTGCGGCTTCTCATGGGCGCCCTATTCGACAAGGCGGTGCGCCGCTACGCCGAGGCCTTCGAGACCCGCGCCCATTCCCTCTACGGCGCGCGATCGAACGCGAGCTGAGGCGATGACTTGCCGCGGGCGTCCCGCCTCGATATGGCTCGGCCCATGACCCGCCTGCGCGCCGACCTCCTGCTGCTCGCCTGCGCCGCCATCTGGGGCTCCGGCTTCATCCTGCAGAAGGAGGCCATGCATCATATCGGCGCGCTTACCTTCATCGCCTCGCGCACGGCTCTCGCCGTGGTGGTGCTCGCGCCCCTTGCGATGCGCGAGCGCCGGCGCAGCAGCGGAACTTTGCCGGCGGGTCTCACCAAGGTGTCATTAATGGGAGGGATCGCTTTCTTCGTGGCCGCCTGGCTGCAGCAAGAGGGCCTCAAGACCGCGTCGGTGACCAATACGGGGTTCCTCACCGGCCTCTACGTCGTGTTCACCCCGATCGCGGCATGGCTCATCTATCGCTTGAGGCCTGCCGCGCTCGTCCTGCCCGCGGTCGCGCTGTCCTTTGTCGGGACGTGGCTGCTCGGCGGCGGCACGGCCTCAGGCTTCGGCCTGGGCGACGCCCTCGTTGCCTTGTCGGCCGTGTTTTGGGCGCTGCATGTGCTGGTGACCGGCGAAGCAAGCGGGTTCAATCGCCCGGCCACGTTCACGTGCCTTCAGTTCGCGATCGTCTCCGCGCTCGCCACCAGTACCGCCGCGCTCGTCGATACGCCGACGGCCGAGGGATTGGTGGCGTCGGCGGTGCCGATCGCCTATATCGGCATTCTCTCGAGCGCGCTGACGTTCACCGTCCTCACCCACGCCATGCGCGCGACGCCAGCGACGGAAGCCGCGATCCTCGTCAGTGCCGAGAGCCTGTTCGCAGCCGCGGCGGGCGCACTCCTGCTCGGCGAGCGCTTGAGTGCGGTGTCCTGGCTCGGGGCGGCGCTGATCACGGCGTCGGTGCTGCTCGTGCAGCTCGCCCCGCGTACCGCAAGCGTGGCGAAGGCGGGCTAGCCTCAGACCCTTGCTCTATTCGATCGCCTTGCCGCGATTGCGCGCAAGCGCCAGGCCGGCAACCGAGTCGAGCCCTTTCACGTCCTTCAGGATTGCGCCGTCGAGATCGGCATTCGTGAGGTCGGCGTCCGTCAAGTCGGCTCCCGTCAGGTCCGCGTGGGCGAGGTCGGCGTTCTTGAGGATGGCTCGTGAGAGATTTGCCCCGCGCAAGTTGGCGAAGCGGAACAGCACGTAGGTGAGATCGGCGCGCGCAAGGTTGGCGCCCAGGAGATTTGCCCCTTCGAGCTCGGTGCGCCAGAGGTGCTCGATGAAGCCGGTCTGGCTGAACGGGGCGAGCGAGGCATCCTCGAGGTTCGCTCCCGCGAAGTTCGCGAGCGAGAAGCGGCCGAAGATCTTGGCACGACGCATATCGCAGCCGGCAAAGCTCGGCGCCTCGTCCGGGGTGAGCGCGAGCGTCGAGAAGATCGAGGGCCGCAAGAGGCTCGCCCCCGCCAGATTGGCGCCGTCGAAGCGCGCACCCGGAATAATGACACGGTCGAGCCGTGCGCCGTGAAGGTCCGCGCCCGCGAGGTTCGCCCCCGAGAGATCGGCGCCGAACAGGTTCGCCTGCTCGAGCCTAGCCTGCTTGAAGTCGAGCCCGGCGAGATCGAGCCCTTCGAGATCGGCCCCGCTCAAGTCGAGGGGGGCGGCTTGGCTCGCGTGGTAGAGCTGCTCGGTCACCTGGCGCGCGGTGAGAGAGCCGCCCCAGGCATCGCCTGCGGCAGAGTAGGCGGCGACGACCGCGGCGCCGGCAACGGCGAGCCCTATCTTGCGCATGGAAAACAAGCCTCCTAGCCGCTTCACGGGACTCTCAAGCTAGCAGTGTCCGGCGGCCCGGTCAGCTACGTGGAGCGCCGAGTTTATGCTTACGCGCCGCACAAGGCACTGGATGCATCAGTCCCCGATCGCCTCGTCCAGCAGTTGAAACGCCTCGCGCACCGACGCAAGGCGCACCGCGGTCCGCCCGATGTCGCCAAAGCGGCACTCGCGCACCGTAACAGGCCCGCCGGTCTGGGCCGCGGCCACGAAGACGAGCCCGACGGGCTTCCCCGGGGTGGCCCCGCCGGGCCCGGCGATGCCGGTCGCGGCAACGGCGACGGTCGCAGCCGAGGCGTAGAGCGCGCCTTCGGCCATGGCGCGCGCGACCTCCGCGCTCACCGCGCCGTGACGGCGGATCAGCTCGAGGTCGACGTTGATCATGCCGATCTTGGCGGCATTCGAATAGGTGACGAAGCTGCGCTCGACGACATCGGAGGCGCCAGGGATCTCGGTGAGCGCCGCGGCGATGAGACCGCCCGTGCAGCTCTCGGCGGTGGCAAGCTTGAGCCCGCGCGACCTCGCCGCGTCGATGAGGCGCCGGGCCTCCTCGATCAAATCCGGCGGAAAGAGCGCGGTCATGGGCAGGCCCGCAACGAAAAAGACGCGACCCGGGGGCCGCGTCCTTCACTCCTAGCGAGCCGCGGCGGGCGGCGCAAACCCCGGCGGGTCATGCCGCCGCGAGCTTCTCCGCATGGTCGAGCAGGTCGTCGAGCGTGGCGCGGCTGTCGGCGCCCATCACGCCAACCGTGCGCCCCTGAGCCGCCTGCCAGATCGGATAGGCGTCACGCAGGATGCCCTGACCCTTGGGGGTCAGGTGCAGCCCGCGTCCGCGCCGACCGGCCGGAGGATCCATGACGATATGCCCGAGAGCGAGCAGTCGCTTCAGATTGCGCGACAGCGTCGACTTCTCGATGTCGAGCGTGTGGCCGATCTCGACGGCCGTGATGCCGTCGCGTGAGGCCAGTTGGGCGAGCAGCGTATACTGGCTCGCCGTGATGCCGAGCGGACGCATGGCGTCGTCGTAGAGCCGCGTGATGATGCGCGACAGCTGGCGCACGCGGGTCGCAAGGCAGGTGGCGGAAGTCGTCTCCGCAATGTCGCCGATGGAAATCGCGGTGTCCTTCGGCGGCAGCTCTAGCGTCTGGGTCATCATGTTCATTTGGGCCTCGCCCTCGTATAGGCATTGTGATGATACAACCCCTTAACCTTTTGATGCCGCGATTCTGGCAGGGGGGTCAACGACAGGCACGCGGGCGAGGCGACGATTTCGCGCGTGCCTAGAGCGGCAGCAGGACGGTTGCGGAAGCAAGCGCGGCAAGGCCTTCCCTGCGCCCGGTGAAGCCGAGGCCCTCCGTGGTCGTGGCCTTGACACCGATGCGCGCCATGTCAATTCCGAGCATGGCGGCAAGGGCCTCTCGCATAGCGTCGCGATGTGGGCCGATGCGCGGCGCCTCGCACAAGAGCGTCACGTCGACATTGGCGATGCGGCCGCCGCGTGCCGCGACGCGCCGGACGGCGTCCTCAACGAAGAGCCGGGATGGAGCGCCCTTCCATTTGGGATCGCTCGGGGGAAAGTGCTGGCCGATGTCGCCGTCGCCGAGGGCGCCCAAGAGCGCGTCGGTGACCGCGTGCAGCGCGGCATCCGCATCCGAGTGGCCGATCAGGCCCCGGTCGTGAGCGATCCTCACCCCGCACAGCCAGACGTGATCGCCAGGCCCGAAGCGGTGGACGTCGAAACCGGTGCCGACGCGCGGCTCGAACTGAGTGGAAGGCTCGGCCATGAAGCGCTGAGCCATGGCGAGATCGTCGGCGCTCGTCAACTTGATGTTACGGCTCGAGCTCTGGACGAGAGCCACGTCGAGCCCGGCCCACTCTGCGAGCGCCGCGTCGTCGGTAAAGTCGCTGCGCCCTTCGGCGCGGGCCGCCTCGTGCGCCTTGAGGATTGCGGTGAAGCGAAAGCCTTGCGGCGTCTGCGCCCGCCACAGCCCGCTGCGCTCGACCGTCTGCGCGATGGTCCGGTCGGGACGGGCGAGCTTCAGCGTATCAGCCACCGGCTCGGCGGCGATCGCGCCCGCGTGCTGGGCGAGCGCCTCGATCACTTGCGTGATGACGCCGGGCTCGACGAAGGGGCGCGCCGCGTCATGAATGAGCACGCGCTGGGGCTCATCGGGCTCGAGCGCCTTGAGGCCGAGGCGCACCGACTCCTGGCGGGTCGAGCCGCCGGCCACTGGAGGAGCGAGTCGGCTGCGCAATACCTCCGTCGCCGCGGCGTAAAGGCCTTGATCCTCCTCGCGGATCACAACCTGAATGGGCCCGATCGCCGGGTGGGAGGCAAAGCGCGCGACGGCCACGCCGAGCACGGTTGAGCCGGCGAGGGGCGCATACTGTTTGGGAAGGTCGCTCGCGCCCGTGGCGGCGCGCGTGCCGCGCCCGGCTGCGACGATCACGGCAGCTGTGGTCACGAGGCTCCTGCTCCCGGGCCCAACTCGATCGCCTCCTTAACTGAGGCGCGACATTCCGGCAATTGTGGACGGCGTTGTTCGCGCTTGCGAAATGAAGGAACTCCTTCTATGGTGCCTAATTGAAAGGCAATTGATTGACATGCCTAAATTAGAGGCATGAGAGGGCGGATCGTGACATCGCTGAATGTCGGTAATTTTACACTCGGAAATCCAGTGATGCTGGCTCCGATGACCGGCGTCACCGATCTGCCGTTCCGGCGCTTGGCTCGGAACCTTGGCGCCGGCCTGGTCGTGTCCGAGATGGTAGCGAGCGCCGAGCTCGCCGCCGAGCGGCGCGACGTCGTGCGCCGTGCCGAGGGCGGCGAGCTTACGCCCCATGTCATACAACTCGTCGGCTGCGAGGCCCACTGGATGGGCGAGGGCGCGCGCATCGCCGAGGGGAAGGGCGCGCACGCGATCGACATCAACATGGGCTGCCCCGCCCGCCAGGTGACGGGGAAGCTTTCGGGCTCGGCGCTCATGCGCAATCTCGACCACGCGCTGAGCCTGATCGAGGCGGTCGTGGCGGCGGTCAAGGTGCCGGTCACGCTCAAGATGCGCCTTGGCTGGGACGATCAGAGCCGCAACGCGCCCGAGCTCGCGCGCCGCGCCGAGGCCGCAGGCGTGCGTCTCATCACCGTGCACGGGCGCACGCGCTGCCAATTCTTCAAGGGAGCCGCCGACTGGGCCTTCGTGCGCCGCGTGAAGGAAGCGGTCGCAATTCCAGTCGTCGTCAACGGCGATATCCGCTCGCCACAGGATGCCGTTCGCGCGCTCGGCGCATCGGGCGCGAGCGGCGTGATGGTCGGCCGCGGAGCCTACGGCGCGCCATGGCTGCCCGGGCGCATCGCCAGGTTCCTCGCGACGGGGCGCGATCCCGGCGCGCCGTCGCTCGCCGAGCAGGGTCGCATCGCGCGCGCCCATGTGGATGCCATGCTCGCCCATCACGGGACGTTTCATGGCCTACGCAATGCGAGGAAGCACATCGGCTGGTATCTCGAGTCCGCCGGCCCCGCCGCGACCGTCGTCAAGGCCTGGCGTCAGAGGCTCTGCACCGAGGATGACGCCTCGCGCGTGCTTTCGGGGCTCGACGAATTCTACGACCAGGCGCAGGGGAGCATGGCGGCATGACCAAGGTCTCCGACCAGCGCAGTCCGATAGCCCGTCGTCCGGTCGAGCACGACATGCTGCTCGCAGCACTTCCCCACCCGATCCTCGTCCTCGCGGAGGGAAATCGCATCGTCTACGCCAACGCGGCGTCCGAGGCCTTTCTCTCGACCAGCATCGCCGTCTTGAAGCGTCTCACGTTCGACGACATCGTCGCCTTCGGCTGCCCGCTGCTCTCCCTCCTCGAACAAGTCCGCGAGACGGGGGCGACCGTCAACGAGTACGGCGTCGAGATGGCTGCGCCGAAGTTTCAGGCCCCGAAGCTCGTCGACGTCTACGCCGGTCCGCTCCCGGAGCACCCCGGGCTCGTCACGCTCATGCTCCAGCAGCGCACGATGGCGCAGATGATCGAGCGCCAGTTCACCCACCGCGCCGCCGCGCGCACCGTATCCGGCATGGCAGCCGTGCTCGCTCACGAGATCAAGAACCCGTTGTCGGGCATCCGCGGGGCAGCCCAGCTCCTCGAGCAGAACCTCTCCGACGAGGACCGGGCCCTCTCCCAGCTCATCTGCTCGGAGACCGAGCGCATCCGCAACCTCGTCGACCGCATGGAGGTGTTCGGCGACGAGCGGCCGCTCGCGACCGAGCCGGTCAACATCCACGACGTCCTCGATCACGTGCGGCGTCTCGCCGAAACCGGCTTCGCGCGCGGCCTGCGCATTGTCGAGGACTACGATCCCTCGCTCCCCCCGGTCGCGGGAAACCGCGACAAGCTCGTACAGGCTTTCCTCAATCTCCTGAAGAATGCGGCCGAGGCGATCGGCGACAACCTGGAGCAGGGGCGCATCGTGCTCACGACGTCCTTCCGCCCCGGCGTGCGCCTCTCGGTGCCCGGATCTGAGGCGCGCATCAGCCTGCCGCTCATGATTCAGGTGGAGGACAACGGCCCCGGCGTCCCGGACAACTTGAAGCCGCATCTCTTCGATCCCTTCGTCACCACCAAGCGCAACGGAACCGGCCTCGGGCTCGCCCTCGTCGCCAAGATCATCGGCGACCACGG
The DNA here is from genome assembly GCA_963699485.1 of uncultured Alphaproteobacteria bacterium. GTDB lineage: Bacteria > Pseudomonadota > Alphaproteobacteria > Rhizobiales > Hyphomicrobiaceae > Hyphomicrobium_C. Next base: position 97,968 of record CAVOUC010000028.1, on the reverse strand, counting down.
CGGCATTATCGAATGCGACAGCGAGGCCAAGCGCACCGCCTTCAGGGTGCTGTTGCCCATGCAGGACCGCCCGCGGGCCGATCGGCCGGCCGCCCGCACCCCGGCGGCCACGAACACGAGGACCCGATAAGCCATGGCCCGAGGAACAATCCTGATCGCCGACGACGACACCGCGATCCGCACCGTGCTGAACCAGGCCCTGGCCCGCGCCGGCTATGCGCCGCGCGCGACCGGGAACGCGGCGACGCTCTGGCGCTGGGTGAGCCAGGGCGAAGGCGACGTCGTCATCACCGACGTGGTGATGCCCGACGAGAACGCGTTCGATCTCATTCCCCGCATCAAGAAGGCGCGTCCCGACCTGCCCATCATCGTCATGAGCGCGCAGAACACGCTCATGACGGCGCTGACGGCGGCCGAGAAGGGCGCCTACGAGTATCTGCCGAAGCCCTTCGATCTTTCGGAGGTGGTCGCCGTCGTGAGCCGCGCGCTCTCGGGGCAGAACCGCCGTCCGCGCGCGCAGACCCAGGAGATCGAGGGCGAGGAGCTGCCGCTCATCGGGCGCTCGCCCGCCATGCAGGACATCTACCGCGCGCTCGCACGCCTCACGCAGACCGATCTCACGGTCATGATCCAAGGCGAGAGCGGCACCGGCAAGGAGCTCGTCGCGCGCGTGCTGCACGACTACGGCAAGCGCCGCCAGGGACCGTTCGTCGCCATCAACATGGCGGCCATCCCCCGCGAGCTCATCGAGAGCGAGCTGTTCGGCCACGAGAAGGGCGCCTTCACCGGTGCCCAAACGCGCACCCAGGGCCGCTTCGAGCAGGCCGAGGGGGGCACGCTGTTCCTCGACGAGATCGGCGACATGCCGCTCGAGGCGCAGACCCGTCTCCTGCGCGTGCTGCAGCAGGGCGAGTATACGACGGTCGGCGGACGCACGCCGATCAAGACCAACGTGCGCATCATCGCCGCGACCCACCGCGATTTGAAATCGCAGATCCAGCAGGGTCTTTTCCGCGAGGACCTCTACTACCGGCTCAACGTGGTGCCGCTGCGCATCCCGCCCTTGCGTGAGCGGGTCGAGGACATCGGCGATCTCGTCCGCCACTTCCTGCGGCTCGCCGCGCGCGAGGGGCTCGGCCAGAAGTCGATCGAGACCGCCGCCATCGAGCGCCTCAAGGGCCATCCCTGGCCCGGCAATGTGCGCGAGCTCGAGAATTTCGTGCGGCGCGTAGCCGCCCTTTATGCTCAGGACGTGCTCAGCGCCCAGATCATCGAGCAGGAGCTCGCCGAGGCAACGCCGCCGCGCGGCGCCGAGAACGAAGCCGAGCCGAAGGTCCTCTCCGAGATCATCGAGCGCCACTTGAACCAGTACTTCGGGACCTTCGGCAAGGATCTGCCGCCCCCCGGCCTCTACGATCGCGTCATCCGCCAGGTCGAGCGCCCGCTCCTTTCAGCCGCGCTGGCGGCGACACGCGGCAATCAAATCCGCGCTGCCGAGCTGCTCGGGCTTAATCGCAACACGTTGCGCAGCCGCATCCGAGCGCTCGACATTCGGGTCTATAGAACGCCCGCTCCTTAGGCGCTTTTCGAAATCCACAGATTGAGTTCGCGATTTCAGTCGCAAGAATGTCACAGTTTGCCTATTTAGCTGTGATCAAGGCGCTTCACTTGTGCGGTGCCGAAAAGTGGCAATCTCGCCGCGGTGCGCCCGCGGGGCCGCACCGGCTGGGACTAGCCCGAGTTCAGGCGAAAGTTCGTGCGTGCCCCGGCTCGCTCGCACGCGCCAGGGAGTAGAGTGTCGATGGCGAAGGGAGACGCGATGTCCGCGTCGGGACGCGGCCTCGAAGAGGCGGCCTCGCCGTTGCTCGACCTCTCCGACCGCGAGTTCTGGACCGGCCTCGTGGTGGTCATCCTTTCGGTCGTCTCCGCGCTGGCGACCTACCTTATTTTGACCGGCCTCACGCCCATCGCGCCGCGCGACGAGGTGGTTCTCGCCGCCCTCTTCGTCAACGTGGTGCTGATCATCGCCATGATTGCGGTGATCGCCTGGCAGGGCTGGGGCATGTGGCGGGCCTGGCGCGCCAAGCTCGCGGGCGCGCGCCTCCATGTGCGCATCGTGCTGCTGTTCTCCATCATCGCCGCGCTCCCGGCGATGCTGCTCGCCGTTGCCGCCACGACGACGTTCTCGCGCTCGCTCGACGGCTGGTTCTCGACACGCACGCGCGCCATCATCTCGAACTCGCTCGACGTGGCGAAGGCCTACGTCGACGAGCACGGGAAGGTGATCCGCACCGACGTGGTCAACATGGCCCGCGACATCGACGCGGAGGCCGACTTGGCGCCGTTCGGCACGCCCGAGTTCCGCAATCTGGTCGTTGCGCAGGCGGGCCTTCGCGACCTGCCCGTGGCCTTCATCCTCAACGACAAAGGCGCTCCTGTCCTCGCCGCGCTCGAGGACGAGAAGCTGCCCTTCATCAGGCCGCCGCCGGGAGCGATCCGCCAGGCGCAGGCGAACCAGGTTCCGCTGCTGACGCCGGTGGGCTCGAACCGCGTCTCGGCGATCGTCAAGCTCAACCGCTATCCCGGCTACTTCATCTATGTCGCGCGGCCGGTGAGCCCCAAGGTGATGGGGCATCTGCAGCGCACCGAGGAGAACGTCGACGAGTTCAACCGCCTACGCCAGGCGCGCGGCGGGCTCAAGCTCGCGCACGGGCTCATCTACACCATGATCTCGATGACGGCGCTGCTCGCCGCCATCTGGGTGGGCCTGTGGTTTGCGGGCCGCTTCGTTGCGCCGATCCGCCGCCTGATCGCCGCCGCCCACCAGGTCTCCAAGGGCAACATGATGGTCGAGCTGCCGGAGCGGCGGGGCGAGGGCGATCTCAGGCGCCTCTCGCACACCTTCAACCTCATGACCCGCGAATTGAAGCACCAGCGCGATGCCCTCGTCAGCGCCAACGAGCAGCTGCTCGACCGGCGCCGCTTCATGGAAGCGGTGCTGTCGGGGGTCTCCGCCGGCGTCATCGGCCTCGACAGCCAGGACCGGATAACGCTCGTGTCGCGCTCCGCCGAGGAGCTCCTGGGCGTGACGGAGGGAGAGGTTGTCGGCAAGAAGCTCGCCGACGCTCTCCCGATGCTGCTGCCGGCGCTCGAGAAGCGCGACGAGCACCCCTTGAAGCACACGCGCTCGGGGCTCCAGCTCACCGTCACGATCGCGGGCGAGGAGCGCACGTTTGCGGTACAAGTCACGCGCGAGCAGGCGGGACCCGGCGACGTCGGCTCGGTCGTGACGCTCGACGACGTCACGGAGCTCGTCTCGGCTCAGCGAACGTCCGCTTGGGCCGACGTCGCGCGGCGCATCGCCCACGAGATCAAGAACCCGCTGACCCCGATCATCCTCTCGGCCGAGCGCATCCGGCGCAAATACGGCAAGAAGATCACCGAGGACCGCGAGACGTTCGACAAGCTCACCGCGACCATCGAGCGCCAGGCCGGCGACATCAAGACGATGGTCGACGAGTTCGCCTCCTTCGCGCGCGTCCCCAAGCCGGTCATGGAGCTGGCCGACCTGCGCGACGTCGTGCAGGAGCCGGTGATCCTGTTCCGCGAAAGTCACCCCAATATCGCCTACGAGCTCAAGCTGCCGGAGACGCCGGTCACGGGATCGTTCGACCGGCGCCTGCTCACGCAGGCCCTCACCAATCTCGTCAAGAACGCGACCGAAGCCGTGGAGGGAGCGGCCGAGGGCGCGGAGCCCGGCTGGAAGGGGCGCGTCGTGGCGCAGCTGCGCGTTCTCCCCGATCGCTACGAGATCGACGTGATCGACAACGGCGTAGGCCTCCCCAAGCACAACCGCGCCCGCCTCCTCGAGCCCTACGTCACGACGAAGGGCAACAAGGGAACGGGCCTCGGGCTCGCCATCGTCCAGAAGATCGTCGAGCAGCACGGCGGTGCGCTGACCCTCGACGACGCGCCACCCATCGGCGGGCAGGTCCGCGGCGCCCGCATTCGCATTAGCCTGCCGGTCCCGACCGCGGCCGGTCCTCCGCGCGCCCAATCCACCCGATCAACCCCGCCCGTGGCCGCACCGGCCGCGCACGGGGGATAGCATTCTTTGAAAATCCAAGGAGCGAGAGATGGCAGCTGACATCTTGATCGTCGACGACGAGGCCGACATTCGCGAGCTCGTCTCGGGCATTCTCGAGGACGAGGGGCATCGCACGCGCCTCGCCCGCGACAGCGACGAAGCCTTGCGCGCCATCGAGGAGCGCCGGCCCCAGCTCGTCATTCTCGACATCTGGCTGCAGGGGAGCCGGCTCGACGGCCTCGAGGTGCTCTCCATCATCAAGCGCACCTATCCCGAGCTACCCGTCGTCATCATCTCCGGCCACGGCAACATCGAGACCGCGGTCACCGCCATCAAGCGCGGCGCCTACGACTATATCGAGAAGCCGTTCAAGCAGGACCGGTTGATCCTCGTGACGTTGCGCGCCCTCGAGGCCTCGCAGCTGAAGCGCGAGGTCAAGGAGCTGCGCGAGCGCTCGACGGTCTCGGCGGAAATGATCGGCAAGTCCGCCGCCATTAACCATCTCCGCAGCGCGCTTGACCGCGTGGCGCCGACCAACAGCCGCATCCTGATCCGTGGCGCCTCCGGCACCGGAAAGGAGCTCGCCGCGCGCGTCATTCACCTGAAGTCTCACCGCGCCGACGGTCCCTTCGTCGTCCTCAACGCGGCCGCCATGGCGCCCGACCGCGTCGAGGAGGAGCTGTTCGGGACCGAGGACCGCTCCGGCGGCCCGCGCAAGGTGGGCGCGCTCGAGGAGGCGCACGGGGGCACGCTCTACATCGACGAGGTGGCCGACATGCCGATCGAGACGCAGGGCAAGGTGCTGCGCGTCCTCGTCGAGCAGAAGTTCCTGCGCCTCGGGGGAGCACAGAAGGTTGCCGTCGACGTGCGCATCATCTCATCGACCAGCCGCGATCTCGAGCGCGACATGAGCGAAGGGAGGTTCCGCGAGGATCTCTACCACCGCCTCAACGTCGTGCCGCTGCGCGTGCCGAGCCTGGCCGAGAGGCGCGAGGACATTCCCGAGCTCATCCAGTACTTCGTCCAGCAACTCTCGCAGGCGTCCGGCCTCTCGCCCAGGCGCATCGGCGAGGACGCGGTCGCCGTCCTGCAGGCGCACGACTGGCCGGGCAACGTGCGCGAGCTCAGGAACAACATCGAGCGTCTGCTGATCCTGACCGGGGGCGATCCCAACGCCGTCATCACCGCCGAGATGCTGCCCGAGGAGATCGGGTCCAACGTGCCGCTGCCGGTCAACGGCGGGGCCGAGCATCTGATGTCGCTGCCGCTGCGCGAAGCGCGCGAGATCTTCGAGCGCGAATACCTGCTTGCGCAGATCAACCGCTTCGGCGGCAACATCTCGCGCACGGCCGAGTTCGTCGGCATGGAGCGCTCGGCGCTGCACCGCAAGCTCCGCGCCCTCGGCGTCTCCTCCGACCAACGCCTCGGCGAAGCGCGTCCCGCGTGAGCCGCGTCGTCTATATCAACGGCCGCTATCACCCGTATTCCAAGGCATTTGTCCACGCCGAGGATCGCGGCTTTCAGTTCGCCGATGCCGTCTACGAGGTGTGCGAGGTATTGGGAGGCCTCCTCGTCGACGAGACGCGTCATGTCCGCCGGCTCGAGCGCTCGCTCGGCGAGCTTCAGATCGCCATGCCGATGAGCGCCCGAGCGCTGGGTCTCGTCATGCGCGAGACGATAAGGCGCAATCGCGTCCGCGACGGGCTCGTCTACCTCCAGGTGACGCGCGGCGCCGCGCCGCGCGACTTTCTCTTTCCGGCCGGCGTCCGTCCGACGCTCGTCTGCCTCGCGCGCTCAATCGATCGGGCGAAGCGCGAGGCCCGCGCAGCCGCGGGAATTGCGGTCAAGACCATGCCCGATATCCGCTGGGGCCGCTCGGACATCAAGACCGTGATGCTGCTGCCCGCCTGTCTCGCCAAAGAGCGCGCGCGGGCGGAAGGCGCCGAGGAGGCGTGGTTCGTCGACCGCGATGGCTTCATCACCGAGGGCGCCTCGAGCAATGCCTGGATCGTCGTCGGTGAGGGCGCGCTCGTGACGCGGGCGACCGACAGCGCCATTCTTCCCGGCGTCACGCGCGCGACCTTGATCGACCTTCTGGAGAGAGAGGGCTTGAAGCTCGTCGAGCGGCCCTTCCGTCTTGCAGAAGCGCTCTCGGCGCGCGAGGCCTTCATCACCTCCGCGTCGGCGACCGTGATGCCCGTGGTTAACATCGACGGACGGCCCGTCGGCGACGGTCGTCCCGGGCGTCTGACGCAGCTCTTGCGCTCAAGATTTCACCAGATTGCTGAATTTTCCCGCCCATGAGTTGATCAATTCTCTGTGCGATCGGAGCGAAGTGCTCACTCGGATTATTTTTCCGATGCGGAAACCCGCTAAGGTGGCGTAGGGTCCCGAGTTTGTCACAAGACTTGCACTTAGTGTGTGATACCCGACGGGTGTGATACCCGACAGGGTCCACCAAGTAAGGTCCACGAAGAGGCTGAAGAAAAGAGGCGGAAGACCTATGGCCGCAGACCGAGCGCAAAACCTTCAAGACACATTTCTAAATTACGTCAGGAAAAACAAAACCCCCCTCACGATCTTTCTCGTCAACGGCGTGAAGTTGCAGGGGATCGTCACCTGGTTCGACAATTTTTGTGTGCTCTTGCGCCGCGATGGTCACTCGCAGCTCGTGTATAAGCATGCGATCTCGACTATCATGCCGGGTGCGCCGGTCCATCTCATGGATGCGGACGCAGGCGAGGCACAACAGGACTAGCGAGCTCCTATCGACGACCGGGTCAAACAACTCAAGGCACCCCCGCGGTCTGCCGCCTCCGACGCGGCCGCGGAGGGCGAGGGTGAGCGCGCGCTCGTGCTCGTCCCCGTGCTCACGCGCGAAAGCCGTCGCCGAAACCCCTCCGGCGACGGAGGAACGCCTCCGCGCCGCCGCGCTCATCTGCATTCCCCGGAGCATCGCCTGCACGAGGCGCAGGGCCTCGCCGAGGCGATCGACCTCGTGGTCGCCGGCGCCCTGATCGTCCCGGTGCCCGATCCGCGCCCGGCGACGTTGTTCGGCCCCGGCAAGGTCGAGGAGCTCAAGGCGCTGATCGAGGAGCACAAAGTCGTGCTCGTGATCGTCGATCATGCGGTGACGCCGGTCCAGCAGCGCAACCTCGAGCGCGCCTGGAACGTCAAGGTCATCGACCGCACCGGCCTCATCCTCGAGATCTTCGGGCGGCGCGCAAGGACCCGCGAGGGCCGTCTCCAGGTCGAGCTTGCCCATCTCACCTATCAGAAGGGCCGGCTCGTGCGCGCCTGGAGCCACCTCGAGCGCCAGCGCGGCGGACGCGGCTTCCTCGGCGGTCCCGGCGAAGCACAGATCGAGCTCGACCGGCGCATGCTCGAGGATCGCATCGACGCCATCAAGCGCGAGCTCGAGCGCGTCGTGCGCACGCGCGAGCTGCATCGCAAGGGGCGGCGCAAGGTGCCCTATCCCGTCGTCGCCATCGTCGGCTACACCAACGCCGGCAAGTCGACCCTCTTCAACCGCCTGTCGGGGGCCGGCGTGCTCGCCGTCGATCAGGTGTTCGCGACGCTCGATCCGACGATGCGCGAGGTGACGCTCAGGAGCGGCCGGCGCATCATCCTCTCCGACACGGTCGGTTTCATCTCGGATCTCCCGACCATGCTCGTCGCCGCGTTCCGAGCGACCCTCGAGGAGGTGATCGAGGCCGACCTCATCCTGCATGTGCGCGACATCGCCCATTCCGAAACCGAGGCGCAGGCCCGCGACGTCGAGGAGGTGCTCGGCGGTCTTGGCATCGACACGGTGCCGGCCGAGAGCCATATCCTCGAGGTGTGGAACAAATCCGATCTCCTCTCGCCGGTGACGCGCGCGGAGGCGGCCTCCGCCGCGCGCTTCGACGAGCGCCGCCCGATCCTGATCTCGGCCAAGACGGGGGCCGGGCTCGAGGCACTGCGCGATGCCATCGACGCCCGCCTCGGCGCCGCCGACGAGATCGTGACGCTGACCATTCCTCCCGAGGAGGGCCGCCTCCTCAATTGGCTCTACGAGCACGGCGATATTCTCGCCCGTGCGGAGGACGATCGCGGCCAGCTCACGCTGACCGTCAGAATTGCCTCGGAGAAGAAGGGCCGCCTCCTGCATCAGCTCCAGAAGGCGGGCGTCGCGCAGTCCTGATCCGCCTTCTGTCGATCCCTCGAATGCGCTAGGACTGCCCGCTTCGCGGCCGGCTGAAGGAGGGATCGGATGGTCACGCCGAAAAAGGTCCAGTGCTGCATCGCGGGCGGGGGCCCGGCCGGTCTCATGCTCGGCTATCTGCTGGCGCGGGCGGGCGTCGAGATCGCCGTGCTCGAGAAGCACGCCGACTTTCTCCGCGACTTTCGCGGCGACACCATCCATCCGTCCACTCTCGAGATCATGTACGAGCTCGGCGTGCTCGATCGCTTCCTCAAGCTCCCGCACGAGAGGGTGGAGCGGCTCGCGGCCCAGATCGGCGACACGCCGGTGATGGTCGCCGACTTTCGCCATCTCCCCGTGCACGAGAGGTACATTGCGATGATGCCGCAATGGGATTTTCTCAACTTCATGGCGGAGGAGGGGAAGCGCTACCCAGGCTTCCATCTCTCGATGAGAACGGAGGCGACCGATCTCATCGAGGAGAACGGCAAGGTCGTCGGCCTCAAGTCGAAGACCCCGGAGGGGCCGGCCGACATCCGCGCCGATCTCGTCGTCGCGGCCGATGGGCGCGGCTCGGTCCTGCGCGAGAAGGCGGGCCTGACGATCGAGGATCTCGGCGCGCCCATGGACGCCTTGTGGTTCAGGCTGCCTGTCAGGCCAGGGGACTCGGGCCAGACGATGGGCCGCTTCGGGGCCGGGCATATTCTCGCGATGCTCTACCGCGGCGACTACTGGCAGTGCGCCTACGTCATTCCGAAGGGCTCGCTCGAAAAGCTTCACGCGGGCGGGCTCGACGCGTTTCGCGATGCCGTGGCGCGCGTCTCGCCCTTCGAGCGCGAGCGCATGAACGCGATCCAGTCCTGGGACGACGCGAAGCTGCTGACCGTACGCGTCGACCGCCTCGTGCAATGGTACCGGCCGGGGCTCCTGTGCATCGGGGACGCGGCGCACGCCATGTCGCCGATCGGCGGCGTCGGCGTGAACCTCGCCGTGCAGGACGCCGTGGCCGCCGCCAACATCCTGGCGAAGCCGCTCCGGGAAGGAAGGGTTGGCGTCTCCGATCTCGAGGCCGTGCAGCGCCGGCGCAGCTTCCCGACGCGGGTGACGCAGGCCCTACAAGTCGCGGCCCAGAACAACGTCATCGGCCCTACGCTCGCGAGCGGGGCCAAGCCCGAGGTGCCGTTCCCGATTCGCCTCATGCAGCGCTTTCCGGTCCTGCAGCGTATCCCGGCGCGCATTCTCGGCCTCGGCGTGCGCCGCGAGCACGTGGCGGAGTTCATCGGGCGGCAAGGTGGCGACAAACCGGCCAGCAAGTGGCCGCCGTTGCCCTCTGCTGCCCTTCCTCGCTGAGGATTGTGGGACTTGCGTGGGTCCCGGCTTCGCCGGGATGACGATTTTGGTGCGGGGTGCTCAGGATGTGGCTCAGCCGCGCTCTTTGGCTTTCGCCTCGTCCCAGAGCGCGTCCATCTCGGCGAGATTCGACTCTTGCGGCGTGCGGCCAGCTTCGGCGAGGCGCGCCTCGATGTGGCGGAAGCGGCGGAGGAACTTCTGGTTTGCTGCCCTGAGCGCGGCCTCGGGATCGATCTTCAAGTGGCGAGCGACGTTGGCGACGACGAACAGCACGTCGCCGAACTCCTCCTCGATCTTGCGGCGCGCCTCTTTGCTCGTGGCGGCGCCCCCGCGCGGGTCGGCGGGGAGCGCGATCTCCTCGAGCTCGGCGAGCTCTTCGCGCAATTTCTCGAACACGGGCGCGAGCGAGGGCCAGTCGAAGCCGACGCGCGCGGCTTTGTCCTGCAACTTGACGGCACGCGTCAGCGCCGGCAGCGCGACCGGCACGTCAGCGAGAAGGCTCTCAGTCCCCTCTCCCTGCGAAGCGGGGAGAGGGTTAGGGTGAGGGGCAGAAACTTGTGCTGCGGTATCCGGCTGCCCCTCACCTCGCCGAACGCCCTACCCTCCCCATGGAGAATGGGGAGAGGGGGCGATGGGGCGCCGGTCGGCTCTTTCGGCCTTCTCCGCCTTCTCCTCGGCTTTGATGCGCTCCCAGAAGCCCTTGACCGCGCCGGCGTCGCGCGCGTCCTCGTCTCCAAACACGTGCGGGTGACGGCGGATCATCTTCGCCGTGATCGCCTCGACGACGTCGCCGAAGTCGAACGCGCCCGCCTCCTCGCCCATGCGCGCGTGATAGACGACCTGCAGCAGAAGATCGCCGAGCTCATCCTTCAAGTCGGCAAGGTCGGCGCGCCCGATCGCGTCGGCGACCTCGTAGGCCTCCTCGATCGTGTAGGGGGCAATCGTTGCGAACGTCTGCTCGAGGTCCCACGGGCACCCGGTGCCCGGAGTGCGCAGCGCGGCCATGATCTCGATGAGGCGAGAGATGTCTTTCGACGGCGTCATGCGCCGCACCCTAATGGAGGCGGCGGAAGCGGGCGAGGGGGAAAGGAGAGGACTTAGGGCAGCGCGGCCGCTAGCCGGCGCCAGGGCGCGAGCCAGACGAGCGCCAGAGGCACGAGCCATCCCGCCCAGGCGACGCAGCCGTAGACGGGGTCGAACGGCAGTTGCCACGAGGTCACGATCGTGGTTGCGACCCTGACCCAGATCGCGCCCGAGGCGACCGCCGCCATGGCGAGCATGAGGCGCGCGTGGTCCGCGACCTTCCTGCGGCGGATGGCAGAGACGCCGGCGACGATCAGCGCGAGCCACACCACGCCTTGCGCGAAGAAGCCCGCGCGCGCCATCGCGACCGAGTCGCTCATCACCGCGACGGGGAGAGAAGTGAGCGCACCGAGGACGACGGCCGCGGCCGCGACGCGCCCGAGCGGGCGATGCCAGGCGCTCTCGCGCCTCACCCAGATGACGAGCGGGATGAGGAGGAGCGCGACCCCCGACGCCAGCATGTGCAACCTGAAGACGGCCGGCAGCCTCAGGTCGACGATGAAGAGATTGTAGGGAAGGGAGAGCCCTCCCGAGCCTTCTCCGACCGCGACGAGTGCGGTCGGCACGGCGAGAGCGATAAGGGGAAGCAAAAGGAGATATTTCGGCACGACTCGCGACACAAATTCGCCCGCGCCCGCTGCTCTCGTCGCGCCGGTGTTAGCCACGGAGGTTTCCAGAGGCATCATGACGAGGCTCATCCTCACAGCTCTTTGTGTCGCGGCCACGGCGGGCCACGTCACCGCGACGCCGCTCCACTCCGCCGACATCGCGGGGCGCTGGCAAGGCGACACCTATAGCCTCGGCCGCTCGTGCGACGGCGGGCGGTGCAAGATCGCGCTCGACATCACGCGCTGCGGGGACGGCTGGTGCGGCGTCGAGGTCACCGAGGCGAAGACCTGCGGAGGGCGCGCGCTCGCCCTCGATGGCGGAAAGGAGAGCGACGCGAGCGTCCAGTATACGGGGCGCCTCGAGCTCGCTGCGGGCACCGAGCCCTACGTCGTGCAAGTGTGGCTCGTGGCGGACGCGGACAGCGCCGCCCCCAAGCTCGACATCATCGGCGATACGGGCGGCGAGTTCCGCCTCTTCCGCCGCTCGTTTCCCTTCAACGCCACGCTCGCGCGCACGGGCGACGCGATCGTGCACCTCCGAGAAGCCAGTGTCGTAATTCTCGACCGAACAGGACCAACGCCAACTTGTCATCCCGGCCGGAGCGGCGGCGCAAAGCGCCGTCGCGGAGAGCCGGGACCCAGGGCCTGCGCAGATGCGTTGGGGCTAGCGGCCCCTGGCTCCCGGCGCTCGGACTTCGTCCTCGGCCGGGATGACAGTTCTGCAAGCGGCAGGTGAAATGGGGGCAGCACGCCCGAGCGGACGGAATTTCGCGTTTCAGGTGCCGGGCGGCGTCTGCTAGCCTTGTGCGGGGCTGGGAGGCTTCCGCGTGTTTCTTCTCCGCATCTTGCTCAACGGCGCAATCATGGCCGCCGAGATCGGCGCCGTCGTGGCGGTCGCGGCGGCGGGTTATTTCCACCCGTTCCTGTTCGCGGCGGGGACCGCGCTCCTCTCCTTCGTGCTCGGCCTCAATCTCGAGGTGGCCCGCCTGCGCTACGAGCTGCCGTTCTACTTCCGCCAGGGCGTCTCGCTGAGGTTCTTCTTCGTGCCCGTGGTGGCTTTCGTCGAAGCGTTCCTCAAGGGAGCGCTCGCGGGCCTCGCCGCGCTCTTCACCTTCTCGGGAACAGATAGCGGCCGGCTCTATTCGGTCGCGATCCTGTTCGGGCTCGTCGTCTATGCCGGGGCGAGCGTGTTGCGCGTTCTCTCGCTGCGTCTCGGAGCGCTCCCCCAGCGCTGGGGCTACTTCCGGCTCGCCCCGCCGCTCGGGCTTCTGTTCTCGGCCGGGGTCGCCGCGCTCTTAGCCTATGGCATCATCGCGAGCCCGAGCGTCGGCGACATCGGCTGGAAGATCGTATGGGAGCTGCCGGAGAAGCCCTCCGTCGAACAGGTGAGCGAGCTCTTCTTTCAGCTGAAGCAGGCCTACGACGACTTCATCGTGACGTTGCTCGGCTCCGTGCTCGAGAAGGAGTGGGCCCGCGTCGTCGGCGTCCTGATCAGCGTCAACGTGCTGACGGGCTTTGTCGCGTCGCTCTATGCGGCCTTGATCGCCACCGCCGTGCGCCGCGCCGAGGAGGCATTGCCGTAGCCTGATGCGAGAACGCACTCTCCCCGTTCAGCGCGTCATTCGCATAAGATATATTATGGAAAATAAGTATATATTAACACATATTTACAATGTATTAACAAATGGCCTCCTGGCGCGTCACTTCTCGGCCTTCTCGTAGTTGTCGGCCACGAACCGGTCGAGGAGCTGGACCCCCCACCCCGACCCCCAGCTCGTGTTGATCTCGCTCCGCGGCGCGTCCATCGCCGTGCCGGCGAGATCGATGTGGGCCCACGGCATGTCCTTCTTGATGAAGCGCTGGATGAAAGCCGCCGCCGTGCAGGCGCCGGCCCACTTGCCGCCGATGTTCTTCACGTCGGCGTTCTTGCTCTCGATCATCTTGTCGTAGGCCTTGTCGAGGGGCATGCGCCAGATCTTCTCGCCCGTCGCATTCGCCGCGGCGAGGAGAGCTTCCGCGAGCTTATCGTCGTTGGAGAAGAGCCCGGCGTACTCCTTGCCGAGCGCCACCATGATGGCCCCCGTCAGCGTCGCGAGATCGATGACGAAGCGCGGCTTGAAGCGCTCCTGGGCGTACCAGAGCACGTCGGCCAGCACGAGGCGCCCCTCGGCGTCGGTATTGAGGATCTCGACCGTCTGCCCCGACATCGAGGTCACGATGTCGCCGGGACGCGTGGCGCTGCCCGACGGCATGTTCTCGACGAGACCCAGGAGCCCGACGGCATTCACGGGCGCCTTGCGCTCGGCCAGCGTCGCGATGAGGCCCGCGACGCAGGCCGCCCCGCCCATGTCGCCCTTCATGTCCTCCATGCCGGCCGCCGGCTTCATCGAGATGCCGCCCGTGTCGAACACGACGCCCTTGCCGATGAAAGCGAGCGGCCGCGCGCGCTTCGATTTGGCGCCGTGCCATTGCAGGATCGCGAGCCGCGCCGGGCGCGTGCTCCCCACGGCGACGGCGAGCAACGTATTCATCTTGAGGGCGGCGAGGGCCTCCTGATCGAGGATCTCGACCTCGACGCCGAGGCGTTCGAGCTCCTTGACCCGCTCGGCGAACTCGACGGGACCCAGCGCATTGGCGGGCTCGTTGACGAGATCGCGCGCCAGCATCACCCCGTTGGCGAGCGCGCGCTTGTCCTCGTAGGCCAAGCGCGCCTTATCGGGATCGGCGACGTGGAGCGTCAGCCGCTCGAGCGCGTCGGAGACCGGTGCCGGCGCCCCATCGCTCCCCTCCCCGCCCTCGGGCTGTTTCTTCGTCTGATATTTCTTGAACGCGTAGTGGCGCAGCACGGCGCCCAGCGCGAGGTTCGCCGCGGCCACATCGGGCTTCACGTCTCCGCCCGTCACGTCGACGATGAGGCTCGCCGCCGCCGTCTTGCGCGCCGCGATCTGTCCGGCCGCATAGCCGCCGAGCGTCGCCCAGTCCATTTCCGAAAGGTCATGCGTCTTTCCCGCGCCGACGATCAGGAGCCGGTCGACATCGATCTTTGGCGGCGCGAGCAGCTCGATCGCGCTCTTTGGCTTGCCCTTGAAGCTCGCTGCCTCGGCCGCCTTGAGAAGTGCGCCGCCCGTGCGCGCGTTGAGGTTCTGGCCTGTCGGGCCAAGGGCGAGGTCCTGCCCGGCGAGGACGACGCAGGTCGCCTCCGGCGCCGAGGACAACGGAGCAAAGGCGATCTCGAGAGTGTCGGTCATAGGGGGTAGGCTCCTCGTGCGTGTGCCCTGCCGGATCGGCCCTGGGGACCGCAAGCGGCGGACGTGCGGTCCGCAGCGCGCGAGCCCTGCTGGCGCGACGCCGATCGGACGCCACTGGGTAACCGCGAAGGCATTGGGTTGGTCGTTGCCGGATGAACCTTAGTCACTCGTCGGCGAAGTGCAAGCCGGACCACGGGTCTTCGGCCGGCTTCGGCACCCATGGCGCGTGTGCCGGGCCGGGGTCCGTCCCCTGATATTTCAGGCTAGACCATTGACGGCAGTCGAAATTCCGCCACCGTCCAATGGGATGACGCTCTCATTGGGGGAGCGTTTCCGGGCCGCCTCGGCCCGGCGACCACATCGTTAAAGCGAAGCTCAAATCTGGCCGCCCGCAGCGACGATGACGATTTTTGCGCGATACGTCTTCAGGCAGGCCGGGGGAGCCCTCCTCCTCATCCTCATTTCGCTTTCGGGGATCATCTGGATCTCGCTCGCGCTGCGCGAGCTCAACGTGGTGACGAGCCAGGGCCAGAGCACCTGGACCCTCCTCAGCATGACCACGCTCGGCTTGCCGAACTTCATGGCGATCATTGCCCCGTTCGCGCTCCTCATCGCCGTCATGCACACGCTGAACCGGCTCAACAGCGACAGCGAGCTCATCGTGCTCACGGCCTCGGGCGCGACGCTGCGCGCCGTCGCTCAGCCGCTGCTCGCTCTCGGCATTGCCGTGTTCCTGTTCGTGTCGCTGGTCAATCACTGGGCGATGCCCTGGAGCCTGCGCCTCCTGCGCGAGATTGTCGTGCAGGTCCGCGCCGACCTCTTGACCCAGGTCATCCAGCCGGGCCGCTTCTCGAGCCCGGAGCAGGGGCTCACGTTCCATATCCGCGCCCGCTCGCTGAACGGGGTCCTCGAGGGCCTCATCATGCACGATGCCCGCGAGCCGAAAGAGGTCCAGACCTACCTCGCCGAGCACGGCATCATCGTCAAGCAGGACCCGAGCGCCTATCTCGTCATGACGGCTGGGCACATCATACGCCGCTCGAAAGACGGCGGGCCGACCCAGATCATCGCCTTCGACAAGTACGCCGTCGATCTCAACAGCTTGAACGAGAAGGAGGACGACGAGGCGACCGATTTGAAGCCCCGCGAGCGCTATTTGAGCGAGCTCATCCGTCCGGAGCCGGAGAGCCGCAGCTATCAGCAGTCGCCGAGCCGGTTCACGGCCGAGGTGCACGAGCGCTTCTCGAGCCCGTTCTATCCGATCGCGTTCGTCCTCATCGGGCTCGCCGCGGTCGGACAGGCGCAAAGCACGCGCCAGAACAGGGTCGAGCGCATGGTCGTCGGCGTCGTCGCGGCCGCGGGCCTGCGCATGGCCGGGCTCGCCGTCAACAATCTCGTCGTGCTCAATGCGGCCATGGCCCCGCTGCTCTACGCGGTTCCCCTCGGGGCCTGCGTCTTGTCCCTCATGATCATCGCCAAGGGCTCTCGCCTGCGGCGCGGAGGCCCCACCCTCAGAGACCGCTTGGGCGATCTCACGGCCCCGCTCGTCGCCCTCGTCCGCGACCGCTTATTGCCGCGCGGGCTTAGGATGAGGGCTGGCTGACCATGCCCTTCGTGTCGACGCTCTCGCTCTACATCGCCCGCCGCTTCCTCACGGGAATACTCGGAACATTTCTGCTCTGTTCTTTGCTCATCTTCATGATCGACTTCGTCGAGCTCCTGCGCCAGTCGAGCAAGTACGGCAGCGTGCCGGCCTGGAAGCTCGTCTGGATGACGCTTTTGCGTCTTCCCGCCTACACCGAGATGCTGCTCCCCTTCGCCGTCCTCGTCGGCGCGATCGCGGCGCTCCTCATGCTCGCGCGCAAGAGCGAGCTTGCCGTGATGCGGGCCGGCGGCATGTCGGTCTGGCAGTTTCTTCGGCCGGGGATCGCGGTCGCCCTGCTCCTCGGCGTCTTCAGCGTCGCCGCCTACAATCCTCTCGCAGCCGCCGCACGCGAGCGCGCCGAGCGTCTCTACAGCGAGGCGTTCGGGAAGGAGTTCGAACCTCTTGCGGACCGGATCGGCCGGCACCTGGCTGCGCCAGGACGGCCAGGACGGCCAATCCGTCATCAATGCCGCCTCGGCCTCCAACCGCGGCCTCAAGCTGCGAGCCATCACGGCGTTCACATACGACACCGAAGGGCACTTTTCGGAGCGCATCGACGCGCGCCAGGCCGAGCTCAAACCGGGCTACTGGGTGCTCGAGGACGCACTCGTCTCGGGGGTCGGCCGGGAGCCCGAGGAGTACAAGACCTACCTGCTCTCGACCTACCTCACGCCGGAGCGCGCGACCGACGCTCTGGGCAGCCTTATTTCGGTCTCATTTTGGGAAATGCCGAACCTTATCGAAGTTGCTGAAAAGGCGAAGCTATCCTCGGAACGCTTGCGCATTCAGTACGAGGCCCTTCTGTCGCGCCCGCTGCTGTGCATCGCCATGGTCATTTTGGCCGCCACTGTGTCGTTGCGGTCATTCCGTTCAGGGGGCATCCAGACTATGGTCATCAGTGGAATGACGGGGGGCTTCAGCTTCTTCTTGCTGGCCGAAGTCTCGAGGCAAATCGGTACCGCAGGTCTCGCTCCGGCGTGGGCGGCCGTGTGGTTGCCGATTGTGCTCGTCATTCTCGTGACGCTGACAGTGCTCTTGTACCAGGAGGACGGCTGAGTGATGCGTGTTGCGCGGAGATTGCCGGCGACATGCAATTCCCTGTCTGCACCGAGCTCGCTCCAAATGGGGCGCGGGCTCGCGTGCCTGTGTCTATTGGCGATTCTGGCCCTACTGCAGCTCCTCGCATTCCCACACCCCGCGGCGGCCCAGGATCCCAGCACCAAGACATACCACGCCGGCGGCGGCACCTCCGCGTTCCCCAAGACCGAGGGCGGGATGTTCGGTCCCACGCCCAAGATCGACAAGGCGCTCCCCCTCTACCTGCAAGGCGATCAGCTCATCTACGACACGCGCGGCAACCGCACGATCGCGCGCGGGAACGTGGAAATTTTCTACAACAACAACATCCTGACCGCCGATGAGGTGATCTACGACCAGGGCGCGAACACGCTGACCGCGGTCGGCAACGTCGAGCTCAAGGAGAGCAACGGCAACATCATCCGCGCCGACCGTTACACGCTCACCGACGACTTCCGCGACGGCTTCGTGCAGTCGCTCTCAATCACGACGCGCGACGACGCGCACATTGTCGCCGAGCGCGCCGAGCGGCGCGAGGGCAACGTCACCGAATTCACGAAAGCCAAGTACACGCCCTGTAAGAGCGACGGCGGCATGCCTCCGCTCTGGTGCTTGAGCGCCAACAAGATCATCCACGACCAGGCGGCGGCGACAATCAGCTACCAGGATGCTTTCTTCGAGGTGTACGGCCAGCCGATCTTCTACATGCCCTATTTCCAGCACCCCGACCCGTCGGTGAAGCGCAAGAGCGGCTTCCTCGTCCCCTCGTACGGCAACTCCGAGGATCTCGGCTCCATAGTCGAGGTCCCCTACTATTTCGCGCTCTCGCCCTACTACGACTTCACGTTCCACCCCGCCTATCTCTCTGAACAGGGCGTGCTGTGGCAGGGCGATTGGCGCCAGCGGCTCGCCTCCGGCGAGTACACCGTGAAGATCGCGGCCATCGATCAGGACTGCAATGACCTGCCGAACGGCGGCTGCCTGAACAACGAGGGTTCCGACGGGTGGCGCGGAAGCGTCGTGACCAAGGGCGCGTTCTCACTGGCGAGCTGGTGGAAGTACGGCTGGGATGTCACCGCCGAAAGCGACGACTCGTTCCGCCGTTTCTACAAGCTCGACAGCATCTTTGTCACCGACCGGGTCAACTTCGGATATCTCACGGGTCTTTCCGACCGCAACTATCTCGGCGCCTATCTCTATCACTTCGGTGGACTGCTCACGGATGATACCCAGCAATCGGAGTCGATGGCCCACCCGGTCATCGACCACAACTACATCTTCGGCGATCCCGTGTTCGGGGGAGAGCTCTCCTGGACCAGCAACTTGCTCAGTTTCTCGCGCACGGACGTGAACCAGACGCTTCCCGATCGTCAGGACATGAACCGCGCCATCACCGAGCTCAAATGGCGGCGCCGGCTCACCGACGCGATCGGCATCACCTACACGCCGTTCGGAGCGCTGCGCGGCGACGTCTACCAGTATGGCAACGGCCTCGATCCGACCGTCGAGCCTACCATCGACGGCGTCAGCAACCCCGCCGCTCTGATCGAGGATGAGACGCTCGCCCGCGGCCTTGCCACCGGCGGCGTGACGGTCGCCTATCCCTGGGTCGCCAACGGGGGCGGGGGCTCCCATGTCGTCGAGCCGATCGGGCAGGTTGTCGCGCGCCAGTCGAGCGTCGATCAGCGCCGCTTCCCCGACGAGGACGCCAAGAGCCTGGTGTTCGACGACACGAACCTGTTCGAGACGAGCAAGTTCTCCGGCTACGACCGGCTCGAGACGGGAACGCGCGCCAACGTCGGCGTCCAGTACACGTTCCAGGCCTACACCGGCGGATATGCCCGCGTGCTCGCGGGCCAGAGCTTCCACTTGGCCGGCGACAATGTCTACAGGAACCCGGGCTTCGATCCGGACAGCTCGAACACCGACCCGCTAGACCTCTTCTCGCCGAGGAGCGGGCTCGAAAACGACACGTCCGACTACGTGCTCGGCGTCTACCTCGCCCCGGTCAACTTCTTCCGCATCCTGGCGCAGAGCCGCTTCGACGACGAGGAACCTCGATCTCCAACGCGAGGACGTGGCCGCGCAGTTCCTCTACGGTCCGCTGCTCCTGCAGTCGATCTACGCCTTTGCCGCCGCCGATCCGCTGCTCGACGACACGGACGACCAGCAGGACATCACCGGGACCGTGGGGCTCAAGCTCACCGACCGCTGGAGTCTCACCGCGGCGATGCGCTACGACATCGACGACGATCATCCGCCTCGCCAATTCGATCGGCCTCCAGTATCTCGACGAATGCTTCATGCTGAGTGTCACCTATGCTGAGACGAACATTGAGGATCCCGAGCAAGACATCGATCCGGACCGCGTCGTCATGGTCCGCTTCGAGCTCAAGAACCTCGGCTCCATGAACTACAAGTCGAACGTGACCGACTACGTGAACAACGACTACGACGTCCCTCTGACGACACCGTAGCGGGGCGCTCCGGAAGGCTGGCCGCGCGGCGGCGGTCGCTTCCGACCTCGGGAGCCGCGGGTCAAATTGCCATCGCAAGGCCACGGTTGGTGTTGATAAGCTCTGATCGCCTCACTCAGAGGTTATGATAACCCGGCTCCGAATCGCCGCATTCCGCTAGACCGCTTCCCATGGGACGTTCGACCAGGCGCCGAGATCTTTTCCTCCTTATAGCCCTCCTGCTCGCAGCTTGGGCCGGCGCCTCCGCCCGCCTCCGCGCCGAGGAGATCACGACGACGATCGTCCCGTCGACCATGCCCGACAGCGCCGAGGAACCCGCGCCGCCTCCGGCCGAGAAGAAGCCCGCCGCCAAGGCACGCCCGGCGAAGAAGGAGACCGCCGCCGCTTCCCCGGAGCCGTCCAAGCCCAAGGCGCCGGCCGCCGACGACGATGGCGCGCCGGCGCGCGGCAAGGGGGCGAGCCAGTCGATCGCCGTGCTCGTCAACGACGAGCCGATCACCGCCTACGAGATCGAGCAGCGGCAACGGTTCATGGGCCTCAGCGCCAACATCGGGGAAAAGGCCAAGCAGAGCTTTCAAGCCTTGATCAAGAACCCGAACGTCAATGCGCGGCTTAAGCAGGTCCTCGACGAGACGATCGCCGCCAACAAGGGCAAGACCAAGGAGGAGATTCTCGCCATCTTCGAGCAGCGCAAGAAGGACTACGCACAATCGCTCCAGCGCCAGGCCATGGACAATGCGCGCGCGAGCGTGCTGCCGGGCCTGAAGAAGCAGGCGCTCGAGGAGCTCATCGACGAGCACCTGAAGATGCAGGAGGCCAAGCGCATGAGCGTGCTCGCGAGCGACGAGGACGTCAATCAGGTTCTCACCACCGTCGCTCAGAAGAACAAGATGACGCTCGAGCAGTTCTCTGCCCAAATGAAGAGCATGGGCACCGACATCGCCACCATGCGCAGCCGCTTCAAGGCGGAGCTCAGCTGGCGCGACGTCGTGCGCCGCCGGTTCGGCCACCAGATCTCCATCACCGATCGCGACGTCGATCGTCTCGTCGCCTCGTCTCCGGCGGCCGGCGGCGACGATGTCGAGTTGCAGCTCCAGCGCATCACGCTCGCCATGCCGGCGAAGATCGATCAGAAGCTTGCGGCCCAGCGCCTGGCCGAGGCGGACGCGATCTATGCCGGATTCGCCGGCTGCCAAGCCGCTTCCGCGCTCGCGGCCGGCGTTGCCGGCGCCAAGTTCGAGGATCTCGGCTCGCGCAAGCCCTCCACGATCCCCGAGCCGACGCGCAGCCTCTTGCTCAGCGCCGCCGACGGGACCATGGTGCCCCCGTCGGTCGGCCAAAACGGCGTCGAGCTGTGGGCGGTGTGCGGCCGCAAGGTGCTGAAGGCCGACGACCAGAAGCGGGAGGTGGCCCAGGCGGAGCTGCGCTCCAAGGAGTTCGAGATTCTGGCGAAGAAGCATCTCAAGGATCTGCGTCAGGACGCCGCCATCGAGTACCGGTGATGGCGCCCTCGCTCGAGCGGCGCGCGAAGCCCCTTGCCCTCACCATGGGCGAGCCGGCCGGTATCGGCCTCGAGATCACGGCGCTGGCGTGGCGCGCCCGCTTCGATGCCGGCCTCCCCTCCTTCGCAATCCTCGGCGATCCTGACGCTCTCGCCGAGCGCGCGCGCTTGGCAGGCATCGATGTCCCCATCGAGACCGTCCTCACGATCGAGAGCGCGGCGGGCGTCTTCGCCGAGCGGCTCCCGGTCTATCCCATCCGCCTCGCGGCGCCGGCGCGGCCGGGGAGGCCCGACCCGGCCAACGCGCACGCCACCATCCGCGCCATCGAGGCCGCCGTCGCGGCCGCGGTCAGCGGCACGGCGGCTGGCGTCGTCACCAACCCGATCGCGAAGAGCGTCCTGGCGCGCGCGGGCTTCGCCCATCCGGGCCACACCGAGTTCCTCGCGCATCTGGCCGAGGCCCACGCCGGCCGGCGCTTTCACGCCGTCATGATGCTCGCCTCCGACGAGCTGCGGGTCGTTCCCCTGACCGTGCACATTCCGCTCGAGGCCGTGCCGAGGTCGATCACGCGCACCTCGATCTTCGAGGCGGTTCGCACGACCTGGAACGCGCTCAGGCACGATTTTGGGATCGACGCGCCGCGCATCGCGGTTGCCGGCCTCAATCCCCACGCCGGAGAGGATGGGCTGCTCGGCGCAGAGGAGCAGGAGATCATCGGGCCGGCCGTGGAGGAGCTCAGGTCCGAGGGGCTCTCCGTTACCGGTCCGCATCCGGCCGACACGCTCTTTCACGCCGCCGCCCGCAAGCGCTACGACGCGGCCCTCTGCATGTACCACGATCAGGCTCTCGTGCCGTTCAAGACGCTTGCCTTCGACAGCGGCGTCAACGTCACGCTGGGCCTCCCCTTCGTGCGCACCTCTCCCGACCACGGCACGGCGCTCGACATCGCGGGCTCCGGCCGGGCCTCGCCTGAGAGCCTCGTGCAAGCCCTGAAGCTCGCGGGTGCGATCGGCGCGCGGCGCGCCGCCGCCATCGAAAGGGAGAGAGCGTGACGGGCGAGGAGCTCCGGGCAGCAGGGGCCAGCCCCGACGGCCTCCCGCCCTTGCGCGAGGTCATCGCCGTCCACGAACTCAGGGCTAAGAAGAGCCTCGGCCAGAATTTCATCCTCGATCTCAATCTCACGCGCCGCATCGCCCGCCTCGCCGGGCCGCTCGACGGGCGCACGGTGGTCGAGGTCGGCCCCGGGCCGGGCGGGCTGACGCGCGCCCTTCTGCTCGAGGGCGCACGCCGCGTCGTCGCGGTCGAGCGCGATCCCCGCTGCCTGCCTGCGCTCGCCGAGATCGAGGCGCACTATCCGGGCCGCCTCGAGGTCCACGAGGGCGACGCCCTCGACGCCGATTGGCCGCGGCTCTTGGGACGCGACCGGCACAAGGCGATCATCGCCGCGAACCTCCCCTACGCCGCGGCGAGCCTGCTCCTCGTCGCGTGGCTCGAGACCGAGCCGTGGCCGCCGTGGTTCGACCGCATGGTGCTCATGTTCCAGAAGGAGGTTGCCGAGCGCATCGTCGCCGACCCCGGCTCGAAGGCCTATGGCCGGCTTGCCGTCATCTCGCAGTGGCGCACGGCGCCGCGCATCGTCATGACATTGAAGCCCGAGGCCTTCACTCCGCCGCCGAAGGTTGCTTCCGCCGTGGTCGCCTTCGTCCCGCGTGCCGAGCCCAACCCGCACTGCTCGGTGAAGACGCTGGGCCGCGTGACGGCGGCAGCCTTCGGCCAGCGGCGCAAGATGCTGCGCGCCTCCCTGAAGCAGCTCGTCGCCCGCCCCGAGGAGCTGCTCGCCGCGGCGGGGATTGCGCCGGAGCTGCGCGCCGAGGACGTTCCCGTGCGCGACTTTGCCAAGCTCGCGCTCCTCCTCGAGCGCTCGCCCGCCGGCCGCGATTGAGCAGCACTCACAGGGCCCCGAGGTCCGGCAGGGGCGTGTGTTGTATCACCAGCATCCGGTGTGAAGCTCTGTGGCGGGCTCGGACCAGAGCGGCGTCAGAGCGAGCTTTGCAGGCCGCGGACGAACGCGGACAGGCCGAGCAGGCGCTCGCGCTTCAGTCGCTCGGCGGTGAGGATCGCCTTGAGCCCGGCGATGCTCGCCGCGAGATCGTCATTGACGATCACGTAGTCGTACTCGGCCCAATGGCTGATCTCGTTCGCCGCCTGCGCCATGCGCCTGGCGACGACCTCGTTCGAATCCTGCGCGCGCGACCTCAGCCGCGCCTCGAGCACCGCGCCCGACGGCGGCAGCACGAAGACGCGCACGAGGTCGCCGGCCATCTTCTCGGCGAGCTGCTGCGTGCCCTGCCAATCGATGTCGAACAGGACGTCGCGCCCTTCCGCCATCGCCTGCTCGACGGGCTTGCGCGGCGTCCCATAGAGATTGCCGAACACTTGCGCCCACTCGAGCAGCCCGCCCTCCTTCTGCATACGCTCGAACTCGGCCTCGCTGACGAAGGTGTAGTCGCGCCCGTCGACCTCGCCGAGGCGCGGCTTTCGTGTCGTCGCCGAGACGGAAAGCTTGATGCCCGGGTCGGCATCGAGCAGCGCCTTGGCAAGCGAAGTTTTGCCCGCGCCCGACGGCGAAGAGAGCACGAGCATCAGCCCGCGCCGCTCGATCGTTGGCCCTTCCCCCGTCATCGCATCCCGCTCATGGCGTCATCTCACTCGATATTCTGCACCTGCTCGCGCATCTGATCGACGACGACCTTGAGCGCGAGCCCCAGGCGCGCGATCTCGGCGTCGCCCGCCTTCGACGTCAGCGTATTGGCCTCGCGGTTGAACTCCTGGGCCAGAAAGTCGAGCTTGCGGCCGATGGCCCCGCCCTCTCTCAAAAGCCCCCGTGCCAACTCGACGTGGCCGGCAAGGCGCTTCAACTCCTCCTCCACGTCGGCGCGCGTGGCGATAAGGACCGCCTCCTGATGCAGCCGCGCGGGATCGAGCCCTTGCCCGGTCTCGACGAGGCGCGCGACCTGTTCTTTCAATCGCGTCTCGATTGCCGCCGGCGTGCGCGCGGGCGAGGCTTCGATCGCCGCCGTCAGCCGCGCGATCTCCTCGACCTGGGCCGCAGTCAGCGCCGCGAGCCGCCGCCCCTCGTCATGGCGGGCGATAACGATCCCGTCGAGAGCGAGCATCAGGCTGTCGGTCATGGCCTCGGCCATGCGCCCCGCCGTCGCTGGATCGTCCGCCTCCTCGGCGACCTCGAGCACGCCCTTCAGCGCCAGCAGGCCCTCGACGCGCAGGGGCTCGGCGCCGAGACGCTCGCGCAGGCTCTCGGCGACGCGGATCACCTGGTCGAGCGCCGTCGCGTTGATGCGGACGTTGGCGGGCGCCGCCTCGCGCGAGACGCTGAGCGCCACCGTCACGCTGCCCCGCGTGAGCCGCTTTCCGATCCCCTCGCGCACCTTGGGCTCGAGGAACTCGTAGCCGGGAGCGAGGCGAATGCGCAGGTCGAGGCCGCGGTTGTTGACGCTGCGCACCTCCCAATGCCAGCTCGCCGCGCCGAGCGCCCCGTCGGCGCGCGCAAAACCTGTCATGCTGTGAATGCTCATCGGCGGGACGTTCACGAGGCTGGCACGTTCGCGGATCCGGCCTCGGGACCGTTGCCGCCTCTCAGGGCGAGAGAGGGCGCAAATCTAACGATTTCGCGACGCCGAGCCAAGGCGGGAAGCGCACCTCGTCTAGAGCCCGGCTCCATGAAACATGAGCTCGAGGCGCTGCGTTCACTTCTTGGGCTTGCGCACGGGGAGCGGGATCGACGAGGCCTGGGCGGCGACCGGCGTCACCGACGCCTTCGCGGCCGGCTCAGCTGCGGCACCCGCCGGCTGCTCGGCCGGGGGATTGGGGATCGCCTCGCCGTCCTTGTCGCTTGCCGAGCCGGATTGCTGGTCCTTGGCGCGCATGTCCTTCTCCGCCTTGCGCCAAGTCGCCACCGCCTGGTTGTGCTCCTTCAGCGTGTCGGAGAACGTGTGGCCGCCGGTGCCGTCGGCGACGAAGTAGAGGTCGTTGGTGTCGGCGGGCTTCAGCGCCGCCTCGATGGCGTAGCGGCCCGGGTTGCAGATCGGCCCCGGCGGAAGTCCATCGACCTGATAGGTATTGTAGGGGGACTTCTGGTCGATGTCGGAGCGCGTGATCGGCCGTCCGAGGATGCCTTGGCCGCCGACGACGCCGTAGATGATGGTCGGGTCGGACTGTAGCCGCATGCCCTTCTTCAGGCGGTTGACGAACACGGCGGCGACCCGGTTGCGCTCGTCGGGACGGCCCGTTTCCTTCTCGATGATCGAAGCGAGGACGAGCGCCTCCTCCTTGGTCTTGATTGGCAGCCCCTCGTGGCGCTGATCCCAGAGGCTGTCAACGAGCCGCTGCTGCTCGACCTGCATGCGCTGGAGAAGCTCGCCGCGATCCATGCCCTTCGAGAAGCGGTACGTGTCGGGGAGCAGCGACCCTTCGGGGGGAACTGCCGTCACCGTTCCGGTGAGGCTCGGCTCGGTGTTGATGCGCTCGACGATCTGCTGGCTCGTCAGCCCCTCGGGGATCGGCAGCTTGTAGAGGACGGACTTGCCCTCCGACAGGACGGCCAGCACCTCGGCCATGCTGGCATTCTTCTTGATCTCGTACTCGCCGGCCTTGAGATCGAGGCCCTTCTTGGCGCCATACCAGCTCTGCACGAGATGGCTCGCGACGAACACCCAGCGGCTTTGGATGATCCCTTCGCGCTCGAGGCGCTCCGCAATCGCGATCCGCCCCTCGCCCTTGGGAATCGTCACGACGCGCGAGACCTCGAGCGGGCCGGGGCGCTCGTAGACGTGATAGAGATAGGCGGCGAGCCCGCCCATCGCGCCCATGAGAATGAGCATCAGCGTCAACACGCCGCTCACGACCTTGACGGCGCCGGACATGGCCCGCGGGGAGCGCCGGTCGCGGACGCCGCGCGGGCGCGCCGGCGCACGGCTCGGCTCGAGCGCCTCGGCCGGGCTGCGCGGGCGCAGGCCGTCGCGGGGCGCCAGCGTCGGCAGATCGTCTCTGCGGAAGGTGCTCATCGAGCTCTGCTCCCATCACTGCCGTCGCGCTTCGCGGACCGGTCCCGCGACCCGAGCTCCCGGCGAGCCGCCGGCGTGATCATCGTATCGGACTTTCGCGGCAATTGTGGCGAAAGGCCGGACATGCTCCCCGAGCTCTACTCGTTGAATTTAGATCGCGATTTACGTTCTTGATAGACGCGAAGCATCTTCATCAAGAACGATCTCTCGATCTAGCGATCTCAGGAACTTAGCCCAATTCAGGCGACGCGGCGCATCACCAGCGAGGCATTCGTCCCGCCGAATCCGAACGAGTTCGACAAGACCGTCCTGATCTCGCGCTTCTTGGCCTTGAGCGGCACGAGATCGATGGCCGTCTCGACCGAGGGGTTGGTAAGGTTCAGCGTCGGCGGCGCGATCCCGTCGCGGATCGCGAGCACGGAGAAGATCGCCTCGACGGCCCCGGCCGCACCGAGCAGGTGCCCGACCGCCGATTTCGTCGACGACATGGCGAGCTTGCCGGCGGCGTTGCCGAACAGGCGCTCGACCGCGGCGAGCTCGATCTCGTCGCCCATCGGCGTCGACGTGCCGTGCGCGTTGACGTAGTCGACGTCGCTCGCTTCGATCCCGGCCCGCTTGAGCGCCGCGCGCATGCAGCGGAAAGCGCCGTCGCCCGACTCGGACGGCGCCGTGATGTGATAGGCGTCCCCCGACAGCCCATAGCCGATGACCTCGGCATAGATCTTGGCTCCGCGCGCCTTCGCATGCTCGATCTCCTCGAGCACGACGACGCCGGCCCCTTCGCCCATCACGAAGCCGTCGCGATCCTTGTCGTAGGGACGAGACGCCTCCGCCGGGCGGTCGTTGAAGCCGGTCGAGAGCGCGCGGCAGGCGGCAAAGCCCGCGAGCGCGATGCGGCAGATCGGGCTCTCGGTGCCGCCCGCGACCATGACGTCCGCATCGCCCAGCGCGATAAGGCGTGCGGCATCGCCGATCGCGTGCGAGCCCGTCGAGCAGGCGGTGACGACGGCATGGTTCGGGCCTTTGAGCTGGTGCTTGATCGAGACGTAGCCCGATGCGAGATTGATGAGGCGTCCGGGGATGAAGAAGGGAGAGACGCGCCGCGGCCCCTTCTCCTTGAGCAGGATCGAGGTGTCGGCAATGCCCGAGAGGCCGCCGATACCCGAGCCGATGAGAACGCCCGAGCGCTCCTGCTGCTCGGTCGACTTGGCCGCGAATCCCGCGTCCTCGAGGGCCTGGTCGGCCGCCGCCACCGCATAGATGATGAAATCGTCGACCTTGCGCTGCTCCTTGGGCTCCATCCAATCGTCGGGATTGAACTTGCCGTCCGACTTGTCGCCGCGCGGGACGAAGCAGGCGATCTGGCAGGTGATGTCGGAGACGTCGAACTCCTCGACGCGGCGCGCCCCGCTCTTGCCGGCGAGCAGATTGGACCAGGCCGCGTCGACTCCGACGCCGACCGGCGTCACGAGCCCAACTCCAGTGATGACGACGCGGCGCATGCTTCTCAAGTCCGTGCCTGGCAGACCCTCAACCGACGTCTTGAAGCGCTAAAGCCCGTGGCGCGGTGCCCGAAGGCGCCGACTTGCGCCCGGCCGCGCATGCGAACGGTGGAGCCGCCCGCCCCCGCACGCGTTCGGCACGGGTGGCGCTGAGGACGCCAGGGCACGGTCTCAGGCCGCGCTCGCATTCTTCTCCAGGAACTTCACGGCGTCGCCCACCGTCAGGATGTGCTCGGCGGCATCGTCGGGGATTTCGCAACCGAACTCCTCCTCGAAAGCCATCACGAGCTCAACAGTGTCGAGACTGTCGGCACCGAGGTCGTCGATGAAGCTCGCGTTCTCGGTGACCTTGTCGGCCTCGACGCCCAGATGCTCTACGACGATCTTCTTCACGCGCTCTGCGACATCGCTCATCGTCTTCCCTCGCGTCCCAATTGTCTCTCTTGTCTTCAGTCTAACCTACACCCTCGTGCCCGAAGTTCCTCTGCGGCGTCGCGCTCAACCCTTTGAAGGTCCTTGGCTCAAGCCGCTCAGAGACGCACGAGACGCCTGGGTCTCGATGGTTAGGGCTTTTCCGCTGCTTTCGCAGCAAAAAAACGAGGCTCGTTAACATATCTCCCAGGAGTTGGCCAGCGTGCGGCCGGACCCTGGATCCTTGACCCTCGAGCCGGCAGGAGCCGGCGGGAAGGCCTTTGCCATCCAAAGCGTTACACCATCGCCATGCCCCCGTTGATATGGAGCGTCTGGCCGGTGACGTAGCCCGCCTCGACGCTGGCGAGGTAGAGGGCGCCGAAGGCGATGTCCTCGGGCGTGCCGAAGCGCTGGGCCGGAATGTGCTGTGAGATTTCAGCCACCTGCTTCTCGTTCAGTGCGTCCGTCATAGCCGTCTTGATGAAGCCGGGCGAGATGCAATTCACGGTGATGCCGCGGTTGGCGACCTCGCGCGCGAGCGATTTCGACATGCCGATCATGCCGGCCTTGGAGGCGGCATAGTTGCCCTGGCCGGGATTGCCGACGACGCCGGAGATGGAGGAGATGTTGACGATGCGCCCGTAGCCCGTCTTCGAGCGCAGCATGTGGCGCGTCGCGGCCCGCATCAGCATGAAGGTCGAGGTGAGGTTCACGGCGATCACCTCGTCCCACTGCTCGTCCTTCATCACCATGAACAGATTGTCCCTGGTGAGACCGGCGTTGTTGACCAGGATGTCGAGCCGGCCGAGCTTGGCGACCGCCTCGTCGATGAGCTTGGCCACCGCCTGCTTGTCGCCGAGGTCGCAGGGCAGGATCTCGACCCGGTCGCCGAGCTCGGAAGCCAGCGCCTCGAGCTTGGCGAGCTGGCGGCCCGAGATGGCGACCTTGGCCCCTGCCTTGTGGAAGGCGCGGGCGATGCCGGCGCCGATGCCGCCCGTCGTCCCCGTGACGAGAGCGGTTTTTCCGGTGAGCTCAAACATAGACACCTCTCACTTTGCGAGGGCCGGCCACGCCGCCTCGATGTCGGTCGGCGTGCCGAGGCTCGTCGCGTTCAGGCTTTTCTCGATGCGCTTGACGAGACCGGCCAGCACCTTGCCGGCGCCGATCTCGTAGACGTCGGTGATCCCGTTGGCTGTCATGTACGTGACACTCTCGCGCCAGCGCACGGTGCCCGTCACCTGCTCGACGAGCCGCGCCTTGATTTCCGCGGGATCGGTTATAGGGGCGGCCAGAACGTTGGCGATGACCGGCACCGCGGGCGCGCGCACGTCGACCGTCGCGAGCGCATTCCGCATGGCGTCGGCCGCGGGCTGCATGAGGCTGCAGTGGAAGGGCGCGGAAACGGGCAGCGGGATAGCGCGTCGCACGCCGAGCCCCTTGCCCACCTCGGCGACGCGGTCGATCGCCGACTTGGCGCCCGACAGCACGACCTGCGTCGGCTCGTTGTCGTTGGCAACCTCGCACACCTCGCCCTGCGCCGCCGCCTCCGCGACCTTTCGGCCCACGTCGAGGCCGACGCCGAGGAGCGCGGTCATGGCCCCCTGCCCGACCGGCACCGCGGCCTGCATCGCCTGCCCGCGCGTTTTCAAGAGCCGAGCGGTATCGGTGAGGCTCAAGGCGCCGGCGGCGGCGAGCGCGGAATACTCGCCGAGCGAGTGGCCGGCGACGAAGGCGACCTTGTCCTTGAGCGAGAAGCCCTTCTCGCGCTCGAGCACGCGCATCACCGCCATCGACACCGCCATCAGCGCGGGCTGGGCGTTCTCGGTGAGCGTCAGCGTCTCCTTGGGCCCCTCCCACATGATCTGGGAGAGGTTCTGGGAAAGGGCGGCGTCCACCTCCTCGAACACCTCGCGGGCGGCGGCGAATTGGGCGGCAAGCTCGCGCCCCATCCCAACCTCCTGGCTGCCCTGTCCGGGGAAGACGAATGCGATGGCCATGTCCGGAGCGTGTCTCGGGGTTCTCCGCCTCTCTGGGAGGCCTCGGCGCTTACGGCACGGGACCTGCGGCATTGTCAAGTCCCGGCGTCATACCGCCCGTCGCAACCCGTGCTAAACTAAGTAATTGCATCCGGCCCCAACAGACCTCGACCCGTCCACGCGATCGGAGACACTCATGGAAGTTCCGGCCAAAGACGTTCCGACCAAATCCACACTCGAGAGAGCGTTCGCCAACCCCGGATTCCGCATCCACGCGATGGTATTTGCCGCCGTAATGATCCTGCTCGCGGGGCTCGACTGGTGGACGGCCGAGCCCTATTGGGTCCATTGGGTCTTCCTCGGCTGGGGCGCCGGCCTCATTGGCCATGGCTGGCTTGCCCTCAAGGGTAGCGGCGGGTCCACCGCCTAGGCGGGAAGCACCCGCTTTAGGCTTGCTCCAAGGCGAATTTGCCGTATAAAGCGCCCGTCACCCGCTCCGGTCGAAGGCTGAATGGGGGCCGCGCCAGGTGAAATTGGCTGCGGCAGGCTGAAGCCCGCAAGGCTTCACTCGCTCCCCGGTGTCTTCGCTCTTTGGGTACCTGTTGGGCCTTTCGCGGGCCCATGGGGGCTTGGCGCCGGAGGAGGACCCGCGACGAACCGCGGCAACAGCGACACGAGAAAGGCCCGTCCATGCCTCTCTACGAGCATGTCTTCCTGGCCCGTCAGGACGTCTCGACGCAACAGGTCGAGGCGCTCACCAAGGAATTCTCCGACGTCATCGCCGAAGGCGGCGGCAAGGTCACCAAGAACGAGTACTGGGGATTGAAGGGCCTCGCCTTCAAGATCAAGAAGAGCCGCAAGGCCCACTATTCCCTCCTCAACATCGACGCTCCCCCCGCCGCCGTCGCCGAGATGGAGCGCCGGATGGGCATCTCGACCGATATCATTCGCTTCATCACAATTCGCGTCGAGGAGCTCGAGACCGAGCCTTCGATCATGATGCGCAAGTCCGACCGCGACGAGCGCGGCGATCGTCCCGAGCGGGGCGACCGCGGCGGGTTCCGCGGCGGCGATCGCGGCGGGTTCCGGGGCGGCGATCGCGGCGGGTTCCGGGGCGGCGATCGCGGCGGCTTCCGCGGCGACCGCGAGGGCGGCGAGGGCCGTCCCGAGCGCGAAGGCGGCTCGACTTTCCGGGCGCGCCCACCCCGTGAAGGTGGCCCACCCCGTGAAGGTGGCCCTCCCCGCGAAGGGGCCCCACCCCGCGAAGGCGGCGGGGAGAGCGCTGGCCGGCCACCCCGCGCTCCGAGGCCCCCGCGCGAGGCGAAACCCGCCGGCAGCGGCGAGCAGGAGGGTTGATCGATGTCGGAAATTCAACAGCTCGCCACGCGCCGCCCCTTCCACCGGCGCCGCAAGACCTGCCCCTTCTCCGGCGAGCACGCGCCGAAGATCGACTTCAAGGACGTGCGCCTCCTCGGACGCTACATCTCCGAGCGGGGCAAGATCGTGCCGAGCCGCATCACGGCCGTCTCGGCCAAGAAGCAGCGCGAGCTTGCACGCGCCATCAAGCGCGCGCGCTTTCTCGGGCTTCTGCCGTATGTGCTGAGGTAAACGTGTGAGATGAGGTTGGGAGGGCTGCTGCGCCAGCCTCCCTAACCGCCACTGTGCGGGACAGCTCGATGACGAAAAGCCCATTTCTTGTCGGCCTCGGGTTGGGGCTCGTTGCCGCCGTCGTCTTTCTCTCGGCGACGACGGGTCCGATCCTCATGCGGTTCGTTCTGTTCTTTCTGACGCCGCTCCCGATCTTTCTCGCCGGCCTCGGCTGGGAGTGGAGGGCGGCCGCGCTCGCCGGCTGCGCCGGCGCGGCGCTCATCACGCTCATCGCCGGGCCCTACGCATCGCTTCCCTTCGCCCTCGGCCAGGTGGTGCCCGTCGTTCTCCTCGTCTACCTTGCCGGTCTCAGCCGCGCCGCTCCGGAGAGCGCGCCGCGGGCTCCGCGCCTCGAGTGGTATCCGCCGGGGCGGCTCGTGATCTGGGCGGCGCTGCTAGCGGGCCTCCTTGCACTTGCCTCGGTCGCCCTCATCGGCGGCGACATCGAGGAGATACGAAAGACGCTCGGCGAGTTTCTCGAGAAGACGGTCGAGGAGGCGATGCCCAAGACGCCCGGGGGGCCGGCACTCGACGAAAACGAAATGAAGTCGCTGACCGACATCACGCTTTCGCTCCTCCCCGCGGCGACGGCCATGTCTTGGATGGCGAGCCTGTTGTTCAACCTTTGGCTCGGCGGGCGCGTCACCCTCGCTTCGGGTCAATTGAAGCGCCCGTGGCCGGATCTCGCCGCGATCGAGTACCCGCGCGGCACGAGCTTCGTCCTTGCCGGCGCGCTCATTGCGTCGCTGGCCAGCGGCTACCTCGGGCTCGCCGCAAGCGGATTTGCGGGCGCCTTCTTTCTCGCCTACCTCCTCCTCGGGCTCGCCATCATCCACTACACGACGCGCGGCTTCCCCTGGCGGCCGTTCGCGCTCTGGGCCCTCTATGCCGCGCTTCTCCTCATCAACGTGTGGATCGCCGTCGTGATAGCGATTTTGGGGCTCTCGGATACGCTCCTGACGCTGCGCCAGCGCTATCCGCCGCCGAGCCTTCCGCCAACCTGATCCGAAAGTCTTCCGAAGGAGCATCACATGCAGGTCATTCTATTGCAGCGCATCGGCCGCCTCGGCCAGATGGGCGACATCGTCAACGTGAAGGACGGGTTTGCCCGCAACTATCTCCTGCCCCAGAAGAAGGCGCTCCGGGCGACGACGGAGAACCGCGCCAAGTTCGAGAGCCAGCGCTCGCAGCTCGAAGCAAACAATCTCGAGCTCAAGAAGGAGGCCGAAGCCGTGGCAGGGAAGCTCGCCGGCAAGACGTTCGTCGCCATCCGCTCGGCGGGCGACACGGGCCAGCTCTACGGCTCGGTGTCGACGCGCGACATCTCGGAGGTCGTGACGGCCGGCGGCTTCACCATCGACCGGCGCCAGGTGGTGATGGACAAGCCGATCAAGACGATCGGGCTCCACGAGACGAGAATTGCGCTCCACCCCGAGGTCGTCGTGCCGGTGACCCTCAACGTGGCACGATCGGCAGACGAGGCGGAGAAGCAGGCCCGCGGCGAGGACGTGGCGGTCGTCAAGGGCGAGAAGCTCGAGATTGCAACCTTCAACCCCGACGAGGTGTTCGAGGAGGGAGCCGCGCCGAAGGCAGAGGAAGAGGAGGCCGAGGCGGCAAAGGATTAAGCTTGAGGCCAGGCCCGGTTTGCAGGCAGTTGCCGGGGCCTTCCGCGCTATTTTGACCATTGCCAATGGCAAAGCTGGCGCGACTTCGGCATAATTCCTATGTCAGCGGAGGATGGAGCACCAAGAGTCTCCCGGACGGCGCTGAGGGGGCGGGTCCGGTCGGATTGCGTCATGTTCAGGCCCCTAACGCTGTTTTTGAGCAAGGTCGTCCAGAAAGGGGACCTCACATTCGTCGACAGCGCCGGCGAACGGCACCGCTTCGGCGACGGGTCGGGCCAGCCGGTGCGCGTCCGTCTTGCCGACCGGGGGGTCGAGCGCTCCCTCGTCCTCGACCCCGAGCTCGCCGCCGGCGAAGCGTATATGAGCGGCCGCCTCACCCTCGAGGCCGGCAGCATCTACGACTTCATCGCGCTCGTGATGGAGAACGGGTCGCTCGTCCCCTTCCCGGCGTGGAGCCGGACGTTGGCGCTCTTCCGGCGCGCGACCAGGCTTGCGATGCAGTTCAACCCGCCCTGGCGCGCACGTCACAACGTGGCCAGCCACTACGACATCGATCCGCGCATTTACGAGCTCTTTCTCGATCCCGACCGGCAATATTCCTGCGCCTACTTC
The DNA here is from genome assembly GCA_963699485.1 of uncultured Alphaproteobacteria bacterium. GTDB lineage: Bacteria > Pseudomonadota > Alphaproteobacteria > Rhizobiales > Hyphomicrobiaceae > Hyphomicrobium_C. The sequence continues at coordinate 63,854 of CAVOUC010000028.1, read as the reverse complement.
ATGCGCGGGGCGGACCTCACCCAGGCTCAGCTCGCCAAGAAGCGCCACATCGCCGCCAAGCTCGCTCTCGAGCCCGGCCTGCGCATTCTCGACATCGGCTGCGGGTGGGGCGGGCTTGCGACCTATCTTGCGAAGGTGGCCTCCGCCGACGTGGTCGGGATCACGCTCTCCGAGGAGCAGGTCAAGGTGTCGCGCACGCGCGCCTCCAAGCTCGGCCTCAGCAATTCCGTACGCTTCCGCCTCGCCGACTACCGCGAGATCGACGGGCATTTCGACCGCATCGTCTCGGTCGGCATGTTCGAGCACGTCGGCCTGCCTCACTACCGGACATTCTTCCGCACGATTTCGGAGCGGCTCGCCGACGACGGCGTCGCCCTGATCCACACCATCGGCCGCTCGGATGGCCCGACCGCCACCAATCCCTTTATCGCCAAGTACATCTTCCCCGGCGGCTACATTCCGGCCTTGAGCGAGATCGTCTCCGTCGTCGAGACCTCGGGGCTGATCACGACCGATGTCGAGGTGCTGCGCCTCCACTACGCCGAGACCTTGCGCGCCTGGCGCGCGCGGTTCCGCGAGAATTGGACGCGCGCGGCGGGGATTGCCGGGGAGGAGTTCTGCCGCATGTGGGAGTTCTACCTCGCGGGCTCGGAGGCCGCCTTCCGCCATCAGGGCCTCGTCGTCTATCAGATCCAGCTCGCAAAGCGCGTCGACGCGCTTCCGTTGACGCGCGACTACATGCTCGAGGCGGAGCGCTGGCTCGCCGTGCGCGAGGGAGGGCCGATCGAGCGCCCGCGTATTGCCGGCGAATAATGGTTTCATCCAGCCGGCCGCTGATTCGGACGCAGGGAAGCGAATAAGCGAGCCCTTGTGCGTAACGGGGACGACCGCCCTTGACTTGCAGAGGCCGTCCTGGCCCGGAGCGCGAATCCGTCTAGCGTCCCGGCCATGGCACAGATCTCGACCCTCCCCGCAGACGCGCGTGCGGCCGCCCTTGCGCCCGCCGAGCTCAAAGGCTTTCGCGAAGCGCCCCACAACATCGAGGCCGAGCAGGCGCTGCTCGGCGCGATCCTCGTCAACAACGAGGCGCTCGACCGCGTCTCCTCGTTCCTCGAGCCGCACCACTTCTTCGACCCGCTTCACGCCGAGATCTACGACACGGCCGCGAAGATGATCGGCGCCGGCAAGCAGGCGACGCCCATCACGTTGAAGACGTTCTTCGACGCGGCCCCGCCCATCGACGCCAACCTCACCGTGCCCCAGTACCTCGGCCGCCTTGCCGCCAGCGCGACCACCATCATCAACGCCGAGGACTATGGCCGCACCGTCTATGACCTCTCGATCCGCCGCCAGCTGATCGGCATCGGCGAGGACATGGTCAACTCCGCCTTCGACGCGCCGATCGACTTTCCGCCCGAGACGCAGATCGAGGAGTCGGAGACGCGCCTCTACGATCTCGCCGAGCGCGGCAAGTACGGCCAGGGATTCATGGGGTTCTCGACCGCGCTCACACACGCCATCGAGATGGCCAACAACGCCTACCAACGCGAGGGCCACCTCTCGGGGCTCGCGACCGGCCTCACCGATCTCGACTCCAAGATGGGCGGACTGCAGCCCTCCGACCTCGTCATCCTCGCCGGGCGACCCTCGATGGGCAAGACGGCGCTCGCGACCAACATCGCCTACAACATCGCCCGCGCCTTCAAATCGGAAAAGCAGCCCGACGGCAGCGAGAAGGCCATCGACGGCGCCATCGTCGGCTTCTTCTCGCTCGAGATGTCGGCCGAGCAGCTTGCAACCCGCATTCTCTCCGAGCAGGCCGAGATCGCCTCCGAGAAGATCCGCCGCGGCATGATCGACGAGCGCGAGTTTGGAAAGCTCGTCGCCGTGTCGCAGGAGATGAGCCGCATTCCCCTCTATATCGACCAGACCGGCGGTCTGTCGGTGGCCCAGCTGGCCGCGCGCGCGAGGAAGCTCAAGCGGCAGAAGGGGCTCGGTCTTCTCGTCGTCGACTATCTCCAGCTTCTGGCCGGCAACAAGCGCGCCTCCGAGGGACGCGTCCAGGAGGTTTCCGAGATCACCACGGGGCTCAAGGCGCTGGCCAAGGAGCTCAACGTGCCGATCATCGCGCTGTCCCAGCTCTCGCGCCAGGTCGAGCAGCGCGACGACAAGCGGCCCCAGCTCTCGGACCTGCGTGAATCCGGCTCGATCGAGCAGGACGCCGATGTTGTCATGTTCGTCTTCAGGGAGGAATATTACGTCGAGCGCCGGAAGCCCTCGGAAACGAACGTCGAAGAGATGCTCAAATGGCAGCAGGAGATGACGGCGGTTCACGGCCGCGCCGAGATCATCATCGGCAAGCAGCGGCACGGGCCCACGGGCACGGTCGGGCTTTCGTTCGAGGCCCAATTCACGCGCTTCGGCAATCTCGCCCGCGACTACCAGCTCCCCGAGCGCTACGAGTGAGCACCGAGCTTCGACGGAGGCACGCAGATTCCCTCTCCCCATCGCATCTGCGATGGGGAGAGGGATTAGGGTGAGGGGCAAGAGCTTGCGCTGCGGCTGGCGGCTGCCCCTCACCCTAGCCCTCTCCCCGCTTGCGGGGAGAGGGGATTTCACTGCTCACGCCCACACCGACCTGGACTGGGCGCGACCATGATGCAACCTCCCATCCCCCCTACCGCAACGGGCGTCGTGACGATCGACCTCGCACAGATCGGCGCGAACTGGCAGGCGCTGGCCCGCCTCGTCGCGCCGGCCGAATGCGGGGCGGTCGTCAAGGCGGACGCCTACGGCCTCGGCGCCGAGCGCGTGATCCCCGCACTTGCAGCCGCGGGCTGCCGCACGTTCTTCATCGCGACAGCCGACGAGGCCGTCGTCGCCCGCCGCCTCGCCCCCGCGGCCGCCATCTTCGCGCTCGACGGCCTGCTGCCGGGCTCGGGCGAAGCGCTCATCGCCTCCGGCGCCATTCCGGCGCTCTCCTCGCTCGAGGAGGTCCGCGAATGGGCGGCCCTTGCCGAGAGGCGATCCGAGAGGCTTGCTGCAGCGCTCCACGTCGACACGGGGCTCAACCGGCTCGGCCTCTCCGAGCGCGAGGTCGCGGCCCTCGCCGCCGATAATGCGCTCCTCGCGGCGCTCGACGTTCGCCTCGTCATGAGCCATCTCGCGTGCGCCGACGATCCCGCCGACGCCAAGAACGAAGCGCAGCTCAAGACCTTCGAGCGCTTTCTGAGGGAGTTGCCTCGAGCCCCGGCGAGCCTTGCGGCCTCTGACGGCCTGATGCTTGGTCCCCGCTTTCACTTCGATCTCGTGCGCCCCGGCTACGGCCTCTACGGGGGGCAGGCGTTTCGCGGCGGGCCGGCGCCGGTCAAGCCTGCAGTCGCGGTCAAGGCCCGCGTCCTCGAGGTGCGCGAGGTCGCCGCCGGAGAAACGGTCGGCTATTCAGCCAGCTGGCGCGCGAACCGGCCGTCGCGCATCGCGGTCGTCGCCGCGGGCTATGCCGACGGCGTCGCGCGCTCCCTCAGCAACGGGGCCCCCCGCGGCTCGGTCGGCGTCGGCGCCTCGACCGCCCCGATCGTCGGGCGGGTGTCGATGGATCTCATCACCGTCGATGTCACGGATGCGGGAGCGCGGCTCAGCCGCGGCGATTTCGTCGACCTCATCGGCCCCGGCCTCACCATCGAGGCGATCGGCGCGGCCGCAGGCACCATCGGCTACGAGGTTCTGACACGCCTCGGCCGCCGCTTCCACCGTGTGTATCTCGACGGCAGCTTGGCATTCTGAACTCCGGAGCGAGCTGACCATGAGCGCGTCACAGTCCGCGCGCAAAGCCCCGCTCACCCTGTTGCTCCTCTCCCCGAGCGGAGAGGGAACAAATCGGCGAGCGTTTGCACAGCCCTGCTCCCTCTCCCCGGGAGAGGGTTGGGGTGAGGGGGCGCTACTCGCGGCGCCGTTGAGCACACAGCTGATCCCGAAAGCATGGCCAAGGCGCAGAAGTCGAGTTTCGTTTGCCAGAGCTGCGGCGCGGTCGCCCCGCGCTGGTCGGGAAAGTGCGCCGTCTGCGGCGAGTGGAACACTATCGCCGAGGAGACGGATGCCGCCCCGCCGCCGGGCTCGGGGCTCGCCGGGGCAAAGCGCGGACGCGCCACGGCCCTCGAAGGCCTGGCGCAGGCGGCGACAGAGGCCCGGCGCTTCTCGACCGGAAGCGGCGAGCTCGACCGCGTCACGGGCGGGGGCATCGTGCCGGGGTCGGTGCTTCTGATCGCGGGCGAGCCCGGCATCGGCAAATCGACGCTCCTCCTTCAGCTCGCGGGCGCGCTCGCCCGCGCCGGGCGCCGCGCCATCTACTTCACGGGCGAGGAAGCCGCAGCGCAAGTGCGCCTGCGCGCGAGCCGCCTCGGACTCGCGGACGCCCCCGTGGCGCTCGCCGCCGAGACCAACCTAGCCAACATTCTCGCCACCCTCGGCGAGACAAAACCCTCGGACCTCGTCGTCGTCGATTCCATCCAGACCCTGTGGTCGGACGCGCTCGAGGCCGCGCCCGGCACCGTGAGCCAAGTCAGGGCCGCGACGCAGGCCCTCGTGCGCTACGCGAAGCAAAACGCGAGCGCCCTTCTCCTCGTCGGCCACGTCACCAAGGACGGACAGATCGCCGGCCCAAAGGTCATCGAGCACATGGTCGACACCGTGCTCTCCTTCGAGGGCGATCGCGGGCACGCGTTCCGCATTCTGAGGGCGGCCAAGAACAGGTTCGGCGCCACCGACGAGATCGGCGTGTTCGAGATGGCGGGCGACGGCCTCAAGGAGGTCGAGAACCCGTCCGCGCTCTTCCTCGGCGACCGCGACGCCTCCGCGCCGGGTACCGCCGTCTTCGCCGGCATGGAGGGGACGCGCCCGATCCTGGTCGAGATCCAGGCCCTCGTTGCCCCCTCGGGGCTCGGCGTCCCGCGGCGCGCTGTGGTGGGCTGGGACGGCAACCGGCTCGCCATGCTGATCGCGGTGCTCGAAGCTCGCTGCGGCCTCTCTTTTGGTCATCATGACGTTTACCTCAACGTGGCGGGCGGCCTGCGGATCGCCGAGCCTGCCGCCGACCTTGCGGCGGCCGCCGCCCTCATCGCCTCGAGCTTCAACGTGACGCTCCCCGCTAAACGTCTCTATTTCGGCGAGATTTCACTCTCGGGCGCGGTCCGCGCCTGCCCCTACATGGCCCTTCGCCTCAAAGAGGCGAAAAAGCTCGGCTTCGATCAGGCGGTCATCCCCGCTGCCGGCGAGACCGGCAGTGAGGGCGGGCAACTCGCACTCACGCGCATCAGCCATCTCAAGGAGCTTGCGGACGGGCTGCGGCCATGCGACTGAACCGGCTGGGGAAGTCTCTAGACCAATGGACCGCCTGCCAACGGAGGAGCCTCGACCATGATCGGGCCGCTCACCTATCTCGATGCAGCGCTTATTGCGGTCGCCTTCATCTCGGGCCTGCTCGCCATGTACCGGGGGCTCACGCGCGAGCTGATGTCGATCCTGTCGTGGATCGTCGCCGCCGGCGCGACCCTCTATTTCGTCCTCAATTACAAAAAGGTGGCCGAGGACATGGCGCAGCAGATGGGGACCCAGGTCGCCATCGCCCAGATCGCCATCGGGGCCGTGATCTTTCTCATCGTCCTCATCGTCGTGCACCTCATCACGGCCAGGATCTCGGATGCCATCCTCGACAGCCGGGTGGGCATGATCGACCGCATCCTGGGCTTTGCCTTCGGCGTGGTGCGCGGATTCCTCCTGATCGTCATTCCCTACATGTTTTACGAATCGTTCATTCCCGACCCCAAGGACCACCTCCCCTGGGTCCGCGACGCCAAGTCGCTGCCTTATATAAAGAGTGCGGGGGATTCGATCCGCGCGACGCTCGAGACGCACCTGCCGTCCACGGCGCTGGGCGGCGCGGCCGCACCCGCCACCGAGGCGCCGGCCGGCGGCGAGGCACCCCCCTCGGACGCCGTCCCGGCGCAATGACCTGTCGATTGCATGAGCATGGTGCTCAGAAAACCTTTAACAGACGCGGGATTATCATATATCTGTCACGCGGCTAGCCGCTCGGCGCCTCCTCCCTCTGGACGCTCGGCGCGCGAAGCCCTGCGAGATGTATTCGGGCGGCGGTTGCTTTGAGCGGGAGGCACCCATGGCGCACGAGGCTAAAGGCGACGCGAAGCACCGGGACTTTGGGCTTTCGCGACTGGGCGACGATAGGCTCCGCGAGGAATGCGGGGTCTTCGGTGTTTTTGGGCACCCCGATGCGGCGGCGATCACGGCGCTCGGGCTCCACGCGCTTCAACACCGCGGCCAGGAAGCGGCCGGCATCGTCAGCTACGACGGCAAGCAGTTCCACTCCGAGCGCCGCCTCGGGCTCGTCGGCGATAACTTTAACGAGGCGGCCGTCATCCGCCGGCTCGCGGGCTCGATCGCCGTCGGCCACAACCGCTACTCGACGACGGGCGAGCCCGCCCTCAAGAACGTCCAGCCCCTCTATGCCGACATCGATTCCGGCGGCTTCGCCGTCGCCCACAACGGCAACCTCACCAATGCGCTGACGCTGCGCCAGGAGCTCATCTCGTCGGGCGCCATCTTCCCGTCGACCTCCGACACCGAGGTCATCCTCCATCTCCTCTCGCGCTCGAAGAAGCGGCGCGTGATCGAGCGCTTCGTCGAGGCGCTGCGCCAGATCGAGGGCGCCTGGGCCCTCGTCTGCGTCACCAACGACATGCTGATCGGCGCCCGCGACCCGATCGGCATCCGCCCCCTCGTCATCGGCCGGCTCGGCAACGCCTACGTGCTGACGTCGGAGACCTGCGCCCTCGACATCGTCGGCGCCGAGTTCCTGCGCGAAGTGGAGAACGGCGAGGTCGTCGTCATCACGGAAGCCGGCCTCGAGAGCCATCGCCCGTTTCCGCGCCGCCCCGCCCGGCCCTGCATCTTCGAGTACATCTACTTCGCGCGCCCCGACAGCATCATCGGCGGCCGCTCCGTCTACGACATCAGAAAACAGATGGGCGTCGAGCTCGCGCGCGAGGCGCCGGCCGACGCCGACGTCATCGTGCCCATTCCCGACTCGGGCGTTCCCGCGGCCATCGGCTACGCACGCCAATCGGGTCTGCCGTTCGAGCTCGGCATCATCCGCAATCACTACGTCGGGCGCACCTTCATCGAGCCCGAGCAGCGCATTCGCCAGCTCGGCGTCAAGCTCAAGCATTCGGCCAACGCCGGCGTCATCCGCGGCAAGAGGATCGTCCTCATCGACGACAGCGTCGTGCGCGGCACCACGTCCAAGAAGATCGTGCAGCTCATGTACGATGCGGGCGCCCGCGAGGTGCACTTGCGGGTCTCCTCGCCTCCCATCACGCACTCCGACTATTACGGCATCGACACGCCGCGCAAGGTCGACCTCCTCGCCGCCAATCTCGACCTCGAGGGCATGCGCGAGTTCATGGGCGCCAAGAGCCTCGCCTTCCTGTCGGTGGACGGCATCTACCGCGCCGTGGGCTTCGACGCCCGCGACGCCAGAAGCCCGCAGTTCACCGACCATTGCTTCACCGGCGAGTATCCGACCAATCTCACCGACCAGAACGGACAGGCCGGAGCGCGCCAGCTCTCCCTCCTGGCCGAGGTCGGCTAAACTCGATCCACAGGCTCCCGTGTTGTACGGCCTTTCGTCCCCTTTCATCCGGAAACCAAGGCCCGAGCCGGGGGTTGCGCCAGCAAGGCCGGAAGCGCTAGCTGGGGATGGCGCACGCTATCGTGCCGCCGGCACTGAAAAGGCCTTCCATGTCCCGTGAGATGCGCCTGACGGGCCGCCTCGCCCTCGTCACCGGAGCCTCGCGCGGCCTGGGTCGCGCGACCGCGCTCGCGCTCGCCCGCGAGGGGGCCCACGTCATCATCAGCGCGCGCACCAACGGCGCGCTCGAGGAGGTCGACGACGAGATCCGCGCGATGGGCGGCAAGGCGACGATCCTGCGCCTCGACCTGCGCCAGGGCGATCGCATCGATCAGCTCGGCCCGACCATCTACCAGCGCTGGGGCAAGCTCGACGTCCTGGTGGCGGCGGCCGGCGTCCTCGGAGCGCTGTCGCCGCTGCCCCACGTCACGGCCGACGCCTGGAGTGCTGCAATCGACGTGAACCTCAACGCCAACTGGCGTCTCATCCGGACGCTCGATCCATTGCTCAAATTGTCGGACGCGGGACGCGCGATCTTCGTGAGCTCGAGCGCCGCCTCCGGAGACAAGGCCTATTGGGGACCCTATGCGGCCTCGAAGGCGGGGCTCGAGGCGCTGGCGCGGACCTACGCCGCCGAGTCCGAGACGACGGGGCTGCGCGTGTCGATCGTCAATCCGGGTCCTATGCGCACGCAGATGCGCGCCCGCGCTTTTCCGGGCGAGGACCCGAAGACTGTGCCGCCTCCCGAGGATGTGGCGCGGATGCTGGTCGAGCTTGCGCTTCCCTCGTCCGCGGCCAACGGCGAGGTGGTGAGCTTTCGCGACTGGGCGCAGTCCCGGCACCAGCTCACCAGCAGCAACGACGCGTGATCAGAGCTCGATGACCATGCCGTCGTAAGCGGGCTCCACATGGGCCGGAAGCTCGCGCCGCAAGGTCTCGTAGTCGAGCTCGGCCGTCATGTGAGTGAGGATCGCGCGCTTGGGCGCGAGCCGTCCAATCCAGTCGAGGGCCTGGCTCACGCTGAAGTGGCTCGGATGCGGCGTCGGGCGCAACGCGTCGACGATCCAGAGGTCGAGGCCTTCGAGGAGGGGAATGGAGGAAGCCGGCACGCCGCTCAAGTCCGGCGAGTAGGCGATCCCCCCGAAGCGAAACCCCAGCGAGGTGATGTCGCCGTGCTCCTGCAGAATGGGCAGGGCCTCGATGGGACCGCCGCTGCCGTCGAGCGTCACCGGCGTCCCCGGCGTCAAATCCTTCGCCGCCAAGATCGGCGGATAGGCCGATCCCGCCGGCGTCTCGAAGCAATAGGCGAAGCGCGAGACGATGCTCGCGCGCCCCGGCGCATCGAAATAGCAGTCGAGGCGACGCTTCATGGCGTAGGCGACCATTCTCAAGTCGTCGATGCCGTGGGTGTGGTCGGCGTGGTCGTGGGTGAAGAGGACGGCATCGAGGGCGTCGGCACGCACCGAGAGCAGCTGCTCGCGCAGGTCCGGCGACGTGTCGACGAGCAGCGTGGTCCGCCCGCGCTTGCCGATCCGCTCGACGAGGATCGAGCAGCGGCGGCGGCGGTTCCTCGGGTTCGTTGGATCGCATTTGCCCCACAGGCTCCCGATCCGCGGCACGCCGCCCGATGAGCCGCAGCCGAGGATCGTGACGCGTAGGCTCATGCGGCGGCGGGATCCTTGGAACCGGAGTCCTGGGAGGCCGGGCGCCGCGCCTTGGTGAAGAGCCGGAAGTAGTTCTCCGTCGTCGCCCGCGCGAGCTCGGCGGGCGAGATGCCCCGCGTCTTGGCGAGCGAAGCCGCCGTGTGGACGACGTAGGCGGGCTCGTTCGTCTTGCCGCGCAAGGGATCGGGCGCGAGGAACGGCGCATCCGTCTCGACGAGGAGCCGGTCGAGCGGCACCTCGGCGGCGATCGCGCGCAGCGCATCCGACTTCTTGAACGTCACGACGCCCGTGAACGACACATAGAGGCCGAGATCGACCGCGCGCAGCGCAAGCTCGCGCCCGCCCGTGTAGCAATGAAGGAGCGCCGGGAACGTGCCCTTCGCGTGCTCCTCCTTAAGGATCGCAAGCGTGTCGGCGTCGGCCTCGCGCGTGTGGATCTCGAGCGGAAGCCCCGTCTCGCGCGCGGCGGCGATGTGGCGGCGGAAGCCTTCGGCCTGCGCCTCGGGCGTCGAATGGCGGTAGTGATAGTCGAGTCCCGCCTCGCCGATGGCGACGACTTTCGGATGCTTCGAAAGGCGAACGATCTCTTCGACCGATATGTCGCGCTCCTCGTCCGCATTGTGGGGATGGGTGCCGATCGAGCACCAGACGTCATCATGGGTTTCGGCAATGGCGCGGACTTCGTCGAAGCGGCGGATGCGCGTCGAGATCGTGACCATCGTCCCGACCCCGGCCGAGCGCGCGCGCCCGATCACGCCGTCGAGATCGCCGACGAGCTCGGGGAAGTCCAGGTGACAGTGGTGGTCGACGAGCATGATCAGTTTTTCGTTCGGGGTGCCGCCCCGCTGCGGTGGCCTCGCCAGAGCAATAAACTCTTCATGCCGGAAGGGCGAGAGGCAAGATCGCGCGCCCCCTCGGCGACGCCTGCCGCCGACCGTCACAGGTTGCGAACTGTGTATACTATGGTAATATACAAAGATGCTCGACTTGTCGCAGATCATCGTCGCTTCGATTGGGACGACGGCAACGCCCGCAAGAGCACGGAAAAGCATGGCGTCGGTCAGACCGAAGCGGAGCAAGTTTTCATCAACGTGCCGCTTCTGGTCACGGAAGACGTGGCGCACAGCCAATCGGAGCAGCGATATCAGGCGCTCGGAAGAACCAATGAGGGCCGTCATTTGCACGTGACGTTCACTCTCCGCAGCGAGAACACCCGAATTCGTGTCATCTCGGCGCGCGACATGAATCGAAAGGAGAAGGCTCGCTATGAGCAAGAAGCTTAAGCCAATTCCCCGCTTTCGCAGCGAGGCGGAGGAACGCAAGTTCTGGGAAAGCCACGACTCGATGGATTATGTCGATTGGAGCAAAGCCCAGCGCGTGCGTTTCCCGAACCTCAAGCTGTCGACGCAGTCGATCTCGCTGCGCCTGCCGCAGGACTTGCTCGAGCGCATCAAGATCGCCGCCAACAAGCGCGACGTCCCCTACCAGTCGCTGATCAAGGTCTGGCTCGCGGAGAAGGTCGACGCGGAGTGATCGAGGTGCACGGCGCCATTCCGACCCCTCCCGCGAGTCCTATTTGACCTTGTCCTTCTTCGACGTTGCGCCCGGCTGTGAATCGGCTTCCTCCGGCTCGACGTAGCGCGCGAAGACGCCGCTCGGCGCCGGCAGCACCGTGCCGGGCTTGAGCCTTCTCTTCTCGCCGAGGCTCGAGAATTCGCGCGCTTCCGCCGCCTGCCCGAGCTGGTCGAGGAGCCTGGCGCAGCTCTCGGGCATCACGGGAGCGGCGAGAATTGCAAATTGGCGCACGGCCTCCGCCGTCACATAGAGGATCGTCTCCATGCGCTTGGGGTCGGTCTTCTTCTTGGCCCACGGCTCCTCGGCGGCGAAGTAGCGGTTGGCGTCGGCAACGACGGCCCACACCGCGTCGAGGTACTTCGTGATCGCCTGGCGGTCCATGCACTCGCGCGCCGTTGCATAGAGCGCGTCGGTCGCCGCGAGTAGCACCCGGTCGGCGTCGGTGAAGGGGCCGGGCTCGGGCACGCGGCCGTCGCAGTTCTTGGCGATCATCGAAAGCGAGCGCTGGGCGAGGTTGCCGAGGTTGTTCGCGAGGTCCGCATTGATGCGGTTCACGATCGCCTCGTGCGAGTAGTTGCCGTCCTGGCCGAACATGACCTCGCGCAGGAAGAAGTAACGCACAGGGTCGCGGCCGTAGCCGCGGACGAGATCGAACGGGTCGACGACGTTGCCGACCGACTTCGACATCTTCTCGCCCCGGTTCAGCACGAAGCCGTGCGAGAAGATGCGCTTGGGCGGCGCGAGGCCCGCAGACATGAGGAACGCCGGCCAGTAGACGGCGTGAAAGCGCACGATGTCCTTGCCGATGACGTGGACGTCGGCTGGCCAGTAGCGCCAGCGCGGGCTCTTCTCGTCGGGGAAGCCCAGCGCCGTGATGTAGTTCGTGAGCGCATCGACCCACACGTACATGACATGTCCCGGCGCGCCGGGGACGGGAATGCCCCAGTCGAGAGTCGAGCGCGAGATCGACAGGTCCTCGAGGCCCATCTTGACGAAGCTCACGACCTCGTTGCGCCGCTCTGCCGGAAGGATGAAATCCGGGTTCGCCTCGTAGTGGGCGAGTAGCTTGTCCTGGTAGGCCGACAAGCGGAAGAAGTAGGTCTCCTCCTCGTTCCATTCGACGGGGGTTCCGTTCTGCGTCTCGTAGCGCTGGCCGTCGCGGATCTCGATCTCGCTGTCGCTGAAGTAGTTCTCCTGACGCACCGAGTACCAGCCGCCATACTTCTTCTTGAAAATGTCGCCCGCCGCCTCCATGCGCCGCCAGATCTCCTCGCAGGCGCGGTAATGGCGTGGCTCGGTGGTGCGGATGAAATCGTCGTTGGAGAGGCCGAGCACGTCCGCCATCTCGACGAAGAGGGCCGAATTACGGTCCGCGAGCGCGCGCGGGCTGATGCCCTCCTTGACCGCCGTCTGCTTCATCTTGAGGCCGTGCTCGTCGGTGCCCGTGAGGAAGAACACGTCGCGCCCGTCCGCGCGCTCGAAGCGGGCGATCACGTCCGTCGCGATCGCCTCGTAGGCGTGCCCGATGTGGGGCACGCCGTTGGGATAGGAGATCGCGGTCGTGATGTAGAAGCGCTTCCTCTCGGCCATCGCTTTGCCCGTCGGTCGAAGGCTCAGCTCTAGGGCGAGCGCGACGCAGCCGACGCAAGCCTGGAGAACACTTCGAGAATCAATGCCTTGCGATCAAGGTTGAGCGCCTGGACGGCAGCCTTGTCGGCGGCCACTCTTTCCCATAGCTCGGCCCAGGTGGCAAGGCGATCGTCCGCGACGAGGCGCACCGCCAGCTCCCGCTCCTCCGCGCTCGGCCCTGACCCGCTCTTCATCACGAGCACGCGCGCCTCGATGAGGCGCGACAAGAGATCCATTAGAAGCTCGAAGAAGAGCTCGTAGCGCTGCTCGGCGGCCGGGCTAGCGATCTCGTCGGCTAGTACGTGAAGGCGCCCCCAATCCGGGTCGGGCAGGCCCTTGATGAGGTCGAGCACACGCTCGTAGAGCTCGAGCCCGCGCCCCGCATGCAGCGAGAGCGCGCGCCGGACGCTTCCTCCCGACAGGCGTTCGAGCGCATCCCACTCCTTGGGCGACGGGGCGGAGGCCGCGACCTCCTCGCCGGCCGCGACGAGGGCCTGCGTCGCCGCTCTGCGCAGGTCGTCGGGCGCGAGAGGCGCGAGCGCGAGCGTTCGGCAGCGCGAGCGGATGGTCGGAAGCAGGCGGCCCTCGGCTCCCGAGACGAGCAGAAACACGGTGCGCAAGGGTGGCTCCTCGAGCGATTTCAGAAGAGCGTTGGCCGCGCTGATGTTGAGCTCGTCCGCGCGGTCGACGATGACGACGCGCCACGCCCCTTCCGCGGCCGTGTGCCCGAGGAAGCTCTTGAGCCGGCGCACCTCCTCGACCGGAATCGCCGCCGGAAAGCGCTTCGCCTTCGCGTCGTAGGCGCGCCTGATGACGAGCAGGCCCGGATGCGAGAGCGCCCGCACCTGGCGCGACGCCGCCGAGTCCGGAGCGACCTCCAAGTGTTGCCTCGCCGCCGATCCGCTCCTCCCCGCTCGCCAGCGCATAGCGCGCGAAGCGGTAGGCGAGCGTCGCCTTGCCGACGCCTTCCGGGCCGGCGAGCAGCCAGGCGTGGTGCATACGGGCGCTCGCCAGAGCCGCGGCGAGGGTCGCCTCGGCGGCTTGGTGGCCGAAGAGGCGCGCCGTCTCGCGCGGGTGGGGAAAGCCGTCGAGCCGGTCGAGCTCGGGGACCTCCTCGATTTCCTGCACGGCGGGCGCCCGCGCCATCGGCTAGCGCCCTTCGCCGAGGAGGCGCGCCGACACCGCCGTCCAAATGTCCGCCGCGGTCTCCTCGACGCCCTGGTGGCCGTCGATGACGGCGCACCGCTCGGGCTCGGCGGCGGCGATCTCGAGAAATCCCTCCCTGAGCTTCTTGTGGAACTCGAGGTCGCGCAATTCATAGCGATCGGCGAGCAGCGAGCGGGCCTCCTTGTCGGCGCCCCGGGGCTCGCTGCGACGCACCGCGGCGCGCGCGAGCCCGGTCTCCACCGGCACGTCGATGATGAGCGTGAGGTCGGGCCGGGTCGATGCCACCACGAAGCCCTCGAGCGCCGTGAACACCTCCTTGGAGAGACGGCCGGCGCGGACCTGGTAGACGAGCGTCGAATCCGAGAACCGGTCGCAAAGAACCCAGGCTCCGCGGGCGAGCGCGGGCCGGATCGTCTTCTCGAGATGGTCGGCGCGCGCCGCATAGAAGAGGAGCGCCTCCGACAGCGCCGAGTGCGGCTCGACGTCGGGGCTCAAGAGCACGGCCCTCAAGCGCTCGGCGAACGCAGACCCGCCGGGCTCCCGCGTCTCGACGGCCGATATCCCGCGGGCCCCGAGGCGCTCGGCCAGCAGCTTGACCTGGGTCGACTTTCCCGAGCCCTCGCCGCCCTCGAAGGTGATGAACTTGCCAGCCATGCGTCCCTAGACTGGGTGGCGGGCGCCTCTCCGGCTCCGCCCACCCGAAAGGGCGCAAGATTAGAGCCCCACCTGGCGCAGCGCCAGATATAAGAGGGAATCTAGCCCCTTGCGCATGAAGCTTCCGGGCTCGACGTCCTCGGCCGCATAGAGGGGCGCCTGGCTCACGGCGTTGGACGATGTGGTGACGCGCAGCATCGCCACCTGCTCCCCCTTCTTGATCGGCGGCTTCAGCGGTCCCTGATAGACGATCTCGCCCCTGAGCTTCTGGTTGGCCGGGAACTTCGGAAGAATGATCGAGAGATCGCCCTTGCCCGTGAGCGGCACGTACATCGACTGCCCGCCCCAGACGCGCGCGTGACCGATCTCGGCGCCGGCGTCGTACAGCTTGACCTCCGAGAAGCTGCGGAACCCCCACTCGAGGAGGCGGCGCGCCTCCTCCTTGCGCTCCTTCTCGTCGTCGAGCCCCATCACGACGCCGATGAGGCGCCGGCCGCCGTTCACCGCCGAGAGGACGATGCCGTAGCCCGCGATCTTGGTATGCCCCGTCTTCAGGCCATCGACGCCGAGCTCGGGCCCGAGCAGGGGGTTGCGGTTGTAGAACTTGTGCTTGCGGTAGGCGAACTCCTTCTCGGCGAAGATCGGATAGAACTCGGGATAGTCCTTGATGAGGTGCTGGGCGAGGAGGGCGAGCTCGCGCGCCGTCATCAGTTGCTCGGGATCGTCGAGCCCCGACGGATTGCGGAAGGTCGATTTCTTGAGACCGAGGCGGCGCGCCTCGTCCTCCATTTGCCGCGAGAAGGCGAGCGAAGTGCCCGCAAGGCCTTCGGCAACCGTGATGCAGGCGTCGTTGCCCGATTGAATGATGATGCCGCGGATGAGGTCGGAGATCGGCGTCTTGTTGTTGATCGGGATGAACATTGCGGACGTGCCCGACGGCGCGCCGCCCGTGCGCCAGGCGAACTCGCTGGTCTGGAACTCGTCCTCGAGCTTGACCTTGCCCTCCTTCAGGGCGCGGAACACGACGGCGAGCGTCATGAGCTTGCTCATGCTCGCCGGCGGCACGAGATCGTCGGCAGCCTTCTGAAACAGCACCGATCCCGTCTCGGCCTCGATCAGGATCGCATTCTTGGCCTTGGTGACGAACTCGCCCGAGCTTTGAGCAAGCGCATGAGTTGCGATCACCGCGAAGAGAAGAAGCCCCGCGCCGACGCTTCGCGTCCAATGTCTCGAGACTGAACCCGCGCCCGCCGCGTGTCGCATCAAGACTCCCGATGGTCACTGATTGGATCGGGAAAACTATCGGACGCCGCGGCCCGCGCTGTCAACGTCCGGACACCGGAGACTTTCGCCGCGGTTCCTGGATTTCACACCGAGGCGGAGCCCTGTGTTGCTTCTACCGCGCAGCGATCCCGGCGCGGTAGCGCGCGGGCGACCAGGCATCGCCGCCGTATGAGCCGGAAAAGGCGGAGGCGAAGCCCACCGAGTTGTCGAGCCCATACGAGTACGCCTCCCGGTCTGCCGATGCGTATGCGGGAGCAGGCAGAGAGCCGACCTGAATTCCAGGATCGGCGAAGGCGCGCGGGGCCGCCGTCGCCGCGCTGGCGACGGGCACACCGCCGCGCCAGGGGCGGCTCGCGAGGAACTGGCGCTCGCGCCAGTCGTTGCCGTCGAGCGGAGCCGGACCCGCATAGCGCACGCGCACGCGCCCCGTGCCCCCCCTCTCGAGGCCGAGGGTGCGGGCGGAGGCCTGCGACAGGTCGATGACGCGGTTGGCGACATAAGGTCCGCGGTCGTTGATCCTGACCAGGATCGTGCGCCCGTTGGCCTGGTTCGTCACATAGGCGTAGGAGGGCATCGGCAGGGTAGGGTGCGCGGCGGTGAGCGCGCGCATGTCATAGATCTCGCCGTTCGAGGTGCGCCGGCCGTGGAAATCGGCGCCGTACCAGGAGGCGATGCCGATGCGGTCGTAGCCGGGCTGCTCGCGCGGCACGAACCACTGGCCCGCGACCTGATACGGCTCGCCGATCTTGTAGCGGCCGCCGCCCTTCGGGATCGGCGTGTCGGAGGAGATGACGCGCGGGCTCGCCCCGCCCCATTTCGACTCGGGGAACATGACGCTCGACGGCGCGGAAAAGCTGCCGCCGCCCGTCGCACAGCCGCCGAGACCGAGAATGAGGAGAAGTCCGATCGCTCGACCGGCGCCGCGGCGCCATGGGCCCCGATCGACGCCACTTCGCGCGCCGGCCGATGCAGCCGGGCCACGCCCGCTCCAGGAACTCGACATACGCCATCCCTATCGGCTCCGCTTACTGGGAGCCTTGCCTGCCTAGGTGCTCGCGCCCGCTCCTCTTTCGGGGGCGTTTGGGCCTCGAGCCCGGCGAGCATGGCAGATGCGGCTTATTTTTCCGTAAAGCGCCCCGGAACGGCGGCTGGGGCCGGCCTCAAGGCGTCCGCCTTGAGGCTGAAAGCGGGCGCGTGTACCGTCCGCGCGCTCGCGGGCCAAGCCCGGCGCGGCCGGCCGGAAGGGTGGCAGAGTGGTCTAATGCATCCGCCTTGAAAGCGGACGTGCCCGCAAGGGCACCGGGGGTTCGAATCCCTCCCCTTCCGCCAACATGGCTAGTTAACTTATTGTATTTAAAGTATAAGCTTCTGACACTAGCGGACACACCCCACATTTTGCCCCACAATTTGGTTTGGTTTGAGGCGGACCATATCGGACGGCTTGACGGGTCGAAGAACCGCCGTTGTCAGCTCAACTCTTCACCTGAGCTTTCTGCGCCACCTCAGCCATCAACCGTCCAAGCTCCTGCGCCTGCCGAGAGTAATTTTGAATCTGGTCTTGCGCGAAGCGACTTTGAATCTCCAGCGCATGCTGAAAGTCTCTAGCGTTGGCAAGGTCGTGCACTAACGCAAAGCTCGCATCAACATTCTGCTGAGTGAACCTCATGGCGCGATCCTGGAGTCCCTTCAGAGCCGCGCTGGCCGCGGTATGAGGCAGCATCGTCCCCATCATGTCCTGCGCCTGACGCGCCGCATTCATCAATTGGTGAAAGCCCTGCTGCGCCTGGTCGACGTTCCTCTCGGCAAGCTCGCGCAACTCGGGCGAAATCTCAAATTGAGGGTTTTGGGCCATGCTGTCGTCCTTGATACTCACAAATGCGATAGATCTCACAGTGCGACTAGCCGTTCAATGCGGCTTTCGGCTCATAAGGTTCGCCAGCAGCCCCCAGCCCGCCTGCGTGTGCGCTTCTATCAAATCGATCTTTAGATCATTGAGAGCGCCAGCCAACTCTGAGCTTGTCCGACTGATTGCGCGTCGCTGCTCGTCCGATTGCGAGCGCCAGATCGACACAAGCGCCAAGAGGGCGGTATAGCCCGCCATTGTCTCCCGCATACTCGCCAGCATTTCCTCTGACCGCTCACGGTCGAGAACCGCCTCGTCCTTACAGACAACGAGGGCGTCGAGAAGCTGCCCGCGCGAGATGCCTGGAAACTGTCGACCAATCATCGCGAGAGAGAGGTCCTCGGGGAGATCAGCCTTGATGAATCGGTGAAGGATTTTGGCAACCTCGGTCACGCGGTATTGTTTCTGGTCCATTATCACCCTCCCCTCCCCGCCCTTACTGGCAGGTTGCCATCGGGCACTAGGATAAAGAGATGAGCCACGGTGAAGGACGGCGAAGATTAGCGCAAGGGCTGCGAGGATTTCGACCATGGTCATCCCCAATTAAGCAGGCGGAACTGTCGTATATCTGGCCGCCAACGCTTAAGCCGACGCCCGCAAACTCCGCAATGTGCTACCCCTTGGTCCCAAGATCCCGCCCGCCCCACCTCGACTTGGGGTGGAGGGTCGGGCCTCACCGTCATCTACGGAGTGGGCCACCCCGGTAAACCCGCCGCGCATGGGAAAGGTG
Organism: uncultured Alphaproteobacteria bacterium; assembly: GCA_963699485.1. GTDB lineage: Bacteria > Pseudomonadota > Alphaproteobacteria > Rhizobiales > Hyphomicrobiaceae > Hyphomicrobium_C. Next base: position 45,546 of record CAVOUC010000028.1, on the reverse strand, counting down.
CCGGGTGATCTGACGTTGCAGACCAGCGCGAGTGCCGTATCGTGGATGCATCAAACCGCCTAAGGCTTTGTCTGAGCCTGCTTGTCAACGGAGGACCGTTGCAATGACCATGCTGTCGGACAGCAAACGCAGGAGTATTGTCGCTAGGCGCCGCAAGATACGAAACGCCACGATACGCGCGGCCAAGGCTGCCAAGCGGGAACGCAATCGAAAGGCTGAGATAGCAGCAGAAGCTAAGGGGTCCTCTCGGCAGCTCTAGCATCGAGCGGGACGGAGAGTCAGGGCGTTCGCCATGGCCCTCGACGCGCGTCTGACAATTCTGAACTCGGGCCTAGAGGAAGAAGTCGGTGCCGAGCAGGCTTGTGACCCCGACGACTTTGATCTCGGAGGTCGGCGATCTTGTCGCCGTTGACATCGGCCTGCACGATGCCTCCCTGGACACTCCGAAGACTGCCCCGCAGGACGGACGGCCAATGGCCGAGACGCCCACAGAAACGTCGGGTTTAACTCCTGGCTGCGCGATCGCGGACCATCCATGAGGCGTTCTCGCAGGTCCTTTCGCCCACATTGAGTGTCGGCTCCTGATCTCCGCTTGCTACGGGCTCTTCACCGAGGGCAGCAACCGATTAGTCCTCAAGACATACTGAGCGGGCTGACGATTGCAGCTACCTAAGCCAACCGAACAACTCACCGAAGAGCTGACCCAGATCAACGCAGCGAACTGGACGGAATGCCAAACTGATTATGAGAACTTCGAGCCTGACCCTGATGTGTGCGAGGGGTTGTGATGGAACTGATCCTAGGCGTTCTCGTGGCTATCGTTGCGATTGGCCTCGTGTCGCTTGCTGTGACGCTGAGTGACTTCAAGCGTCACTAGTTCGCGCCTTGAAGCGAGCCTGAAGTGAGACTGAGCGTTGCCCCTTGCAACAACGGATAGTTGCGGGAGCCCGCCTGCCCTTGAAATGCGGTCGCGTTTTGCACGGTCGAACACGCGATCTGCCAAAGTCTCGATCCATATGGGATCTCCCTCGATAGCAATGGCAATTGGCGGCGCATGGCCACGCCGCCCAGGGAGCGCACGATCGATTTCCCTCCGAAAAGGTGATCGCGAGTGGCCTGCGCAGTTCCTCGGATACAGCCAGACCCAACCGCCTGTTTGTCGCTGTCGCCGATAAGATGCTCCGACGTGACGGACGGATGATCGCAGCGGTAAATGGGGGCAAGTTCGAGAGCGTGGTCGGCCATCCACCCTCCGATCTCATCGAGCCGAGCGGCTACGAAAGGCACTTGCCGAGAACACTCGAGGAGGCCGTTGCGATCGGCACCAAGGAGAACCCCGTCATTGTGGGCGCTCTCTACCAAGAGCAGGTCGCCCGCTATACGGTCGACAAAATCCGCGGCGGGCTCCTGCCTCAAGTCCAGCTCGAGGCGAGCTATGAGGACCGCTACGACACGTCGACATTTATCGATCGAGCCGAAGTCGGGACCGTGACCGGTCGCCTCAAAGTGCCCCTCTACGAGGGCGGCTTGCTCTATGCGCAAGTGCGTCAGGCCAAGCAGCTCCATGTGGAAAGCTTGCAGAAGGTCGAGCAGGCGAGGAGCGAGACGGAGGCGGCTATCGTTGAGGCATGGTCACAGCTCATGGGTTTCCGCGCCCAACTCCAGTCCGATCAGGCCCAGGTCGAGGCGAACCGCACCGCGCTCACCGGCGTGCGCGAGGAAGAGCGCGTCGGCCAGCGCACGCTGCTCGACGTGCTCAACGCCGAGCAGGAGCTGGTGAGCTCGCAGGTGCAGCTCGCGAGAGACCGGACCAACCTCGTCGTCTTCAGCTATACGCTGCTGTCGACGATCGGCAGGCTCGACGTGCTGAACCTCGACGTGTCATCGACGGTCTACGATCCCGAGGCCCACTACGACGAGGTCCGGCGCAAGTGGATCGGGCTGACGACGATCTCCCACGAGGATGGTCGTCAAGAGCGGCTGGATCCCTCGCAATTGGTCGACCACGAGCCTGCCAAGTGACCCTCAAATCAAGAAGTGGCCAAGTATCGGTCGCGAGCTGGCGGCGAAGGGCTACCTCAACGAGCGCTGCCAGCCCTTCAATCCCAAGACGGAAGTGAGCCTCGATGCCCCCGCTTCGGGGCGCCTATTTTTGAGGGGCAAGCGCAGCGAGCGGCACAGCGGGACGGCGCATCCCTTAGCTCAACTGGATGAGCACTCGCTTAACTTTGGTGCCGACCTCGCATCGCGGCACTTGATGAATTCGGACATAGTTGCATTTCGCTCCAGGAGATAGACATGGTCGGGACTGTCCGCGCATTCGGAATATTCGCCGCGTTAGGTTTAGCGCTCCTCGAACCTCAGCCTCTCGACGCTCAGCCTCTTGAAGAGAATATTGCGATCGAGCAGCTTCTCACATCAGGGTGGCAAATTGCCGGTTACAGCACGGGTGACAACCGCTCCGCACTGGTTCTATTCAAGCATCCGAGCGAAACGTATCTGGTACAGTGCCTCACCGGCTACGATGTCACGCGCACGCCGCGCGTTTTTGTCAATTGCTATGCGGTACATTGAATTTCCGAGGCGTCCTATTCGACAGCTCTGTGCTGGCAGACGCGACCACGCGCGCCTGTGACGGTGGCGTTGGGGCGCGAGGTCGGCCGTAAGCTTCGCCTCGACCTCCCTTGTCAGCGAGGCCTTCCCGTGCTCGAGGTCGGCGGTTGGCCGGAAACGTCGGCTTCGGCGTCATGGTCCCGATCGGATGGAAGAACGCCGAGCGATCCCGACCGTCTGGAGGATGTTGATACCAAGAGCGAGGATCATTGCCCCGAGTGTGCGATGTGCCGAAGCCACGAATTAAACCAGCGGACCACGACGTTGGCCGGTGATGGCGGACAAATGAGTTTTCCCACCCGAAGCCCCTGAAACCTTCCCGGGTGCCAGCAGCCTTCCTAAAGTCTCGGCTGGGTTGTAGTGCGCACTGTCGGGCGTCAAAGCTGGCCCGCTAAATGCAAGCCCATCGAACTGATGCTGACCACGCTCGGCAGAAGAAACAGCGGCCGTGGCCGATGATGGGTCCCCCCTCCGGATCCGTCTCGGCTGCGGCCGCGTTGGCTTTATGGCTTGTATTCTACATTCCGATTAGGTTGGAAGGCGCAGCGATCACGATCGGCGTACGACGCTTCGTGCTCGAAACCGGACCGCGGCAGCCCGAGGCGTTGCGGCGCTACGAGCACGCCGGCTACACCGTCTGCGAGCCGTGGGGCCAGTTCGTCGGCAAGGAGCTCAGCCTGTGCATGGCGAAGGTGGTCGGCTGACGCGACACAGGTTCCGCTTCGCCGGAATCGACCATTGACCCACGAGCAACTCGACGACCAGTGGCAGCGCGACAGTCGTGTCCGCAAGCGGTCCATGAGATGCTCGTGTCCCCCAATCGGGGGACTTGCCGCGATAGGCAAGTCGCAGGACATTGCTACGGAACGAATGAATTTTCGGGTCTGCGTGGCCTTCCCTCGGCCAGAGCAGACCCCCTCCACCTGGATGGTCAATCCAAGTGTGGACAGAGCCCCGGAGCAACTCCCCCCGTCCTCCTTCGGGGCTCTTTGTTTTGGAGGGGCGGAACGATGCCGTTTTGGCAGCGAGGTGAGGACGCTGCGTCGCACGACAGACGCGGCGTCCCTCCTTCACATCAAGTTGACGCCTGCTCACGTTAGATTGGCCGTAATAGCGGATAGTCAGACGTTGGCAAGTCGTTCAGCGCCCGTAGCACGGCCGAATTAACCACGATTGCTAACCGTACTGGCCGGCCCTGGGAGCTTGGCCGATAGGGTGCGTGCCGCTCCTCGACAATCGCACCTTTCATTCCAAGGAGAATGCGGCGCCCTACCTGAAGGCACCTCGTGCCGAAAGGCCCAACAAAGATGGAGAATTCCTGATGAAGATATTTGCGCGTGGGGCCTTCGCCGCCCTGATCATTGCCGCAGGGACAACGCTGATCCCATTCGCCGACGCCTCGGCCCGTGGTTGCCGTGGCGATAAGGAAGGCGAGGCCCGCGTGCCGGGTGTCGGATCAGACGCGATGCACGCCGCGACCCAGGACGCAATTGCTGATTGGAAGCGTAAGGTGCTGGAGCGTTGCGGCGTTCACGCGAGCTGGGCAGCCGCGCAGGGCCACGAGATCGAGTGCAAGGAAAAGCGTGACGGAACGACGAAGTGCGAGGTCGAGGCCACGCCGCCCCTCTGAGCGATGCACGCAGGGCCGCCGGGGCGCTCATGGCTAGTTATATCGAAGCATTGGCCGGACTTAGCCCGACCTTGAATGAGCCTCTAAGAAAGAGAAGGCGACTGGATTATGAAACAGATTTTCGCATCTTTGGCGGTATTGGCTTTCTTCGTTGTACCTGCGGTGGCCGAAGAAGACACCAACAAGAACCAGACCGAGCAAGCGGCCCCGAAGGAGACGGGCGAAGCCAAGGCCGATGAGAAAGATAGCGGCGTCGTCGAGAAGGCCGCAAAAATGAAGGCCATCGACTCGGTTGGGAACGATGGGATCGTCGAGAAGGGCGCCAAGGCGAAAGTCCTGACGGACAAATAGCAGGCAGCGAGTAGCCGTGGCGCAACTCGTCACCGAGATGGCACGCCAAAGTGTCGGTCTCGTCAGAACAAAAAGAGGCACCCGCGTTGAGGCATCGCGGGTGCCGAGCGATCCTGGCAGATGGCAGTTAGCCAGGATTGAATGGACAACGGGCCAACTTAGGGGGCATTCCACGCCTTCCACGAGGAGATGTGCATAATTAGGCTTCATAGAAGGTGAAGTGAGGGGCGCTGTCGGCGTTGCCGAAGCGATGCGCGAAAGGCGAGCTCGGGCCGTTCTCGCGGCCTAAATCCTTACCACTCGAACCAATCGATCGTGCGTTTGAGCTCGGTCGCGGCCATAATTCGGATCTTCATGCAACCATGCGGAGCGAGGCAATGTCGGGCTGGGTCAAGGCAACGGATAAGAACGGCAAAACGATCTACGTCAACATCGGGGCGGCCATCTCCCTTCAAGATGCCGACACGTCTACCCGCATCGTTTGGAGCGGGGCTTCCGACAACGTGAAAGAGCGCCCTGAAGACCTCCTAGACGCCTCTGGGGAACCCTGCACGCCGGCGCGCGAGCGCAAGGTCACGTAAGAGACGATGAAGGACTTGCTCCTCGAGAGTTCGCGTGCTCCGTCGGCAGTCGGCGCTCTTAACGGAGAGCGCATTCTGTAAGAAGTGGCCCGGAGCGACGTCAGGAACTCCGGGCCTCCCCGCCGGCCGGAAAGGGGTTGGCCAAGCGGCGAAATGTTAAGAGTGCGGCTGACCACGCTCGTTGTTGCGCGCGAGTTCGGCCCGGACTGCCTCAGCCGCATCGCGATACGTACCCGAGAAGCCATCCTGATTTGCGGTGATCGCCCGGACGAGCTCGCAGGCGTCCCCCGGCAATCGATCGTCATAAACGCGGACATTTTCACAGAGACGAAATAGCCCTGCGTCGGTCTCAATGCCAAAGATGTATCGTTCAAGGCCGTCGGCGAATTGCTGGCGTGCGTCATACCTGTTCATCGGTCGCCCTCCCCTTCGCTTCCTTCGACTTGGCAGCCTCTGCTCTGAATTTAGAGGATGCGACCTGCGAGGAGCGTGTCGCCCGCCGGTTGTCCACAGCAATCACCGCATTTTTGGCGGCTTCGGCGGTCGTGCCGGCGTTGGCGCACTCGACTTAAGACGTCCGCCGTCGCCGTTGATGTCGATGAATTCGATCTCGGCCGCATCCAGCGCGGCATAGAATCCTGCGCGAAAATCAGCCAGCGGCCCTGGCTAACTCCTCTAGGGATGACGGGGGACATCGCTCAACGCGGCGATCCGCCTTTTCTTCGAAGGTGCGGACAACATCTCGGTGCTTAATGAGCGAACTCCGCTGCCAAAACATCTGTCTCGCAACGCGCGGCGTGAGTCTCGCTGCATCGCGTCAAACCGTCTCCCAATTTCACCTTGTCACCTGGACGTGCTAGCGCGATGTCCGGCGTCGTGATCTCGTGTTGTCTCACAGCCGTCCGAGGGTCCCGCCGATGTCCAATGTCATCCCTCTTTACCCGTCCGATCCGCCGCTCTCGCCGCTCGACGAGATTCATAGTGCCTTTCAGGCTCCTGTTAGCCGCCTATTCGTCGAGTCCACTTATGAGCCGTCGCCCACGAATCTCGCTCTTTGGCGCAAGCTCCTAGGCGAGATCGAGGACAGGCTTTCCGAAATGGAAATGGCCGCATCCGCGAGACAGCGCTAAGTCCGTTTTCCCCTCAATAGCGGACTGATTTAGGGCTCGACGGTGACTGCCGCTAAGGGCCAAAACCTGAAGTGAATTCATCGGGCGCAACGGAGCAAGAATACGGCAATCAAGCGGTTGCCTATTATGGGTCCTGTCAGGGTCCGACTCTAGGTCCGGGTGTCCTGGGGCCGCGTTGTTTAAAGCCACCAGAATGACCAAAGCCAGGACTGTGGCCCATGAACGGACGCCGCCCGATGAATGGCCCGCCCCAACCGCCCCCGACGGTGGAAGAGCTGTCCCCGTTGTCGTAGAAATTATTGGTGCTGCTGCTTTCTTCTCTGACGCGCCGACAATGAGCATCTGAACCATGAGAACCGGATCGTCGAGATCGAACGCGTAGAAGAGCTGTCCCTGACGCCGATCCAGCCGGCCCATCATCCCCGCGTTCGTCTGTTGCCCCTCGACACGACGGAATCACGCTTCGTCCACGCCCTCGATGGGGGCAGTGCCACGACAAAATCGGCCAACAACGGTCATTCCCAACAGAGACTTTTCTTATTCGAAGCCGTCAGGCGGTGTCGTGCCGGCATCGATCCTTGGACGCGCCACCCATGACACCAGCACCACGATTGAAGCCCGAGTATCACCCAGGAGCGGACTTGAGAACTCCCAGACATCATCGGCTTACTTGCTTGGACTGGGGAGGCGCCAGTGGTACGCTATCGTACTTGGTGTCGCGCGGGTAATCGCAGTGCTCCTCGGTGTAGCGTTTACCCGCGTAAAGGCAGCACTCAGAGCGAAGCTCGACCGACAAATCAGCAGGGGCTCGCGAGCCTCGCAGCGAATGAAGGCGCATCTTCCAGCAGGCAGGGTATGCAGGGGCTGCGTCGGCACATCAACGCTTCAGCGCCTGGCTCATGGCGACGATGGGCCACTCTCAAGACGCGAACATTGCCTATCGGAGCCGTCAATGGTCCGACACGCGGTTACCTCCGGTGACTTTCAAAACTATAGAACTGAAAGGATGCAGTTATGTCAGATATCCATCAGGACGGCGGGACCCAACCGGCGGCCATGGCGATTCCGAAAGGGGGAGTGTTCAAAGATAAGGTGCAGCAGGGCAGGTACGGTCCAATTTTTCCGAAGACACCAGCATGCTACGGCTTCACGATCATCGCAAAGCTGATCCCCGGTGGTGAGGAAGCCTGCTACAAACACGCGAAGAAGATTGAGGAAGCGGTTGCCAAGGACCCAAACTGCCTTGCCGTGCTCAAGCTGCACTACCTGCGCTGGCAGGTCTTCCAGATCAACGGGGAGTCCTACTTCCAGTATCAGGGCATCTTCGACACAGACTTCGACAAATACACCGAGGATGCTGTGGCTCTCTTCTCGGCTACCGGCATTCTTACTGTCTTCGAAAACCTCGAAGGCTTCCCCAAAGATTGGAAAACCAAGCCGGATGAATTTGTCAAATTCGTCCGCGAGCACCACTGCCCGAGTTTCCTCGAATATGGGGAATATCCCTATGTGAGTGCCGACGAGATCAAGAAAGCGCTGAAGCTCAAGGCCGCCTTCTCGAACATGCTCGACCAGATGCAATAACCCCAGAACAGCGCATCATCGGCAGGACCGCATCACAGAGCTTTCGTCAGCGGGTTCCTTTCGGTTTGCGAGCGCCAACGAAGAAGGGTGACAGAGATGAGCACGAAAGATCCGATGGCGGCGGTACGCCAGTACATCGATGGCTTTAACAAAGGTGACGCAAAGGTGTTGGCGGCGACTTTCGCTGTCCCGGGGTCGATCCTGGACGGCATGGCGCCACACGTGTGGCAGGGGCCAACAGCCACTCTGGACTGGTATAGAGACGTGTTGATTGAAGGCAAGCAACACGGTGCTTCAGATTATTTCGTCACTGTGGGTGAGCCGTTGCACAACAACGTCACCGGCGACAGCGCGTATGTGGTTGTTCCCGCGACGATGACGTTCAAAGTAGGCGGCAAGCAAGTAACGCAATCCGGCGCGGTCTTTACGGTGGCGCTACGCAAGCTCGCCGATGGGTGGCGCATAGCGGCTTGGGCGTGGTCGAAAGGTACTCCTCGGTAGCGACATGCGTTATAGCCATGCTCGAATTTGACGATATTCAGCACATTCTGCTGACGCGCGTCCCGGCACTCACCGGACGATATGAGTTTCTGTCGTTTCGCAGCGCTTCGGGTGGCCGGGCGTGGCTGAACGCGATTCTCAAGACGGTACAGTCATCGGCAGAGGTTCGGACTTCGGTCGATAAGGACAAGCGCTGGGTGACGGTGGCGTTCACTTGGAATGGCCTCAAGGCTCTGGGCGTGGACGAAACCTCTCTCGCCACGTTCCCGTACGAGTTCAAACAAGGCATGGCGGCGCGAGCGGAAATTCTCGGTGACACCGGCGCCAATCATCCTGACAACTGGGTGGGTGGCCTCGCCAGCCCGGATCTCCACGCCATCGCCATTCTATTTGCGCGCGATGAAGCGGAGCGGGAGCGTTGCCAGACAGAGCACGAAAGGCTCGTTGCGGACTGCGAAGGCGTTGAGGTGCTCTCGGCCTTGGACCTCCATGCGGTGCCGCCATTCGATACTGCACACGACCACTTCGGTTACCGCGACCGGCTCTCGCAGCCGGTCATGGAAGGCACTGATGACGTGCCAACGCCCGGTTCGGGCGCGCCGCTTAAACCGGGCGAATTCATCCTCGGGTACCCGGACGAAGACGGACCGCCGGCCAATCTGCCGCAACCAGAAATCTTGTCTCGAAACGGCAGCTACATGGCCTATCGGCGCCTACAGGAGCATGTCGGAAGTTTTCGCGATTTCCTGCGCGAGCACGGCAACACACAGGAAGAACAGGAGTTGATGGCAGCGAAGCTCATGGGGCGCTGGCGCAGCGGCGCGCCGCTTACACTGGCGCCCGAGAAAGACGATCCGGTATTGGGCGCCGACCCGCAGCGGAACAACAATTTCAACTACAAGGAGATGGATCCGCATGGCTATGCGGTACCGCTCGGTTCGCACATGCGTCGCATGAACCCTCGCGACACGGCGGCGAACATGAACCGACGGCGCATGATCCGCCGCGGCGCTACCTATGGTCCGCTTTTGCCGGAAAACGCTTCAGAGGATGGCATCGACCGCGGCATAGCGGCTTTCGTGATCTGCGCGAGCTTGATACGCCAATTCGAGTTCGCGCAAAACGTCTGGACAAACGACCGAAACTTTCACGAGCTCGGTAACGAACGCGACCCGATCATCGGCGCTCAAGACGGTACGCTCGAATTCAAAATCCCAAAGCGTCCGATCCGCAAAACAATTACCGGCTTACCGGCCTTCACCACTGTGAGAGGCGGCGCCTACTTCTTCCTCCCTGGCATCAAGGCGCTTCGATACCTCGCGACATTGGATGTCCATTGAAACGGCACATCAAGTAGAGAGCACCTGGCGTCAATTCTGAAGGAACGAATGGCATAAGGAAACAGCCATGAGCACGTTAACACCGGCGCGCACCTACAACCAAAACCACATCCCTCGCAAATACACGGGCAAACGCCGTCTTAGCATCTACTGGACATGGAGCTACCCGTGGGAATCCCAGCGCGACCCCGCGGCAATGGAGAACCGATTGTCCACGATGACCGAGGTCCGCAACGTACTGTGGCCGGAGTACGAGACGCCGGAGTGGAGCGCCGCGCAATTCCTCCAGGGGATCGCCGGTACGTTGGAGCTTTTTCACCGCTCCACGCTCAGCTTCCAGCAAATTGCCGGCGAAGCCACGGGCCACCCGGTCGCCGTGTTCCAGCGCGTCGACCAGGCGGGCTACAAGCTGCCGATTGACGAACGGATTTTGGCTGACACCGATACGCTCTTGGTGTTCGGGCTAGACCACATTCTTTCCGAACAGGAAGCCTCACCGGAGGAAGTCGCGGCCATCCGCGAGTGGCTCGAGCGCGAAGGGACCTGCTTGCTGCTTGCGCCACATCACGATGTCGGCTTCACCAGCGACTTGAACCAGCGGCAGATGGAATACCTCCATCACGGCGACAGGCTCGTGCCGCGCCAGCAGCGCTTTGGGCAATATACCCGCTCGCTGATGAGGGCGCTCGAGGTTCCGGTGCATAACCAGTGGGGTCTCCGTCCAGCGCTTGTCAAAGGCACGCAGGAGATCGCACCGCTTACGGCTCTCCGGGACATTGACGAGCTGGGACTTCTCAATAACGTCCCTACGCTGAATTTCCATCCACACCTGCCGCACTATGAGCTAACGTCTAAGGACACCAAGTCGGTGCATCTGCTCGCGAGCCAGCCCATTGATCTCGATCGTCCACACCCTTTCACCGCAGCCGGCAATACAGAGTTCAATTGTCTACTCTGGATGCCGCCAAATCAACAGCGCGCTGGAGACATCGTGCTACTAGATTCAACCAATTTCACCACGCTCTTCGGTGGCACGGAGAGCCTACAAAACCTCTGGCGGAATTTCGCCCTCATGAAATGAGCGCCACGGGCAACTGTGGAAGCCCGGAGCGCTTCTGGAAGAGTCTTGGCACGGCGAAGGGCATAACGAAATCGCCAGGTGCACGAGCCCCTTATCCCGATACGGGAGACATCAATGCTGATGGAACTGTTGAGCAAGGCAGCGACGGTTGCCATGCTGGGCTTTGTCGTCTCGAGCATGCTCGCGATGGGTGCAGGTCTCACGGTCTCCCAGATCGCCGAGCCGCTACGCAATGCCCGGCTGGTCGCGCTCGCCCTGCTGGCCAATTTCGTCTTGATGCCACTTGGTGCGCTCGCCCTGGCGAAGATGCTCTGGCTCGACGAACCATTTGGCGTCGGACTCCTGCTGCTCGGTTGTGCGGCTGGAGCTCCGTTCTTGCCGAAGCTTGCTGAACTTGCGAAGGGCAATATCGCATTTGCTGTCGGCGCGATGGTGCTGCTGATGGTTGTGACCGTGGGTTATCTGCCTATCGTCCTGCCTCTGCTGCTCCCGGGCGTTACTGTCGATCCGTGGCAGATTGCTCGCTCCCTCCTGCTGCTGATGCTGCTCCCGCTAGTTTTGGGCCTTGCCCTGAAGGCGCGCTACGAGGTTTTGGCTGCACGGGTGAAGCCCGTGCTCGACTGGATTTCCAACCTCAGCCTCATCCTGTTGGTGTGCTTAATCACGGCAGCGAACATCGACAAAGTATTGCAAGTGTTCGGTACCCGAGCGATTCTTGCGGGGCTTTTATTTATCGCATGGGGCCTTGGGACAGGTTGGTTGCTCGGCGGATCCAGCGCCGACATACAACGTGTCATGGCACTCGGCACCGGCCAGCGCAACATTGCTGCCGCGCTCGTGGTCGCGAGCCAAAGCTTCGGCGACCCAAAAGTGGTCGTCATGGTAATCGTTGTCGCGATTATCGGATTGATCGTCCTCATGCCGCTTTCTCGTGCCTTGGCGAGTCTGAAGATCTGAACCGATCCCATGCGCCTTGCGGTGCACATAGCCCAAGAAGCGGGCTTGTGTCTGCGGACAGATCACGCAGCGTGTCTTCTGGAATACAAGAAGAGAGAAAATGATCAAGTTTATCGCTTTCGCCGCCTTGGCATTGTGTTTGGCATGACACAGTTTAGCCAGTAGGTGTATCGTCTCGTTGCCCTATTAGAGCTGGCGAAGCGCATCCACGAGACAAACGCAACGGCCATGACCGCACCGGGTCACTTGAGCGGTTCGCTTAAGGCGGACCTGAAACATACACTAGTTGCTTGCGCCGCGGTTGCCGCCCTCTTTTGGGGGGATGACGCTGCGCTTGCGCAGGATGACAGCAAAGCTCTGGCCGAGGAGCTCGCCAACCCGCTCGCCGCACTCATCAGTGTACCATTCTTCGGAAACTACAACGGGGAAGTCGGTCCGGAGAAAGATGGTTCACAGTGGTTTGTGAACATCCAACCGGTAGTGCCGATTACGCTCAATTCAGACTGGCACCTGATCTCCCGAACAATCCTTCCTGTAATGTTTAGCCAGAGCGGCCTCTTCCGCGGCGCCGGCTCGCAGTCCGGGCTGCGCGACACAACGGAGGGACTCTATTTTTCGCCAAGCCGAACATTCAATGGCTTTACTTTGGGAGCGGGGCCAATCTTTCTGCTGCCGACCGCAACCGATGAGCTGCTCGGCGCAGGGAAATGGGGCACGGGTCCGACCGGGGTTGTTGTCTGGCAGGGCAGTGGCTGGACGGTCGGCATTCTCGCCTACCACAACTGGTCTTTCGCTGGCGACGCCGACCGCGCCGATTTCAACCAAACATTCCTGCAGCCCGTCATCGCTTACACGACATCGCAGGCGTGGACCTTTACCCTCCAGGGCGAAGATACCTACGACTGGGAGACAGGCGAATGGTTGGCGCCGGTCAACTTTCTAGTTTCCAAGATTGTCAAGGTTGGGGGGCAGCCGGTCAGCATCGTTGGCGGCGTGCGTTATTGGGCCGACTCGCCTGACACCGGTCCCCATGGTTTCGGCGGCCGGCTCGGGATGACCTTCCTGTTTCAGGCGCGATGATCGATGGCCTCTGGTGCCTCTGTGGGCCTCAGACTTTTGGGTGGGCCCAGGTCCAGAACATCAAGCGCGATCCCTTCGAGTAGGCGGTGGGCGAAGAGCAGAAGTCGGTGTTGTCCGTGGGCGGTGCGCTTGCCTCCCCGAGCACCGCGTATATCTACAACTGGAACATGCTTCCGACCGGTCAGCAACTGTGGCTGAAGGAGCTCTCGTCCTACTCGCCTTCTCGCTGCTGCAGGATCCGGAAAGCCACAACCTCACCTAGGTGCTTGAGCAGGTTAATAAGATGGGGGCGAAGAACCCGAGCCGGCAAAGAAACCGAACGGCCGTCCCGCCATCAGGGGGCGCCCATTCCTCTTTTGGTGGCTACTGCGAGGTCGGCTTCGGGTCAATAGCGGCTATGGTGCTCGCATTGGTAAACCTCATGCGCCAGTCAGGCCGGCGATAGCCGTCGATGCGCAGACTCTGCTCGCGGATTGTCGCGACGCCTTCCGATGGTTTCGGAGTGACGTCCAGTCCCTTCAGGGGTAGAAGGCCGCCGCTGGAGACGAAGGTGGCGCGGACGGTGTCGAACGTCCTCCAGCGCTCGATCCCGCCGTGCGCTTGCAGTACCAAGTCCAAGAGTTCGGTCATGGGGTGGTCCCCTCCTGATCTGCGCCAGGTCCAGCGTCCCTGATCGTGCGCAATTGTGCGCAAGGACGACCACTACGGCAAGGTTCTCGAGACCGCCGCCGGCGATCCTTACAAGGCGACCGGCCGCTCGACGGAGCGAAGGTGACGATGGGCGCGTACGGACCCAGCGCGGGTTATCTTCGTCATGGGGTGCTCTTCTGGCCGAATCACTGGAGTGAGGACTGCGTGGGAAAATACGAGTTCATGCCGGACGGAAGCTGGAAGGCCAGCGGAACCTGCACAGCGTCTTTTAAGGGTGATAAGGAAGGGGATCAGTTATCCTTCACCTGGGAAGAGGGTTCGCACCTCAAGGAATCCTTGCAGAAGGTTACCGGCGGCGAGGGCAAATATGCGGGTGCAAAGGCGGAGGCACGTACGTAATGGAAGAGCTGCCAGGCGGCCTTTATGGCGGCAGAAGGAAGGGCAAGATTGAACTGCCCTAAGTTGCGCTGACACCGCGTCAAGGCCGAGAAGGGGAAATGCGAGGGGCGCAAGTCCCACGCCGAGAATGGCAGCAGAAAACCAACCGCCGATGGTATGAAGCGGATCGATCTCGTCCGCCTGCGCCGCGATGCGCTGAGGCCGGGTACCGCGTCGACGATCAGCTGGTCGTCCGGCGGCGAGGAGTTGGGCAGCATCGGGCTCGTCGCCCGGGCCGATGGCCTCAGGCTCATCTATCGCGCGCGGACCGGCGACGGCCCATGGCATGACATCGACGAGGCCGTGCCAATCGCGTGGACGCCAACTCGCTTCAGTGGGCGGCGCCCGTGGTTCAACTGCCCAGGTTGTGCAAGACGCTGCCGCGTCCTCTTTGGCGGCGCCCGCTTCCGGTGCCGGACCTGCACCGGCCTGCGCTACGGCTCGCAGGCGGAGACCAGAGCCGATCGCGCGACGCGCGGCATGAGGAAGATCGTTCGACGGCTAAACCCTAAGGCCCAATGCAATGACCTGCCGTTCAAGCCCAAGGGCATGCACTGGCGGACCTTTGAGCGGCTGGCCGCTCGCCACGACGGCTATCACCGGAAGTGGAACCTGGAGTTTATTCGGCGCTTCGGCCCTAACCGTCGTGACGGCGCGTCTTGCCGCGGAATGTCCAGTAGGCGTTCGCTTGATAGGCGAGCACGATCGGAATGATGAAGGCAGCACCCGTCCCGATGAAGACGAGGCTCTGAGGATCCGAGATCCCGTCCCAGATGGTGATCTGGCGCGGCACGACGTAGGGCCAGAGGCTCGCGACGACCCCGACGAAGCCAAGGAGGAAGACGAGGAGGCCGAGCAGGAACGGCTCGAGCTCGCGCCGGCTCCAGATCCGCTGCGCGAGCCGCAGTATCACGGCGGCAGTTATCACAGGCACGGGCGCGAGCAGGGCGATATTCGGCCACGCGAACCAGCGGTCGGCGACCTCGGGCACGCTCCAGGCGCTCCACAGGCTGACCAGGACCATCATCGCAGCGGTCACGGAGAGCGCGAGCTGCGCCGTGCGGCGCGCGAAGGCCTGCGTCGCGCCCTCCGTCTTCCAGATGAGCCAGCCCGCGCCGAGCAGCGCATACCCGGCGACGAGGCCGATTCCGCACAGGAGGCCGAGGAGGCTGAAAAACTCGAACGAGCCGCCAGCGAACATGCCATCGCGCACCGGAACGCCGTTGATGAGACCGCCGAGGATGAGGCCCTGGCACATCGCGGCGAGCAGCGAGCCGCCGGCGAAGGCACGGTCCCATATCCAGCGATAGCGCTCGGTCTGCAGGCGGAACTCGAAGGCGATGCCCCGCGACACGAGCGCGAACAGCATGAACATCACCGGCAGATAGAAGGCCGGCAACAGCACGTAGTAGCCCGCAGGAAAGACGGCGAACAGCAGCGTTCCGCCCATCACCAGCCAGGTCTCGTTGCCGTCCCACACCGGCTCGACGCTCGCCATCATGAGGTCGCGGTCCTCGTTGCGCGGCGCTAGCAGGAAGAGGATGCCGACGCCGAGGTCGAAGCCGTCAGCGAGCACGTAGGCGACGATGCAGAAGGCCGCTGCCGCGGCGAACAGAACCGGAAGATGCGCGGGAATGGCCTCGATCATGGCGTCATTCTCCGGGTGCGGGCCGCGCACCGGCCGGCAGTGCGGCGTCGGCAGGCTCGGAGCCGACGATCGTTGGTCCGCTGCGGTCGAGACCGGGACGCACGAGGCGCGGGTCGGGCAGGATGCCACCCTCCGGCCCGCGCAGCGCGAGCCGCCCGGCGTAGATGAGGAACGCTGCCAAGAGCACCATGTAGACCGCGAAGAAGATGAGCAGCGTTGTGGTCACCGCATGCGCCGTGACGGGTGCCACGGCATCGGCGGTGCGCAGTTGCCCGTAGATGACCCACGGCTGGCGGCCGGCCTCGGTCGTCGTCCAGCCGGCGAGCACGGCGATGAACCCGAGCGGGCTCGTCGCCATGGCGAGGAGCTGGAACCAGCGCGTGTCGTAGAGCCGCCCGCGCCAGCGCAGCACCGCTCCGGTGATCGCCGTCGCCAAGAGAATCATGCCGATCCCTGCCATGATGCGGAACGCGAAGAAGACGACCGGCACGTAGGGACGGTCTTCGCGCGGCACCGCCTTGAGACCCTGCACTTCGCCGTTCCACGAGTGCGTGAGGTAGAGGCTCGCGAGGTGCGGAATGTCAATGGCGTAGAGATTGCGCTCCTCGTCCATGGAGGGCCACGCGATGACGGTCATGGGGGGACCGTTCATGGTGTCCCACAGCCCCTCGATCGCCGCGAGCTTGGTCGGCTGGTAGGCGAGCGTGTTGCGCCCGTGCAGGTCGCCGATCAGGATCTGCGTCGGCATGAGCACGAGCGCGATCCACATGGCGAGCGAGAAGGCGCCGCGGCTCGCCTTGAGGTGCTGCCCGCGCCACATATGGTAGGCCGACACGCCGGCGATCACGAACGCGCCCGTGATAAAGCTCGCGCAGACCATGTGAGCAAGACGGTACGGGAACGACGGATTGAAGATCACCTGCCACCAGTCGACGACGTGAAATATGCCGTTCGCGTCGGCGACGGCCCCGGCCGGCGTCTGCATCCAGCTATTCGCGGCGAGGATCCAGGTCGCCGAGAGCAGCGTGCCGAACGACACCATGCAGCAGGCGAAGAAGTGCATCCCCTTGCTGACGCGGCCCTCGCCGAACAGCACAATGCCGATGAAACCGGCCTCGAGGAAGAAGGCGGTCAGCGTCTCGTAGGCGAAGAGCGGCCCGAGCACGTTCGAGACCGAGCGCGAAAAGCCGGCCCAGTTGGCACCGATCTCGTAGCTCAGCACGACGCCGGTGATCACGCCCATGCCGAAGGTCAGCGCGAAGATGCGCAGCCAGAAGCGCATCAGGTCGCGATAGATCGTGCGCCCCGTGCGCCACCAGAGGCCGCTCAACAGCGCGATGAAGGCGGCAAGGCCAATGGTGATGGTCGGCCACAGGATATGGAAGCCGACGGTGAAGGCGAACTGAAACCGGGCGAGGACGATGGGATCCATGGTCAAGCTGCCTTCACGGGACGTTGTCGACGACCATTTCCAGCACGTCGTGGCCCTTGCCCTGCAACACCGCTTTGGCGGTATAGACCGCCATGCCGATGACGGCCTCGGGCGAGACGAAGGGCGAAGGCGGGCTCACCAGCTGCATCGGCTTCACCTTCACTTGAAGCAGCGCCGGCCCCGGCTGCGCGAGCCAGGTCTTGACAGCCTCTTCGATTTCGCCGGCCTTTGAGACACTATGTCCCCAAAGACCCGCCGCTTTGGCCATGTCACCGAAATTGGGGTTCTTGAGGTCAGTGAACACCGGCACGAGGCCCGCGGCCTTCTGTTCGATATCGACGAACCCGAGCTTGCCGTTGTCGTAGACCGCGATCTTGATCGGCAGGTTCTCCTGCACGGTCGTTAACAGATCGCCAAGCAGCATGGCGAACCCGCCGTCACCGCAGAGCGCAACCACCTGCCGGCCCGGCTGGCACTTCTGCAGGCCGAGCGCGGAGGACATGCCGCTCGCCATCGTCCCGTGCAACAGGCTGAGGAAAGTGCGCCGAGTGCCGTGGGTGTCGATGTGGCGACACGTCCAGACCGCAGGCGTGCCGTCGTCGACTGCAATCAGCGCGTCGCGGGCAGCGTACTTGTTGATGAGCTTCGTGAGGTAGGTGCCGGAGATCGCGGCATCCGCGCCCGACGGGGTCTCGGCCGCATCTTCGTCTCTCTGCTTCTGATGGCGCTGCACATAGGCGGTCAGGAACTTCTCGTCGTCGTGCTGCCGGAGGCGGGGCAGCAGCGCCGCGAGCGTCGCCTTGATGTTGCCGACGACGCCGATCTCAACCGGATGCCGCCGCCCGACGTGCGTCGGATCGATGTCGATCTGAATGATCCTCGCGTTGTTCGGATAGAACTGGGGCCAGGCGAAATCCGCGCCGAGCAGCAGCAGCACCTCGCAATCGAGGATGGCGTGATAGCCCGCCGGCCCGCCGATCAGCCCGGTCATGCCGACGTTGAAGGGATTGTCGTACTCGAGGAAATCCTTGCCGCGCGAGGTGTGGGCCATCGGCGCCTTGAGCCGCGCCGCCGTGGCGACGACCTCGTCGTGCGCGCCTTCGCATCCCGAGCCCGCATAGATCGTGATCGCCTTGCTCGAGTTGAGGAGGGCGGCGATCTGATCGAGATCTGCGTCGCTCGGACGGATCACCGGACGGCTCACGTGGACGGAATAGGGCAGCTCGTCGTGGGCGTGGGCGTTGGCGACGTCCGCCGGCACCACGAGGACGGCGACGCCGCGCTTCGTGAGGGCCGCCTGACACGCGGCCACCGTCTTGCGGCGAGCCTGCTCGGGCGTGAGGATCATCTCACAGAAGACGCTGCAGCCCTTGTAGACCTCGACCAGGTCGACCTCCTGAATGCTCTGGAACCCGAGGTCGCTGCGCACGATCTGCGTGGCGATGAGCACGACCGGCGCGCGGTTGCGATTGGCCTCGTAGAGGCCGTTGATGAAGTGCAGGCTGCCCGGACCGCAACTGCCCGCGCAGGCCGTGAGATTGCCCGTCAGCAGGGCCTCGGCCGCCGCCGCGAAGGCGCCGGCCTCCTCGTGGCGCATGTGAACGAACTCGATGCCGCTGCGGTCGATCGAGTGGGCGATCTGGTTCATCGTGTCGCCGACGATCCCGTAGCACCGCTTCGTGCCCGCCGCCTCGAGCACCTCGACCAACACATCTGCCACCCTCTTGCTCATGATCGGGCCTCGTTGCATGTGCTCCTGCCTCTTTTTCGAGTTGCCTTCGCGTGGCGTTCACATGAAGAAAAACTCCGCGAAGCAGTAGAGGCCGCCGTTCGCTTGATCGGCCCGTCGTCGGCGAAGCCGGCCCCCCTCAAGCGAGCGGCGGGCCCTGGGCCTCGAATGGCCATGACATGCGTCACGTCGGCGGTCACGGCCAGTAAAGAGCGCCAAAGTAGCGCTAAATCCTGCAAGGCAGTCCAAAGCCGTTTAATGTGATCACGTTCTCACTGGACGAGTGTGAATATCGCCCCAGGGCGCATTTTCTTGGAAACACCTTTGCCACAGAGCAACGCTTTTTCAGATTTTCGCTGGCCCGACTTCATCGAAGAGACCCGATAAGCGAACGTGACGAATTGGTTCGGCCCAATCCCACCGGCGCTCAACCGAGCAAAGCTATTGCAACGTTCGTCGGTACTCGGCCGGCGTCATGCCCATGGCTCGCCGGAACGCGCGGGTGAAGCTCGATTGCGAGGAAAACTGGCAATTGTAGGCGATCTCCGAGAGCGATGATCCCGTCGCGATCATTACCTTGGCGCTCTCCAGCCGCCGTTGGCTAACATAGCGATGCGGAGGCACGCCCATGGTGGCGGCAAATGCGCGGGTGAAATGGAAGATGCTGAGACACGCGACATTGGCAAGGTCGGCGACGGCGATGTCTTCAGCAAGATGCTCTTCGATATATGCGAGGACACGCCGCAACCTACTTCCATCCAGCCCATGTCCCGACCCTATCGGCCGTATGAGCTCCGTCTCGGCGTGCGAGTGCGCCAGCCGTGCCGCTAGCAGCAGCGACGACGTTTCCACGAGCATGCGGCCCGCGGCGGTCGGGCACATCATCTCCGACAGGACTGACAGGCCGATCTGGTTGACCAGTTCGTCCTGCACACCACAAGAATAGCGGATGCAACGTCCCGGTGCTGGCGGCAGATTGTAGTCGTCGATCAGCGGCGCAAAGATGCCGCCGGGCACGTATAAGTGTAAGGCCTCGAACGGAGAGCAGATAGAGATACGGGCCTCGTCCGAGGAGCGTCCAATCGGCCTCAACCAGATCGAGCCCGTTGTTGGCCGCACAAACTCCCAGCTTCCGCCGACTTTGCACGTCACGAGCCCTTGGTTGGAGCCACGCACGATAATCCCAACTTCCGCATCCGCCGGCGCGGCAGCCCCGGGCCCTTCGTAGCGGCTATGAGAGCGGAGCTCGGCGGTTAGCGTAGACCACCCCAAGTCATTGGACGACTTGAGCAGGGTCGATGCCAGGTACTTCTGGTCCTCCTGTCTCCGAGCTAGCATGAAGCCGCCGTGGGTTTCGCAACGATCGTGGTGACAGCCAACAAAGCCAGCGCTGAGGCTGGAACTAATGATTTCAGTATTTTCGTATCTCCTTTGATTTGCGAGTTGACGCCTTTTGGCCCGCCAATGCGGTGCCAGCCTGCATGAAACTTTCGGGGATCCGAGACACGTCCGGATCCCCCATTTAGTGTGCGGTGTTAGCGGCAGTCCCAGACGCCGTGCAGCGAGTACGAATGCAACTCGCAGACATCGCTCGTCGGCTTGGCCTGGGCGGCGGCGATGCCAGTGACCGTGGCGAGGGCGATGAGAGAAGCGGTGATGATGGCCTTCATGGTATGCTCCTATGTGTCAAGTGTTGCGACTTGCCCCAGGGCGCTGCCGCTCCGTCGCGAAAAGCGACCAACGAGTTGCGTCCTGAGCACGACACACGATCTCAAACACGGAGCCAGCCCGCAATTATACAGTGGGTTGTCACTCTATACGCTTGGATAAGTCTCGCCGAAGAATGAAGGAATCAGCCCATTTTTTGTCGCGCTTTTCGCGCTCTAAACGACGGCGGAAGATATCATTTCAAAAATCCATAATTATCGCTTCTCGAGACTGCATACCAAGCTTGCTCGATGTGCGGCCGGCTCATCACCTATAGCTACGAGCAGTGACCTTGCGCGAAAGTATCGAAATCTCTTGTCTAACCTCGGCTCAACAGGCGGCCGACAACCGCCCACAGCTGTCGCTCGAGGAGGTCCTCATAGCTGTCAAACTTCTGCACATAGCGGTTATACGTGCGCCACCGCATCCATCTCGGCTTTGGCGGCAGGCCCCACTCGTCGGGATCATTTGAACCCGCGGCCCTGGCTTTGCCGACGAAATCTGCGCCGAGCTACCGCGCCGGTGCACGTCGGCGAGCACTCGGTGACGGCCTTTGACATGGACGCAAATCCCAGCAGGAACGCAAGTAATCCGGCGACCGCTTACTAGGGCATCCCCAGGGAGCGGGGGAACAGCTAAAAAGAAAAGGCCGAATTAGGCCGGACCGAACAATGGTGAATGTCACGGTCGATCAAGTTTGCCAAACCCATCGCGGACATCTCGACGACGACTGCTCCCCGCAAGAACGGTCAAAAGAACAGCAGGCGCGGTGAAGACAGGCGCCCCCTCCGACACTAAGTCAGCGGCCGGAGGCGATGAAAGCTGCACATACGCCGGCGCCCTTTGGTGGTCGCCGGCGAGCAGCCGATCCTCGTCTCGACCAAGAGGAACAGGTCAATGCGCCACGCTCTGAAACTTGCCACCTTCATTCCAGGAACCGAGGCACCCGAGTCGGGGGATCGTAAGGTTCCACCTTTTGTGGGATCGAGGACGCCTTCCGAACACCTGCAGTTGGCAGAGGCGCCAGTGCTGGAGCGATTTGATCCTGACCCAGGCTTCGACGTAAGAGGCCGCGTTCAAAGTCCGCATACCGGCCAGCTGAACCCAAGCAAACCCGCCGGCGCGACGACGAGCGAGGTTTCATTCGGACCGTTCCGCTTACTTCCGGCACAGTTTCTTCTGCTGGAAGGCAACAAGCCGGTGCCTCTCGGCAGTCGCGCGCATCATATCCTCGTTGTCTTGCTTGAACGACCCGGCGAGTTGGTCACTAAGCAAGAATTAATGGCTCGGGTTTGGCCGAACCTATTTGTCGAGCCGGCCAACCTTACGGTCCATATTTCTGCATTGCGCCGCGCGCTGCGTGACGGACGTGATGGGAATCGGTTCATCATCAATGTGCCCGGGCGCGGCTATTGCTTTGTCGCGCCAATCAGGTAGCGCAGTGCTGCCTTAGCAACGGCACTCGGCTTTATGATTTCACCTCATCGCCCAGATTTGCGGCGAGGCGCGGTAAACGGCCGGCAGGGACGCACGCCATGTCAGCCCAATAGGCAATGCCGCCCCCTCGTTAGCCCCCATTTGGAACCGGCATGAGGGATCTGTTGGCTTCGCTCTTCGGCATCTTCGGTCACAGATCAATCCCGAAGAGGCACGGGGCTGGCACGCCGATTTCAGACCGATACGAGCAGCGAAAGTCTTAAATCTGCGGCAAAGCTGTTTCCAGGAACAATGCACCCTGAGGCGATATTCACACTCGTCCGTGAGAACGAGGTGATCACAGTAAGCGGCTTTGCACTACCTTGCAGGATTTAGCGCTGCTTTGGCGCTCTTTACTGGCCGTGACCAGCGATGTGACGCACATCATGGCCATCCAAGGCCCAGGGCACGCCGCCCAGCCTTTGATAGTCGCTTTCACTAGGCAAGGAGTATCAAATGACTGACATGACCGTAGCGCAACCCATCAACGGCAGTCGAGGCGCCACCGTCGCCGGGCCGCGCAATATCCCCCTCGAGGCTCAGGTGCCGGACATTTTCGCGGCGCCACTGACCGACCACGGCTCGATTCCGAACCTGCATTTTCCCTTCGCGTTTGCCCACAACCGCCTGGAGGACGGCGGCTGGGCCCGCGAAGTGACAGTGCGCGAGATGCCGGCGATGAAGGAGATGGCGATCGTGAACATGCGCCTCGGTCCGGGCGTCGTGCGCGAGCTGCATTGGCATAAAGAGGCCGAGTGGGCCTACATCACAGCCGGTAGGGCACGGCTGACGGTCGTCGATGCCGACCGGCATGTGTACGTCGACGATCTCAATGTGGGCGACGTCTGGCTCGTCCCTTCGGGCGTGCCGCATTCGATCCAGGGCCTCGAGGAGGGCACGGAGTTTGTCCTCGTCTTCGACGACGGAAACTTCTCGGAGAACCAGACCCTGCTGATCACCGAGGTGATGGCGCACCTGCCGCGGAGCGTTGTCGCCAAGAACTTCGGCGTTCCGGAAGCGGCATTCAAGAATCTCCCAAAGGAGGAGAAATACATCTTCCGCTTGCCCGTCCCTGCCGCGCTTGACACGGTACGCAAGCAGTTGCCGAACGATCCCCCGCCACTGCCCTATGTTTTTCACGCATCGAAGGCCGCTCGGAACAAGTTCGACGGCGGTTCGACGAAGGTGATCGACCACCGGCAGTTTCCGGAGACGTCGCTGTCCGCATTGATCATCGACCTCGAGCCGGGCGCGCTGCGCGAAATCCATTGGCATCCGGACGCCGATGAGCTGCAATATTACATCAAAGGCGAAGCCCGGATGACGGTGTTCGACGCGACCGCCAATGCCCGGACGTTCAACTATCGCGCCGGCGATGTCGGCTATGTTCCGAAAACGCTCGCACACTATATCGAGAATACCGGTACGGAGCCGATGCAGGTTATAAACGTGTTCAAGTCACCGCGTTACTCCGATCTTTCATTGAACCAGTGGATGGCATTGACGCCGCCCGATTTGGTGCGCGGAACGCTGGACCTCGGCGATACCGCGATGAAATCTCTGCGGCGGGAGTACCGACCGGTCGTGCGCTGACTCTTTGCGCTCGGCATTTTAGGAGTCCCAGGGGCGGGCGCCATACGAGGTTGCTCGCCCCTTTTCTTTTTAATGAGTAGAGCAAACGAGCTTTGGCTGTAGGCGAATTGGGCGCGAGGTTCCGTGCTGCAGTCGCTGCGATTGAACTCGCATGTCGCACGGGCCAGTTCTGGGTTACCGCGTGTCTTATTGAATTGGCGCGGTAGCTGCTGAACCGCGCTCACTGAGGTCGTTGATTATTCGTCCGTTTAGAACACCGACTCGTCAATCGTCAGCGAATCGAGCGCGCATTCGGCGCAATTAGCGGAAATTTGCCAGGCTTTATTGGGCGGCGCAGTCGATTGCCGCTACTTGGTGCGCGGAAGGAACTTTACCTCGGTCAAGGTGTGCCGAACCCGAAAGGAATTGATCTTATGAGTACAGAATATGTGACGACACAAGTGGAAAGAGTCGACCGCCAAGTCACCGACGTCGGAGTCCGCAACTGGCTGCTCGCCGCACTCACGGTTTCATCGGGTGCGGTGGACGCGATCAGTTTCCTTGGCTTGGGAAAGATCTTCACGGCGTTTATGACCGGGAACATCGCCTTTCTGGGGATGGGACTTGCGGGCTACCCGGGCGCGCCACGGATAGTATGGGTCCTGGCATCAATGGCCGGTTTCGCGGGCGGCGTCTTCCTCGCCACGAAGATTGTTAAGCGTTCGAGCCAATGCGTGGCGCATGAGGGCGAGCAAGCAACTGCCGTCGTGTGGCCGCGAGAGACGACATTCGCACTCGGCATCTCACTTCTGGCGCATCTCTGTTTCCTAGCCATCTGGTTGGCGACCAGCGGCCGGCCCGGTGACAACCTTATTCCCGTTCTCCTTGCCCTCTGGGCGCTGGCGATGGGGAACCAGAGCGCCGCTGTTCGCCAACTTAACGTTGGGGGCATATTTACGACCGCTGCCACCGCTACATTCATCTTCCTGGTCGGCGATTGGGCCAATAATAGACCCCTAACCAGCGAAGAGCACAGCCGATTGCGCGGTGTGCTCGTCTCTCTGGTCATTGGCGCCACAGCCGGCGCGCTTCTCCTGATTCATGCGCCCGTCTACGCTCCTTTGCTCCCGTTCGTCATCACTCTCGGGGTCGTCGCGATAGCGGCTACGGTCTTCCGGGATCGCGTCAAGCCGCGAGAGAGCCATTGACTCGGCAGCGGAGGTCTTACGACAGCAACCGCGTTCGCTCTAGCAGCGAGGACCCATGCGCTCAAGCTGATCATCTCGGCATCGGTCCGACCTGCTGGATGCGCGGGTGCCTTGACTCGTTCGTCGGTAGTCGCCGGAAATTGTCAGTTGAATCCGCAGATTTGCAATCATGACAGCCACTATGCCCGTTTCAAAAGACTGTCAAATCGCGGAACCTCGCTTCCTGACCTCTGCGATGTTCTCGCTCAAAACTTTCGCCGCAGCCCTCATGGCGCTGTTCATTGCGTTCTGGCTTGGACTCGACGATCCCAGGTGGGCGCTTCTGACGGTTTATGTGGTCGCGCAGCCGAACAGCGGTCTGGTTATCGCCAAAAGCTTCTACCGCTTTCTCGGCACCGCCGCGGGACTGCTTTTTACGATCGCACTGACGTTCGCGTTTGCCCAGTACGGCGAGATCTTCGTGGCAGGCTTGGCGGTCTGGATCGGGCTGTGCAGCTTTGCGGCGCGGGCCGAGCGCAATTTCACCGCCTACGCCTTTCAGTTGGCGGGCTATACCGTGGCCATCATTGGTCTTCCGGCGGCGCTCGACCCCGGTGGGGCTTATCCACTGATCGTGTCGCGGTTCACGGAAATCGCGCTGGGAATGGGTTGCGAGGCGCTCGTCAGCAGTCTGGTGTGGCCGAGCGAGCTCGCACCAAAGCTCGTGGCGCTGGTTGGCGAGCTTATGCAACGTGCGGACCGTTTTGCTGCGATCGCAATCGCTCCGGCAGATGAGGAGCAGCGCGCCACCGAACGCGCCGGACTCGCCAAGCTCTTCGGAAAGATCGAGGACATGCGGTCGTCGGCCTATTTCGAAAGCGACGATGCCCGTCTCCTGAGCAAACCCTTGCGAAGGATCATACATGCGGCCGTAGACCTTTGCGCGATTGCTGACGCGGCCGGAGCGCCTGCCAGCCGAGCAGCCTACGCCGCCAGTTCGCAGGATCTCGCAACCATGATCCGCACGACCGACAACACGCCCCGCGAAAACGCAACAGTCGTGGCTGCGCTGCGCCGAGCGGCCGACAGCCGGGCCGTTGCCAGTGCCCGTACCCGGCTTTGCGATGCTGAAGCCGCTTTTAAGGAAGGGGAGTGGGGAGGGCCGCCGGTGCCCGCTGGCGGGCGCTGGTCGGATCCCGTCGAGGCTGGTCTGATTGCAGTGCGGTCCGCGCTTGCCGTCTCGGTCACGGCGGCGTTTTGGTTCGCCACGGCGTGGCCGAGCGGTGCTACTGCGGTGGTCGTCGCCGCCGTCGCGTGCATCCTTTTCGCCTCGACGACGCAGCCGGCGAAGATCAGCTTGGCTGCCGCCGCCACCTGCAGTCTCGCAGCCGTTCCCGTCTTCGTTACGCAATTCCACCTGCTGCCTTATGCTATCGACTTTGCCTCGATGGCAGTGGCACTCGCGCCGCTGCTCCTGGTATGTGGCTTCATTATGGCGCAGCCCGCGATCGGCCCGCTCGGGCTCCTGGTGGTGGCATACTTCGAGTTCGCGTCAAAGATCGACAACGGTGTCGGCGTCACAACGTATGACGCGATCGGATTCCTCAACGCCTCGCTCGCAATCCTGGTCGGGCTCGGCATCGCTTTCGCGCTATTTGCGACCTTTTTCCCGGAGACCCCGGCAGGGGCGAGTCGCCGCTTCCGCCGACAGCTGTTTGCTCATCTGAGCCGCCTTGCCGCCGACCGCCAGCCGCCAGTCCAAGCCTTTCAGATGGCCCTCCTCGAGCGGCTGGCGACGACGCTCACGCAGGTCGAAGGCGAGGCCGCGTTGGCGCACGATTGTCTGGCGGGCGCAGCGACCGCTTGGGCCAGCGCGCACGCCATCAAGCAACTGAGAACCGCGAGCGAGGCGGATCGGCTGGCGCCCCGAATCGCTGATGATGTGGCGAGCCTGCTCGGCGGCGTCTCGAAAATCTACCACAGGCCCTGCTGGGCAGGCCTTACCAAGCGCGCTTGGCAGGCGCGGGTCCTGTGTCGCCGGTCACTCGCCATGGCGCGAGCGGCCGAGGATCCCCGTGCGACCCAAGCCCTTGCTGCCGTCGTGGTCGCATGCGAGGCACTGCGGTGCTCCCTGCTGAAGGCCCGCAAGCTGTTGCCGGAGAAGTCCTATGTACACTGAGCTCGATCTCCTCGGAGCCTTCGTGCCGGCGATCGCCGTCTGGTTCGTGGCCTCTCTGCCGATCTTTGTCGTTGTCGACATGCTGCTGACGAGGACCGGCTTTTTCCGGCTATTCTGGCATCCCCCCCTCGTCCGTTTTGGCCTCTTCGCCTGCTTGTTTTGCGCGGGCGGACTCTTCTTGAGCATGAGCTGAACAGGAGATACATCGCCATGCAAACAACCGTACGAGTTCTGTTCACTCTCGTCGTGCTCTCCACCGCCACCTTCCTCGGCTACGACATGGTGCAATACTATCTCTACTCGCCGTGGACGCGCGATGCGCAAGTGCGAGCCGATGTGGTCACTGTCTCGCCCGACGTTTCGGGCTACGTCTCGGACCTGCGCGTGCGCAACGATCAGTTTGTGAAAAAGGGTGACATCCTGTTTGTCATCGACCAGGCACGCTATCGGCTGGCGCTTGCCGATGCCGAGGCCGACGTTGCGGCGCGCTTGGCCCAAAAGGAGATGCTGCTTCATCAAGCAGAGCGGCGCTCAAAGCTGACGGTCGACCTCTCCATTACTCCCGAGGACCTAGAGAACTCGCAGCGCCAGGCCGCGGAGGCTGCTGCAAACTATCAGCAGTCGATCGCGGCCCGCGATCTCGCTGCGCTCAATCTCGAGCGAACCGAGGTGCGGGCGTCCGTCAATGGGTTTGTCACCAACCTCAACCTGGTCCAGGGGGACTATGCCACGCAGGCTAGGGCTGTCTTGGCGCTGGTCGACAGCGATTCATATCGCGTCGACGCCTACTTCGAGGAGACCAAGATCCCGCAGGTCAAAGCCGGAGCGACCGTCGACATTCGTCTCATGGATGGCTCGCCGAGCCTGCAGGGAACGGTCGAGAGCGTCGCCCGCGGCATTACCGATCAGCAAAACAGTGACGGACCCGAACTTCTCGCTACCGTCAACCCGACCTTCACCTGGGTGCGGCTGGCACAACGCATTCCCGTCCGCATCCGTTTGACGCATGTTCCTCCACAGGTCCTGGTCAGCGCTGGAATGACCTGTACCGTAGTCCTCGAAGGTGCCGAGCCGCGCATGGGCGAGGGTCTCGCGTTGGCCACCAAAATCTTGGCGAATCGATTATGGCCGGAGGGTGGCGAGCCCACGCCTGATGGGCCTGAAATGTCTGGCGGGTAGTCGCGCATTGCGGTAGCAGACACCTTGGTCGCAATGGTCTGTAGGCGCTTGGTTGCCTGCATTCGGTTCTCGGTTGCCGGTCGTAGAAGGCGAAACGGAGCGCCCTCTTGCATTACTTCCGATTAGCCATAGCAGGGAGCGGCACACCGGGCGGCTCAATTGGATGAGCACTCGCTCTCTCGCCAGGAACTTGAGCGGAGCGCTCCCGGACTCCGGACCCAAAGTCCGGACCCAAAGTACTGACATCATTGGAGATCGAACCCGGCGTTTAATCTCCGTGGTTTGGTCGCCGCCCCGTCAACTTGGCGCTAGACTGCACGTCCGCTACTGAACCATGCTCAATCTTGGCGATGACCAAAACAATACGCTGGAATTGGGAGCGTGCCGAGGTCACTCTCGGCATGGATGAAGCGGGAAGTGGCCGTTCCATCGTCCTCGTTCCAGCCCCAAGTTCGATCTCGACAAGGGCGGAGATGCGACCGCTCTTCGACAGGCTCGCGCCGGTGTTTCGGGTCACGACGGTGGACTGGCCGGGGTTTGGCGATCTTGCGCGGCCGCGCGCCGATTGGTCGCCGGAGGCCATGTCGAGCTTCCTCAACTGGTTCTTGAGCGAAATCGTACCGCCGTCCCATGCCGTCATCGCTGCTGGGCATGCCGCAACTTATGCCCTTTACCAGGTTGCCAATCGTCCGGGCACGATCGGCCGTCTCGTTCTCATCGCGCCGACCTGGCGCGGACCATTGCCGACAATGATGGGCGGTCGACGCTCATGGTTCGCCCGTGTCCGTCAAGCCGTCGATCTTCCGGGGTTAGGGCCGATCCTCTATCGGCTCAATGTCAGCCGACCCATTATAGCGAAGATGGCGAAGGAGCACGTCTACAGTGGTCCCGATTGGCTGGGTGGCGATCGCCTTGCTGCGAAGCTCGCCGTCACCCGCGCACCGGGGGCTCGGCACGCCTCCGTTCGCTTTGTCAGCGGCGGTCTTGACCGCGTTGAAAATCGGGAAGCCTTTCTCGACCTGGCTCGGCGCTCAGATGTGCCGATCTTGGTAATCTATGGGGATCAAACACCGCCGAAGTCACGCGCCGAAATGGAGGCGCTGGCTGAACTGCCCCACGTCCAGGTCAAACGACTGGCGAAAGGCAAGCTTTCAATCCACGAGGAATTTCCGGATGCCGTTGCGAACGCCATCCTGCCGTTCCTGGGCGAATAATCCGTAGATGGGTCGGGAGCCGGAGCGCCGCTCGTGGCGAGTTCCGCAAGGCATGGAAATGCACGCGCGTTTCGCGCGGCGACTAATCGGGACCTGCGATCCTCGTCCGTGGTGTAGGACGGACGGCGGTAGGGGCTGTGGACGG
This sequence comes from uncultured Alphaproteobacteria bacterium, assembly GCA_963699485.1. Classification (GTDB taxonomy): domain Bacteria; phylum Pseudomonadota; class Alphaproteobacteria; order Rhizobiales; family Hyphomicrobiaceae; genus Hyphomicrobium_C. The sequence goes on along the minus strand of CAVOUC010000028.1, from coordinate 16,141 downwards.
ATCGAGCCCCCCATATCCGGGCCATCGCCTACCACGGCATCCTCGGCGAGAACCCCCGGCGGCTTCCGTAGCGCAAGGCTACGGCCCACGACCCCAAACGCAATTATCGGTCGCGACTTACAGAAATGTATAATGGCGGACAGAATGCGTTGAGCTTCTGGCGATACGTCCAACGGTCATCACGTTTCGGGAAACGCACAGGAGACATTCGTATGCTTTCCAGGATTATCGGTGCTGCGGCTCAAGGACCATACGTGGAATGACGCAACGAGCAAGTGCGAGAAGACCAAAAAGTAAGGACTTCTTCTAGCCTTCCGCACCCAGGAACCTCTTCCTGAGAGCCTGTCGACCGCTCGCCCCCCGTGCGGCCGACGGGTGTCCCCCCAACTCGGCACCTACGTTTTGGTCGTGGGTGCCGCTTTTTACTCCGAAATCCGCGCGCCCAAAATGACGCAAGACTGCGCGCCCTCATTCAGGGCGGCGAAGCTCTACGAGAAAACAAGCCAGCGGGGCGAGGGTCGAGGTTGCGCCAGAAGCTGGTTCAGTCCTGGGCAGCGCTTTGACCCCGGTCAATGTAAAGCGGCTGCCAAGCGAATTCTTTACCCAACGTTGGTCTTTACATGGAGGAGCCCCATGAAGCGACTATTGATCACCTGTGCTCTCGGGCTAGGCTTGCTGGGCGCGTTCGCGCCGACATTCGAGCCGACGCCCGCTTCGGCATATTATTACCGCCATCACTACTACCCTTACCGGTACCACGGCCACTATTACCGTTATCGCTACGCTCACCACTATTACCGTTATCGCCACGCTGGCCACTATTACAATCATCGCCGCTACTATCATCACCGTTATCGCTTTTGGTGAGAAGCGGGCCGGAGGCCTCCGTGTGTCCGAGCTGGTCGGTCTCAAGTGGGGCGACGTGATCGCCCGCGAGAAGCAAGTCCAGCTCTCAGTCTTCGGCAAGGGCGGTCTCGTGCGCCAGGTGCTGCTGCCATCAGCCGTAAGCCGCAATCTCCTCGCGCTGCGCGGCGATGCCGGGGCGAATGATCCGGTGTTCGCTACGCGTCACGGCGGCCCCCTGACGGAGCGGGCCGTCGGCGGCATGATAAAGAATAGGGCGGCTGCCGTCGTCGGCAACCGCCCCGCTCCCCGCACTCCCCACCTGTCCGTTTAATGGAGAGGCAGGGTAACTGCGCCATGAAGGAAGGGGCGGCCCGCTCTCGGGCCGCCCCGCCGCCACCGCCCCCGGAACGGTTTAGTGGTAGAGAACCGCAGCGGGCGTGTAATCCTGGTCGCGGGCGCGCATGGCCGCGAATAACGCCGTCTTCATTTGGAGATATTTGGTGGCGATGGCCGTGACCCCGCCGCGAAACTTGAAGCGGTGATTAATGTGATGCGGGCCTTTGCGCCGTAGCTCGCGCACACTCATATCGCGCGTTGACGGTTTGGCTTCGTACCAAGCCCCGGCTACCCGTTGTTGCCTTGATGGTTGGTCCATTCCTGGCCTCCGTTATTCTACGATGTAGAAAGTTTATTCTACGGTGTAGAATAGCGGAAACAAGAGGCCGAGGCCATCCCCGGAACGGGGGAGAGTTGGCCGGGGAAGTATGTACCTAACAAAGCAAAATCATGGTATGTTCCTGCGGACAGGGCGGCGAAGACAAGGAAACGGGCGTCCCTCACGTCGAGATGACGCCCGAAATGATTGAGGCTGGTGTCCAGCGTCTCAGGTTTTTGGAGGAGGCGGGAGTGGGTTCAGCTTACACGGTTGAGGAGGTTTATCGGGCAATGTGTTTGGCAGCCTGCCCTCCAGCTCATGCCCCTTGAGCTGGCCTGATACCTGCAATTGCCGCCAGTAAAGGTACATGACAACACCCCGCATAAATTGACGGGTGGCCAAGATGTCGTCGGCGACTTGGCGAAGTTGGTCTGAACTAATGCGGTAGAATATTTCCCGAGACTTGTCTGAGTTGCGTTTCTTAGCGTGGAGGATGTTCTGTGCTCGGTTGTCGCTCCACGTTTGGATAAGATGCATAACCGTGTTCCTGTTCTCGGCACAGATTTCGAAGCACTTGATTCCGTGCAAGCATGCCTCGGCCACGGACTTATCACGCTCCTTGGCCGCGATCAGTTCTCGTAATAGGTCCACCCGCTCTTTGTTGGTAAGCCGAGCATAAATCGAGTCGCTCAAGCTCTGCGCGAGGCTTATGCACTCGCTGAAAACATACGACATGCCGTGCTCAAGATCGTTGTAGAGTAGGGTAATCGCTCCGAGAGCGTGCACATGCTTAGCCGACGCATGGAGCGAGGTTGTCGTATTCCAATCTTCGAAGGGTTCGGTCATTGGCAAAGCCTCCGAGAGCGAATGAGAAGCCGGAATTGGACCCGCGTGAGGGAGACGCGATCTTGAAGCGCATGCTCCAGACCAAGCCCAAGACCCACGACGAGATGGTCAAGGAGCGGCAAAAGAAAGAAGGGGGCGGCCCCAAGAGCCGCCCAAGGGCGAAATGACTAGGCTACCCCTTTTTCAGACCGATCTGCCGCTTGCAGCAGTAGCGCCGCTGTCTCGCGAGCAACGTCAGTTGTCATTTGAATGTTTACTGCCTCGGGCTCTGTCCCGCGTCCTGTCAGGACGCAAAACATCAAGAGGGTCACTCCGTTATTGGTGTAGCCGTCGGCTCTGGCGTACTGCATTGTGGGCAAGTGAAATGGCCCTGGTCCTTGGAAGGTGATGTTGCTTTCCACGTTTGAACCTCTCTGTTGAAAATGAACAGAGAGTGCGCCCGCTACGCACTTGAACGGGGACGCAAACAGAGGCAAGCAAAGACTGCTTTGGTTTCGCTGGGCGCACACCCTGCGGAACCCCTAAGAGGGGCGAGGCTGTGTCTAGCAGCCTCGCCTTTCCCATTAGGGCTGTTCGCGTTCGATGTCGAGTTGACGGTTGCGGCGCCGCTTCGCGTGCAACTTCCTCGCCTTCTGCTTAAGTGTCCTGGGCCTTGTGAGGCGGCCGATAGGTGAGCCGCTTTCCAGCGGCGGCCTTCACTAGGAGGTTGGCGCGCTCCGCGTCCTCGATCCCGAGCGACGAGCGCGTATTCCAGCGGAAGGCGAACTCGTCCACGTAGCGCTGCAAGTGCTGCTCCGACACGGAATGGAATGAGCCGCATACGCCACGCTTTAGAATGGCGAAGAACGACTCGACGGTCTGCGTGTGGGTGACGCCATCTTTGCCGACGTACTCGCCAGCCGAATGGACAACGACGCCATGCGCCTTGAACTCCTTGCGCAGATGGCGCGAGACGGGGCTGTCGTCTGTCATCAGGGTTGACTTGCGGCTGGCATGCTTCGTCAGCGTGGCGCGAAGGGTCTTCATGCTGACCGTGGCGACGTGCTTGGCGCGCATCTCGCCGCCGCGCTCGACGAGGGCCACGACAGCATGCTTCTTAGGAATGGGCTTGCTGCGATGAGCGTTCGCGGCCTTGCCGCCGACGTAGGTTTCGTCGCTTTCGATGATCTTACCCTCGCCCCCGATGGGGCCAGCCTTGGCATCAATGGCCATCGCCTCGCGAATGCGGTGCATTACGAACCAAGCGCTCTTGTAGCTGATGCCGAGCAGGCGCTGGACCTGCTTGGCGCTCATGCCCTTCTTGCTGGCGGCCATGAGGTGGGCAGCCAAGACCCACTTCGCGAGAGGGATCTTGGAACGCTCAAAGATGGTTCCGACCGTCACTGAGAACTGCTCGCGGCAGTTGTTGCACTGATGCAAGCCCTTGCGGTGCGCCTTGCCCTGTAGAGGCGTAGCGTCCTTGGAATGGCAGTGAGGGCATACGGGGCCGTTGGGCCAAAGCTGCGCCTCTAGGTGCGCGCGGGCCGCGTCCTCGTCGTTGTAAATCTCGTTCGTGAGACTGAGCTTCATGGGAGCACCATCCTTTGGATGCTCCCTATCTAGATTAGGCCCGCTGCTTTGTCAAGTATATACTTCCCGTTGGCCGCGTGCATAAGGCGTGGGCGCGGTCCGGAGATTGGCACCCATTGAGCCCGGAGACTTGGTCAGCGTGGCTGAGGTTGGGGCCGCTCTCGGGGGGTCTCGCACCCTTGCTTTTTGCGGTGTCGATCTGGCTGAATTGCCAATACGGACGGGGAAAATGAGCCGGAAGAAGACAGCGCCCGCGCTGGCCTATTTGCGCACCTCCAGCGCCGCCAACGTCGGCCCCGACAAGGACAGCGACCGGCGCCAGCGGGACGCCATCCGCGCCTTCGCCGCTCGCGCCGGGTTCGAGATCGTGGGCGAGTTCTACGACGCCGCCGTCAGCGGCGCCGACCCCATCGCCGTGCGGCCTGGCTTCCGGGACATACTGACCCACATTGCCAGCAATGGAGTGCGCACCATCATCGTCGAGACGGCCAACCGCTTCGCCCGTGATCTCATCGTGCAGGAGACCGGGCACCGGATGTTGCGCGGCCTCGGCATCGAGTTGATCGCCGCCGACAGTCCCGACTCCTTCGTCGACGACACACCGACGGCCATCATGGTGCGCCAAATCCTCGGTGCAGTGGCGCAGTTCGAGAAAGCCGCCCTTGTCGCCAAGCTCAAAGGGGCGCGCGCGCGCGTCAAGGCCGAGAAGGGGAAATGCGAGGGGCGGAAGTCCCATGCCGAGAGGCGCCCCGAAGTCGTGGCTGAGGCCAGGCGGCTGCGGAGAGCCAGTCCCACAACCGGCGCGCGTCGCAGTCTGCAAAGGATCAGTCGAGAGTTGGCGGCTAAGGGCTACGTCAACGAGTGCGGCCGTCCGTTCAATCCCAAGAGCGTGCGCGCCATGCTCAAGCGCAAGTGAGGCCGTGGATGGACGCTAAGTTGCACCTGAGTCGCACCGTTGCGCGCGCTCGGCGATTTCCCCGATGATAGTTTTATGGCGCTTGTTGATGCCCATGAACCACGCACCCTATTCCACGACGAAGAAAGTCCAATGTTGCAACAGTGGGGAGCAAAGCCCTCAGGGAACTGATATTAGTTGCCGCCTAGACGGAGGTGGGCCGGCTTAAAACAGGAGGCTCTCAGACCAGCCCTCTAAGCCAACGGTGCGAAAGGAGAACAACATGAAGAAGTATCTTATCGCTGCGACTTTAATCCTAGGTGCCCCTCAATCACTTCTAGCTGCCGATGTGTTTTACGTTATACGAGACAATACGGCTAAAGAATGCCGGATCGTGACCAGTAACGAACTAACTACGACACAGACGGTCAGATACAAAGAGGTGGGCAAATACGCGACGATGGATGAGGCCAAAGCAGCTTTGGAGGCCATGAGGGGAAATCAGTGTCCAAGTTAATCGCAAAGCCCTTCAAGGCATTCGGCTACGTTGACGATTGGCTCAACCGATCGAATTTCTAGAGCAGGTGCTGCTGGATGGGATGTTGCGCTTCCGGTCAGCGCAAAACCCATTCTGCAGCTTTCCGTGCAGCCGAAGAGCGACGAAGACGCGAAAGATGATGCAGAGCGGATCGCTCGGGCCAAGGTCTCGATGTCAGGGATTTTATATGGACCGGAGCCAAGGAACGTTGGCTCTCACGCCTTGTCAGACGCCTCAATAATCTTGCGCTAAAGAAAAAAACGGGGGCGGTTGCACGACAGGCGCTGCGACGGCTCGGCTTCACCGGCGATTAGATACTGCGTCCGCAGGCGTGGGCGGTCACTTCGCATTGGAACTCTAGCCGAACCTACGTCAATGAGCGGGGCAAGCCGTTCAATCCGAAGAGCGTGCGCGCCATGCTTAAGCGCAAGTGAGGGTGGATGGAGGGACATATGCACGGCAAGCAGAGGCGCGGACGATGAAGCGCTGACCATTTCTCTGTCCGCGATTAATTTGCTCCTGTAAAGTCGAGCCATGGGCATGGCCTTTGCGTGCAGTGCTCGATCGATGGCAGAAACAGCAAATTCAGAGCAGCCTGCCACGGAGCAGAAAAAGCGCGGCAAGAAGCCGAAGCCACCGGGGCACGTGAAGGTCTACAAGACCGCCGTCTTCAAGATTCACAATCCCTCCAAGCATAAGCGCGCCATGCTCAAGGACAGCATGAAGCGCGCGCACCTCGCTTACACGCGCCTCCTCGCGCAGCTTCTTCCCGACGTTGAGCGCTTTGCTTCGATGACGAAGAAGGAGCGAAACAACGAGATGCAGCGGCGCATCTATCGCTTTCTGCGTCCTCTGCCTCTTGGCACCGGGGCAAGCGCTGGCATCCGCATCGACGTGCAAGGCCAGATCAACAGCTACATCGAGTTGCGCAATAGCCAGGAAGGAGCACAGGTGCCAACGGCGGGCCGTCTCAACATCGAGGCTCCCGCATTCGACGCGGCTCTCGATGAGCTGCGCCACCTTGGCTCCAACCTCGAACGCGAGGGTGCGCTGCGTGATGAAATCGCGCGTCTGGCCAAGTCGCCACGGCTGCGCCCCGTCAGCTACTACGGCAACAACCGGGGCTTCTACCTCTTCCTTTGGGACGAGGCCGCCGATCGGTACTACATCTGGCTGAACCTGCACCCGCAGGACCAGACGAAAAGTCGTTTTGCAGCGCCCGTCACAGTCAGCAACCTCGTGGACATGCGAACGGGAGAGGTCATCTCGTTCACGAGCGCGATCGGGGCCCTGTTCCCCCTGGAGATGGGCCATGCCTTCCACGACGCCGCCTTCATCAAGAGGGGTAAGCCGCAGTCGGCCAAGCTCGTGCACAAGGCCGAGAGAGCTGGCGAGCCCTGCGATGAGTTCGAGGTCCACATCACATTCGAGTGGCTGATACCGGAAGTCCCAACGGGGAGCTGGCTCGGCGTCGATCGCGGCATCTATAACCTCGCCGCTTACGCCGTCACCGATGACGACGGCCTAGTGATTGCCGTTGGCCGCATCTCAGGTCGGGGTCTGCGGCACGTGCAGCGCCAGGAGGCCCACTATGACGAGGTGCGGCGCAAATGGTTTGGGATGTCGATTACGCGCGAGGATGGCCGTCAAGAGTGGTTCGATGCCTCGCCAACGGTCGAGCACGAGCCCGCCAAGTGACTCTCAGATCAAGAAGTGGCCAAGTATCGGTCGCGAGTTAGCGGCGACGGGCCACTTCAACGAGAGCGGCCGTCCGTTCAATCCCAAGAGCGTGCGCGCCAGGCTCGAACGGAAGTGAGCCTCGATGCCCCCCGCTTCGGGGCGCTTTCTTTCGCGCACGCCGCGCGTTTTTGTCAATTGCTATGCGGTACACTGAATTTGCGAGGCGACCTCAATTATTTACCTTGCATAGTGTAGCGTATAGGGCGCAGCCTCGTTTCATGAGGGGAGAGCCGTCCCGGCAGCCCCCCCCGCTGCTTAAGCCCTTCCCTCATAAGCCGATGGTCTCAGGTGCTCTCGTCTTGCGCAGAGATAAAGCCTGCGGCTGTCGGTAACTACGCTAGTGGCGGGGGCACTGCCGCTCCCCCCGTGAAAAGCGCGTCCCTTGCCACTGGCTGGGGGGCACCCCTCGGGCGGGGCGGTTCTTCGAAAGCGGCTCAAGCATCGCGAGATTCGAGCGAGAGCACGTATTTGACCGCTAGCGCGGCAAGAATGGACACGGTCTCGGGGGGGCCCGCATAATAGGCGGATCGGCCTGCACGACTCTCCTAGGCGCTAGAAACGCTAAATCGCGACCGCTCGCTTATTTCTCGAATAGCTTCCATCGCTCGCGGCTCGCTGCCGCCAAGCCTCACACTTCAGCCCTCAACCACATCACCGGGGTCAACGGCGAAGCACCGCACCACCGGGGTCATGGGCGACGCCTTTAACTTACCCTTCTTCTTCGCAAAGCGCTCTTTGAGCTGCTGGTCGACTAACCAAGCAGCGGCTTCGACCTCATCGTCGGCGTTTGGTTCGCAGTCGGCGACGAGGCTGAGGATAGAGTCGCGCAAGCCTTGCGCGTGCTCGTCTGAGGCCGTCTCCACCGTGATCGCCTCGGCTGCGGTGCCCTCAATGGTAATCGTAATTGTCACTCTAGTCGTGCGATGGGTGCCCTCCATTAGCCGCCTAGCCGCCGCGACGAGCGTGGCGACGTGCTCGTCTGGCAGCATGAACAGCTCTTCTGGCGATCCGTTCACGCCGCGCCTTCCAACTCGCCATGTCGCAAGACCTTCGTGGATCGCCTTCTCGTCTTCTCTCGATCCCGGAAAGCTGCACAGAAGCTCGACCGGCTTCCGATACCACTGCCGGTGCTGCCTAATGCGACCATGCACGTTGGTGGAGTGGCCGATCTTGATGAGCGTCCCGATGCGGGCGATGTAAATGCGGCCGGTCACTCGCCCCTCCCCTTGAACGGAGGTTGGCGGGGTGTCGTCGTCGATGTCGTCATTCATGGGATGGGTGCCTTGCCGTTCTATTGTTAGGCGGCGATAGCGACGCCGCGCACGACTTATGTCGTGCTCAATCGGTTCGCATTCGAGCCCGATGGCATCAACGATCGACCGCAGTTTCGAGCCAGCGCAGCAAAGTGGACCTCCATGGAGGCTATGAGCCTTCTGGACTAACAAGATTCGGATGCCTGGCAAGACTGGCAAGATTTGCCCCATGTATAGGGCCACGAGTTTCATGCCCAAGTGGGCCGCCTTTCTTCTGGGGCTAACGCGCCGCGCCGCCAAACGAGATACGTCGCATTCCATGACTGCTGTGCCCCAGATGCGACGTTGGAACAGGCGCTGTTCTCCCGCCTTTCACGTGCCAAGCCTCTGACAGTCGTCCATTTTTGCCGTCAAATTGCGCCCGTCCCTGAGGGGTTGTGGGGAACGGTGATAAGTCGGGGGCTCAGATTGCCCTCTGATTCCCTCACAAGCTTAATGACCGCAGTCTGTGCGTGGAGGGGCGTATGCGCGTCTGGGATGTCAGGGGGAGTTAGTCCATGAAGTCAGTCGTTTCGTTAGCAGTCGGCGCGAACCATGACATTGGACCATACATAGCCCAATCGACCGGTCGCGGTGAAAATCTCATCAATTCCCGCACTGACATGTCCTTTGCCAGTGATACCGTCGAACGCGAAGCTGACATGGATGTTCGCTCGAAACGTGAGCTTTGGTCTGGACTACAGCTTTATCGATATCGGATCGGCGACGATCAGGTTCGACGGACCAGCGTTCGATGAGATCGCGGTGAGGGTCGAACCCCGACAACATTCAGAACTCTGAGTGCCCGGCTGACCTTCCACTTCAACGCGCCGCGTGAGCCTTACGTTCCCATCAAGTGAGGATACCGCGAGGTAGTTGTTCCAAATGGAAGGCCCATCGGCAATCTGTCGAGCCTGAGTAGACCACCTTCTCTACAGACGGCGGCTTCGTGACAAGTCGCCGCAGCAAGGGGCTGGTTGGGGTGAGCGATGAAAAAGCCGGGCCATTAGGCGGGCGCGGGGCCGTCCGTCAGTTTGGCGGGCGGCCCCTTCTTTACGGGATCAAATGCCGTCGCATGGCTTGGGCGATCGCGTGCGTGCGGTTACGGACGCCGAGCTTGCTCTCGGCTTTCTTGAGATGACTGCGCACGGTCTCCTCTCCGATCCCGAGATGCGTCGCAATCGCCGCGAGTTGCTTGCCCATGGATAAGAGGCGCAGCACCGCCAGAAAACGCATAGTCCCTTGGTCTCATTGCTGCATGTGGACGGCAGTGGTATCCGCAGCCTGGCTGCAACGTCGCTTTGAAGGCGTTACGGCTAGCCAGGCTTTCGCGATCCCTCCGAAAGCCATGCCCTCCCCCGAGGGACTTGGCTAGGGCGCTCGGTCTTCTCCCCCGGGGACCGGCGCCCTTTTCCTGCCAACCACTCCATGCGAATTCACGCCCTCTTCTTTGCAACGACCTTGCCGCCCTCTCCCGCAATCTCTTGGAGCGCGTCATGCGGGACCGGCTTTCTTGCTGCCGACCTTATCCATACGCGCTATCGCAGCGCCGTGCCTTCAAAACAGCCTCAGACTAGGAAGCTCTCAAGCTTCGCGCCCTTCTTCACTGCAGCGACGAGCCACGCTGGCCGTCGTCCCCGCCCTGTCCACGTCTGCGACGCATCCTTAGGATTGCGGTATTTGACGGCCAGGGTTCGTCCACCTCGCTGCCCACCAAACAATTCGGACAAGCTAAAGCCCGACTTGCTCGCCAGCGCTTGCAATTTCTCTTTCACCTCCCGAGCTTGGGCAGCCTTGCGATCGACAAGTGCTACCCTAACGCGCTCCTGCAAATCCAGAAGCTCTTTATACGAAAACGTTTCGAGACCATCGATCTTCGCCATTTGGCAGCTCCTCATATGCCGCAGTAAAACAAATAATGAGCATTTCCGACCTTCGGCAAGAAGAAAATTCTCCTCGGAATGAATGCGCGTCCCGGTTTGGCGGGAATTCAGCCAGCTGCAGCGCACCGATCGAGCGCCCATTTCGCGCTCTTAAGCAAATATTGCTGCACTGCGGTGGTGATGACAGTAGGGCCCAAAACCGGTACCTAGAAACCGCCTTTGGATCGGTAGCTCGCGAGCACCTACAGGCGTTTCCCAGGCTCAAACTCCCTGATACAAGTGGTTGGGGGGCCAACGCATCCCGGTGGCACCGTTGAGCACTTGTCGCTTGCATGCGAGATGGCGAAGAACCTGCAAGCTTCGGTGGCGAGTAAGCGCAGGGCCATCAATCTGATCATGCTTCGGTGGCGAGTAAGCGTAGGGCCATCAATCGGATCATGAAAGCAGCGTCAGGCTAGGAGGCTCTTGGTCAGAATTGGCTGTTAGTATTCCAGGGGGCAGGTTCCTCGCCCTACAAGAGAGTAATGAAATTCCCTTAAGAAGGGTCCTTTAAGGGTTCTTCATTACTTCTCCTGTTTTGACTTGTTTCTGTGGTTGTTGTGCGACGGATGCGGCCTGGAACACTGATCGCCGTTTTTTTTATTGGTCCGACACAAACCGACAGAAGTGGGTCAAGCGCTTTGAGTCATTAAAACTGCATTCCCTCACTTGCATTTTTATCAAAGCCTCGCGAAAATCAGGATGTTGGCGGATATCCTGATTGAAGTTTTGCCGATACTTCATGCCGATCGCGTGTTGCACCTCGCTGAACGGCAGCGGTTTAGCCCACCAGTCTTTGAAATGTTTATCGATATATTCTACCGCCTCTCCAACTTTCCCGCTCAGGGGCTTATCGGTTGGCCGCCATTGCTTGAGTCGCGCTCCTGGAAAAATCTCCGTGAGGACATACGGAATCCCGGTTTTATTGGAGGCAATGAGATACAGGTCCATGCCCTCCCCTTGGTCGTCGACGCATTTCCTCACAGACCCCCGACACGCAGCTTGCAGGATCAGGTTCTTGTGCTCCCCCAACTCAAGGGCCTTGAAGGAATCCAGGTCAAGCTCCTCGGCCGCCCCCAACCCCTTGCTGGCTCTCGCGCGCACCTCGTATACTGACTCTGGGTAGAATAGCGTGCCCGCAAGGATGACGTTCTTGATCGCGCTGAACTCATTGGTTGCCTTCTCATTGCCCCACGTGAGCGACGCTACGTTGTCAGGCCTGTGCACGAGATCGCTGATGAGCTTCATGAGGTCGGGGATGCGCTTCTGGCCTGGGATGTGCCACTCGTCCTCTTTGTGAAGAATGACCAGCCACTGTTCGTCGGGTTTGCCGTTGATGGTTGCGGCGATGCCTTCGATCAACTCACTCGCTTGGGTTCGAAAGGCCGACTTGCCCCCGCCCCTGTTCCAGACGTGAACGGTCAGGTTGTCGTAGCTTTTCTGCGCCGTCGGCAGCGTGACGAGATTGCGCCTGTCCTTCTGCCAGTTCTCATAAGTCGTCCGCACTCGCCCACTGGCATCGAGAATGACCACTGGATAGAAGTCCTCTGGCAGATGGTTCCGATAGTCGAGCAGGGTGTTGCCGGTCATATCCTGGCGCACCCGGACCTCCTTGCCCGAGAGGTTCCAGAGTGTGCGGGCTGCTTCGCGATCGCGGGTAGGATGTTTGCTGAATAAGGACTTTACATCCTCATATCTAGGGCCGTAGCTGCTTACAAAATCCGCGAAGTGGTAGGTCGCCCCGTTTGCCAGTCCCCGCACGTGCTGACAAACCTCGTGCAGTTGGTCCGCTAGTGGGGAGGAGAGCTTACGCAGCAAGGAAGGCAGCCGGGCCATGGCATCTATGGTCAGGGTCTGTTCTTCGGCCGGAAGCAACGCCTCGTCCCAAATCTTCACTTGCCTGGGCTGGCCTTTGAAATGGAAAAGCTCGAGATCGCTGAATTGCTTGCCATCCGCCAGCCGTGAATGGACCATCTGCTGGGTGACGAAGAGGACCCGCGCGTTGTCGATGTCCTTACAGCCGAATGCATTCGTTTCCTCATCCGTGGTGTAAACGGCGACATCCTTTTCATTGAGACGCATCCTACGGGCGAGGGTTCCGATTTCTTTGAGGTGGGAGACACAGATCGAGAATCCCCACATGAGAGTGCGATGGGGAAGCGATCAAGCTACGCACGAAGTGGATAACGCACTCTGTTTTGCCCACGCCCGGATCAAGCGGCGAGAGGTGGGGCAGACGATCAAGGGTGCCGTTTGCCATGCGTTCCAAGGCATCGACCAAGCCCCTGATTCCGACCCACATGGCTTCCGACGGCTTATGCCCATATTGTGCGAATGCCGCTCTCAATGCTGAAAGAGTCTGGTCGGTCAACTCTCCGTCGCGATAATCACCACTGACGAAAAACTCCAAGCCACGCGATACATGCAAATTCATTCGTTATAAAAACCCCCTGCAATCTATTATCCCCCGTATAAAGCCACATCAGCCAGCTTGAACAGCGTCCCCAGTCTTAGTTTGCGACCCGCCGTCTTACCAAATGTGCCCCACTTGTAAGTGTGTTCGTTCGCATTGAACTTGCTGGAGGTCTGAGCCCACCCCATCCAAAGGTAGAGACCTTCCGCTTGACCATCGTAGGCGTCATGCAGGATTTGGCGGCTCTGTTCCAGCTTGATGTTGCGGGATAGAGCAGTGCCGCACTGATGCAGCGGGCTGCGGTGAGGTTCTCACCCTCGCGCTCGATCATGCGGCGCCATCCCAGATAGCTCGCGAGGTACCGGGTCGCCACGCCCTTGAACCGTCGCAGCCACTCTTTCAGGCGGCTGGTGTAGGCATTGACGTTCTGGATCTGGAAGCCCTCGTAGATACGCTCGCCGCGGCTGGCGTTGAGGCAGATGTGCAGGAGGGCGCGGTCGTCGGCGAATTTCGCGTAAGCCTCGCGTCCGTCACTGACGAGCACGGCGCCGGTTTCGACAACGGGTGCCAGGTAGGCCGCAATGGTCGGGGCGGTGAGATCGGAAAGCATCTGATCCGTCGTCGCCCCGTGCCGGTCGCGCACGATGAGCACAGGGACATAGTCGTCGGTCGCGAGTCCGGGCTTTGCTGCCGTGCCGCGCTTTCTCGGCGCCCGGCCCACGAGGCGCTTCGAGCCTTTGGCGGACTTGCGAATAAACGTCTCATCCATCTCAACGATGCCCTTCACGGCGTTGCTTTTCACCCGCTGTGCGGCATTCAAGAACCGGTGGCGCCAGCGGAACGAGGTGTCGAGCGCGATGGCGCAGCGCTTGGCGGCCTTCCTGAGGCTCACGCCGTCGGCGAGCGCCTGAGCATAGGCAAACCAGGCATCGCGGCGGTGCAGTTGGGCGAGCGAGGTGCCGGAGAGCGCATTGAAGGTGCGTAAGCAGTCCTTGCAGCGGTAGCGCTTCAGCCCGTTCGCCGAGCTCCAGCCGCCCACATGTCTCGAACCGCAATGAGCGCAAACCGGATCGGCATCGAACCGTGTCTCGATCAAGGTCACCGCTTCGTTGACCGGCAGCTTGCGCTTCAGGGTCGTGATCAAAGCCTCCCGCTGCAAGCCCGTCAGATCACCAAGCTGCGCCACAAGCGCCTGAAATACCTTGCCTTCCATCTGAGCCTCCGAAGCCGCCAATCGGAAGATCAAAGTCTCGCAACATCAAGGCCGAACAGAGCCGGATTTGGCCGACCTTGATCCACTGATCATAAGGATCGGGACTAAGCAGTTTGAGGGCGCGGTTGATGCGAAAGCTGTTTTCGTCGGCTGACTGCAAGGTCGCCGCAGCAGCAAACGATCCTGGCGGAGGTGGCGTTTGTATGTCCAGAGCGCCGGCCTTCCCAACTGCAACCAAAAGTGGAACGGCACCCTCACAGTCGACGTCGGTAAAGGACAACCCGCGCTCCTGGCCACCGGTGACACCTACGTCGACGGCAATTCGACCGTGACCGGAAACATCGACGCCGGCGGGTCGATCAAGGCGAGCAAGCTCATAGCCACCCAGGGCATCTCCTCCCATGGCGGCAATGTCGTGCTCGGCAACCAGGACCTCGAGACGTTCCAGGAGGGCATCTCGATCGGCGGCGGTGCGGTCGCCGGTGCGGGATCTTTAGGCAGCGCTACATCGACGGCTACCCACACGACGGCGATCGCGATCGGCAACGGAGCCACCGCGGGCGCCGAGGACTCGACCGCCATCGGCGACGGGGCGCAGGCGTTAGCCGAAGGCTCGACCGCCATCGGCGCGGGGGCCACGGTCGCCGCCGCCGCCGGTCCGGGATCGTTCGCGGGCGGGTCGTCGACCGTCGTCAGCGGCACCGGCGCCGTGTCGATCGGCAATTCGAATACGGCGGAAGGCACCGGCGCCACCGCGATGGGCAACTTCAACTTCGGCGTGGGCCTTGGCGCGGTCGGATTGGGCAGCGAGAACACCGCGACGGGCCAGGGCGCGGCCGCGACAGGCAATTCGAACACCGCCACCGGTCAGGGCGCCGTCGCCTCGGGCAACACCAACACGGCCACGGGCCAGGGCGCGTTGGCCCTCGGCGACCAGAATACGGCCGACGGCCAGGCGGCCATCGCGCAAGGCCAGGGCTCGACCGCGCAGGGGGACGGCACCATCGCTCTCGGCCAGACGGCCAGCTCGACGGCGGCGAACGCGATCTCCATCGGCACGAATTCGGTCGCTGGGGGCGAACGCTCGACCGCCGTCGGCAATGGCTCCCAGGCGCTGGCCGTTACCTCGACCGCGATCGGCGTCAACGCCACCGTCGCCGCCGGCGCGGGCCCCGGCTCGTTCGCGGGCGGGCAGTCCTCCGTCATTAGCGGCACCGGCGCCACCTCGATCGGCAACTCGAACACGGCGTCCGGCGACGGCGCTGTTGCTCAAGGCAACTCGAACTTCGCCACGGGCCAAGGCGCCACCGCGTCCGGAAACACCAATACCGCCAACGGTCAGGGCGCGTCGGCGCTCGGCGATCAAAACACCGCCAACGGTCAGGCGGCGATCGCGCAAGGCCAAGGCTCGACCGCCCAGGGGGCCGGCACCATCGCTCTCGGCCAGACGGCGAACTCGACGGCGGCGAATGCCGTTGCGATCGGGACTTTGGCCGCCGCCGCCGGCGAAAGCTCGACCGCCGTCGGCAACGGGTCGCAGGCGCTGGCCGTCAGCACGACCGCGATCGGCCAGAACGCCATGGTCCTCGCTGCCGCCGGTCCCGGGTCGTTTGCGGGCGGGCAGTCCTCGGTTCTCAGCGGCACGGGCGCCGTCTCGATCGGCAACCTCGACGCGGCCTCGGGCAATGGCGCAGTTGCGATCGGCGATCCGAACGTGGCGTCCGGCACCGGCGCCGTGGCCGTCGGCGCCAACAACACGGGGCTCGGGCGCGGCGCGGTTGCCCTCGGCGATAACAACAGCGCCGTGGGCAACGCCGCCATCGCCCAAGGCCAGGGCTCGAGTGCCCAGGGGAACGGGACGATTGCCCTCGGGCAGACGGCAAGCTCGACCGCGCCGAACTCGGTCGCCATCGGAACGCGCTCGGTCTCCGCGGCGGCACGCTCGACCGCCGTCGGCAACGGCGCGACGGCGGACGGGATCAGTCGACGGCCATCGGCAATGGCGCGCAGGCCTCCGCGCGCAACTCGATGGCCCTCGGCACCCAGACGACGGTCGCGGCGGGGCTGCGCAACTCCTCGGCAATCGGCGCCGGCGCGACGGCAACGCTCGACAATCAGATGGTGTTCGGCACGGGCGATACCACGTACACGGCGCCCGGTATGAACAGCACCCTGAGCAGGGCGCGCCAGCACGGTCCTCTGGGCATCGTGA
>CAVOUC010000027.1:0-84493 GCA_963699485.1 uncultured Alphaproteobacteria bacterium | reverse complement strand
CATCGAGTGGTCGGGGGGTGCACATGGTGACGAGGGTGCTTTCGGGGCGGAGCGCTCGGACGCGAGCGAGGAGCGCGTCGCTGTTGATCGTCGTCACAGCCCTGGCCGGCTGTGGACCCTCTTTAAGTGAGGGCATGACCACCGGCGGCTTGGCGCCCACCGAACAGAAGGCCGGCGCATTTGTGATCGCCGCGGATGAGCCCGCGGCAACGGCGACCGCCGCGCGCGAAGCCGAGGCGCTGACCGCTGTCACCAAGCCGGGCAGCAGCGCCTATAAAATCGGTCCGCAGGACGTGCTCGACGTGTCCGTGTTCAAAGTGCCGGAGCTGTCGCGCTCGGTGCAAGTCGCCGACAGCGGCACCGTCAACCTGCCCCTCGTCGGCGAGGTGCCCGCTGCCGGGCGCACGGCGCAAGAGATGGAGCGCGATCTCGAATCGAAGCTCGGCAAGAAATACCTGCAGTCGCCCCAGGTCAGCGTCTACATCAAAGAATACAACAGCCAGCGCGTCACCATTGATGGTGCCGTCAAAAAGCCCGGCGTCTATCCGATCAAGGGCAAGAGCACGTTCTTGCAGGTGATCGCCATGGCGGAAAGCGTCAATCCCGATGCCTCGGACGAGATCGTCATTTTCCGCGAAATCAATGGCAAACGCTCGGCGGCCAAATTCGACATCAGCGAGATCCGCGCCGGGCACGCCGACGACCCGCCGGTCCAGGCCGGCGACTTGATCGTCGCCGATACCTCGACGGCCAAGATCAATGTTCCAGAACGTCCTCAAGGTCATCCCGGCCGTCGGAGTCTTTGCCGCCATCCTCTGACGGCGGTGGCATTTCAGACCTGCGCCTTTTGGCGCGCCCATGCGTAAGTTGGGGCAAAGTTCGGGCCATGAGCACGATAAAGACGACCCCTCGCCTGTGAGCCGCCGCCGACGCCCGGCCGTCTCGTGACGACGGGCCACGCCGTCCCTGCGCCGCGCACAGGATACGGCGTCCCGAGCCCGTACGGGATCGACCCGCTCGACGCCGAGCCCGATTTCGCAACGACGCTGCTCACCTACTGGCACATCGTTTGGAAGCGCAAGGGCCTGATTGCCAGCATCGTCGCCGCCTGCGTCGCCTTAGGGGGGCTGCGCACGCTGATGATGACGCCGCTCTATACGGCAACCGTGCGCCTCCAGATAGACCGCAACGTCGCCAAGGTCGTCGAAGGCGGCAACGTCACGCCGGTCGAGGGCACCGACCTTGAGTTTCTGAAAACCCAATACGAGCTTCTGCAGAGCCGCGCCATCGCCGAGCGCGTCGTCTCGGCGCTAGAAGCTCGGCGAGGACGAGAGCTTTCTGACGCCAACGCAGTTCTCGATTCTCGCCTGGGCGCCAAGAGCTCTCGCTCCGCTCCGAGCGCCGGGCGACTCGCCAGCACCAAGGCCGAGCTCGAGCGCACGGCCACCGGCATCGTTCTCGACAACCGCAGCGTGCGTCCGGTGCCCGGCTCGCGCCTCGTCGACGTCACCTACGACGATCCGGTCCCAGCGGCGCGCGCAGCGGATCGCCGCCGCCTTCGCCGACGCCTTCATCGCCTCCAATCTCGACAAGCGGTTCCAGGCCAACGCCTACGCCAAGACCTTTCTCGAGGATCAGATCAAGCAGTTGAAGCTCCGGCTCGAGGAGTCGGAGAAAGCCCAGCTCGACTTCGCGCAGAAGGAGCAGATCGTCACCGTCAACGAGAAGTCGTCGATCGCCGAGAACAACCTCGCGGCCGCCAACACGGCGCTCGGCAACCTCGATCTCCGAGCGCATCAAGAACGAACAGCTGTGGCGGCAGGTCGAAACGGCGACGCGATCAATCTGCCGCAGATCTTGACCAACAGCGTCATCGACGGCCTGCGCGGCAAACGCAATGCGCTTGTCACCGATTATCAGGAGAAGCTCGAGACGTTCAAGCCGAGCTATCCGGCCATGGTGCAGATCGACAACAAGATCAAGGAGATCGATCGCCAGCTGGCGACCGAGGTCACGACCATCAAGGACTCGCTCGAAGGCCGCCTATCGAGTCCTCCCTCAATCAGGAGACCGAGATCAAGGAGCGCATCGAAACCTTGCGCACCGAGCTCCTCGACCTGCAGAAGCGGAGCATTCAGTACAACATCCTGAAACGCGAGGTCGACACCAACCGGGCCCTTTATGAGAACCTGCTTGCAGCGGTTCAAGGAGGTCGATGTTGCCGGCGGCGTCGGCGCCAACAACGTCTTCGTTGTCGACCAGGCGCGAGCTGCCGCGCTTTCCTTCCTCGCCCAAGATCTCGCAGGCCTTGCTCTTGTCGCTTCGCGCTTGGGCTAGGGGCCGAGCTTCGGCGTCGCCTACGTGCTTGAGCGCCTCGACGACAGCGTGCGATCGGCGAGAAGACCTCGAGCAGCTTGCCGGGCTGGCCACGCTCGGCGTCATCCCCAAGGTCAGCGCCGTCAAGGGCTTCGAGACCGAGTTCGCCGATCCCCGGTCGGCGCTGTCGGAAGCCTATCGCTCGCTCTGCACCGCGCTCCAGTTCTCGACCGAAAATGGACTGCCGAAGACGCTGCTCGTCACCAGCTCCGGCCCCGCCGAAGGCAAGTCGTCAACCGTCTGGCGATCGCCCGTCATTTCGCCAACATGGGCCTCAAGGTGCTGATCGTCGACGCCGACCTGCGCAACCCGTCGCTGCACAAGAAGCTCAATCTCGACAACAGCATCGGGCTGTCGCAATTACCTGACCGGCGCCTGCACCCCGCCGGAGACATTCCAGAAAACGAGCGTCGGCCAACCTGGCCTTCATGGCCTCGGGTCCTCTTGCCGCCCAATGCCGCCGACCTGCTGGGCGGCTCCCGGCTCTTGTCGCTCGCTGTCGCATCGGACTGCAGGTCTTCGACCTCATCGTCATCGATGGCCCGCCCGATCATGGGCCTTGCCGATGTGCCGTTGTTGTCGACCGCCGTCGGCGGCACCGCTTTCATTGTCGGCGCCGGCCAGGCTCGCAAGAGCCAGGTCGTTGGCGCCCTCAAACGTCTGAACCATGCGCGGGCCCATGTGATCGGCACCGTGCTCACCAAGTACGACGCCAGGACGGCCGGGTATGGCTATGGCTACGGCTACGGCTATGGCTATGGCTATGGCTACGGCTACGGGACCTCGGCCGAGGGGCAAAGCCTCGGTTCCCAGAAAGATCCCTCTGCTCAATTGACAAAAGCGCTAGGTGTGACGCGGTGCTCGACACCGATGCCCTCAAGGTTGCGCTCGATCTCGTCCACGTCCCGTCACAAGCGGGCTACCTCCGGGCCAACCGTCTCCCGCCGGGCATTGTCCAACTGCTCAGAATTGCGGCGGGGGATCGGGACGCCCTCATGGCTGCGAGCGAGCAGACGGGACGCTCGTCGGCAACGATGAACGCGCGGCCGCCTTCTTTATCGAGCAGGTCTTGCTTTCTCCGGACGCCGACAGCTATCGTGTGCTGGGCGCCGATCGCGGCGCCTCCGACGGCGAGCTTCGCCGCAATATGGCGCTGCTCTTGAAGTTCGTGCACCCCGATGTCGCCGACGCTCAGTCGCTCTTTGCGCGCCGTGTCACGCAAGCGTGGAACGACCTCAAATCGCCCGAACGCCGTGCCGCCTACGATGAAGCCCATGATCGCGCTCCCAAATCGGACCGCGGCGGAAAGCAAAGCGGGTCCGCAAGCGACGCCCATCCGTCGCCAATCGACGATCGCCGCTCAATCGTCCAAAGGACCAATCCTTGGTGTGGCGCGCTTTGGCCGTTGTGCTGCGGGCAATGAGACTGTCATGGCCGCGAGCGATCCTCTGCTCCCATCAATCCTTTGGGGGAATGCGTGAAAGCACCAAAGACGGTTCGCCGTCCTGGCCTCAGGATCATTCTCCTGACGAGCTTTGGCGCACTCCTCGCCTGGCTCGTCGTCACCCATAGCGTTGCCGCCTATTTGGCGGCGACCTCGCCTGAGGCCGCCCTCGAGCTGCGCGCGAACGAGCCGCTTGCCCTCGTCAACGTGGTGGCGCGCAGCTTGCCAAACGCCGATCCGAGCTCAAGGCGACGAGCCAGCCCGAAGCCAACGGCAAGGACGACGACGATACGTCCTCTCCGGCCGCGGAGGATCGCGTCTCGCAATGGTCGGAGCTCGCCGGCAAGGCGTCGGGCTCCGGCACCGCCGCGCCACGGCAAGCGGAGCGGCCTCAGGTCAACCCCTAAATCCCAGTCGTCCGACGTGGAAACCTTTCGATCCGGATTTTGCTCGCAAGGTCAGACCGTTGCTCGAGCTGGCCCTCGCCACCGATCCTCTCAATGCCCGCGCTTTGCGCCTGCTCGCGCAGCTTGCCCCCACGGAAGAGCGCGCTGGGCGATTGATGCAGGCCGCGGCCCAACGCTCGATCGGCGAGAGCATTGCCGTCTTTCACAGCCTGCGACAGGCCTATGGGAAGGGCAACTATGAAACGGCGCTTTATTACGCCGACGCCCTGCTCAGAACACGATCCCAGTATGAGCCGAGGGTCATTCCCTTTGTTGCGCGCCTCGCCGAAATTGGCGAGGCCAATGCCCACCTGAAGCGCTGCTGGCGACCAATCCCCCCTGGCGAGGCGCATTCTTCGCGCACGTCCCGTCCGCCATCACCGACGCGCGCACCCCGCTCGACCTCTTGCTCGCGCTCCGCGACAGCCGGCACCTCCCACGGCCAAGGAGCTTCAGTGGCTACCTCAACTTTCTCATCTCGCGCAATTTCCATGAGCTCGCCTACTATGCCTGGCTGCAATTTCTGCCCGCCCGAACAGCTGACCAAAATCGGTCTTTTGTTTAACGGCAGCTTCGAGGTCCCGCTGTCCGGACTGCCGTTCGACTGGACGATCAGTTCGGGCTCCGGCGTGACCATCGACATCGTCGCACGACCCTCGCGACGGCGAGCAGTGCTCTTTTCGTTGAATTTGGCCACGGTCGCGTCGACTTTCGTGACGTAAGCCAGCTCACCATGCTGCCGCCGGGCACCTATGATTGCAGGTCAAATATCGCAGCGAGCTGCTTGGGCGCCGCGGCCTCATTTGGCGTGTTGCATGCACCGGATCGCGCAATGACGTGCTGGGCGAAAGCACAATGATGACGGGCATCGCCCGCGACTGGGAGGACATGGAGTTCTCGTTCACCGTTCCGGAGACCGGCTGTCGCGCCCAATAGGTGCGCCTGACGCTCGACGCCCGCTCGGCCTCCGAGCGACTGGTCTCCGGCAAGCTCTGGTACGACGATCTGCGCGTGACGCGCGCCGAGCCAATGAAAGATCCAACCTAGCATTTGTTGCCCCGCCGACTCGCAGGAAATTTTGGGTTCCGGGATTGGCGCGACATCCATTTCGGCTGTCGTTTTCAAAGGACGCGGAGGCAAGCGGTCCAGTCGCGAATGCTCCCCGCCAGCGCTGCAAAGGCGGGCTAGCAGCGGCTGAAACTAAAGAATGAAGTCGCCGGCCGCCAACGCGCTCAAGTTTGCGATGGTGAGGCTGAAATCGGCCGTGCCATCGCCGTTGACATCGGCCTCGACGGTGCCGCTGGCGAACCTGAGCTCGCCCGCGACACCATGGAAGGCGTCGGAGCCAATGAAGCTAAAGGCTTGATCTCCGGCAAGCGCCGCGTTGGCATCGATGGCCGCGAGGTTGATCTTGTCCAGCTCTGGCGCGGAGAAATCTGAGATCACGTCGGCGCCGCTTCCTGGTGCGCTGTCGCTCAAGGCGCAGAAGAGAAAGGTGTCGGCTCCGCCACCGCCACAAAGCACGTCTTTTCCCGCGCCGCCGACCACGACGTCATTCCCCGCCTCTCCGCGCAAGGTGTCGTTGCCTGTTCCGCCCTCAAGTCGGTCGTTGCCATCGCCGCCACAAAGCGTGTCCGCGCCGGCGTCCCCGAAAAGCTGGTCGGACCCCTCGCGGCCGTTGACTTGATCGTTGCCATCTTTGCCACAGAGCACGTTGGCAAGCGTATTGCCGCAAACTTGATCATTGCCGCCGCCGCCGACCGCATTCTCAATCCACGTCGTCTTGGCAATCGAGATGTTCTTGGTCATGCGCGTCGGCGTCGGAGAACGACGCCGGGCGCGAGATCGATGCGCGAGGGCGTGCTCCATTGCGAGAGGTCGAGGGTATCAACGCCCTTTGCGTCGTAGATGCAAAGCACCGGATGTTTGTTGACGGCAAAATCGTAGACGGTCTTCCCCGCCGTGCTGTGAAACCCGTAGACGGTATTGCCGGCCCGTGTCGTCGTGTCGGCGCCATAGATCGCCTGGATGGCCATGATGTCATGCATCATCGGCGTTTGCGCGTAATAATGTTTGCCGTCGCTCGCCACCCAGTCGGCGCCCGTGTTGGAGGCGTCGAAATAGGACATGACGGTGTACTGTAGGGAGTCCTGCAGGTAGCGCGCGTCTTTTGCGTACGACGCGGTGCCGCCGTCATAATTTCCGGGATGGCGCAGGCCGAGCGCATGGCCGAGCTCATGGATATAGGTCTGATGGCCCCATTGACCGCAGCAGGGACAGACGAGGTCCCCCGTCCCGCTGTTATATTTCGGGTTGAACCAAACGCTCCCCGCCATCGCTGATTTGCCGGGAAAGTAGCCATAGGCGTAGCCGATGTCGCTCGTCGTGTTGGCGAGCTTGATCTGCGCTTTTGTGCTGCTTCCGGCCGAAACAATGCGCGAGGCAATGAGATCATCCCACAGCCCCAACGCATTCATGGCGGCCGCTTTTTGATTGCTATTGAGCGGGGAAAACCCTGTTGCCTTGGGCGACGTCACCCACGTCTTGGTGGTCGGAAACGCGAACGAAATCGTGCCGCGCGCCCAGTGATAGCCGCTGTCAAGCTGGGTCTTGATTTGGGAATCTGTAAACGTCGACTTTACCATACGCACCACCGCCAACACACAGGCATCAGTGCGCTGGAAGTATAAGGTACAAGCGCCTAAGGTCGGCTCACGAACAATGTTAGAATTTTATCCAATTTCATCTCTGCGCCCGTCGCCAAAGCTGTGCTGCTGGGAGCGACAAAACTTCAATCCACGGGTCAAATTTTGAGTTTCGTTCTTGGTATAAATTTTCTGAAAAGGCGCTTCTGACATCGCCTTACCGCCGAGCAACAGTTCTGCCGTGTCGGTGATACCAAGTCCCTGGACCATGACCAACGTTATGGTTCCCAGCGCGTTCGCACACGACATTGGTGCTGAGCTCGACAGTCTTGGAGCGCGGGACTTGATTCCGACGCCTCTTTGAGGCCTCGCTGCGTGAGGTCAGGCTCTGGCTCTTGATTTTCTGGCCGAGGAGCTTCGTCTGCTCCTCGGCTCTGCTCGAGGCGCAACGGGCGGTCCGACGTTAGTAGATCAGCCGCATGCTGCTGAAGAGCCCGGCGCTCGTTTCGTTGGGGTCGTGGTTGACCTCGCCTTGGTAAAACAAGTTGATGCCGACCCCGAGCTCGGGCGTGATGGTGGCGCGATAGCCGAGGTCGATATCGGTTTGGCTGCCTTCCGGCTCGAGCGAGAACGTCCGGCGCTCATAGATCACCTCGCCCGTCACGGTGCGGCCGACCGGCGTCTCGAGCGACGCCTCACCCGATTGGATGCGGAAGGGCTTGGTCACGCTGAGCCCAATCTCATCGTCTTCCCCGAACACGCCCTTGTGCACGAGCGACAAACCGTAGGAGCGGCTAAAGAGCGTATCAACGTTGCGGAACAAGCTGCCGGGCGCGGCGTCGCTCTCGGTGATGGCGGCTGTCACGTTGAAGCGCACCGTCGTGCCTGGCAGAATATCCATCGACATCGCCGCACCCGAGGCGAGCGTTTCTGCACTTGAGCCCAATGCCAGGGCGCCGCCCGACGAACTGCCGAGCGTGGCGTTGTCTTCGCTGAGCAGTGTCTGGGTAAATTGCAGGCCGAGCCATTTGATTGGGGTGTAGTCGGCTTGAAGCAGATACGCGCGCCCTTCTCCCGCGGATTTGAGCGCATGGGTCTCGGCATCGCTCATCACAAAGCCCATGCCCAGCCCAAAGCTGTCCGAGATCTTATACCGGCCGAGACCGAAGAACGTCTGCTTGCCGAGCGCCACCAGCGGCTGCGAGGCCGCTTCCGGATTGAGCAGAAACAGATCCTCTGCCCCACCCATCACGATGCCGGGCGTCATGTCGGCGCGCTGGCCGAAGCTGAAGCTCAGCGCGTCAAAGTCCCCATCAAGACGCCACGGATCGCTGCCTTGCTTCACGTCGTTGAAATCGCCTAGCGGCGAAACAAGTTGACCGAAGGTCCCGTCGGGCTGGTCTGGGACGAGCCCTGTGAAGCCCAGGTGATCTGTCACCTGCACGCTGACGAGCGATCCGCGCTCCGACGTCTCTAAGCGATTGTCGACCCGGCGTGCCAGGGAAAGCGCGGTCGAAGTCGTGTTCACAAGAGAGTTCGGATCAGCTTTGAAATCGCGATCGAAGCTGTCGAAGACGACGATCCCGTCCAGCGCCTTGCGCAGACCGGCCCCCGTGCCGAACCCGGAGGATAACCCAAGATAGTTCACCGCCGTGCTCACTCTTTGATTGTCGACGGTCTTGCCGATGGCAATGGACGTTTTGCCATAGGCCTTCATCGCCTTATCGATGCGCAACAAGCCGCGCCCATAAACGGGGTCGACACCCTTCTTGCCAAGGTCTTCGGCCGTGCTCAACAAAATGTTGGCGGTCCGCGCCGGGTCCTTCTTGAGGAACGTCCAGCGTGACTGCAGCAATGCGGCCGCTCCCGCCACCATTGGCGCTGCCATCGAGGTACCGGACATGCCAACGTATTTGCCATTCGCGGCGGTCGATACGATGCCCTTACCCGGAGCCACCAAGAACCGATACATGTGTTTGTCCCCGTTCCGGCAGATTGCGCGATAATATCGCAAGAAGCAGCCATTGCCGGGCCGGTTTGAGAAGCTGGCGATCCTCTTTTTCTGGTCGACCGCACCAACAACGATCAGATTTTTGAGTGGTTGATTAAAGACGATACTTGGCAGATTGACGCTTTCGTTTCCCGCCGCTTGAGTGACCACGATCTTATTGGACACGAGGGAGATCGCCAGTAGATCGTCATATAGAATTGCCGGGCCATAACTCAAATTGGCGACTGTTCCCCCGTCGTGCTGAACCTTGAGCAGGCCCGCGCCAGTGGTTGTGTCGTCGCCCACGAAGCCGAAATCATCGAAGACGGCGACGTTGGTTATCCGCACTCCAGGCGCGATACCAACGATGCCGAACCCGTTGCGGCCGGCCCCGATAATGCCGGAGACATGAGTTCCATGGTCATCGAAGTCGTCATAGATGCCATCGTCGAACCCGAATGCATCGACCCGCTTGCCGAATTCGATATGTTCGTAATTGGCAAGGCCGTCTAGCACGCCAACTCTTATGCCGACGCCCCTCCCCATCTTGTCCTGATTATTTTTGGTGGCTCCAATCATCGTGTGCCACCACTTGTATTCACTGGCGGCCGTAGCATCGGCATTCGCCAAGGCCGCCAAGAGAAAAGCGAGAAGGCATGCTCTTCGCATTATCCGGCTGTCCATGGCATCAGCCTTCATACATTTGACGCGCCCTGCGTCGACCGGCTGCCCACCTGCAGAATGTGAGAGAAAGATGGTCTCGCGCATTGGCCGTCCCTCACGCACGGAAAGGCGGGAAACCAAAGACGAACAGCATTCGTTAGTTGATTCGCAGCTTCCGCGATGGCCTTTTCGGCAAAGTCTCCACATCGGAGGCGGGACCGCGTCCTCCCCACGCCGGCGCGCCAATGCTCGATTCTTACGATTCGCTCGAAGTTTACTGTCCGTTACCGCACGCGCCGGTGGTCTGTGAATCTAGCGCTGCACTTCGCGCTAGCCCCGGAGTTCCCCGCTTCGGGGCGCTTTTGTCTCGGCAGATCGTCCGAAAATTTCGTCGCCGCGAGCGCGCGCGTGGTCAAGCTTCTCCGACTGCGGGACCCCGCTCCTCGCCGATGTCTCTCAGAGGGGAACGAGCGCGGCAGAGCCGCGCTAATGACAGCGCGGCAAAGGGCGTTGGGTGCACCGGCGTCTCCCCTCTGCGTAAGTCTCAATGTCGAGCTTGGCTCGCGCGGAACTGTAGCTTGGGCCATCGCTTCTTGAGAATTAAGATGATCGTGTGCGCATAAAGTGCCGACATTGCTGTTTATCGTATGTTCCGCAATTGAACGTAGATTCGATCCCTATTCTACCTTTGTCCGAAATTATCTAGATGTTCAAAAATGCCAATTCCCGACGGCTAAAGCGGTGATTCGGCTCTAGTTCACTGGATACCTTCAGCCCACGACCCGCTAATCCCACCGCGAGTGAGTGTGGAAATTACCGGTATACCCAGAAGCATACCTAGAAGCGGCGAAATCGCGCCCGCTTGCTCGGCTTAGCGACGACCAACGCAGCCTATCGCGCGAGGACGGCGAAGACGTGTTTTCGTTCTTGAGCTTAGAGTGCGCGATCGCATGGTGGCTAGGAACTGCTGATCGCCGCATCGTTGGTCGGGCGTTCCTCACGGGCACGGATGGCGAAGGCCGTCGTAGCCGAGATAAGTTCCGCTCCTCGGATCGTACGACCGGAACCGCTGCAGGCAGTAAGCCACGGCGTCGTCTTGAACCGGACCGCCTTCAGCGACCTCGTCGTCATCGTAGTTGGGGCGATAGTAGCGAGGATAATAGGCGGGGCCGGGATAGTAAGGGGGCGCATAGTAATCGTAGTAGGGACCTTCATAATAGGGACCGTAGTAGTAGGGCGCGGCGAGCGCGCGGCCAATCAAAGCGCCGCCGATAATTCCCGCACCTACACCCCATCCCCAACCGCGGCGCCATCCAATGTCTTCGACGCCCGTCGGAGCAGTGTTGTCAATTGCGGCGGCACCGATGATCGGCATCGCCAATGCGTCGTTTGATAATGGCGTAACACTGGCGACGGCGAAAGCCATAGCAGCCAGGGTCCGAACTTGGACTGACATGTTGTTTCCTCCGACCCGCTCTCACCATCCAACACATAAACTTAGGACTTGGATGCGTGACAATGGTCCCAACCGGTTAGCGCGATGTTTGCTCGTGGCTCCTCAATCACAGGCTGACGAAGCCGTTCCATTGGGCCCGAGGATTCCACAGCTCTTGCCCCGAGGCCCGGAATAACGGCCGTGCAGCTGCGTGTTTCTGCAATCCGTTCGTTCCACCGCCCCCCGGTGGTCGAACAGATTACCCAAGACGATGGCACCCGCATGTTCCGGGTGCCTTCGTTTGTCTAGTGCAGCCCCCAGGCGATGGTAACGAAAGCGCCGGCTCTCCCTCGCGACCGCTAAGGGCGCTCGCACCTTCGTCTTCCCTCGGCACTTTGGTTTCGCTCGGCAAGGACGCGGCGGGACGGGGGTGTCGCGGCTGGCGGTGAGGGTAGCGACCTTATGGTTTACGGTACCGCACGCGCCGGGCCGACAAGCGTTGCCACGCCGCGCCTTGCTCACGATTAGACATTACGCCGAAGCGCCGAGATTACAAGGTTGGCGCGACCGGGTTGGCGCGACTGGGCATTGAATGCTGTTTCGCCTCTTCCCAATCGTGCGGCGAGCCGAGGACGGCGAAGCGATAGCGAAGCCAGCGACGATAGCGCCGTTCCTCATGAGCGGCTCGGGCTTCTAGAGTTCGTAAGTAGGCGCAGGCCGCCTCATCACTGTCACCGCTACGTCCATTGGTAAGGCTCCTCAGGGCCGAGCTCGCGGCTATAAAGCGGCGGTAGGCAGTCCGTTCGAAATGGACCACGAGATCGGGGCTCATACGAGCACCTCCCATGGCAAGAGTAGTTGATTCGTCGCGATCGCGCTCGCAAGTCGCCGGACTTAACTTTCGTCGGCATAGGAGCTCAAAGGACCTTCGCTCTTCAGAACCTCATCATGAAGTTGGGGGGATCGACTAAAAAAGTGGGCCACTTCCACTGTTGGACCCCGATGGCTCGACCGGACGGTCCGCGCCGCGATGATCGCCACCGATGATCGCCACAATGTAGGGATGGTTTGCCGAATGTTTGCAAACGAGCCGCTCGACCACTTTGTCGGAGCCGATCTTCGTTTGGAAAAATACTCGCAGGGCATTGAGATGGCGGAGACGGAGGGATTCGAACCCTCGATACGCCTTTACAAGCGTATAACGGTTTAGCAAACCGCCGCCTTCAGCCTCTCGGCCACGTCTCCTTGTTCGGCGAAGCTCCCGTATAGATGCGGCAGGGAGCGTTTGCAAGCTGGGGGCTGGCCACGGCCGCGCCACGCTCGGCCCGCGCCGCTCATGGCGAAAAGCGGCGGTTGAGCGGCGATTGATCGCGTCAACTCATATCTGTCACGGCAAAGCCGCACACTGGACGTGCGCTCCGGCTTGACTAAACTCAACTCCGACGCCGGGGGTCCCGCTAACTTCGCTCTCTTGCGCATGCGAGCGGCGCCGCCGCGGAAGGCGTCGTGCAAGAGACCCGGCAAAGGATTGCTCAGCGTGGCTGATCGAGCGATGCGATTGACCTGCTCTTTCCCGCTCGCCGCAACCGTGAGCGCCGGCCTCGCGATGCTCGCTCCGGCCGCGAGCGCGGCCGAATACTGTGTCTCGTGCGCGGGGCCCGAGGCCGTCTACCGGTGCGAGATCGAAGGGACGCCCGAGGGACCGGGGACCGATCCCAAAGCGCAGCTCCTCTGCATCACCGAGCTCGCCAAGGTCCGGAGGCCACGAGAGCTGCGCCGTCACGCGGGGCGGCTCGGAGCCATGCGCCGGGGAGACGCGGCTCCTTGCGACCCCAATCGGCGAGCCGGGGCCGGTGCCCTCGCTCGGCGCCAACGCGCCCGTCGCGACGCCCCCCGAGCCCGCACCCGAAGAAGCGGCCGGCGGCAGGCAAACCTCCGCGGACGGTGGAGGAAATGGCGAAGAGCACGGTGAAATCGTCGAAGGAAGGGCTCGAGAAGGCCGGCGAGACCGTCGTCGGCGGCGCCAAGACCGCCGGAGAAAAGATCGGCAATGCGGGAAGCGCGGTCGGCAGCGCCGCCAAGAAGACCTGGGACTGCCTCGTCTCGCTCTTCAACAACTGCTAGAGCGACAACGCATCTTCCGTCTCAATATGCGCAGACGCTTCAAACACCCTCCCCTTGACGGGGAGGGTCGCGCGTCATGCCGAAGGCAGGGCGCGCGGGGTGGGGTGAAGAGCTTGGAGAAACCCCTCCCCGCAAGGGGGAGGGGCATCGTGGGGCGAAAGAATTCGGACCACCATGAAAGTGCTCAGTGCTTCGCGAGCCATTCGCGGGCCTGCTTCTGCGCTTCGGCGATCTCGGCCCTCGTCATCTCGCCCGCAAGCTCGAGCCGATAGCGCCTGGCCTCGACGTTGCCCCTCGAGGCCGCGAGATTGAACCACTTGTGCGCGGCGACGAGATCGATGTCGACCTCGCGCCCCGAGCAGTACATGAGCCCGAGCTCGAACAGAGCATCGGATCCACCCCCGAGCGCCGGATACTCCGTCACGTCGCGCATGGCAGCTTCGAATCGCGCCATCACACCACTCCCCCAACCTGACCCTTTCGATCGCGCCCTTCTCGCCGGGACGCAGACCGGAATTCCCATCGCCGAGATTGCACCCGGCAACGAGCAGTCTTGTCTCCGAGCCGATGAAAAGCGGTAAATGCGGGCGCGCCCCATGTTTCGGTCAAGACCGAAGTTTGATTTCTCCGGCGCACCAAATCGACCCAATCGAGCGAGATCCGCACGCCTGAAGAGGGCTCGTTTACCCTTGTGGCAATTGAATTCTAACCATCGACGGCGAAATAGAACGGGCACCGCCTAAAGGCATCCCGCGGCCGCCCCTACGGCTTGGATTTCATCGCCCGCTGGCCGAACAGGATCGCCTGCGCGCGCTTGTCGGTCGCGAGGTTCGTGCGTTTCGCCTCGGCCTTTCCGAGCGCGAGCGCGCGCTTCACGGCCTCGCGCTCGCCGATCCGCTCGAGCCAGAGGGCGAGATCGGGAAACTCGGCGATGTCCTGGCCCTGGTTCTTCCACAGCCGCGCCCACGGGAAACAGGCGATGTCGGCGATCGAGTAGGCACCGGCGAGAAACTTGCGGCTCCCGAGACGCCGGTCCATGACCCCGTAAAGCCGGTTTACCTCATCGGTGTAGCGCTTGATGGCGTAAGGGACCTTCTCTACCGCATAGTTGCGAAAGTGGTGCGCCTGCCCCGCCATCGGCCCGAGCCCCGCGACCTGCCAAAAAAGCCATTGCTCGACGTCGACGCGCGCGCGCTCCTCCGCCGGGTAGAGCTTGCCGGTCTTGCGTCCAAGATATTGGAGGATCGCCCCGGATTCGAAGACCGATAGGGGAGAGCCGCCGGGCCCGTCGGGATCGACGATCGCCGGCATCTTGTTGTTGGGGGAAATCTCGAGGAACTCCGGCGCGAACTGCTCGCCCTTATTGATGTCGACGAGGCGCACCGTATAGGGAAGCCCCACCTCCTCGAGCATGATCGCGATCTTGTGGCCGTTGGGAGTGGGCCAGAAGTGGAGATCGATCGGCTTGGACTTCCCGCTGCGCCTGGCTGCCATCTATGGGCTCCTTCAAGGGACAAGCACGCTCGAGCCCGTCGTCCTGCGCGCTTCGAGATCGCGGTGGGCGTCGGCGGCACGGCTCAAAGGATACTTCTGATTGATGCTCACCTTGATCAAGCCCCGGCTCACCATGTGGAACAGCTCCGCCGCGTTGGCGAGGAGATCGGCGCGGCGCGCGGTATAGGCCAAGAGCGATGGGCGCGTGGCGAAGAGCGAGCCCTTGAGCCGCGAAAGCTCGAAGGGAGGCACCGGCCCCGAGGCGTTGCCGAAGCTCACCCAGAAGTCCCTTGGGCTTGAGACAGTCGAGGGAGGCGGGAAAGGTGTCCTTGCCGATCGAATCGTAGACGACGTCGCAACCTTGGCCCTGCGTGATCTCGCGGACGCGGGCGGCGAAATCCTCGCGTCTGTAGTTGACGACATGCGCCGCACCGGCTTCGCGCGCGAGCGCGCCTTTCTCGTCGGAGCCCACCGTGCCGATCAGCGTCGCGCCGAGCGCACTTGCCCATTGGCAGGCGATGAGGCCGACGCCGCCCGCAGCCGCGTGAAAGAGCATCACCGTTTCGGGGCCCACGCGAAAGGTCTCGCGAAGGAGGTAGCGAACCGTCATGCCCCGCAGCATGATCGCCGCCGCGGTCTCGTCGCTGATCTCAGCCGGCAGCTTGACGAGACGGTCGGCAGGGATGAGGCGCTCCTCCGCGTAGCCGCCGAGGACGCCGGCATAGGCGACCCTGTCGCCGACCTTGATATCGACCACGTCCTTGCCGACCGCGAGCACTTCCCCTGCCCCTTCCGAGCCGATCACGGCCGGAAGCGATGGCAGCGGGTAGAGTCCCGTGCGGTGGTAGACGTCGATGAAATTCACGCCGATGGCGCGCTGGCGGATCAGCGCCTCGCCGGGGCCGGGCGGGCCGACGTCGATCGGCTCCCAGACGAGCGCCTCGGGACCACCGGGAGCGTGAAGGCGGACCGCATGAGCCAAGGACGTGCGCTCCTCGCAACTCTCCTGAGGGGAACCCGTGTCGCAGCGCGCTCGCGCCTTGACCCGGCCACGCCCGCCTTCTATTGGCTCGATGGCCGGATCACAAGAGCCAGATGATGCCGACTGCCTTCGCTATGGCCCTTCTCGCAAGAGCTCTCGCCGTGGCGGCGATCTCAAGCGCGTTTTCGGCATGCGCCGGCACGGGGTCCGATCTCGATGCGCGCGCCGGGCTCGGCTGCGTCGACAATTCGCCCGAGTGCATCAGCCGCAGGCAGGCGACGCTGCGCCATTTCGTCGACGACAATCAGCGTGCCTGGGTGAAGGAGCCGGCGACCCCCGAGGCCTATGCGTCGGGCGTGCGCCTCTTCGCATTCAAATCGAAGAAGAAAGAGCTCACCTGCGACGAGCTGACCCACGGGCGGAAGGAAGCGGAAGGGGCCAAGAGCGCGCTCGCGAGCGCCGGCGGCAAGCTCACGCCGACGCAGGTCGCGCGCGGAACGATGCTTGCCAGCGAAGTAGGCAGGGAACTCGAGACCGAGTACAAACGTCGTTGCAAGAAGAGTTGAACCGCGAGAGCCTTTCCGCTTCCCTGGGCTCAAGAGCTTCCGCGCGCACCCGCGCGAGCGACGCCGCGGACGATCACGAAAGAGCCTCCCATGACCGTCGAAACGCTCGTCACCACCATCGTCGACTTCGTGCGCGAGCACGAAGGGTGGGCGGTGCCCGTCGCTTTTCTGGTCGCCTTCGGGGAGAGCTTCTGCTTCCTGTCGCTGCTGTGGCCGGGCACGGCGATCCTCGCCGGGCTCGCGGCGCTTCTCGCCGCCAGCGGCGTCTCCGACAGCGTCATTGTCCCGGCTGCTCTCGGCGCGGCGGCGGGCGGCGCGCTCGGCTACGCCGTGTCGTATTGGATCGGCCGCTACTTCAAGGATAGCATTCACAATATCTGGCCGTTCAGCACGCGACCCCACCTCATCGAGGAGGGTCAGGAGTTTTTCGCGCGCTACGGCGCGTTCGGCGTCTTCCTCGGGCATTTCTTCGGCCCCGTCCGCGCGGTCATCCCGGTCGTCGCCGGCATGTTCGCCATGCGCCAGCTGCCGTTTCAGATCGCCAACATCCTGAGCGCGCTCATCTGGGCGGCGGGGATCGTCGCGCCCGCCTTCTACCTCGTCCAATTCAAGGAGCCGGTGCTTGCGCTGCTGCGCGAGTATGAATGGGTCGTCGCGCTCGTCCTCTTCTCGCTCGCTCTCGCCAACGCCGTGCCGAGGCCTCTCCTCTACTTCCCGACCCTTCTCCTCTTCATCCTCATCGGCGCGCTCCACCTGTTCGCGGGCGGAAGCTTCCTGACGATCTGGATCGCGGGAGCGGCCGGCGCGCTTGCGGGCGATCTCTATGCCTTCCGGCTCGGCAAGAAATACGAGGGCAACCTCAAGGGCGCATGGCCGTGGACGGCGGACGCTCACTCGCGCAGGGCCGCGCGCCAGCGCATCGAGAGCGAGGGGCTCGCCGCCGTCGCCACGAGCAAATTCCGCGGCTTCAGTCGCGGCCTCGTTCCGCTCATGGCGGGAGCGACGCGGATGGCGCCAGGCCCGTTCGTCGCCGCGAGCTTGGCCTCCGCCCTCGTCTGGTCGGCGCTTCTCCTCCTCCCCGCCATCGCCATCGAGATCATCTCCCGCTGAGCGACCCGCTAGCGCGGCTTCGTCAGCACGGCGAGAAGTGCGTAGCCGCGATAGGGCCGCTCGAGCACGAGGCGGGCGCCTTCCTTCTCGGCCAGCGCGCGAAGCACGCGCTCGAGATCGGCGCGCGGCTCGACCGAGAACTTCGCGAGCCAGCGCTTGAGGCCCGAGCGGAACCAGGCCGGCAATCGCGCCTCGGTGCCGAAATCGACGATGTGCAGCGAGCCGCCCGGCGCGACCGCGCGCCAGGCCTCGAGAATGGCTTCCCGCCAGGGCGGGATCATCGACAGCGCGTAGGAGATGAAGACGCGGTCGAAGTTCGCAACCCCGAAGAGTTCCGTGCCCGTGAAGCGCGCCGCGTCCCCGTGCGCGATCGCGATCCGCTGCGAGAGCCCCGCCCGCGCAATCGAGCCGCGCGCCGTCTCGAGCATCGCCGCCGAGATGTCGAAGCCGTAGTAGCGCGCGCGCGGATAGCGCCTCGCCGCGAGAACGAGATTGCGTCCCGTTCCGCAGGCAATCTCGAGAACGGTTCCGTCGTCGGGCGGCGCGAGCTCCGCGAGCAGGCGGTCGCGGCCGAGTAGATAGTATTTGCGCGTCGCATCGTAGATGTGCCGCTGGTGGCGGTAGATCACATCCATATGCAGGCTGGCGTCGCCGGAGGCCCCTGACATCGGAGGCGCCTTCATGCAGCGAGGACGTAGAGGTGGAAGCCGCCGTAGATCGATGAGCGGTCCTTCCGCGCCAGGGCCCGGCAGCGCTCGCGATCGTAGGAGAAGCGGCGCAGGATCTCGTCCGGGATGCGCCCCGGCAGGATCGTCTCCTCGCCCGCGGTGCGGAAGATGACCCGCGCGCCCGGGCCGCGCGGTGCGCGCGATCTCGGTCCAGAGCTCGCCGAGCTGGCCGTCCGTCATCCAGTCCTGCGCGTCGAGCAGCACATAGGCGTCATAGGAATTCTCGGGCAGGCCGGCGAGATGCTCGGTGAACGAGGCATGCATGATCTCGATGTTCCGGGCGCGGGCCTTGAGCGTCTCGTAGCGCGCCGGCTCGAGATAGGGCGGGAGCGGCCCCTTGCCGCCGCGTGCGTAGCGGCGTCCGAACGCCTGCCACGCGAAATAGTTGTCCGCGAGATCGAAGCCGCACGCGAGGCGCTCGAGGCGCGCTTTGAGCACGTTGGCCATGCGCGTCTCGCTGCCCTTCAAGGCCTCGAACTGCGAGGGCGGAATGCCGAGGCCGAACAGAGCCGCCGGCCTGTCCATGAGCCAGCGGATGTGGCGCTTCTCGAACAGCGGCGCGATCTCCTCGGCGAAGATCTCCTGCTGCTCGGCGAGGTTGCGAGCCTGCAAGAGCCGCTTGGGATTGGAGCGGTGCGCGCGCGCCAGGAGATGGCCCGCGGTGATGAAGCCGCCGAGAAGGCCTTGGCGGTAGACGTTGCGCTTGAAGTAGCCGATCCGCTTGCGCCCGAGCCGGTCGCGGCCCTCCCAGTAGTGGCGCGTCGCCGCGTCGAGGTGCGGGGCCAGCATCTTCTTGTAGGCTTCGACGTTGTTGCGTGAGTTCGCCTCGACGAAGAAGCGCGCGAACGTGGCATAGTCCGGGAGATGGCGCGCCGCCGCGAGCTTGAGCCTGTTCAAGGCCACGTGCGCGCCGTTGAGGTCGAGCCCGGTGACCTTGACGTCGGCCGCCGTCACGTAGCTCATGATGTTGCAGCCGCCCGACGCAATGGCGGCAACCTTTTCGCCGGGCTTGAGGTCGAGGGCCTCGAGATCGACGAGCGGGTCCTCCCAGATCTGGGGGTAGACGAGCCCGGAAAATGCGAAGGTGAAGAGCCGCTCCTGAATGCCCTTGCGGCTCACCGCCCGGTGCCGGTGCACCGCGCGCTTCAGCCGCTCGCTGGTCGAGACCCTTGGCGCCTTGTGAACGCTCTCGGGGAGAACCTCGACGTTGGCGCCCATCTTCTCCTCGCCTCCCCTGCCGGCTGACCGCATTCCGACCTCTCCCGCGCGCGATTCCCGCGTCGGGGGAGCAATCCCGACTATCGGCTCACTATTGCAGTTCTGTGACGGCGCGGACGCGCCCCCCTGCAGCTTGCCACTCGGCCCAGGATCGCCTAGACGAGGCGCCACGGCAAGCCGCTTCCCGCGCGGCAGAACTCGAGGATCGGAGTCCCATGACCGCTCGCCACCACCGCAAGATTGAAATTCAAAAGAAAAAGGCGCGGCGCGCTATTCCCCGCGCCAAGGTGACCCGCATCCAGGGCAATACGGCGGGAGCCCGCAAGCGCTTGAAAAAGCTCGCCGGCAAGGCTCGCGCCGCCAAGGCCGGGGGCTAGTCCGGGAGAGGGGCGCGCGCGGCCCCATGGCGATATATGAGCGCATCGTCGTCCTGACCGGGGCCGGCATCTCGGCCGAATCGGGGGTCTCGACCTTCCGCGACAAGGACGGCATCTGGTCGAAGTACGACTATCGAGACGTCGCGACGCCGGAGGGATTCGAGAGGAATCCCGCCCTCGTCCACGCCTTCTATAACGAGCGCCGCCACGCCCACACCAAGATCGCCCCCAACGCTGCCCACCATGCTCTGGCTCGTCTCGAGCGCGAGCACGCGGGCTCGGTCACGATCGTGACGCAGAACATCGACGCGCTCCACGAGGCGGCGGGCTCGAGAAACCTCATCCACATGCACGGCGAGATTCTGAAGGTGCTCTGCGTCTCATGCGCCGCGCGGATTGCCTGGACCGGCGATATCACGCAGGAGACGATCTGCCCCTCGTGCGCGCTCCCCGGCGGCCTGCGCCCCGACGTCGTCTGGTTCGGCGAGATGCCCTACCGCATGGAGGAGATCGCCGAGCTGCTCACGGCGGCGGACCTCTTCGTCTCGATCGGCACCAGCGGCAGCGTCTACCCGGCGGCGGGCTTCGTCGCCGAGGCGCGCGCGGCGGGCGCCCACACGGTCGAGCTCAATCTCGAGCCGTCGGAAGGCGCGAGCCTCTTCGCGGAAGCGATCCACGGTCCTGCGACGCAGATCGTCCCCGCCTACGTCGAGCGCCTCCTCGACGGCCGCACCTAGAGCCTCATTCGATCAGATCGGCCGCTGACGTCCCTTCACCCTCCCCTTGACGGGGGCGTCATGCCGGAGGCATGATGCGCGGGGTGGGGTGAAGCCAATAGCACCACCGCATGGTTCCTTGGCATCCCCCCACCCCTAACCCCTCCCCGCAAGGGGGAGGGGAATCCGGCGGCGCAATTGAAAGGTTGCTCCAATCAGACGCGGCGGAAGACGGCGAAGGCCTCGACGTGCGGGGCGTAAAGGAACTGGTCGACCGGCGTCACGGGACCCATGACATAGCCGCCGTCGACAAGCGTGCGCGCGTCGCGCGCGAGCGTCGCCGCGTTGCACGACACGGCAATGACCGCCGGCACGGAGGACTTGGCGATGCGCTCGGCCTGCAGCGCCGCGCCGGCGCGCGGGGGATCGAAGACGACCGCATCGAACTCGTTGAGCTCGCGCGCCGAAAGAGGCTCGCGGAAGAGATCGCGGACGATCGCCTCGATCGGCTTCAAGCCCGTCGCCTTCCGCGCCGCCCGCTCGAGGGCGGCGATCGCGCGCCGGTC
This sequence comes from uncultured Alphaproteobacteria bacterium, assembly GCA_963699485.1. Classification (GTDB taxonomy): domain Bacteria; phylum Pseudomonadota; class Alphaproteobacteria; order Rhizobiales; family Hyphomicrobiaceae; genus Hyphomicrobium_C. The sequence continues at coordinate 63,613 of CAVOUC010000027.1, read as the reverse complement.
GCCGTCGATCGCGGTGACGCGCACGCGCCGCGCCAACGGAAACGCGAACGTGCCGAGGCCCGAGAAGAGATCGGCGGCCCGCTTCGCCCGCTTCGGCAGCGCGCCGACGACGAGCTCGATGAGAAGGGCCTCGGCCTCAGGCACCGCCTGCAGGAACGCCCCTTGCGGCGGCTCGACCTCGACCCCGCCGAGCGTGACCACGGGAGGCGCGAGCTCGGCCACCGGCTCTCCCGCGATCGTCAGGCGAATGAAGCGGGCGCCGGTCGCGATCCTCGCCGCCGCGGCGCGGGTCTCGGGCGCAAGGTCCTTGCGGGCGTTGTCGAAGGAGACGTCGAGACCGTGGTCGAGGCGCGTTACCACCAGGCGCCCGCCCTCGTCCTCGGGCATGACGAGGCGCGCAATCTCCTTCAGCGCGCCGAGAGCCGCCACGATGGCCGGCTCGAGCACGAGGCACTCCTCGAGATCGACCAGCGTGTGGCGGCCCTCCTCGCGAAACCCGATCACGACCTCGGGCCCGTGGCGCTCGACGCCGAGAAAGGCCCGCCGGCGCGACCGTTCGGAGACGGGCCGCAGCGCCTCGACCTCGGCCTTAAGACCGCGATGGCGGAACGCCTCGACGAGCATGCCCCGCTTCCAGCGCGCATAGAGCTCCCCCGACATGTGTTGGGCAACGCAGCCGCCGCAGCGGCCGAAGTGCCGGCAAGGTGCCGCCCGGCGCTCCGGGCTCTCGCCCTCTCGCTGCCAGCCGCCTGGCGTCTCGCGCCAGCGCTCTCCGGGGAGGGCGAACGGCACGAACACGGCCCCATGCGCCGTCTCGGCAACGCCGTCGCCCTCGGCGCCGAGACGCGCGATCTCCACCTGCCCCGCGTCAGTCACGGCGGCGCGCGCCCAGGAGATATTCGCGATTGCCCGACCCGCCGGCGATCGGCGAGGCCACGACGCCGGCGAGGCTCCAGCCCATGTCTTGCTCGAGCCAGCGGGAGACCGAGGCGACGGCCCCCTCGCGGGCCTCTGCGTCGCGGACGACGCCGCCCTTGCCGACGGCGTCCGGTCCGACCTCGAATTGCGGCTTGACGAGGGCCACGAGCCACGCTCCGCGCTCGGTGAGCGCGAGCGCTGCCGGCAAGGCCTTGGCGAGCGAGATGAAGCTCACGTCGGCGGTGACCGCGCCGACCTCGTCCGGAATCAAAGCGCGACTGAGCGTGCGGGCGTCCTGGCCTTCGAGAGCGACGACGCGCGCGTCCTGCTCGAGGCGCTCGTGCAGCTGGCCGTGCCCGACGTCGACCGCATAGACCTTGGCCGCCCCGCGCGCGAGCAGAACCTCGGTAAAGCCGCCGGTCGAGGCGCCGACGTCGAGCGCGATCCTGCCCTTGGGGTCGAAGCCGAAAGCGTCGAGCGCCGCCTCGAGCTTCAAGGCGCCGCGCGAGACGAAATCCACGCCCGCGCCCGGCAGCACGGTAAGCTCGGCTCCCGCATCGACGAGCGCGCCCGGCTTGTCGACGACCGCACCCGCGACCTCGACGAGGCCTCGGCCGATGGCATCGCGCGCCCGCGACCGTGTCGCCGCGAGCCCGGCCTCGACCAGGGCCTGATCCAACCGCCTTCGCATGGGCGCCAGTCTACGTTATCCTGGGCCGGACCCTAAGTGAGACCTTGGAAGCAGATCAGGAGGTCCCCGATGAAACACCTTATCGCCGCCGCTCTTCTCGCGCTTGCAGTTTCCGGCTGCGGACCTTCAGGGCCCAAGGGAACGCCGTCGCCACCCGGCGCCAAGGTCTTCTTCACCGAGCCCAAGGACGGGGCCACGGTGACGAGCCCGGTCACGGTGAAATTCGGGATCGAGGGCATGGAGGTCGCGCCGGCCGGAACCGACAAGCCCAACAGCGGACATCACCACGTGCTGATCGACACCAAGCTCGACGACTACGCTTCGCCCATTCCTGTCGACGCCAATCATGTGCATTTCGGCAAGGGCCAGACCGAGGCAACGCTCGACTTGAAGCCAGGCAAGCACACGCTGCAGCTCGTTCTCGGCGATCAGAACCACATCCCGCACGACCCGCCGGTGCAATCCGAGGTGATCACGATCACCGTGCAGTGACGACTGCCTCTGGAAGAGCACACCGGCGAAGCAAAATCCGCGCCCGGTCATGATCCAGGCCCGCGCCTCGGGCTTGGAAGGTTGAGAAATGCTGCGCAAGGCCCGCGCGCATTCTCAGAAAATTTCCGTCAAAACTGCCGAAAATTTTGCCCGCCGATTGAAGATCGCATTCAGATGCGAGGCCTATCGTCATTATCCGGGTAAGGAGGACTTCATGGGCCTCGCCGCTAAATACTCAGATTCTGATTTCGGCTCCGCTAAAGAGAACCTTGCGGCCGGCCCGCTCCTTACCCTGACACCTCACAATCGCCGCGCCGGCCAGGCGAAGCGCGGGTTCTGGACCCGTCTCTTCGACCCGGACGATCGCCCCGCTGAGGCCCCGGAACCCGACCGGCAGGCCGTTGCCGAGGAGCGGCTCGCGAGCGCCCTCGAGCGGGCGCTCGAAGCGAAGGACGCGGGAACGAGCACGCTTGGCGGCCGCCTCGGAGAGGCTCTCGGACGTTTTCTCGCGAACGTACGCCTTGCCAACCGCAGGGCGCTCGGCGCCGTCTCGCAGCTCGGGGCCCAGTCCTGCGAGGCGGCGATCAACATCGGCTGGGTCTACCACGACGCGCGCGAGGTGGCCCAGTCGGCAGAGAGCATCTCGAGCGCCGTCGAGGAGATGGCGGCATCGATCACCGAGCTCTTCAACACGTCGGATGCGAGCGCAGGTCAGGCGGAAACGGCGCGCGACACGATGCTGAGCTGCATCCGCGACAGCCGCGGCGCCACCGAGGCCATGGACGCGATCAAAAAGCGGTCGACCAGCATCGAGGAGAAGCTCGGAGTCCTCCAGAGCGCCGTCGATCACATCGGCGACGTGGCCGGCAAAGTCGAGGGCATCGCGCGCCAGACCAACCTGCTCGCGCTCAACGCGACGATCGAAGCCGCGCGCGCCGGCGAGCACGGGCGCGGCTTTGCCGTCGTCGCGTCCGAGGTGAAGGCGCTTTCCGTCGAGACGGCCAAGGCGACACGGGACATCCAGACCCGCCTCGATGCGCTCAAGGGCGAGATGAACGCCATCCAGGCGGCGGTCAATGACACGCTCAAGTCCGTCTGCGACGGCACCGAGGTCGTCAAACAGGTGAGCATCATCATCGAGGGCGTCGGCGACGACGTCTCCGAGGTGGCGGACCGCATCCGAGGCCTGTCCGATCTGCTCGAGCAGCAGCGGCTCGCCACCTCGGAGATCGCCAAGAACACGGTGCACATCTCCGGCAAGGCGACCAAGACCAAGGACGAGGTCGCCGCCATCGGCCGCCGGCTCGAGGCAAGCGAGGGCATCGCCAAGGACGCCTTCGACGGCTTCACTTCATCGTCGGTCGGCGCTCTCGGTCTCGTTCGCTTCGCCGCCAACTCCGCGGCCTGGAAGCGGCGCTTGTCCTCGATCCTTCTCGGCACGCTCTCGCCGCCGGACTCGACCCTGCCGCTCGCCTCGGCCGAGGCTCTCTCCGATGCCGCGGCGCTGGCGGCGGCGCGCTCCGATGGAGCCGCCCTGCTCGCGGAGCTCAAGCGCGCGATCGGCGAGGCTGAGACCAACGCGGACCGCGTCGTGAGCTCGGTTCGCAAGGGAGACTGGGGCGCCGCCACGCCCGCGTACATCGCCTGCGACAACGCGCTCAAGGCGGCGACGACGGCCGCCGCGGCGCTCACCCAAGCCTAGATGAGGAGAATTGCAATGCATGAATTTTCTGCCCACGCCCCGACAAAGACCACGCCGCGCTTGCCTCGGCCGATCGCCTGCTCCAGTCCGCGGACGAGCTCACCCGCTCGGCCTCAGACCTTCGCGCGGAGGTCCGACTCGTTTCTCAATGGTCCCCTGCCCGCGGCGGTCTCCGGGCTGCCTCGGCAGATGGAGACCGTCCAGGATGCCGCCGGCAAGGTGACGGAAGCGCTAAAAGAGACGTAGGGCGCGAGGTAAGCTCATGATTGTCGAGATTAAGGACGCCGGAGCAGACGCTTCGAACGTGATCGCATTCCCGGCGCCGGCCGCAGCACCACGACCGGTGCCGGTCGTCGCGGCGGCGCTGAGCTCGGTCGCGTCGAGCTCGGCGAGCATCTGCTCGGCCCTGCTGCTCGCCGGCGTACGCGACCTCGAGCTGTCCGTCGACAAGGTAGCGTCGATGGTGGCGGCCATGCCGCAGGGCACGGCGCGCACGCACGCCGAGGCGGAGCTCAAGTCCATTCGCGGGCAGCTCGAGACGGCACGCACCTTGAGCCGCGAGGTCGCGGAGACTTCGCCCGGCAGCGTCTGACGTACACCCCGGCGGCGAGGTGCCCTCAGGCGCGGCTCGCTTCCGTCGCGAGCGCGTCCTTGCCCAGCGCGCCGAGCGCCGCCGCTACGATGCCTGCCGCGTTGAGGCCCGCCTTGTCGTACATCTTCTGGGGCCCGTCGTGATCGATGAAGACGTCGGGCAGAACCATGGTGCGGACCTTGAGGCCGCCGTCGAGCAGTCCCGGAGGCGGCGAGGAAGTGCAGCACGTGAGCGCCGAAGCCGCCGGCGGCGCCTTCCTCGACCGTGATCAGCACCTCGTGATTCTCTGCGAGACGCCTGACGAGATCGCCGTCGAGGGGCTTGGCGAAGCGGGCGTCCGCGACCGTCGCCGATAGGCCGCAAGCGGCGAGCTGGTCGGCGGCCTTGAGGCACTCGGCGAGCCGCGTGCCGAGCGAGAGGAGGGCCACCGCCGAGCCCTCGCGCAGGATGCGCCCGCGGCCGATCTCGAGCGGAACGCCCTCGGCCGGGAGCTCGATGCCGGTGCCTTCGCCGCGCGGATAGCGGAACGCGCAGGGGCGGTCGTCGATCGCAACCGCAGTTGCCACCATGTGCCTGCAGCTCGGCTTCGTCAGCGGCCGCCATCAGCACGAAGTGGGGCAGGCAGCCGAGATAGGCGAGGTCGAACGAGCCGGCATGCGTCGGCCCGTCGGCGCCGACGAGGCCGGCGCGGTCGAGGGCAAAGCGCACGGGCAGCTTCTGGATCGCGACGTCGTGCACGACCTGGTCGTAGGCGCGCTGCAGGAACGTCGAGTATATGGTCGCAAACGGCTTGAAGCCTTCGGTGGCGAGGCCCGCGGCGAACGTCACCGCATGCTGCTCGGCGATGCCGACGTCGAAGGTGCGCGTCGGAAACTCCTTGCCGAAGATGTCGAGGCCGGTGCCGTCGGGCATGGCCCCGGTAATGGCGACGATGCGATCGTCCTTTCTCGCCTCCGCGATCAGGCTGTCGGCGAACACGCGCGTATAGGTCGGCGCATTGGCCTTGGGCTTCACCTGGGCGCCGGTGACGACGTTGAACTTGGCGACGCCGTGATACTTGTCGTCGGACTCCTCGGCCGGCGCGTACCCCTTGCCCTTCTTGGTGACGACGTGGACGAGGATTGGGCCCTGGCGCGCGTCGCGGGCGTTCTTGAGCACGGGCAGCAGGTGATTCAAGTCGTGCCCGTCGATGGGGCCGACGTAATAGAAGCCGAGCTCCTCGAACCACATGCCGCCCTGCCAGAGGTGGCGCGTATATTCCTCGACGCGGGCCGCCCGCCGCTCCCAGCTCTTCGGCAGGCGCTTGGCGAGCTGCTTGGCGATGTCGCGCAGGTGCAGGTAGGTGCCGCTCGACGTGACGCGCGCAAGGTAGGCCGAGAACGCCCCCGTCGGCGGGGCGATCGACATGTCGTTGTCGTTGAGCACGACGATCAGGCGCTCGTCGCGTGCGCCCGCGTTGTTCATCGCTTCGTAGGCCATGCCGGCGCTCATGGCGCCGTCGCCGATCACGCACACGACGTTGTTCGTGCCGCCCTTGAGATCACGGGCAACCGCCATGCCGAGGCCGGCCGAGATCGAGGTCGAGGAGTGCGCGGCCCCGAACGGGTCGTACTCGCTCTCGGCGCGCCTCGTAAATCCGGAGAGGCCGCCGCCCTGGCGCAGCGTGCGGATGCGGTCGCGCCGCCCGGTCAGGATCTTGTGCGGATAGGATTGATGGCCGACGTCCCAGACGAGGCGGTCGTCCGGCGTGTCGAACACGTAGTGGAGCGCGACGGTGAGCTCGATGACGCCGAGCCCGGCGCCCAAGTGCCCGCCGGTGACGGAGACCGCGTCGATCGTCTCCGCGCGAAGCTCGGCGGCGACCTGAGGCAGCTCCGCCTCGGTGAGCCGGCGCAGGTCGGCAGGGGTTTTGATGGTGTCGAGAAGCGGTGTCTTGCTCACGATCGAAACGTCCTCTCACGGCAACTTCCGGGACTGAAACGCGCGTCCCTCGAACTCAGGTGGGATCGAGCGGCTCGGTGCCCTTCGGCGTGCCGTCCGCGGCAAAGGTAAGCTTCTCGACGCGCGCTTCCGCCTGCTTGAGCAACCGGTCACAGTGATCGCGCAGCGCCTCGCCCCGCTCGTAGATGGTGATGCTCTCCTCGAGCTCCACGTCGCCGCGCTCGAGACGGCTCACAATCGTCTCGAGCTCCTTCAGCGCGCGCTCGAAGGTCATGTCCTTGATGTCGGCATGCTTCGCGGCAGGCTTAACCATGCTCATGTCGGTGTCCGATCTTTTCTCTTCCCTCCGGGCAGGCTCGCGCGCTGGCCCATGGGATTAGCGCTCCTCTGCCCCCTCCCACAAGCGGAAAGACGCCACTCACGCTCCCACATCCATGAGCGTCCTGACGTGGACGCCGACCGACTTGGCGAGCGCCTCGAGGTCGTAGCCGCCCTCGAGCATGGAGACGATGCGCCCGTGACAGTGCTTCTCGGCGATCTTGGCGATCTCGAGGGTCGCCCACATGAAGTCGGCCTCGACCAGATTGAGCCCCCCGATGGGGTCGCGCCTGTGCGCGTCGAAGCCGGCCGAGATGATGATGAGGTCGGGTCCGAAGTTGTGGAGGGAGCCGAGGATCCGTCCCGTGATCGCCTCCTGGAACGTCTCGCCGCCGTCGCCGGCGCGCAGCGGGGCGTTCCAGATGTTGCCGACCCCGGTCTCGCCGAGCGCTCCCGTACCGGGAAAGAGCGGCATCTGGTGTGTCGAGCCGTAGAACAGGTCCTTGTCGCTCCAAAAGATCTCTTGCGTGCCGTTGCCGTGATGAACATCGAAATCGACGACGGCGACGCGCTCGGCGCCGTGCCTGGCCCGCGCGTAGAGCGCGGCGATGGCGGCATTGGCGAAGAAGCAGAAGCCCATGACGCGATCGGCTTCCGCATGGTGCCCGGGCGGGCGGACCTGGCAGAAGGCGTTCGCGGCGCGCCCCGCCATCACCTCGTCGACGGCCTCGAGCCCGGCGCCGACCGCGCGCAGCGCCGCCTCCCAGGTCGCAGCCGACATGACGGTGTCCGGGTCGAGATGCAGCGGCAAGCGCGCGCGCATCGATCCCACGGCGCGGACCGCGTCCAGATGATCGCGCGTGTGGGCGAGCAGGATCTGCTCCTCGGCATCCTCCCGCAACGGCGCCTCGCTACGCACGAGCCCGGCGAACGCCTCATGCGCCAGCACGCGGTCGATCGCGCGCATGCGGTCGGCTCGCTCCGGATGGCCGGGACCGGTGTCGTGCTCGACGAACACGGGATGGGTGAGAAGCAGTGTTGCCATCGCCGAAAAATCCTTGGCGCCGCGCGAGTATAGGAAGAGTTTTGCTCGCCAGGCGGATTAATCGGCCTCGAAAACCGTTATCGTCAAGGCGAGACTCCGCTGCCCAAGAGAACGACGCTCGATGCCGCTGAAAAGTTTGCGCTTTTCCATTTCCGCCGACACCCCGTGCAGGGTGCCTCCCGTCTTCCGAAAAAGCTTATTGCCGCCGGGGCCGCGAAGCAACAGCGGGGGATGCGGCCGCTTTGCGCCGGGAGCGGCCCAATGGGTCGGCTGATCGCGGTCGCCAACATGAAGGGCGGCGTCGGCAAGACCACGACCGTCATCGGCCTTGCCGAGACGCTCGCCGCCCACTCGATCGACCGCGCAAACGCGGGGCATGGGGAGCCGAAGTCGGTCCTCGTCGTCGACCTCGACGCCCAGGCCAGCGCCTCGTTCGCGCTCGCCGGCGACGAGCGGCTCAAGGCGCTGATCCGCCGCGCCCAGACGCTCGACGGCTTCCTCGAGCGGTTCCTGATCCGGCGCGAGGAGGTCTCGCTCGAGAGCCTCGTCGCCCCGCAGATCAGCGACGTCTCCCACGGGGGATCGCCGCTCAGGATCGGGCTCCTCGCGGCGAGCCCGCAGCTCCGGATCGTCGAGCGGGCGCTGATCCAGTCGCTGACGCGCGGGGGGCTCAGCCTGGACCGGATCGAGCACGACCTCTTTCACCTGCTCGCGCCGCCGCTCGAGGCCGTGAGCCGGCGCTACGACTACGTCATCTTCGATTGCCCGCCCGGCATCTCGCTCATGACCGAGATCGCGCTCCGCATGGCCGACCTCACGATCGTTCCCACCATCCCCGACTTTCTCTCGCAGCTCGGCCTCGACGCCTTCTCGCAGAGCGTCTGGGAACGCCTCTCGATCGTGCGCAACGGGCTGCCGACGCCGCCCGGCGTGCCGCACGCACTAATCACGAACCGCAAGGATACGCCGGCCCACGACCTCAAGGCGGCCGAGCTGCGCCGCCGCGTGGCCGAGGGCCGCGCCAACTACCAGGTGTTCCTGAGCGAGATCCCCGACACGACCGGCGTCTCGGAGGCGCTCGAGCGCGTCACGACCTACCCGAGCTACAGGAGAAATGGAGCGCGCCGTTCCGCGCCCGCCTCGTCGACCTCGCGAGCGAGGTCGAAGCCGTGCTCATGGTCGACGCCTGACCGGCGGACGGCTCGACGTTCCTCACGTCGCGCGCGGAGAGAAGCGCGCACGCAGCCAACCAATGAAGCGAAGCGGCGCGGTCACGAAGCTCCAGAGCTGGAGCGCGATGGTGACCATGAAGGCGGGCGCGCCGATCAGCGGCAGAAATAAGAAGACGAAGGCAGCGAGGCGCGCAGCCCGCGCCGCGACGTAGCCGGCCGTGAGCCCGTACTCGCTCGCCTGCTCCGGCGGCCACAGGCGCACCCACCAGCCGCGCGCAACTCCGAGCCCCAGCACGCCCATGACCAGCCCCGCGAGATAGGCGAATTGCACCGACGAGGGGATGCCCGGAATGAAGCGCCGGTCGAGCTCGCGCTCGCGGTCGGCGTCGCGGCGCGTGACCTCGACGGCCTGGACGACGACGTTACCCGTGATCTCGCCCATCCATTCGGCGAGCGTGCCCGAGAGCGGCACCGAGGCTTCGCCCGAAGGAACGGCGCGCAGCACGATGCGCCCGGGCGAGCCCGCCGCCGCGGTCACGGTGAGCTCGCCGCCGCCCGCGCCGAGGGCCGCGAGAAAGTCGGCGAACGTCGCGCGGCCCATCGCGTCCGCGAGGCCCGAGACCTCGACCGTCTGCCACAGCCAGTTGCGCCCGCCCGGCTGGCGCGAGCCCGCAGCCTCGAGCACGACCACGTTCACGTCCGCCGCCTCGGCCGCGGCGAGGATATCCTTGAGGAAGAGCTTCTGCTCGGGGCCCGAGGCCGGCGTATAGGCCAGCACGCCGCCTTCGACGCGTCCGGTCACCAGCACCGTCTGCCCCCTGACGCGCGCGAGTGCGGCGGGGAGCACCGAGGGGTCGATGCGGTCGATGAGGGCCGCTTTCGTCACGGGATCGACGCTCGGCGCGGAAGCGAGCGCGCGCGGTCCGCCGGGCTCGAGCGCCAGCACGCGGATATTCGACCGGTTGAGCGGGCGGCCGAGCTGGAACACCGCCTCCTCGAACAGGCCCCTGTCGCCGATCTCGACGGCGACGTTCGGGCGGACCTCGGCAAGAAGACGCTCGGCCCCTCCCTCCGACCGGCGCGCAAGGCGATAGCTGTCGTCGCCCGCGACCAGAAAGAGCTCGGCGTCCGCCGGCAAGTCCTCGAGGCGGGCACGCTCGAGAAAGATCGTGTCCTCGGAGAGATAGAAGGCGAGGCGATCGCCGCCGCCAAGTCCCGGGGCGAGGACCTCTCCGACACGGCCGAGCTCGGCGGCGTTGCCCGCCGTGTAGACCTCGCCCTCCCTGTTGGCGAACCTCCAGTGGCCTTCGGGGGTGGCGTGAGCCGCGAGCGCTGCGCCGCCCTTAGCCGGTGCCGGGAGCCGCGCCACGTAGGCGGCGGCGTTGTCGAGCGCGCCGAGCCCGAGCTTGCCAAGCTTCGCGCTGCCCTCGCCGATCTCGGCCGCGCCGCGCCCGATGCGCGTCAGCCAATTGGCGCCGGCCGGCGCCGCCGTTGCGGCGAGCAGCAGTGCGCAAAGGATGGCAAGCGACGAGGCGGCCTTGCCCATGGCAGTTTCCCCGAGCGGCTCGAGCGGCAGAAGAGCCTACACGCCGGCCCGGCGGAATTGCGGAACGGAGTGCGTGCGCTCGACCGGCCGCCACGAATACGGCAAAGCCGCACGGCCACTGGCCGCGCGGCTTTCCCACCTCATCGTAGCGCCTCGGGCGGCGCCGGCCCAGGGCCACTCTGCCTAGTGCGCAGAAAGGCGGCCGACGCCTGGAGCACTTTGATCTAGAGCTTGCAGATCGTCGCCTGCCCGTGGCAGGTCACGCCCCACGAGCCGCCGGACTTGCAGCGGTATGTGCGCGCCCCGAACGAATAGCCGGGCGTCGTGCCGGTCGCCATCCAGGACGCCCAGGCGCCCCAATCGGTCGCCTGCAAAAGCGCCTCGTCCACCTGGAACTTGGCGCCTTTTTGGTCCCCGGCCTCGCCGATAGCGGCCTTCTTCCAGCACTCTTTGGCTTCGGCCGTGGACACCGTCACCGAGACGAGGCCCGCCGCGGCAATGAGCGCCGCCGCCGGCGTCAAGAATTTCAGCATCGAGCAGACTCCCTGTTTAGTGGCTCCCAAAGCGGTTCGCGTTCGGACGCGAACGGCGGAAGTTTGCCCGACTTTACCCCCCCTGCCCAATTACCAATCGCAGTGAACCTGCGGATGAACGTGCTTTTTCCACGCTATCGTGGCGCGGGGGTAACGCCCCGCGCCGCGAGCCGCGCCTCAAGGCGCGGGCTGGAGATTGATGGCCTTGGGGCCCTTGCCGCGCTTGTCGGGCTCGGTATCGAACGAGATGCGCGATCCTTCGTTCAGCGTGTCGAGCCCCGCCTGCTGGAGCGCGGTGACGTGAACGAACACGTCCTTGCCTCCGCTGTCGGGCGTGACGAACCCGTAGCCCTTCTGCTCGTTGTAGAATTTGACTGTACCAGACTGCCGCATTTCAAGTCTCCTTAGTACCCCCAAGCACTTGGACTGTCCGGCGACGGGTCGGGGCAGGGCCCCGCGCCGGGCTCTCGGACGCTCAGACTTGTCTCTGAGGGGGATGGATGGGCGCGGGTGAATTGAAACGCATGCGCACTTGAAGGTTCACGTCGGCGGTTTCAAATCGGCTCTACCGTCTCCGGCGGACCGCCAGGGCCTGATCGTTCGGGATGACAACGCTCGCGCGCGCATCGAGAAACTGAACAGGCGTCGAGGCGATCGCTCGCCCGGGGAGCGGGGGGAGTTAACAAAAAAGACAGGACCAGCGCAAGCCCAATCACCACATCATTTTTTTGCCAAATTTCGCGCTCCAGGCGCGGGCGTCAGCCAGCCGAAAGTCGCGGCGGCGCCGGGGCCTCGCGCGAGCCGCTCCGAGAGGAACGGAAGAAGGAGCGCCGCGGCGTCGGGGAGCGTGAACGGCGGATTGAGGACGATGAGCCCGGCGCCGGCGAGCGGCCCCGTCTCGCGCACGGGCCCGACGCGAAGCTCGACCGCGTAGAGCTTGTCGAGGCCGAGCGCGCCGAGCTCGCGACGGAAGCGGGCGACCGCCTTCTCGTCCTTGATCGGGTACCAGAGGAGAAAGGTGCCGGTCGCGAAGCGGCGCGCACCCTCGGCGAGCGCATCCGCGAGGCGGCTGAGCTCGCCCGGCTCCTCGAAGGCGGGGTCGATGAGCACGACGCCGCGCCGCTCCTTCGGCGGCAGCAGCGACTTCACCGCCGTCCAGCCGTCGAGGGCGAGCACTTTCGTTTGCCGGTCGCGGGCGAAGAGGGCGGCGAGCGCCGCGCCGTCCTCGGGGTGCAGCTCGTTCGCGACGAGCGCGTCGCCGGGCCGAAGGAGACGGCGCGCAAGGAGCGGGCTCCCGGGATAGCGGAGAAGCGCGCCGTCCGGGTTCTCGGCCGCGACGGCGTCGAGATAGGGCTCGAGGAGGGCGGCGATCCCGGCCGGCATCTCGCGCCCGAAGAGACGGCCGATGCCGTCCTGCCATTCGCCCGTGCGGCTCGCCTCATCGCCCGAAAGATCGTAGACGCCGCGCCCGGCGTGCGTGTCGACGACGCGGAACGGGGCGGGTTTCTTCTTCATGTGCTCGATCACGAGCGCGAGCACGGCGTGCTTCAGGACATCGCCGAAGTTCCCGGCGTGAAACGCGTGGCGGTAGTTCATGGGGGTGGCTTCAAGGACGCTCAACGCGCGGTGTCAAGTCGGCGGCTCTTCGCTCGCGCCTGCGTCTGCTGTGCCCTTCGAGCGCAGGGCCTACGAGACCCGAACGTCTGCCGCCGCCCCGCGCGCGAGCATCGCGGCAACATCCACGGCTGGGACAGGCTTGCTGAAGTAGTAGCCTTGCACTTCGGTACACCCCTCGGCGCGCACTCTTTCCAACTGCTCCTCGGTTTCGACGCCTTCAGCCGTTGTCGCCAAGCCGAGGCTGATGCCGAGTCCGGAAAATGCGCGCAGGATGACAGCCGCCTGATCGTTTTTGCCGGTTAGGCAGCTGACGAAGCTGCGATCGATCTTGATCTTGTCAAAGGGGAAGCGGCGCAGGTAGCTCAGCGACGAGTAGCCGGTGCCGAAATCATCGAGCGCGATTGCGACGCCAAGCTCGCGCAAGCGGGACACGGCGACCAGCGCGGCATCGCCATCCTCGATCATCACCGATTCGGTAATCTCCAGCTCGAGACGTCGAGGCGCCAGTCCCGAAGACGCCAAGGCGCTTATGACTTGCTGAACGAGGTTTGGGGATTTGAATTGCGCTACTGAAAGATTGACGGCGACCTTGATGTCAGCGGGCCAATTTGCGGCCTCCGCACATGCCTGACGCAATACCCAATCGCCAATCGGCAAGATCAGTCCCGTTTCCTCGGCTAGGGGGATGAATTCGGCTGGCGAAACCCGGCCGCGCGTCGGATGGTTCCAGCGCAACAGCGCCTCGCAGCCGCAGATCTCGTTGGACTTCAAATTGATGAGCGGCTGATAGAAAAGCTCTAACTCTTTGTTGGCGAGGGCCTGGCGCAGATCCCGTTCGAGGGCAAGGCGTTCTTGCATGCGTTGCCCCATCTCAGGATCAAAGAAGCAATAGGCGCCCCGACCCACAGCCTTAGCGCGATAAAGCGCCAAATCGGCGTTCTTCAGAATTTCGTCGACGTCAGCGCCATCGTGAGGCGCAACAGCGATGCCGATGCTTGTCGCGGTCAAAATATTATGGCCGTCAAAGACAAACGGGCTACTGAGCGACTCGACGATGCGCTTTGCGAGCGCAACCGCCTCGACGCTTGGATTGGCGGAAACAATCTCGAGGATCGCGAACTCGTCTCCGCCCAATCGGGCGACAAGATCGCCTTCACGCACACAAAGGCGCAGTCGATTGGCCACCTCCTTCAGGACAGCATCGCCTGCCAGGTGACCAAGCGTGTCATTGATGTCCTTGAAGCGGTCGAGATCGAGGATGAGGACGGCAAAACGACGATCCTCTCGGCGCGCTGCGGCCAGTGCGGCCGTCAAGCGCTCCCGCAGCACAACGCGGTTGGGCAGATCGGTCAGCGCATCATGGTGCGCCAAATGTGCAATGCGCTCCTCGAACCGCTTCCTCTCGGTGATGTCTTCCTGAATATCGACCCATCCGCCATTGGCGAGCGGCTGAAAGGTGACCAGAAGCGTCCTGCCGTCGCCGAGGCGCTGCTCTTCTGAGAAGATGGCACCGCGTGCCAGTTTTGCCTCATGGTCCTTCAACCAAGCCCGCTCCTGCTCGACGGCCTCGGGGCACTCGACGCCCGTCTCCATGTTCGCGTGGAAGCGCATGATCTCCGCGAGCGTGGTCCCAGGCTGGGTAATATGGTGGGGCAGTCCGTATATCTCGCGGTAGATTTTGTTGCACACGATGAGACGCTGCTCGGCGTCAAACATCGAGAGACCGCGCGCCATGTTGTCCAACGCTATCTCGAACCAGCCGGTGAGCTGTTCGAGATGCTCCTTTTGGGCGAGGATTTCCGCTGTTTTTCCCTCGAGTATGGCAAGAGTGGTCAAATCCGCAATTGCGCTATGATAATCGGTGGCGCTGGCATTCTCCCCGGATGAGGGAATTTCGAACAGCGGCGAGTGATCGGGAGCGGAATCGAGACGAGTAGACGTACGCGACACGACGATTTCCTTACTAGGTCGTTATTTGACAGCGCTGGTATTTTATGCAAAGTGCATGAGCGTTCGTTTAATCGCAACGTGTCCGGATCGCCCTTCGTCGTTGCCACTCGGCCAGAAGCCCTTACTGTTCCCACTTAATTTCAGCGAAAAAATCCAATGGTTTGTTGGCGTAGGATCCCGCGACGACCAAAGTTTTCATATTCTCCTAACTACGATCAAAAAAATCGCAAATGATAACGCGTGCTGCTCATCCGACGAGAAGCGGCGCGAAATTGCCGTTCATGGCGGAGTCGTACTCCGCTGCAAGCCTCAACGCGGCATAGGCCCTGGGTTCTGGATCGGCAGACGGAGAGAGGCGCGAGCACCGCATCCAATGCAGGCGGTTGCCCGTCCAGATCGCGATCGTTCTTGATGGAGACGCTTCGCGTCCATCAAGAACGTGAATCGCGATCTAAATTCAAAGCTTAGAGCACGATTCAGGCCTGACATGGATCGCAGAAGCGATTCCATGTCAGACGATCGTGCTCTAGGTGGAGGACAAGCTCTCCCCTAGTTCCCCTTCACCAGGAAGCTCAAGCCCGGCGTATCGGCATGCAGCGGGCGGGCGAGCTTGACGCCCGCGTGCGCCTCGCCGACCCACGTCCTTCTTGACGTCATCCCGACGAAGGTCGGGACCCACGCAAGGAGCAGCAGATTCTTTTCGTTGGAGGGCATTCGACGTTGCCGCGCGTCGCTTCTATCACAACGCACCCATGTGGCTGCGTGTCGTGGATCCCGGCCTCCGCCGGGATGACGTTGAGTGGGGGCGTCCCTTGGGCCACTACGAGAGCGCGGTCAAGCTCAAGCTATGGGGGTCAATTCCCCTTCACCAGGAAGCTCAAGCCCGGCGTGTCGGCGTGCAGCGGCCGGGCGAGCTTGACGCCGGCGCGCTCCTCGGCGACCCACGCCACGGCGCCGGCGAGGCTCAGCGAGCCGACCACCTCGACGGCGACGGGATCCGCGAGCGCGAGCCCCTCCACGCCTTCGAGCCCGAGCCCTTTGACCGAAATATCGCGCAAGAGCGCCCACTGCTGGTCCCCGCGCCCCGTGCTCACGACGACCGGGCATTTGACAGGAACGCGCTTGTAGTCGCGATCCTCAGCCCAGTGCGGCAGCGTCACGTGGCCGTTGCCGTCGAGCATCGGATAGCGCCCCTCACTCACGTCCTCGAGCAGCTGCAGCAAGGGAGACGCCTCCTGGGCCAGCCCCTGGATGTGGTTGTCGGCGAGCGCCTGGCTGATTGCGCTCAAGAGCTCGTGGCCCGCGGCGCATGCCCGTCGCCATGGAGCGGCCACTCCTCCTTCGGCGCCGACCTTGGGAGGGCCGAAGCCGCTTCCGGCGAATTCCACCGTTATCGCCTTGGCGAGCGCGATCTCCTCGTCGAAGGCGCGGAGCGCGCTGCACACGGCCGCGCCGCCGAAGAACCTCCCGATGCGCTGCGAGGCGATGAGAAGGCGCGCGGATTCGCGCGGAAAATGCAGGATGATCTCGCGCGGCTCGATCCTCGTCACGCGATCGGCGATGGCGTTGGCGACGCACCCCGACATGGCCGCCGAGATGCAGGCCCGCTCGACGGCGGGCTCGAGACCGAGCAGCAGGCTCAGAAAGCCGAGGCGGGGATGGGGCCCGACGAGGCCCTCGCGCGCCCGCGCATCCCAAGTCGCGAGCTCGACGAACCCGAGCAGAAAATTCTCGCGGGATATGCCGAAACTGCCGATGCCGTGGACGAACCGCATGGCTACCACCGGAGCCCCGAGCCTCTACCCCAGCGCACGCACGCCGGGGACCTTCGGCATGGGCTTTCGCCTAACTCGAGTACCGGTGCGCGGCCGGCCATGAGGGCGGGCCCGAGCCTGCGAGGCCCGCCTCGAGCTCGAGGGGCTCGTCTGAGATAACGCAGAAGAGCGCCGGCGGCTCCTCGGTAAAGTCGGCGAAGGCGTCGTCGAAGTATTCGACGACCGCGACTTCGGTTTGCTTCCAAGCTGGATGGTAATAACCCATGCAGTCCTCCCCCCGGTCTTCGGATCACGGGCTGTCAGAGTAGCAAACGAGAATTGCAGAGCCCTTGAGCGCGGCGGGCAAATTGCGCGCGCCGTCTCAATCCTCTCTTAACCAGATTGCGGTGAGCGGCGAACCAGGGCCCTAGCAGCGCGAGCGGCAGGTGACGCGGCACTGCTGGCGCTCTCGCGTGCATTGCGACACGTCGAGGCTGGCGCAGCTCAGCCTGTTGCACGTCGTCGCGCACAAGGACGCGCAGTTGAACCCCGGCGAGACGCGGCCGGGCGCGGTGATCGTCCCCGGTGTCGTGAGCGCTGGCGAGATCGTTTTCGGCACATACTTGCGGGTCTGCACGCCCTTGGACTGGATGCCCCTCGACTGCAGTCCCTGCGAGGGGAGCCCGGACTGAAAGCCCTTGGGCTTGCCCTGCGTCGCAGCGGACGCCGCGGCGACCGGGCCCAAGGCGAGAACGGCCACCAAGACGGCACTCAGGAATTGGTTCACGACACTCATCATCGGCTCGAGGGCAGGGCGCCTTCACCATTAATACAGGACTTCAACGCACCCGGCCGGTTTGTTCGCATCAACCTTGAGATGATAGCTTCGCCCGATTAGTCCAGGCCCCATCGGACAACGCCTCGACCCATGAGTCTCCGCGTCCCCAATACGCTCACGGCGCCGACGCCGGATCTTCTCGACCGCTTCGCCGCGATCGTCGGGCGCGAGCACGCCATCGCCGACCCGGAGGCGCAGGCACCTTATCTTAGAGAGTGGCGCGACCTTTTCGTCGGGCGCACGCCGCTGGTGCTGAAGCCGGGCACCGTGGAGGAAGTCTCGCGCATCCTCGCCCTCGCCAGCGAGACCCGCGTCGGCATCGTGCCCCAGGCCGGCAACACCGGGCTCGTCGGCGGGCAGATCCCGAGCGAGGCCGGCACCGAGATCGTTCTCTCCGTCGCACGGCTGAAGCGCATCCGCGGCATCGATCGCGCCGGGGCGGCGATGACGGTCGAAGCGGGGCTTACGCTCGCGGAAGCGCGCGCCGCCGCCGAGAGCGAGGGGTTTCTATTTCCGCTCTCCATGGCGTCCGAGGGCAGCGCCTGCATCGGCGGCAATCTGGCGACGAACGCGGGCGGCATCGCCGTGCTCGCCTATGGGCCCGCCCGCAGCCTCGTGCTCGGCCTCGAGGTAGTGCTCGCCGACGGGCGCGTCTGGAACGGGCTCAAATCGGTGAAGAAGGACAATACCGGCTACGACCTGAAGGACCTGTTCATCGGCTCGGAAGGCACGCTCGGCGTCATCACGGCGGCAACCCTCAAGCTCTATCCGCGTCCGCGCGAGACGGCGACCGCGCTCGCCGCGGTGCCCGCCCTCGACGCGCTCCTGCCGCTCTTCCGCCTCGCGGAGAAGCGGGCAGCCTCCACATTGACCGCGTTCGAGTTCATGTCGGCGCTCGCGCTCTCCTTCGCGGTGAAGCACACGCCCGCGATCCGCGCGCCGCTCAAGGCCTCGGCGCCCTGGTACGTCCTGATCGAGATTTCAGGCTTCGAGGAGGGCGGCGCGCAACGGTCTCTCGAGCAGCTGCTCGCGGAGGCGGCCGAGCGCGAGCTCGTCACCGACGCGGCGATTGCCGCCTCGCTGGCCCAGGCCCGCGACATCTGGCGATTGCGCGAGGCCCTGTCGGAGGCGCAGAAGCCCGAGGGCGGCAGCATCAAGCACGACATCTCGGTCCCGGTCGCGGCGATCCCGGAGCTGCTCCGGCGCGCGGCGAGCCTCGTCGAGGCGACGTGTCCCGGCGCGCGCCCGGTTCCGTTCGGCCACTTCGGCGACGGCAACGTGCACTATAACGTCTCGCAGCCGGCGGGCATGGAGAAGGCCCGCTTCCTCGCGCTGTGGGGGCCGATGTCGCGGGCCGTCCACGGCCTCGTCATCGAGCTCGGCGGCTCGATCTCGGCCGAGCACGGCATCGGCCGGCTGAAGCGCGACGAGCTCGTCCTGGTCAAGAGCGAGGTCGAGATCGAGCTGATGCGCCGCATCAAGGCAGCGCTCGATCCCGCGGGCATTCTCAACCCCGGCAAGCTCCTTTGACGGCGTGCGCCCGCTTCAGGATTTGAGCGTGGTCTGGATCTGCCTCAGCTCCTCGGTGATGCGCGCCGACTGCGACGGCCAGCTCGCCGCCACCCAATCGTCGGTCCCGAACAGCCAGTACCAGAAACGATTGCGCCGGTAATATTTCTCGACCGTCACGCGGTGCATCTTGTCCATCGTTGCCGAGAGAAGCTCGAGCATCGCGATGGGCTTCGCGGCCACCAGCTCGACGCCGTCGAGCCGCATGCCGACGGCGGCAAAGGAGCGTGTCGCCTCCTGCCCTCTGGCCTCAATCGTGCCGGCGAGCGTGTGCTGATTGGCATTGAGCTTGACGAGGGCCTCGTGCAGCACGCCGAGCTCCTGCGTGTAGGAGCCCTGGGCCTCCTCGAACCGCCGCGAATGCCCCGCGAGCGCCTCCTCGAGCGAGGCAAGGCGCTCGCCGAGGCCGGACAACAGCCGCGCCATGTCCGCTTGAAGCGTATTGACGGCGGCGGCGACATGCTCGAGCCGCTCGGCCGACGCGAGTCCGGACTTGACGGCGCCGATCTCTTCCATGAGCGCGGCGTTGGCCGACTTGGCGTTGGCGCGGTCGGCGTCGAGCCGCTGCTCGAGCGCATCGATGCGCCGCGCGACCGGAGTGAGATCGACGGCGGCGTCGCCCTTGGCATGCAGGGTCTCGAGGCCCAAGCGAATATGACCGAGCTCCGTCTGGAGCGCCCTCTCGAGCGCGCCCAGGCGATCGGCGAGAAAGCTTGTGTCCGAGCCCGATGCCGTGCGGGGGGTCATCATCGATTGCTCGAGATGATGCAGGCGTTCGCTCAATACCTTGTCGGGATGACTGCCGCCGAGGCGGCCCGGATCGTCGCGCTGTGCCATGATTTCTCTCTGCAGGTTCTGGAGCACCCCCATGAGTGTCTTCTGCTCGATCGACAAATCGCTGCTCAATGCCCGCACCGTCTGCTCGAGCGCGTCGAGGCGCGTGCTGAAGGAGCCGTTCGGCGCTCCCGGCCCCGGATCGGATCTCGGGGCAACGAGGGCACGCGGCGGCGAGGGCTCGGGGACCGCGGCGGCCAGCCGCTGGAGGGCCGGCCGCAGCAGCGCGAGGCCGGAGAGCTCCTGAGGCCCGTCGAGAATGACGTGAAGAATATCGGCGACGCTCGCCGGAGCGTTCCTGCGGTAGGCATTGCCGGCGGCCAGCCGCAGCACCTCCTCGAGCTCGTCGGCGCGGCGCGGCGCGGCCTTGCCCGGCGCCAGTCCCACCGGGATCTCGCTCGCGATCACGGTCGCGCTCTCGCGCCGCAAGACCGGCACGCGGATTCCGCGCGCCTCGAGCGCCTCGGCCGCCGCCTCGATGCGCGTCAGCGCGTAGACGAGATGCTCGAGGCGCACCTCTGCAGACCGGTGCGCCAGCGCCACGTCGAAGGCGTGGTTGCAGCAGGCCAGCAGCGTGTCGTCGACCCAGATCGGTCCGCTTGGCGCCGGCATCGGCGAAGCCGCCCTGCCGCGGGGCCCGTTGAAAAAGACCTCGCCGAAGGGCGCGCCCGTGTAATCGGGCCCTTGCGCTCCGCTCCACCCTTGCGGAGTTCTGAGGTCGAGATCCTCGCCTCGATAGCCCATGTCTTCGACTCCCCATCGCAAGCCCAACCGCGGGGCGCGCGTTCGTCTTGCGTTCGCCGTCTGCTTCACGCCAGGAGCGCGAGCGAGCTTGTTGCCAACCAGACCCCCTATTCACCGTCGCGGCCGGTGTCGAACTTCGGGGCCGTCAGAGACTTTCGGACGGGCGCCAGACTAGCCGCTTCGACGATGTGCCGCGAGAGGCGGACGGGAGTTGCGTCAGCTTGGTCAATACCAGCCAATATCGACAGTTCAATGGCTTATGCTGCCGCGGCTAAGTTCCCGCGGCACTATAGGGTGCGGCGGAAGCCGGTGGCTAGCCGTAAAATGCCGCGCCGACGCCCGAGTGCCGGAGCGCGGCCGGCCGGCCGTGCAGGCGCCCAGAATCGATGCTAGAGCAAGGCTCGTCCACTCCGGGAGACACCATGCGGGCCCGCAGCACACCGAGCCTGGCTCTCGTCGCGGCAAGCCTTGCGGCCTTGTCTCTCGCCGCTCCGCTCCCCGCCGGCGCCGCAGCGCCCGAGACCAAGCCTTACGACGACAAGCTCATGCGCCTCGCCGAGATCCTCGGCGCGGTGCATTATCTGCGCGAGCTCTGCAGCTCCAACGAAGGGCTCCTCTGGCGCGACCGCATGAAAGAGCTGCTCGATGCCGAGGGCTCCTCGGCGCTGAGGCGCGCGCGCCTCACGCGCAGCTTCAACCAGGGCTACCGCAGCTACAGCCGAACCTACGTCACGTGCACGCCCTCGGCGCAAACCGCCGTCAGCCGATTCCTCGCGGAGGGCCTGCAGATCTCCGAGGACCTCGTCAAGAGCGTCCCCTGAGTTGCATCGTCCGGCCCCTGAGCGATTTCCTCGGTTTACTTTGAATTGTAGAGGCCACTACGCGCCGGCGCGACCCCATGCTAGGGCTCTTCTTGCGGCATGGCCAAACGGGAAGGGGACGCGGACGATCCAACGCGGTCGATCCGGGGGAAGATCATGCAAACATTCGATCTGAGAGACAGCGACGACCAGAGCTTTCGGGCACTCAGCCTCATTCTCGACGCCTGGGACGAGGGAACCGACAGCGGGCTCGCGCCCGAGCAGATGGCCTATGCCGCGCTCTTCGCGGCATTGACCGATCTCGTGTCGCTCTACGGCGAGGATGCGGTGGTGAAGCTCGCCCGCGGCCTCGAGCGGCGCGTCGAAATCGGCGAGTTCACGCTGTCGCGCACCAACCAGTAGGCGCCGCTCCGAGGCGGCGACCGAGCAACGGACTGCTTGGCGTGCCGCAGCCGGCACGTCAGACGAGAAGCTTGTGGGCCATCTCGCCCACCAGGACCACGCCGAAGCTCACGAGCAAAAGGCCCGCCATCTGATTGATGAGCTTCAAGCGCTCCGCGTTGAGGCGGTGGCGGAAGCGTCCGATCAGGTTCGAGAGCGTGACCCACCACGCTAGGCTGCCGCTCATGATGGCGGCGACCATCGTCAGCGCGTCGACGTTGCTCCTCACCTCGACGAACGTGCTCACGCCGCCGAAGATTGCGAACAGGCCGAGGACGGCTCCCGGGTTGGTGATGGTGAGAAAGAACGTCTGAGGGATGTCCCACGCGAAATCCTTGAGCGAGGCGTTCTCCTCGTGCGTGGGATGCAGCGCCTCGAGCCGCGGCGGCGTGAAGTAGAGCTTGAGGCCGAAGCCGATCAGCGCCAGGCCGCCTACGATTTGGATCGCCGTGCGGTGGTACTGTACCGCACCGGAAATCGTGCCGACCCAAAAGCTCGCCAGGAAGGCGATGAGACCGTCGCCGAGCACGGCGCCGAGCCCGGCCGCGATCCCGCCCCAGAAGCCGCGCTCGACCGCGCGCTGAATGCAGAGCACGTTGACCGGACCGACGGGAGCCGCCACAAGGACTCCGATGAGCAGGCCGACGGGGATGATCAGCGGGTTGGGAATGAGATGCATGCCGGCTACCGCGGAGGCCCGGTGCGCTGAGGCGGAAAGCTCGGGCAACGGTCTCGAGAGCGCGACGCTGGAAGAGGGCTCAGCCGATGAGAGAGTGCCTGACGCATCAAGGGCCGCGCGAGCGCGTCTCTCACTGGCTCTGTCCCCCGTCGCCGCATCGACTCGGGCGCGCAACGGCGCCGCGATTTCTATTGGTAATCATCGCGGCCACCCTTGTCCATTGGCTGACCGGCGAGGCGGCGGGCGAGCAGAAGGCCGAGCCCTCGCTGCAACCGCAGGCGGGAGATCTGGGGGCGCCGGTGAGCGGACCGCTGCCGGGCAACGTCGCCGACATGCGCGACGCAATTCTCTCCGCCGCCGTAAGCGGCCATATCGAGGAGCTCAGAGCTGCGATCGCATTGAACGAGCTCAGCCCCGACTTCGGCGAGAATGCGGGGACCGATCCCATCGGCTACCTGCGGGGGGCCTCCGGCGACGGGGAAGGGCGCGAGGTCCTCGCCGCGCTCGCCGACATCCTCTCACTGCCGCCGGCCCGCGTGCCGGGAGGCCGCGACATCGAGAATAGCGCCGTCTATGTCTGGCCCTACCTCGCCGAGCGTGCGCCCGCCACGCTGACGCCGAGCGAGGAGGTCCAGCTCCTGCGCCTCGTCTCGCCCGCGGCCGCCAAGGAGATGCGCGAGCGCAAGAAGTGGCTGTGGTGGCGACTCTCGATCGGCGCCGATGGAACGTGGCTCTCCTTCAGAGATTTGAGGAGGAGCTGACGGCGCGCCGCGACCCCGAAGCATGGACCTAAGTTTATTAAATAAATTCAACGTGTTGTTGCGCGACGTGTTGTCGGGTGGTGGCGTCGCCATGCAATGCGTACTATATCGCTCCGGCCAAAGCGTAGGGCTTCAGTCAATCGAGAGACCGGTGATGAATTTGCATCGATTTGTCCTTGCCCTTTTGGGGGCTGTTGCGTTTTCCGTTCCGGCCGCGGCTCAAAGCCTCAGTCAATTCGGGATGTGGGGCGAGGCGCCGATCAAGAGCGCGCCACCGTCGTTTCTCGGCGCCTTCAAGCCGCCCACCGAACTCGCCGACGGGGGCGGACGCCCCGACATCACTCCCAAGCCTCCCGCCATCGTCGCCTTCAACAACGCCTACGAGCCGGGCTCGATCGTCATCGATACGGCGGGGCGCAAGCTCTACTACACGCTCTCGGCGACGGACGCCTACAGCTATCCCGTTGCGGTCGGAAAGCAGGGCTTCACCTGGACCGGCACGGAGAAGGTCTCGAAGATCGTCGACTGGCCGGACTGGATCCCGCCCAAGGAGATGCGCGAGCGCAAGCCGAGCCTGCCTCTCAGGATGACGGGCGGCATCAAGAACCCGCTCGGCGCGAAGGCCATCTACCTCGGCAATACGCTCTATCGGATTCACGGCACCAACGACTCCGAGAGCATCGGCGAGGCTGCCTCCTCGGGCTGCTTCCGCATGCACAACGCCCACGTCGTCCACCTCGCAGGCCTCGTCAACGGCAACACGACCGTCTATGTCGTCTCGCGCGTAACGAAGCAGATTTTGACCAAGGCCCCCGCGGCGCCACCCCCGGCACAGACCGCGGCGCCCCCGGCGCAGACTGTGGAGCCCCCAGCGCAGTCGGTGGAGCCGCCGGCGCAGACGGTGGAGCCCCCGGCGACAACGGCCGAGCCTCCCGCGGCGAACGGCGGCCAAGGCATCTGAGGGTCGCTGTCAACTACACTCGAGGAAGCGCACCGGCGCGCCGTGGGCGGAGCCGAGGATCTCTCCGTCCCACATGACGCACCGCCCGCGCACGAACGTGCCGACGGGCCAGCCGGTCACCGTCTTTCCGTGGTAGGGCGTCCAGCCGGCGCGGCTCGCGATCCACGCGTTGTCGATCGTCGCGCGGCGCTTCACATCGACGACGGTGAGATCGGCGTCATAGCCCTCGGCGATGCGGCCCTTGCCGCGAATGGCGAACAGGCGCTGCGGCCCGTGGCTCGTAAGATCGACGAGCCGCTCGAGCGAGAGACGGCCCTGGCTCACGTGATCGAGCATGACCGGCACGAGCGTCTGCACGCCGGTCATGCCGGAGTGGGAGGCCGGATAGGCGACCTCCTTTTCCTCGCGCGTGTGGGGCGCGTGATCCGATCCGAGCACGTCGACGAGCCCCGAGGAGAGGGCGCGCCAGATCGCCTCGCGGTGGCGCGCATCGCGCACGGGAGGATTCATCTGCGCGAAAGTGCCGAGCTCGCGATAGCACTCGGGCGCCACCAGCGTCAGGTGATGCGGTGTGACCTCGATGCTCGCCCAGTCCTTGTGGTCGGCGAGGAAGGCCATCTCGTCCGCGGTCGAGACATGCAGCACATGCACGCGGCGGCGATGCTTCTCGGCCAGACGCACGAGGCGCTCGGTCGCGAGCAGCGCGGCCGTCGCGTCGCGCCAAACGGGGTGCGACGACGGATCGCCCGGCACGCGCAGCTCCTTTCGCGCGTTGAGGCGCGCCTCGTCCTCGGCATGGAAGGCCGCGCGCCGCCTCAAGCGCGAGATGATGCGATCGAGGCTCGCCTCGTCGTCGACGAGGAGATCGCCCGTCGAGGAGCCCATGAACACCTTGATGCCGGCCGAGCCCTCGCAGGCTTCGAGCGCCGCGATGTCGTCGGTGTTGTCGCGCGTCGCGCCGGCGTAGAAGGCGAAGTCGCAGAACATTCGGCCTCTCGCGCGCGCCACCTTGTCGGCGAGCGCCTCCGCCGTCGTCGTGAGCGGCTTGGTGTTGGGCATCTCGAACACCGCCGTCACGCCGCCGAGGACCGCGCCCCGGCTGCCGCTCGCGAGATCCTCCTTGTGCTCGAGCCCCGGCTCGCGGAAGTGAACCTGGGTGTCGATCACGCCCGGCAGGATATGCAGGCCCGTCGCATTGACGACGGCGGCGGCCTTCGAGGCTCCCAGCGCTCCAATGGCGGCAATTCGCTCGCCCGTGATGCCGATGTCGCGGACAGCCGTTCCGTCGTGGTTGACGACGGTGCCGCCCTTGAGAATGAGGTCGAAGGTTTGGGTCATTCAGTGCCTGGCGCGCGTCCGCCTTGCTTTGGATGCCCGGCCCGCATACGTAAATCCGGCGCTCTTGGCAATCGGGAGCCTTCGCGCGTGCCTAAGACACTGACCGCCCACCTCGAGGACCGCGGCGTCGTCGCCGTCACCGGACCTGACGCCGGCAAGCTCCTCCACGGTCTCGTGACGAACGATCTCGCGCTGCTCGAGAACGGCGCGACGGCGATCCATGCGGCGCTGCTCACGCCGCAGGGGAAGATCATCGCCGACTTTTTCGTCGTCAAAGCGGACGACGGCTACCTGCTCGAGGTCGCGCGCGAGAAGGCAGCCGAGCTCGTCAAGCGCATCGGCCTCTACAAGCTCAGGGCCAAGGTCGAGATCAAGGACGTGAGCGCAGACTATCGCGTCCTCGCCGTCTGGGGCGCCTCGCCCTGGTCCTTTGGCGATGCCGGCCGGACAGTCTCCTTTCAGGACCCGAGGCTCGCCGAACTCGGCCTGCGTATTCTGGCCGAGGCGACGTTCGCCGCCGACATCTCTTCCGCGACCAGCGGGATTGGCGCCGGCCCCGCCGACTATCACGCGCACCGCATTGGCCTCGGCGTGCCCGAGGGCGGCAAGGACTATCCCTTCGGGGACGCGTTCCCCCACGAGGCGCTCCTCGACCAGCTCAATGGCGTCTCCTTCACCAAGGGCTGCTTCGTCGGCCAGGAGGTCGTTTCGCGCATGGAGCACCGGGGGGCCGTGCGCAAGCGCGTCGTCCCCGATCGTCGGCGAGGCGCCGCTCCAAGCCGGTACCGACGTCAAGGCGGAGACGTCGCGATCGGCACGGTGGGATCGGTCGCCGGCAACCGAGGGCTCGCGCTGGTCAGGCTCGACCGCGCGGCCGAGTTCCTGGCCAAGGGCATCGGCCTTGCCGCCGGCGGCGTGCCGGTCAGGATCGAGCTGCCCGCCTTTGCCAAGTTCGCGCTCCCGGTCGGCGAGACCCAGGACCTGTCATGACGAAAAGCGCGCTCGAGCGCTGTCCCTGGGCGAACGCGGACGCCCTCTACCAGCGCTATCACGACGAGGAATGGGGCGTGCCGCACGGCGACGATCGGCGCCTCTTCGAGAAGCTCGTGCTCGAGGGCTTTCAATCCGGACTGTCCTGGATCACGATCCTGAGGAAGCGGGAGAACTTCCGCAGGGCCTTCGACGGCTTTGCGGCAGAAAAGATCGCCCGCTACGGTTCGCGCGAAAAGGCCCGCCTCATGCGCGACGCCGGCATCGTGCGCAACAGGCTCAAGATCGAGGCCACCATCGACAATGCCAAGGCCTATCTCGAGCTCAGGCAGAGGACGCCCCTCGCCGCCTTCCTGTGGGGCTTTCTCGAAGATGGTCCCGTTGCCAACCGGCACCGGTCGATGGGCGACATTCCCGCCGAGACCGATCTTTCGCGGCGCATCTCGAAGGCGCTCAAGGCCGAGGGCTTCAGGTTCGTCGGGCCGACGACGGTCTACGCCTTCATGCAGTCGGTCGGCATGGTCAACGACCACCTCGTCTCCTGTCCCCGACATGCGGTCTGCGCAAGAGAGCAGCGCGCATTCAAGGTCCCGACGGTCTGAGTGCGCCCCATGGCGAAGGCGAGGAAATACGCCGAGAAGAAGGAAGCGCCGCGGGCCTGGCAGCGCATGCTCTCAGGCCGCCGGCTCGATCTCATCGACCCGTCGCCCGGCGATATCGAAATCGAGGACATTGCCCACGGGCTCGCTCGCCTCGCGCGCTGGAACGGCCAGACGCTCGGGCCCCACGCCTTCACCGTGGCCCAGCACGTGCTGGTCGTGGAGAAGATCGCCTCCGCGCTCAATCCGAGGTGGCCCGCCTGCTGGCGGCTCGCGGCGCTGCTCCACGACGCCCCCGAGTACGTGATCGGCGACTTGATCAGCCCCTTCAAAGCCGCAATCGGGCTCGACTACAAGGCGTTCGAGCAGAAGCTGCTCGCGGCCATTCACCGCCGATACGGCCTGCCGGCGCCGCTGCCCGACGACGTGACCGGGGCGATCAAGCGGGCAGATCGAATCGCGGCCTACTACGAGGCAACGGTGCTCGCCGGTTTTTCTGAGGACGAGGCCCACCGCTTTTTTGGCGGCGACGGCGGAATAGATCGGACCCTGGTCCGTTTTCTCAAGGGGTTATCCCCCTTGCCGCCAGACGCCGCGCAGCGCGCCTTTCTCGCCCGCTTCCGAGCACTTGCAGCGAGCCTTTAGACCTTTGCGAAGCAATGCGGGCCCACTACGTGAACGTTGAAAATCCTCGTCCACCTTTGGCACCGGCTCAACGCGGAGCGCGAACGGAAAAACGCCATGATCCCGCTCTAGCCCGGCCGGAAAGGGGCTAGACCCATGTCGACAAACGCAAATCTGAAGCGTCGGGCTCGTGACAACTCCATGGAGCCGGGGTTGCCCATGTCTCTCGCCCGAACTGAAACGGCGCCGGTGGAGATCGGCCTCAACGCGGCGATCGTCGCCGTCGTCGACGACGAGCCGGTCGTGCTCGTCGTACGCCAGGAGCCCGACGGCTCGGGCGCGACCGACAGCCTGCCGTTCGGCCCGTTCTCGCCGGTCGACCACCGCACGCTCGAGAGCGGCCTGCGCTCCTGGGTCGCCGAGCAGACGGGCCTCGAGCTCGGCTATGCCGAGCAGCTCTACACGTTCGGCGACCGCGGACGCCACGCCGAGCCCGGCGACGTCTCCCCGCACATCGTGTCGATCGGCTATCTGGCGCTGACGGGGGCGAGCCATGCGCGCGAGCTGTCGCGCGGCACGTGGCGCAGCTGGTACCACTATTTTCCGTGGGAGGACTGGCGCAAAGGCAGGCCCGACCTTCTCACCGAGGAGATCGAGCCCCGGCTCAAGGAGTGGGCGGAGCGCCCGGCACTGAGGTCGGCACCGGTTCGGCCGGTGAAGAAGGAGGACCGGATGCGCATCTGCTTCGGTCTCGACGGGGCGGCCTGGGACGAGGAGAAGGTCCTCGACCGCTACGAGCTGCTCTACGAAGCCGGCCTCGTCGACGAGGCGCGCCGCGACGGGCGCGAGGCGGCGCTCGCGTGGACGAATGCGCCGCGCCTCGGCGCACCCATGCAGTTCGATCATCGCCGCATTCTCGCCACCGCCATCGGGCGCGTGCGCGCCAAGATCAAGTATCGCCCCGTAATCTTCGAACTCATGGCCGACGACTTTACGCTCTATGAGCTGCAGAAGACGGTGGAGGCCATCCTTGGCCCGCACCTGCACAAGCAGAATTTCCGGCGCCTCGTGGAAAGCGCCGGTCTCGTCGAGCCGACCGGCGAGGTCAAGACCCGCACCGGCGGGCGCCCGGCCAAGCTGTTCCGGTTCCGCCGCGAGGTCCTGCTCGAGCGCCCCGCCCCCGGCGTACGCGTCAAGCCGGGCCGGGCCTGAGCGCGCGTCCTCGATTAAGTCGTCTCTTACCCGCCGATGATAGGGTCGCGCCATTCAGGCGATCCTTTATCCGTGCGCCGAGAGACCCATGTCCGAAGCGAGCTCCAACACGCTCGACAAGATCGAGGCGGCGGCAGCCCTCTACGCGGCGGCCCCGGAGGCGAAAAAGAGGGCGATCGCACTCGAGTATCTGGCGCTTCTCGGGCACTTCCTCATCGACCAGAAGCGCAGCGACAGTCTGCTCTTTCCGCTGCTCGATGTGATCGAGAGCCTCGAGAGCGGCCAACAGAGCGGCGTCGACGTCGCCGCAGACGAGGAACGCCGGCAAGGCGAGACCGAAGCAAGCCCGCAGGTCCTTGCCCGCATTAGCGCCGTCATCGATCTCCTGATCGCGGCAGGCTTCAGCCAAGAGCATGCGGCGCAGATTCTTACGCGTCAGATGCTTTCGAAGAACCTCAAGCTGCCCGCGACAAGCGGCGATCCGCGCGGCTGGCGGCGCGTGCAGCTCTGGCGGCAGCGGTTTCTCGCAACGGGCCGCGAGACGCCGGAGTGGCCGACCTACCAGGAGTTCAAAGACTCCCTCATTCAGACATATGGCCCCGCATTTGCTCACACGGCCGTGCGTACGCCGGTCTGGGATCGCCGCAGTTAGGGGCGCCTGCAGCATTAGAAATTCTGCTTATGGGCTAGAATTTTTGCACTGCATCGACTAAATTAATTTCAGCCGATCAATGCTCTGATTGAGCATTATCTGCGAAGCGAAACCGGCCGTCCGCCGGTTCTTTTCAGGCTCTATATATACTCACAGAGAGTATATATAGCCGCTATGAGGAGGAGCAAGGAATGGCTCTCACAGGAACCATTTCGACGGGGCACAACCCGATCGCCGCCAACCGTCCCGCCCCGGCGGGAACCCGGAGGCCTAGGGCCCTTGCGTTCACTCCCGAGCTCAAGCGCGAGATGGAGCCGCTCTATGCCCGCGTGAGCCATGTCGTGACGCCGATGGAGTGGGCGCACTATGCGCCGCTGATCAAGGCGATCAACGAGCTCAAGGTGAAGCGCAACGCGGTCATCCTGGCGCACAACTACATGACGCCGGAGATCTTCCACTGCGTCGGCGACTTCCAGGGCGACAGCCTCCAGCTTGCCAAGGAGGCGGCGCGCACGACGGCAAAGGTCATCGTGCAGGCGGGCGTCCACTTCATGGCGGAGACCTCGAAGCTCCTCAACCCCGACAAGACGGTGCTGATCCCCGACCTCAAGGCCGGCTGCTCGCTCGCCGCCTCGATCACGGCCGACGACGTGCGCGCCATGCGCGCGGCCTATCCGGGCGTCCCCGTCGTGACCTACGTCAACACCAGCGCGGCGGTGAAGGCCGAGAGCGACATCTGCTGCACGTCCTCCAATGCCGTGAAGGTCGTCGAGAGCCTCGGCGTGCCGCGCGTGATCTTCATTCCCGACGAGTATCTCGCCAAGTACGTGCAGACCAAGACCAAGGTCGAGATCATCGCCTGGAAGGGCCATTGCGAGGTCCACGAGCGTTTCACCGGCGAGGAGATGGCGGCTCTGCGCGCGGCGGAGCCCGGCCTCAAGATCATCGCCCACCCCGAGTGCCCGCCCGACGTGCTCGCGGCGGCCGACTTCACCGGCTCGACCTCGGCCATGATCAATTGGGTGAAGACCAATCACCCGAGGAAGGTCGTGCTGGTCACGGAGTGCTCGATGGCCTCGAACGTCGCCGTCGAGACCCCCGGCGTCGAGTTCGTGCGCCCCTGCAATCTCTGCCCGCACATGAAGCGCATCAGCCTCGAGAAGATCTACGAGAGCCTTCTCTATATGCGCCACGAGGTGACGATCGATCCCGCCGTCGCCGACAAGGCGCGCCGCGCCGTCGAGCGCATGGTGAATCTCACGACCTGACGGGCGCGGCTAGGGGACTGTCAGGGGTCCGACCCCTTCGTCAAGGAGAACCTGTCGATGGCGTCCGCCCGCGAGACCGAACTGATCGCGAGCTTCCGCGATCCGCGCACCGCGCTCGGGCCCGGCGACATCGTCGTCGTCGGGGCGGGGCTCGCGGGCCTCTTCACCGCCTTGAAGCTCGCGCCGCTGCCCGTCACCGTGGTTGCGGCGGCGCCGCTCGGCGAGGGGGCGTCCAGCGTCTGGGCGCAAGGCGGCATCGCGGCCGCCGTCGGCCTCGGCGACACGCCCGAGGCGCATGCCCGCGACACGATCCAGGCCGGCGGCGGAATTGTCGACGAGACCGTCGCCGCGCGTCGTCGCCGCCGAGGCGCCCGCGCGCATCCGCGATCTCCTGGCCTACGGCGTTCCCTTCGATCGCGATCTCGATGGACACTTCATCCTGTCGCGCGAGGCGGCGCACTCGGTGAAGCGCATCGTGCGCGTCTCCGGCGACCGGGCGGGAGCCGCGATCATGCAGTCCTTGATTGCGGCCGTGCGGGCGACGCCTTCGATCCGCGTGCTCGAGCGTTTCGCGGCCGAGGACCTGATCGTCGAGGACGATCGCGTGGTCGGTGTGCGTCTCGTGTGCCCGGCCGAGCGGGGACAAACCTACGATTTCCTGCCGGCGAGCGCCGTCGTCCTCGCGACGGGGGGCATCGGCGGCCTCTATGCGGTGACGACGAACCCCTCCTACGCCCGCGGCGAGGCGATGGCCTTCGCCGCCGGCGCCGGCGCCGCCATTGCCGACGCCGAGTTCGTGCAGTTTCACCCGACCGCGATCGACGTCGGCGCCGACCCGGCGCCGCTCGCGACCGAGTCGCTGCGCGGGGAAGGCGCAATCCTCGTCAATCGCGCGGGCCGCCGCTTCATGACGGAGCTGCATCCCGCCGCCGAGCTGGCCCCGCGCGATATCGTCGCCCGCGGGGTCTTCGCCGAGATCGCGGCCGGTCGCGGCGCCTTCCTCGATTGCCGCAGCGCGATCGGAGCGCGGTTCCCCGACGCCTTCCCCACCGTCTATGCCCACTGCATGCGGGCCGGCATCGACCCGGTCACCGATCCGATCCCAGTCGCACCGGCCGCCCACTATCACATGGGCGGCATCGCGACCGACCTCAGAGGGCGCACGACAGTAGAAGGCCTGTGGGCCGCCGGCGAGGTCGCCGCGACGGGGCTGCACGGGGCCAACCGGCTCGCCTCCAACTCGCTTCTCGAGGCCGTCGTATTCGGCCACCGCGTCGCCGCCGACATCCGCGAGCTCGTGTCCCATGAGCTCGTTGCACCGATCGCGAAGACCCACGCGATCGGCGGTGCGCCGGAGCTCGCTCCGGAAGCTCGCGAGGCCTCGATCCGGCATCTGCGGATGACGATGACGCAGCACGTCGGCGTCGTGCGCAATGCCCAGGGCCTCAAGAGTGCGCTCGCCGTCCTGCGCCAGATCGAGGCCGATGCGGGCGACGATCGAATGGTCGCCAACATGGCCGTCGCCGCGCAGCTGATCACCGGCGCGGCGCTACTGCGCCGGGAAAGCCGCGGCGCCCATTTCCGCAGCGACTATCCCGATCCCGATCCCGGCCCCGGCAAGCGGAGCCTGCTCACCCTCAAGGCGCTCGCCGAACTCGAGACCCGCACGGAGCGGGCCGCGAGGGCACCGCTCGCCGCGGAGCACTCGCTGTGACGCGATTGCCGGTCGACGCGCTTCCGGCCCTTGCCGTGGCTCCGGCGGTCGAGGCCGCGCTCATGGAGGACCTCGGCACGGCGGGCGACATCACCACGGAAGCAACCGTCCCTGCCGATCGCACGGCGTCCGCCGTGCTCGTCGCGCGCAAGCCCGGGGTCATCGCCGGGCTCGACGTTGCCGCAGCGGCCTTCCACACGCTCGATCGCGCGATCGCCTTCGAGGCCCATGTGAAGGACGGCGACACGGTCGGGCCGGGAGGGATCGCGGCGCGGGTCTCCGGCAATGCGCGGGCGATCCTCACGGCCGAGCGCGTCGCCTTGAACTTTCTTTGCCGCATGAGCGGCATCGCGACGCTGACGCGCCGTTACGTGGATGCGGTCGCGGGCACACGAGCAATGATCGTCGACACGCGCAAGACGACGCCGGGCCTGCGACTGTTCGAGAAGTATGCCGTGCGCTGCGGCGGCGGCCGCAACCACCGCGCCGGGCTCTTCGACGCCATCCTGATCAAGGACAATCACATCGTCGCCGCGGGCGGCGTCGGCCCTGCGATCGCGGCGGCGCGAGCCCGCGCCGGACATATGGTGCGCATCGAGGTCGAGGTGACGACGCTCTCCGAGCTCGAGACGGCGCTCGCCTATCCGATCGATGCCGTGCTGCTCGACAACATGACGGTGGAAGAGCTCCGCGCCGCCGTGCGCAAGGTTGCGGGACGCGTCACGACCGAGGCCTCCGGCGGCGTCAGCCTCGACACGGTGCGCGCCATCGCCGAGACGGGCGTCGATCTGATCTCGGTCGGGGCGCTGACGCACTCGGCGCCGGTCCTCGATCTCGCGCTCGATTTCGAGACGCCGGAGGGAAAGAATTAACGCTGCCCGAGCAAAGGGCACGCCGTCGGGTTGCCCGTTCAAGTCCCTGTAATCACCGCCGTTTAAAGTGGCCGCTTGAATTCGCGGTGATGCGTCCTCATTTCACTTTCGCGGACATCCGAGGACATCCGCGCAGGAGGGGTTTAATTCGATGGTCGAAGGTGTCGTCATCTGGGGTGCCGTCGCAATCAGCGCGGCGATCCTCGCTGGCTTCCTTGCCGGTTGGAAGAACCGCGACTACTCGTTCTGGATGGCCTGGTGCTTCCTCGTCCCGCCGCTTGTTCTCTGGCTGCTTTTCATGCCGAGGTTCAAGGGGCCGCGTCCGCGCCAGCCCAAGCTCGACGTTCTCGAGCGCCACGACGCCCTCTAGGGCTGGGGCGCCTATTTCTTTTCACGAATGGCGGCCTGCGCAGCGGCGAGCCGCGCGATCGGCACGCGGTAGGGCGAGCACGAGACGTAATCGAGCCCCGCCGCATGGAAGAACGCGACCGAGGCAGGATCGCCGCCGTGCTCTCCGCAAATGCCGATCTTTAGTTCGCGCTTCACGCGCCGCCCGCGCTCAGCGCCTATCGCGACCAGCTCGCCCACTCCCGAGACGTCGATCGAGACGAACGGGTCCACGTCGAAGACGCCGCGCCCCGCATAGTTGGTGAGGATCGGCGCCGCATCGTCGCGGCTCAGGCCCAGCGCCGTCTGCGTGAGATCGTTGGTGCCGAACGAGAAGAACGCGGCGCCCTCCTCGCCCTCGGCCAATGTGTCGGCCTTGAGCGCGGCGCGCGGCAGCTCGATCATCGTGCCGATGTCGAAGGCGAGGCATGCCCCTGTCTCGGCCTCGACGGCGCGGGCCGTGGCGCGAATGACATCGGCCAGGATATCGAACTCGCGCCGATAGGCGACGAGCGGGATCATGATCTCGGGCCGCACGGGGCGGCCGGTTCGCCCGCCGACCTCGACGGCCGCCTCGAACACGGCGCGCGCCTGCATCTCCGTGATCTCGGGATAGCGGATGGCGAGGCGGCAGCCACGGAACCCCAGCATCGGGTTGAACTCGGAAAGCTCGGCGACGCGCGTCTTGAGCTTTTCGAGCGGCATCTTGAGCGCCTCCGCAAGCCCCTCGAGCTCCCGCTCGTGCGCGGGGAGGAACTCGTGGAGCGGCGGGTCGAGGAGGCGGATCGTGACCGGGAGCTCGTCCATGAGCTCGAACAGCTCGACGAAGTCGCTCCTCTGCATCGGCAGGATCTTGGCGAGCGCCGCGCGCCGGCCGCTCTCGTCGGCGGCGCAGATCATCTCGCGCATGGCGAGGATGCGGTCGGCGTCGAAGAACATGTGCTCGGTCCGGCAGAGGCCGATGCCTTCGGCGCCGAACTCGCGCGCCTGGCGCGCGTCGCGCGGGGTGTCGGCATTGGCGCGCACCTTGAGCCGGCGTGCGCCGTCGGCCCAGCCGATGAGGGTGGCGAAGTCGCCGGAGAGCTTCGGCTGGCGCATCGGCACGGCGCCGAGATAGACCTGCCCCGTGGCGCCGTCGATCGTGATCACGTCGCCCTTGCTCACGACCCGCGGCCCGACCCGCAGCGTCCCGGCCTTGGCGTCGATCTTGAGCGCGCCGGCCCCCGAGACGCACGGCACGCCCATGCCGCGGGCGACGACGGCCGCGTGGCTCGTCATGCCGCCGCGCGCCGTCAATATTCCGGCGGAGGCATGCATGCCGTGGATGTCCTCGGGGCTCGTCTCGACGCGCACGAGGATGACGCGCCGGCCCTGCGCCTTCATCGTCTCCGCCTCGTCGGCGTCGAACACCACCTCGCCCGACGCGGCGCCCGGCGAGGCCGGAAGCCCGGTCGTGATCAGCTCCTTCGCCGCGGAAGGATCGATCGTCGGATGCAGCAGCTGCACGAAGCCGCCGGGCTCGACGCGCAGCACCGCCTCCTCGCGGCTGATGATGCCCTCGTTGGCGAGCTCGACGGCGATGCGAACCGAGGCCTCCGCCGTGCGCTTGCCCGAGCGCGTTTGCAGCATCCACACTTTGCCGTTCTGGATCGTGAACTCGATGTCCTGCATGTCGCGATAGCGGGCTTCGAGCGCCGAGAAGATCGAGACGAGCTCGGCGAAGGCGTCCGGCATCAGCGTCTCGAGCGACGGGCTCTCGCTGCCGCTTTCGAGGCGGGCGGCCTCCGTCAAGGCCTGCGGCGTGCGAATGCCGGCGACGACGTCCTCGCCCTGGGCGTTGAGCAGGAACTCGCCATAGATCTCGTGCGCCCCCGTCGAGGGATTGCGCGTGAAGGCGACGCCGGTCGCCGACGTCTCGCCCATGTTGCCGAACACCATCGCCTGCACGGTGACCGCCGTTCCCCAGTCCTCGGGGATGTCGTGCAGGCGCCGGTAGGTGACCGCGCGCGCGTTGTGCCAGGAGCCGAACACGGCCGCGATCGCGCCCCAGAGCTGCTCGCTCGTGTCCTCGGGGAAGGGGCGGCCGAGCTCGGACTGGATCGCCTCCTTGTAGAGGTCGATGACCTCCTTCCAATCGTCGCTCGTGAGGTCCGTGTCGAGGCCGAGACCCTTCAAGTTCTTATGGTTCTCGAGGATCTCCTCGAACACCGAGTGATCGATGCCGAGCACGACGTCGGCGTACATCTGGATGAAGCGCCGGTAGCTGTCGTAGGCGAAGCGCTCGTCGCCCGAATTGCGGGCGATGGCGCGCACGGTGCGGTCGTTGAGCCCGAGATTGAGGATGGTGTCGAGCATGCCGGGCATCGAGACGCGCGCACCCGAGCGCACGGCGACGAGGAGCGGGCGGGTCTCGTCGCCGAAGGTCGCGCCGACCGCGTGCCCGACCGCCGAGAGCGCCGCGTCGACCTCGGCCTTGAGGCCGTCGGGCAGCTTGTGGCCGGCCGCGTAATAGGCGCGGCACACCTCGGTCGTGATCGTGAAGCCCGGCGGCACCGGAAGCCCGAGGGAGGCCATCTCGGCGAGATTGGCCCCTTTTCCGCCCAGGAGCTCGGCCATGTGCGAGCCCCCGTCCGCCTTGCCGCCGGCGAAAACGTAGACCCACTTCGCGCTCGTGGACGACGGCGTCTCTCTGACCGACATGAAGCGCTCCGGTTCGAATTCTGTGGCATAGCAGCCCGACGCCTCTCGAGAAAGGCGGGAGCGCGGCATATGCGAAAGGTTGCATCGGCGCCTTTGACTGTGACAGCCGCTTCGCGCACTCTTCGCCGCCCTCGAACGAGGGGGCGCGACGGAACCGACGAATGACAAAGCACTTGCCGGCGGTCCTCTCCCGTCTCGAGGAGAATTTCGACGACGGGCTCGACCGCCTGTTCGACCTGCTCCGCATCGAAAGCGTCTCGACCGATCCCGCCTTCAAGGCCCAGTGCCAAAAGGCAGCCGACTGGTGCGCCGCGTCGCTCGACGGCCTCGGCTTCGATGCCTCCGTGCGCGCAACGACCGGCCATCCGATCGTCGTCGCCCACGACAGGACGCCGCCCAAGGGCAAGCCGCGCGTGCTCTTCTACGGCCACTACGACGTCCAGCCGCCTGATCCCCTCGACCTGTGGGAGAGCCCGCCGTTCGCGCCGCGCATCGCCACCGAGCGCGCCAACGGCAAGGTCATCGTCGCGCGCGGCGCCGAGGACAACAAGGGCCAGCTCATGACGTTCCTCGAGGCGGTGCGCGCCTGGCGCGAGGTCGCGGGAGAGCTCCCCGTCGGCGTCTCGGTCATGATCGAAGGCGAGGAGGAAAGCGGATCGCCGTCGCTGCCGGCATTCTTCAAGACGACGGGGCGCGAGCTCAAATCCGATCTCGTGCTCGTCTGCGACACCGGCCAATGGGACAAGGACACGCCGGCGATCACGACGATGCTCCGCGGCCTCGCCGGGATCGAGGTCGTCGTCAAGGGACCGTCGCGCGACCTGCACTCCGGCCTTTACGGCGGCCCCGCAATGAACCCCATTCGCGCCCTCGTCCATGTTCTCGGAGCGATGCACGGTCCCGACGGGCGCGTCAGGATCAAGGGCTTCTACGACGACATCACGCCGCCCTCGAAAAAGCAGCTCGAGCAATGGCAGGCGCTCGGGCGCGCGGTCCATGGCTTTCTCGCCGGCGTCGGCCTTTCAACGCCGGCCGGCGAGAAGAAGCGCTCCGTCATCGAGCAGCTCTGGGCGCGTCCCACCCTCGAGTTCAACGGCATCACCGGTGGCTATCAGGGCGCCGGCACGAAGACCATCATTCCCGCGCGTGCTTCCGCCAAGATCACCTGTCGCCTCGTGCCGGGCCAGAAGCCGGCGAAGGTGCTCGCCGCCGTCAAGGCCTTCGTGCGCGAGCATCTGCCCGCCGACTGCACGGCCGAGTTCATCGGCGGGCACGGCAGCGCGGCCATCGCCTTCGACGTCGGCGCGCCCGCCATGATCGCCGCCGCGCATGCGCTCGAGGCGGAGTGGCAGAAGGCCCCCGTGCTCATGGGGTGCGGCGCCTCGATCCCGATCGTGACCGCCTTCAAGGACGTGCTCGGCATGGACAGCCTGCTCGTCGGCTTCGGCCTCGAGGACGACCGCATTCATTCGCCGAACGAGAAGTACAATTTAAAGAGCTTCAAGAAGGGCGCGAGGAGCTGGGCGCGCATCCTTGACGCGCTCGGGCAAGGGCAATGACGCCCGGCACTCTCGGCGCGGCGCCGAAGCTGCTGACACATGCGCGTTGCTGATGCTATGGTAGCCGTATTGATTGAGTGAGCGGCCTATTTGGCCGCATGCATTAGCGCACTGGCCCTTTGTTCAGCGTTGGGGGGACGGCCATGGCTCTTCTCATTCTCGTCAACAGACGATTCAGCACATTGCTCGCCGATTTCATCCTGGCGCTCGGCGCCTTCGACGCGATCCTCGGGCTCTCCGGCAACGACAAGCTCTCCGGCGGCACGGACGACGATCGTCTCGACGGCGGCGCAGGGGCGGACATCCTCAGCGGTCACGCCGGCAATGACACCCTGATCGGAGGCACGGGTGCCGATACGCTCAACGACACGGCGAGCTACGCGGATGCGCTCGAGTCCCGCGGCGGCTTTGACAGCGCCTTCATCGACGCTCTCACTCTATTCAGCGGCGGCAGAGCGGAGGGCGACGCCCAAGACCATCTCATTAGCAACGCTGGACAAGTCGACCACTTTGGCGTCGAGTTCGACAATGGCTCAGATAGCATTGGCCGTGCTGAACAGGGGATCGATACGCTCCTTTTTCGAGCCGCTCAGTTAGCCATCGGACCGCCGCTCGACGCCAACGAGTTCACCAATGGATCGATGGCGTTCGGCGACACCCCTCAATTTGTGTACAGTGCCGGCTCTCTTCAGTTTGATCCCGACGGTGCCGGAACGGACTTCGGCCCGTTGCCGATCGCAGACTTGACCAACGTCCCGGCCACCCTGCTGCACACCGACTTCCTGATCGTCTGATGCGCGCCGCCCGCCCCTGACATGCTGAACCGCTTCACCCTCGGTCCCGGTGCTGCGGTGGTGATGCTCGTCGTAGCCCTTGCCCTGGTGGCGATAATCGAGCGGGGGGCCAACGGCGGACCCGGAAATGAAGACGCGCCGTCCGGCAGTAACATCCCGGGCGACTTCGACTACTACACGCTCGTGATGTCGTGGAGCCCCACCCACTGCGCCACCGAGGAGGGCGAGGACGACAGCGAGCAGTGCGCGCGCCGGGACGGACGGCGTTACGCCTTCGTGCTGCACGGACTTTGGCCGCAGCGCGAACGCGGTTATCCCTTGAACTGCCCGATGCGGCGCAAGCCCTACGTGCCCGAGCCGCTGATCGAGGCGATGGGCGACGTCATGCCGGGCCGCGGGCTCGTGATCCACGAGTACCGGGCGCATGGGACCTGCTCTGGGCTCGACCCCGCGGGCTATTTTGCCCTGTCGCGGCGGCTGTTCGAGAAGATCACCATCCCCGACCGCTTCGTTAACCCGTTCGAGACGCAGTTCGTCGGGCCCGACGAGCTCGTCGACGAGCTGGTCGAGGCCAATCCGGGGCTCGAGCCCGAGATGGTCGCCGTGACCTGCGGCGGCCCCGGCAGCAGGCTCCGCGACGTGCGCGTCTGCTTCACCAAAGAGGGCGAGTTCCGCGCCTGCGGGAAGAACGAGACCGACGAAAGCGTCTGCCGGGCGCAGAAGATGCACGTTCCGCCCGTCCGCTCGACGCGCACGGGCGCGCTCGTCCCTAACTGACTTCTGACCTTCCCCGAGAAACTGTGGACAATCTCGTGGCGGCCACCGTATCGCCCCAGTGCACGCTTGCGGCAGCCCACTGACGTTGCCAAACTTTGTTCAGTGCTGCGTCTCCTCGCAACGAGCGAGAGGGCCCATGCAGACAATTCATGACGCGGACCCCGGCATCGCCGGGCCTCAAGAGGCGCTCACTCCTGAGCCCGGCGCTCGGCGCTCCGGGCAATGGGGCGCCGCCGCCGGCTGGGCCGCGGCCGGCTTCGTTGCCGGCGCGGTCGTCTGGCATTTTGTCGGCTTCTGGAGCTTCGTCTCGTACGCCGTGCTCGGAGGCGACCACCGGGTCGAAGCTGCCGCACGGCAAGCGGCACCCAGGGCTTGCGCGACGCTCGCCCTCGACCGCGCGACGGGGCGGACCAAGCTTCTCGGCTGCGAGGATGTGGCGTACTCGCCCCCGCCTGCCGTCCGCTCGGGCCCTGCCGACCGTGGCGATCCTCTCCGCCCGATGACCCAATAACGGCTGTCCCCGTTCGGGCACACCTCGTGCGGCCCAAGCGCGATGCGGCACCTTGTCCGACCGCCAATTTGCTCGATTTTGCGGGGTTTGCTCCGAGAATTCGTGGATGTTGCCCGCCTGCCGCTGGTCTTGCCTGAAAGCTGCCCCGATAGTGCGGTAAAGACTCAATTCAATCCGCCGGGCTCTTGAGCCCTTTGACTCATTTTAGGAGCCCGAGGACATGGACTTAGCGGCTGGCCAATCCTGGACGTATCGTGCTCCCGAGGGCTTCGAGGGATCGCGGATCGTCATCGGCGCGATCGTGAGGTTCGTCGGAAGCCGCAGCATCGTGTGCTGCAGCGTCACGGGCGCGCCCCGGCGGCGAGGGGACGGCACGTTGGAGGCGGTCATGATCCCCTTCATCCCGCTTTCGGAGCCGGCTTTCCGCGCCAGCGTGGTCGACCTCGACGGGGCGGGAGAGCTCCCCGAATCCTTCGCTCAGAAGCTCCAGGAGTGGAGCGACGACCCGCGCGGCCTCACGACCTTCACGGTGCCGTTCGAGGGCTTTCTCGATCGCATGATCGCGATGCAGATGGCCGCGCTTACCGGCCAATCGGCAGCTTGAAGGAGAAATCCAGCCGACAGCCGCGGCTAGGCCGACCGGCGCATGCGCTCGGTGCGCCATGACATAGGCGCGAGCGCAATCGTGCCGAGGCCCGGTGTGACGGCCTCTCCCGGCTCGAGGCGCGTCGGATCGAGACTCCAGCGCTGCGCCAGGCGCATGACGTGGTCCTCGGTCGGATGCAGGATGAGCTCTCCGCCCGCATCTCCCCTGCGCCCGCGCACGCCCCTGAGCTCGAAAAGCTTGAGCCCGAGCGCGCGCTCCTCGCGCGTCGTGCGGCCCTTGTTCCAGACGACGCCCTCGTCGCCGACGGCGAAGGCGCGCATGAGCCGGCCGTCGATCACGCGCGCCCAGGCGAAGAAGTCGATCGGCGGGTAGGTGAAGAAGTATTGCACCTCGGCATACCGGCCGCCGAGGCCGACGAGGAGGGGCGTGCACTTGTCGACGAAGTGCCGCCCGACCGGATGGGGAAGCGACAGCCCGACCACGAACGTCCAGCCGTTGACGGGAGGCGTGACAAAGACATGGCGGTCGCCCAGCCTGTCGTCGTAGACGGTGCCTATCCCGGAGTTCCAGTTGCAGGGTGTCGGCTCGATGAGACCCAGGTCCTCGATCACCGCGAGGGGGTCGCGCGTGCGGATGGCGAGCCAGGCCATTTTGTAGCCGAATGGCGCCGGGCGATCGGGCGCCGTCTGGTAGATGACGCGCCCCTCGGCCATGCGTGGCGCCAGCACGTGGACCACGACGGCCACAGTGAGCGCAATCATGATGGCGATCGAAAGGATCACGTTCCGAACCCCCGCCTCAGGGAAGGTTCGTCTTAAAGCCGCCACGGCCCGCCGATCAAGAGCGGAACGCGAGCCATTGGGGAAAATCAGGCCAGCTTAGACTTGGATGCAGAGAAGTCTGCTCGACAAACGAGGCCAGCTTGTGCTCTCTTGTTGCGGGGTCGTGCGAAGAGAGCGGTCAAGCTGGCCTCTGGCCGAGTTGGGTGTGCCGTGAGAGAGGGCGATCGGCACACCCACTCGATGACCGGCCTCGTTTCGCTCGCGACAAGAGGCACCAAACCGGTCAATCGCGTCGTAACGGG
The DNA here is from genome assembly GCA_963699485.1 of uncultured Alphaproteobacteria bacterium. GTDB lineage: Bacteria > Pseudomonadota > Alphaproteobacteria > Rhizobiales > Hyphomicrobiaceae > Hyphomicrobium_C. The sequence continues at coordinate 22,006 of CAVOUC010000027.1, read as the reverse complement.
GGGACCGTACGATTGCGACGCGACACGATCATGACGGCGCTGCACTCGGGCGCGCAGCCCCTTCTAACCCCTTGAGATTTCGGCGCTTAAGCTCAAAAGACCGATAACCGGGGCCTCTCCGAGCCCCGGCTTCAGGCGCTCCTTCGAGCGAAATCGCTAGGGAAGGACGACCTTGGCGCTGAAGACGAAGCGCTCGTCGCACTGGAACACCGGGCCGTTGCAAGCTGCCTCGCTCATGTCGGTGTCCCAATAGCGGAAGTCGAACGTGAACTTCTCGACGCCCAGCGATATGCCGGCATTCCAATAGGAGTATTGGTCTTCGGTGAAGTTGTCGAAGATCCTGTCCTCGGCGTAGGCCGTTCCAAAAACGCCGCTGAGGGTGGGCGTGAATAGCCAGACCTGAGGCAGGGCATAGGCGGCGCCGGACTCGACGGTGACGACATCGCCCGTCTCACCCGTATTGTCGGGGGTCCAATAGACCGTGGTGCCGGACGTGAGGCCCTTGATCCAGGGCGAAGCGACGCTATAGCCGGCCTTGAGCTCCACATAATCTGTCTTGGGGTCGTCCGTAGCACCCGGGTACCAATAATAGATGGCTCCGAGGTCGAATGTTACCGGACCCCAGATCGGCGCATTCCACACAGGCCTGATGCCGGCGTAGAGATCGATCTCGGCGTTCTCGTCCAAAGTGTCCTCAAAATCGATCCCGGAGCCCCAGATTCCCGCGTAGAAAATACCGTAGCCGATGTCGACGGCGGCCTGGAAGGCAGGATCCTCGTCGCTTTGCGAGATGCCGCGGAACACGTAGTCGCTGGTCCCGCCGATGGTGATCGCGTAGGTGAACTGCCGCCCTGTCTCGACAGGAGCTTCCTTGAGCCCCGGCTCGCCGTCGGCCAGCGCGCTCCCCGCCAGCGCGATCAGGGAGATCGCGGCGCACGACGCAGTGCGAAGGAGCCTCGTTGTGCTGCTCATAAGCTCGGTACCCCCGTCGTCGCAGCGCAATTGGCTCGGGACAGCACGTAAGGGCGCAATCCCGAGTCTCAGCGCTCATGAAATTACAGGAAACCGGAATTAGCGCCCGTTCACAAGCTGCAAGGCGTCGCCGAATCGACCTTGTCGACGCCGTGTCGCTCGCCGGCAACGGTTTGGCTCTTCTGGCGGGTGTTGTCCACAAGAACGCTCCGTATTCGTTCATATTTGCGTAACGATTGCTCAACGTTTGATCACGCTTCCCCAGTGGAACTCCCGTCGAAGGCCGGACATCAGGGGCGCTCGTCGGCTAGGTAAGAGAGCCCGGGCCTCCCGGCCCGTTCGATCGGGACCATTGGAATGCCAGACCGCGATACAAGACGACCCACGGCCCTGGTCACCGGGGCTGCCAGGCGCATCGGCCGCGCCATTGCGCTCGACCTGGCGCGGGCCGGTTGGCGTGTCGCGGTTCACTACCGCCACTCGGCCCGCGAGGCTCAGGCGCTCGCGCGCGAAATCGCGGAGGCCGGCGGCGAGGCTGCGGCGATCCCGGCCGATCTCGCAAACCCGAGCGACGTCCGCGATCTGGTGCCGCGCTGCTGCGAGGCGATGGGCGCGCCGACCTGCCTCGTCAACAATGCCTCCGAGTTCATCGTCGACTCGCTTGCCACGGCGACGATGGAGACCTGGGACACCCATCTCGACATCAATCTCAAGGCGCCGGTGTTCCTCGCCCAGGCCCTCGTCGCTCACTTGCCGGAAGGGGCATCGGGCAACGTGATCAACATCATCGACCAGCGCGTCTGGCGCCTCACCCCCGACTTCTTCACCTACACCATCTCCAAGGCCGGGCTTTGGACGGCGACCCGCACGCTCGCGCAGGCGCTTGCCCCGCGCGTCCGCGTCAACGCGGTCGGGCCGGGACCCGTCCTCAAGAGCGTCCATCAGACGGAGAGCGACTTTGCGGCCGAGGTGCGCTCGACGCTTCTCAAGCGCGGCCCGACGCCGGCCGAGATCGCCGCCGCGGTGCGCTTCATTCTCGAGGCCCCGGCCATGACCGGGCAGATGATCGTGCTCGACGGCGGCCAGCATCTGACGTGGGGCGGACCGGAGGTCTAGGCTCAGGCGCCGCTGCCTTAATTCCTCCGCGGCGTGCCCCAACTCGCGCCCAAAACATCGGCGACCACTTAATCAAGCCTCCGAGGCGTAAACCGGCGGTTAACCTTTAGGCCCTACGAACAATTGTATCGGTCTGTAGGGCACTCGGTTGAGTGCCGCGTAGAAAAAATGGGGTATCCCATGACCTGCCGATCAGGGTCCACGCTTGCTTTATTTGCAGCTCTCGCCCTCCTGTCGTTTTGCGCGCATGCAAGCGCGGCCGACCTTCCCCCGGTCAAGATCACGGACGAGAACAAAGTCCCCGCGTGTGTGACGCCCGGGCGGCTCCTCGCCTACATCAAGAACCGCAACGACAAGCTCGATGCCAAGTTCGAGGCGATGCCCACCGAGTATATGCGCCACGGCGAGGCGCTTGGCCTCAGGTGGGACTACGCGTTCTTCCAGGCCATGCTCGAGACCGGCTATCTGAAGTTCACCGGGGACGTGAAGCCGGACCAGAACAACTTCGCCGGGCTCGGCGCGACCGGACACGGCGTTCGCGGCGAGAGCTTCAAGGACGTATCGAGCGGCGCGCGCGCCCACCTCGAGCACATTCTGATGTATTCGGGCGAGAGAATTGCCAACCCGGTCGCCCAGCGCACACGCAACATTCAGGAGTGGGGCGTACTCACCGAGTGGCAGAAGACCATCTCGGGGCCCATGACCTTTGCTCAGCTCGCCAAGCAATGGGCACCCAGCAGCAAGGGCTACGTCAGCGACATCAAGACGCTTGCCGACAAATTCTTCAAGGGCGAGTGCAACGAGGCCGATCCTCGCCCCGAGCTCGTCGCCGCCGCGCGCGGCAACACCGAGAGCGTTGCGACGGCCGCCAAGGAACCCCCGAGCAAGGAAACGCCGAAGAAGACGGCGAAAGCCGACGCACCCAGGGCACAATCGCCCGCTGCTGAGGCGACCGAGAAGGTCGGCAAGGGCGAGGAGCTCGCCAAGCGCGCGATCGACGACGCCAAAAAGGAGGGCGCGACGCGCACCGGGCTCGGCGCCGGCGACCTCGCGGCGGCGGGAGCGGCAAGCTCGCCGGCCAAGGCCCAGGCGACCGCACCGCAGGTGACGATCCTCAATCCGACGGCGCCCCCCGACATGGCCCCTGACAAGGCGGTGGCCCCGGACAAGACCGCGCCGCCCGCAATCGAAACGGCCTCCCTGGCCGGCGCCGCGAAATCGGTCGGCAAGCCGGAGGCGAAAGCCGAGAAGCCGGCGACGGCAAGCAAGTGCCGCGTGTGGACGGCGAGCTATGGCGGCGCGAAGGCGATCATCATCAAGGCGGTTGCCGACAAGACCACCAACTACACCGTGCTCGACGTCAACGAGGGGACCGAGAAGCGCGAATCCGACGCCTACATCAACGCCTATGCCAAGGGCGGCGAGGCCGTCGGCGAGTTTCCGAGCCAGACGCAGGCGCTCGACAAGGCCTTCGAGCTCTGTCCCGAAGGCTAGCGTCGCGCGCCGACCGGGGCGCTTCCGGCACGGTTCTCTGTCGACGAGCGGGGTTTTTGCGAACGATGCCGATCGCGCGGTCTAAATCCATGGCACGCGAGCGCCGAGCCGCAGTCTTGGTCGTAGCGGTCGCCCTTGCCGGCGGCGCGCCGGCTGCCACGGCCGGCCTACTCCTTCCCGAAATCCGCCTCACCCCCGCCAATCAGGTCCCGGCCTGCGTGACGCCGCAGCGCCTCATGCAGTATCTCCGCCAGCGCAACGGCGGCCTCGACCCGCGCTACAAGGACCTTGCGGAGACCTACAAGAGCCTTGGCGAGACGTGGCGCGTGCGATGGGACTACGCCTTCTACCAAATGGTCGTCGAGACCAATTTCCTCACCTACAGGCGCCCTGACGGGCGCATGGGAGACGTCGACCCGCGCCAGAACAATTTCGCCGGCATCGGCACGACGGGCGGCGGCGTCCCGGGCGACAGCTATCCCGATATTCGCACCGGAGTGCTCGCCCAGATCCAGCACCTCGTCGTTTACTCAGGTGAAAAGATCGCCGCGCCCGTGGCGCCGCGCACGCAACTGAAACAGGACGACATCCTGGCGAAATCCCGCGAGCTCAATCGTCCTGTGCGCTTTTCCGATCTCGCCCGCCGCTGGGCCGCCGACCGCAAATACGACCAGTCGATCGAATGGGCGGCCCAAGGCTTCCGCTCGGGCTTCTGCCGCTCGAGCCCGCTCACTCCGCCCGCGCCGGAGGAGGTCTTGCCTTGGGCGACCAAGTCCGACGCGAGCGCGCCCAAGCCCGTCGCGAAGGCACAAGAGAGGCACGCCGCGATTGCCTCTGTTGCGCCGGGGGCCTCTCCGCCTGTGCGCACCATCTGGACCCGCGCCGACGCACGGCAAGGCAAGGGGGTCGTACCCGTGCCACGTCCCGCCGTCGCCGCGGCGGCGACCGACACGGCAATGCCGGCGCCTCCCGCAGACGAGACTTTGGCTCCCGCCCCCGCTGCCGGCGGCGCTGAGCCGACGCCAAGCGACCCGGCGGCCGAGGCGGCGGCGCCGCAATCGCTCGCGCGGTTTGCCCTCGTGGCGCCGCAAGCCCAGTTCCTGCGCATCGGCCCCCCGCCGGAGACGCAGCTCTCAGCGCTTCCCGATGCCGCGAGCAACTCAAGGGAGACCTTCGATCCCGCCAAAAACCCGCCCTCCGGGCTCGGCGCCGAGACCCGGACCTGCAGCGTCGGCACGGCGACCTATGGCGGAGCGAAGACGGTGCTCATCCGCACCGAAAGCGAGAGCGAGCTGCGCTACACGGCTCTCAGCGTCCTCGACGGGTTCGAGAAGAGCATGACCGAAACCTTCATCCGCACACGCGCGGGCGGCGGAGAGCAGATCGGCGAGTTTTCGACCAAGGAAGCGGCCCTCGCCAGGGCGCGCGAGCTTTGCCCGGCCTCATGAGCAGCCGCGCCGCTATTGATCCGACGACATATGCGGCAATTGAACCACGATCCTTGAGCGGCGAACTCAAATCGCCCGTAGTGCCCCGTCCCGTATTGCTCTAGCATTCGCATCACGGGCTGAGGGTGCTAGAGGCGCAGGCAAAGAAAGTTGGTCTTGCCCGCCCATAATGGGGGTATGGCTGAAGCCGAATTGAAATCGGTCTTCAGGCTGCGATCTCGACACGACCACGGTGGGGACGCCTCAAAACACCAAAGCCGCGAGGACGTGATGCTGACACGAGTCAAACCCGCAAGAGCCGAGCAGAGCAGCAACTCGGGAACGACCATCGAGATCCTCTCGGTGGCGACGGCGGTACCCCCCTACAAGGTGGGTCAGGAGGAGGTGGCTCACAGGGCCCAGACCGTCTATCCGCAGTACGCCCGCCTCGATGCGCTCTACACGAACACGGGGATAGATACGCGCTATTCCTGCCACCCGAGCGACTGGTACCACCAGACGCGGACCTGGGAGGAGCGCACGGCCTCCTTTCAGCACCATGCGCTTCTCCTGCTCGAGACCGTGTCGCGTTCCGCAATCGCGGAAGCGGGTCTCGAGCCCGGCGACATCGACACCCTTGTCGTCAACACGATCACCGGTCTCGCCGTGCCGAGCCTCGATGCCCGTCTCATGAACAAGCTGCCGTTCCGGCCGACCGTGGAGCGGGTTCCAATCTTCGGCCTGGGGTGCGGCGGCGGAGTTGGCGGCCTTGCGCGCTCGGCGCGCCTCGCGGAAGCACGGCCGGGCTCGCATGTGCTTTTCCTGACGCTCGATCTCTGCTCGTTGTGCTTGCGGGTCAACGACTCGTCGCTCGCCATGTTCGTTTCCGCTGCGCTCTTCGGCGACGGAGCGGCGGCAGTCGTCCTGCGCAACGGACACGGCGGCGGCGACGGAGCGGCGGGACGCGTGCGCGTCGGCGCGACCGGCGACTACTTTTGGGGCAAGACCGAGCACATCATGGGCTGGGACATCAAGAACGACGGCTTCGGCGTCGTCTTGAGCCCCGAGCTCCCGACTCTGATGCGCGAGCGCCTGGGTGAAGCACTCTCAGGGTTTCTCGACGCCAACGGCCTGGCACTCGAGGACTTCGACGGCTTTCTCTTCCATCCCGGCGGGCGCAAGGTGCTCGACACGGCCGAGGAAATTCTTGCCATTCCGCGCGCCAAGCTCGCCTATTCCTGGGACGTGCTGCGCGACTTCGGCAATATGTCGTCGGCAACCGCGATCTTCGTGCTCGAACGCGCTATGGCGTCGGGCGCGCGCGGACGCTATCTGCTCGCCGCCTTCGGGCCGGGGTTCTCCGCCTATTTCGTCGAGCTCGATCTGTGAGGTGCGGGCTCTCCGTCGGCGGAGCCCGGACGCCGGCCTGAAAGCGCGCGCTCTTCGAGGATGATCTTGTAATAGAGCACCGCGGCCCAGACCGCCGTCATGATAAGGCCGAGCAGCGGCGCGCCGAAGACGGCCGGAAGCAGAAACGTCTCCGCGATGGTGACCATGTAGTTCGGGTGGCGGACCCAGCGGTAGGGCCCCCGGCGCACGATCGGAGCCGTCTCGAGCGAGATGATCCTGTGGGTCCAATAGGGTCCGAGCGTGGCGATGATCCAATAGCGCACGACCTGGAGTGCGAGATAGAGCGCGAGAAGCGGCCAGACGATCGGCGCATCGGGCGGGATCAGCAGAAACAGCGCCGCAATCCAGGCAAGGTGGGTGACGGCGACAACGGGATAGTAGTCGCGCCCGTGCTCGCGCGCGCCCTCCGCGAGGAGACGGCGCGTATTGCGCGCGGAATGAACTTCCTCGAGGCCGCGCTGTGCGAGCACGGTGAGGGCGGCGATCTGGGGCCAGCCCAGCCAATCCATGCCCATCATGCGAGCATTCTATTCGCTCGGAGCGAGGAACTTCAACGCCGCCGAGGACAGCGCGCCGCCGACGACGCAGGGTATGCCGACGTAGACTTGGCCTAGCGCGCCGGCCGCCACGCACCCGAGCGCGAGGACCGTCTGCCCCGCCGTGCCCCACCAGGCGAAATCGCGATTGCTCTGCGGACCCTTGATCTTGAGCTCATCGATGGCCGAAACCGCGTCCTTGCGGATCTTCGACGTCTCGAACGTCTCGGCCGCCTCGATGACCTCCCGCAACGGCTTCCTCACCTCCTCGGGCTGCGTGTTCATCTCGGCGGCGAGGATGTCGAGCAGGTCCTTGTTGCGCGACGCGTTGGTGGCGAGAGTCCACTTGGCCATCGACCCGATCGTCAGGCGCTCGACGTTGTTCTTGTCCCGGGACCAGGCCAGCGTGCCGACGATGCGCCTGACTGCCTCCGGATTTCCGGTGGCGAAATAATAGCCCCAGTGAGCGTCGATGACATAAGAGCCGTCGTCGAGGGGAAGCTCCATGAGCGTCTTGCCGTCGCCGTAGAGGTACTTGCGGATCAGCACCATGCGGGCCGGCATGCGCTCGACGAAGGTGGTGAGCAGGCGCTTCCAGTCGGGAAGCCCCGAGTAGGCGATGGCGCGAATGAGCACCACCTGGTCCTCGGGCGGCATGGGAAACATCGCGGCGACGAGGGTATAGGATTTGTCGGGGTTCGCGCCGAGCACGCCGCCGATGAAGCCGACGTAGACGCCGGCCTGGTCGAGGTCGCGAAAGAGGCCGAGGTCTCCCATCGCCTTGACGGCGTCGGGAAGGCGGTCAGGTTCAGGGGCGGTGCGATAGTCGTTGATCCACTTGAGCACGTCCTCCTGCCGCTTGAACTCGGGCTTGGGAGGCTGCTTCTTGCTCTTTGTTGCCGCGAGCGCAGGCGAAAGACCAATAAGGAGTGCCAGGAGGACGCCTGTCAGAAAACGCATGAGCACCTCCGGCCGCGCTGCTTCTCGCGCCAATGCCTTGCCTCGACGATGGCTTAGGTTAGCCCGCCTACCCCTCGGCCGAGCTTCGCCCATCAGGGTCGCGCGGGCATGGCGGAAATGTGGCGCGAAGCGGCCGCTTTGGGATGTGGCTCAGCGCTGGCCGAGGCGCTCGGCGACGACTGCCTTGCATGCCGGAGCCAGCTCCTCCATGTGCGAGCGAGGCGCAAAAAAATTATGGAGCCCCCGATGGAAGTAACAGGCGGATGTCTGTGCAAAGCCGTGAGATACAAGATCACGAGCGCGCCGATCGCGACACGAACCTGCTGGTGCCGCTTGTGCCAGTATATCGGCGCCGGGAGCGCCACGGTAAACGTCTGCTTTCCGAGTAACGCCGTCACGACCGAGGGCGAGCTAAGCGACTACGTGAGCGTCGCCGACAGCGGCAACACCATGCATCGGCGCTTCTGCCCGGTATGCGGCACCCATGTGTTCAGCGCCGCCGAGGCCCGTCCCCACCTGCTGTTCGTCCGGGCGGGGACGCTGGACGATCCCGAGCTCGGCCGGCCGCAGGTCACCATCTGGACCTCCGCGGCGCCGAGCTGGGCGTGCTTCGACCCGGCGATCCCGCACGTGGAAGGCCAGCCGTCGCCCGTCGCGTGACATGCTTGACGGGCCCCCGTTGGGGGCCAATCTTGCTCCCATGTCCCACGAAGAGACTGCGCACGAAGGGCCGCCGAGAGCCGGACCCGAGGTCATCGCGTCCTACCTCAAGACGCTGTCGGCCGGACCCGGCGTCTATCGCATGATCGACGCCAAGGGCGACGTCATCTACGTCGGCAAGGCCCGCAACCTCAAGGCGCGCGTCTCGAACTACGCCCGCCTCGGCGGCCAGTCGAACCGCATCGCCCGCATGATCGCGGCGACGGCGGCGATGGAGTTCGTCTCGGTGCGCACGGAAGCCGAGGCCCTGCTTCTCGAAGCCAACCTCATCAAGCGCTTTCGTCCCCGCTTCAACGTGACGATGCGCGACGACAAGTCGTTTCCCTATATCCTGATCCGCCGCGACCAGGGGGCGCCGCAGATCCTGAAGCACCGAGGCGCGCGCACCGTCAAAGGCGACTATTTCGGGCCCTTCGCCTCGGCGGGTGCCGTCAACCGCACGATCAACATGCTCGAGCGAGCGTTCCTCTTGCGCTCGTGCTCGGACGCCGTGTTCGAGAGCCGCACACGGCCCTGCCTCCTCCACCAGATCAAGCGCTGCTCGGCGCCCTGTACCGGCGAGATCAGCCTCGAGAACTACGCCCTCCTCGTCGACGAGGCCTGCCGCTTCCTGCGCGGGGAGAGCCAGAGCGTGCGCGAGCTCTACCAGCGGCTCATGGAGGAAGCGGCCGAGAAGCTCGAGTTCGAGCGCGCGGCCGAGCTCAGAAACCGCCTATGGGCGCTGGCGCACGTCACCCAGGACCAGACGATCAACCCGGAGGGCATCGAGGAAGCCGACATCTTCGCGGCGGCCCAGGACGGCGGACAGACCTGCATCGAGGTGTTCTTCTTCCGCACGGGCCAGAACTGGGGCAATCGCGCCTATTTCCCCAAGGCCGATCGCTCGCTCTCCGTCGAGGACGTTCTCGACAGCTTCGTCGCCCAGTTCTACGACGACAAGCCGGTCCCCCGCCTCATTCTGCTCTCGCACGAAATTCCGAACCGCGAGCTTCTCGCCGAGGCGCTCTCGACCAAATGCGAGCGCAGGGTCGAGATCCGCGTGCCTCAGCGCGGCTTGAAGACGGGCCTCGTCGAGCACGCCCTCACCAACGCGCGCGAAGCGCTCGGGCGCCGACTTGCCGAGGGCGCCACCCAGCGCCAGCTCCTGGAGGCGATCGCCGAGCGCTTCAAGCTGGCGGAAGCCCCGCGGCGCATCGAGATCTATGACAACAGCCACATCCAGGGCGAGAGCGCGGTCGGCGCGCTGGTCGTCGCCGGACCCGAGGGCTTCGTCAAGAAGGAGTACCGCAAGTTCAATATCAAGTCGGCCGATCTCACCCCCGGCGACGACTACGCGATGATGCGCGAGGTCTTGACCCGCCGCTTCCGGCGCCTCGTCGCCGAGGAAACTGAACTGGCGGCTGCAGCGACGGATGCCCCAGGACCTGCCAATGAAGGCGTTCCCTCCCCCCACACAGCTTTAGTATTGAGCCCCATCGTTCAAAGCGAAGACGACGCCTTTCCGAGCCATCCGGACCTCGTCCTCATCGACGGGGGCGCCGGCCAGCTCGCGGTTGCCTGTCAGGTCTTCGCCGATCTCGGCGTTCGCGACATCCCCGTCATCGGCGTCGCCAAGGGCCCCGAGCGCGACGCGGGCCGGGAGCACTTCCATCTGCCGGGGCAGGCGCCGATCCTGCTCGAGCCGCGCGATCCGGTGCTCTATTTCGTCCAGCGGCTGCGCGACGAGGCGCATCGGTTCGCCATCGGCACCCACCGGGCCAAGCGGGCCAAGGGGCTCGCCGCCAACCCCCTCGACGAGATCGCCGGCATCGGCCCCTCCCGCAAGCGCGCTCTTTTGAAGCACTTCGGCTCCGCCAAGGCCGTCTCGAGGGCCGGCGCCGAGGACCTCAAGGCGGTCGAGGGCATCTCCGCCGAGATGGCGCAGAAAATCTACGACTTCTTCCATGAACGCTAGGGCGGCGAGGGGCCGCCGCCCCGCAGAGCTGTCTTTCCAAAACGTAATTGGTGCCCGCGACGGGTTAGGGAGTAGCCTTACGTTTTCAAGGGTGCGATGCAACCAAAAGCCGGTTTCCTGCGTATCAAACCCTGAAACGTGAGGCGAAGTGGATTGCCAGACACAACCTTGTGGTTTGAGCGGAGAGACTCCGCAGGTTAAAGCGCGCTCGGCATCGGCCCCGAAAGGCCGGCCGGCACGCAAAATGAGGGACGCGGCTCGAAGCCCCCGCACGAGCCCGCGCAGAAAAATGGCCACTAGAGCACTGCCAACGATTGCCAACGGGTCCGTCGAACTCTCCCGATATCTCGAGGAGATCCGCAGGTTCCCCATGCTCGAGCCCAACGAGGAGTACATGCTCGCCAAGGCATGGCGCGAGCATGGCGACGCGGACGCGGCCCACAAGCTCATCACCTCGCACCTGCGGCTCGTCGCGCGCATTGCGATGGGCTATCGCGGCTACGGGCTCCCCATCGGCGAGGTCATCTCGGAGGGCAACGTCGGCCTGATGCAGGCCGTGAAGAGGTTCGAGCCCGACCGCGGCTTCAGGCTCGCCACCTACGCGATGTGGTGGATCCGCGCGTCCATCCAGGAGTACATCCTGCGCTCCTGGAGCCTCGTGAAGATGGGCACCACGGCGGCGCAGAAGAAGCTCTTCTTCAACCTGCGGCGCGCCAAGAGCCAGCTTCAGGCACTGGAGGAGGGCGATCTCAAGCCGGAAACGGTAAAGAAGATCGCCAAGAAGCTCGGCGTCACCGAAGAGGACGTCGTATCGATGAACCGCCGCCTCGGCGGCGACGCCTCGCTCAACGCTCCGGTGCGCGCCGATGCCGAGTCCGGCGAATGGCAGGACTGGCTCGTCGACGACACGCCCGACCAGGAGGAGCAGCTCGTCGAGTCCGAGGAGCTCGACCGGCGCAGGAGCTATCTGTCGAAGGCAATGTCCACCTTGAACGACCGCGAGCGGCGCATCTTCGAGGCGCGCCGGCTCGCCGAGGAGCCGATGACGCTCGAGGATCTCTCGGCCGAGTTCGGCGTCTCGCGCGAGCGCATTCGCCAGATCGAGGTGCGCGCCTTCGAGAAGGTGCAGAAGGCGGTGCAGAACTCCGCCAAGCTCGAGGAAACGGCCGGCTCGCCTTGAAGGCCGCCGGCTTAGTCCGCCGAAGGCCACGCTTGGCGGAACCCTGCTGGCGCATTGCACCAGACGGCGACATGCAACCGAAATAATTCGGCGCGCACTCGCACGAATGCGCCGCGAATCACTTAGCCTCCTGTGTGCGGGGGAGCTTTATCTCGCGAGATCGGCGGCGGTCATCCGCTGCCGGACTTCACGTGGTGCCTGCGTCAGAGACTTAGGACTGACCGTCCTTGAGAACTCTGAGCCAGAACTTCTCGACGGCTGGCACTTGCGGCTGGCCGGGCGCGTGGCGGCCCCGGACGGAGCCGCCCGAGGGAGCGCTCGGAACAGCGCCGCTGCACCACCTCCGCATCGCCGTCCAGGACCGCCGTGTCCGCTCCGGCCTCACCGAACCCGTCGTCGTCCCGCCGCGCCAGCCCTGGCGCCGGCGCACGAGCGTCGCGGAACAAGGCTGGCCGGGCCGCCCATACGAACGCCTACCAATCGGCACACGGATGCGGCTCCCACACGAAGATGGAGTGCACTATGCTGAAGCACCATCGTTTGAGGTCCAACCGCGTTCTCCGACCATCAAGCGCCGGCGGCGCTCAAACGCTTCGGCTCGATCCTCATTGGGAGTACGTTCTGCTCTGGCGTCTCAAACCTCCACATCCTCCAAGTAGTGCGTAAATCCGAATTTGCCGGCGCGGAGTGCGACCCGGCGCTGGCCACACTCAAAAAAAGGCCGGTCCCCTGGACCGGCCTTCATGATTTCAGAGCGCTCGCTGCCGCCTCACATCGGGAGTTGGGCGATCTGGCTCGCGAAATAGTTCTCGACCGCCGTCACGATCGAATCGGCGACCTTGTCGCGCCACGCGTCCGACTGCAGCAGCGCGGCGTCCTCCTTGTTGGTGACGTAGGCGAGCTCGATCAGGACTGAGGGGAACTGCGCCGTCTTCAAGACGCGGAAGCCGGCCTGCTGGTCCGGCTCGTTGCGCAGGCCGGTCGATGTGCCCATGAACTCGATGACCGAGCGCGAGAAGGTGCTGGTGCGCTCTTTCGTGAGGTCGAGGTCCCGACCGGCCAGATCCACAAGGATATTCTTTACGACGTCGAAGTCGCCGTCGACGTTCGCCTTCTTCACCTCGTCGACCTCTTTGCTCGAGAGCATGGTCGATGCCATGTCGCCTTTAGTCGAGCGCTCGAGCGCGTTCGCGGTCGACTCGCGCAAGGAGTAGATGGTGGCGCCGCGCGCCCGCGAGTTGTCGTCCGAGTAATCGGCATGCACGGCAATGAACAGATTGGCCTTGTTGCGCTCGGCGAAGGAGACCCGATCGCCGAGCTCGACGAAGACGTCCTTGTCGCGCGTCAGCACGACCTTGTAGCGGCCGGTCTTCTCGAGCTTGTCGCGAAACACCTTGCTGAAGGCGAGCACCACGTCCTTCTCGACGGCGCCGTTCTTCATGGCGCCTGAATCATGGCCGCCGTGCCCAGGATCGATGACGATCACCGGCTTGAAGGCTTTCGCGGCCCTGACGTCGGGCCGCGTTGCGGGCAGCGGGAGCGGAGGCTGAAGGCCGGCCGCGCCGAGCGAGTATGGGGCCGTCATGAACGGCTTCTTGGCGCTGGTCCGCGACCGGGACGATCTCGAGTGCGAGATGGTGGCTCTTGCCGTCTGCGGTCGGTACGACCTTCGCGCTCTCGACGATGACCGGCTGGGTCACGTCGATGACGATACGCGCCTTGCCTGGAGCAGACATTCCGGCTCGGAACGAGCGCACGAGACCGACCGCCTCTCCGCCGGGATCGTTCGGCAATTTGAGCGCGATCTCGGGCAGATCGACGATTACGCGGTTCGGGTTAGAGAGCGAGAAGACCTGGAACTCGACGCTGTGATCGAGGCCGATCAGAAAGCGCGTACGCGCCAGATCGCCGCCGAGCGTGCCTTCGGGTGCCCTGGGCGAGGCGACCGGGAGATTGATTTGCGTCGGCGTTGCAGACTTGGGGGCACGTGCTTCGGCGCGCACAGCCTCGGTCGGCCCGAGAAGCGCGGCGAATGCCAAAAATAGCTGCAGCGCATGCCGCAGCGAAGGCCCGAAGTGCATCGTGCGTGACCCCCGTCTACGCGACACTGATGAGTGGCGGGACAGTCAGGAAGAGACCCCAGGATGATGGCGTTTTCCGGGACAGCTTCTGGCATTGTTATGGAGAGATAAAGGTAAAGGGAGTGCTAACAGGCGCGTTGCCGAGACAACGTCACTCGGCGGCCTTGATCGCATCCCAGCGGGCGGCGGCAGCGCTGTCGCTCTCTCGCGCCTCGACCCACGCTCCGCCGCTCGAAGGATCCCATTCCTTCTTCCAGAAGGGCGCCCTGGTCTTGAGATAGTCCATCAGGAACTCGGCGGCAGCGAAGGCGCTTCGACGATGGGCCGCCGCCGTCGCAACGAGCACGATGTTGTCGCCGGGCGCGAGCTCGCCGACGCGATGGATGATGAGACAGGCAGCGAGCTCCCAGCGCGCCCTCGCCTCGCTCTCGATCCTCTCGATCTCCGTTTCCGTCATTCCCGGATAGTGCTCGAGCATGATCTTGGCGACGGGCCGCCCCTCGGAGCCGGCGCGCACGCGGCCGATGAAGGACACGACCGCGCCGACATCGGTGCGGCGGCCCACCAGCGCCTCGACCTCGGCGCCGGCGTCGAAATCCTCGACCTGGACTCTGACCGTCACGTCTTACTCCGCATCACCCGCCCGTGACGGGCGGAAAAAGGCGATCTCGCGTGCGCCCTTGATCGTCGCCTCGGGCTTCGCGTGCACCTGATCGACCGCTGCGCGGATGATCTCGGCTCGCCGGAACGCCTCCTCGAACTCGGGGCCCCGCGTCTTGAGCCAGGCAACGAGGTCGCCGACGGTCTCGACGCCGCCGGGCAGCGCGAGCTCCTCCTCGGTGCGGCCGGTCTTCTCGCGCACCCAGGCAAAGTAACGCAGCTTTACGGTCGGCGCGGGCGCCCCTGCCATGGCACTACCTCGCCTCACTGCTCCATCGCATGACTTATGCCGGCCTTGAGATAGTCATAGCCGGTCCAAAGCGTAAGGAGTGCGGCGGCCCACAGAAAGACAAGCCCCGTGGCGGTAATCCCGGGAATGATCTTGTCCGCCGCAGGCCCGGCAAGGAGCACGGCGAGCGCCACCATCTGCATCGCCGTCTTCCATTTGGCGAGCTGGGTGACGTGCACCTTCACATTGAGCTCGGCGAGAAACTCGCGCAGGCCCGAGACGAGGATCTCGCGGCACAGGATGACGACTGCCGCCCAGACCGACCAGCCCGCGATGGTGTTGTCGTGAACGAGCATCAGGAGGGCCGCGCCGACGATAAGCTTGTCGGCAATGGGGTCGAGCATCCGCCCGAGCGTGGACTGCTGCTCCCAGACCCGAGCCAGATAGCCGTCCAGCCAGTCGGTCAGCGCCGCGGCGACGAAGAGGGCGAAGGCTGACCAGCGGGCGAGATCGCCCTGGAGCAGCGAAAGGCATCCGACCAGCGCGGGGACGGCGGCGATGCGCGCATAAGTCAGGACGTTCGGGAGGCTGACGTGCAGCGCGCGGGGGGCGGCAGTTTGGTCCATGACTCGAGACAGCATCCGCAGGCAGACCCGTCAATGGGGCAAGCCCGCGCGCAAGTGCTTGGGCTCGTGCTGACGTTATCCACAGCCGCGTATAGGCAACTGGGATGAAAACGGCCTCCACCCCGTTGTTGTCGCACAAGCGATAAGTTGCCGGCCTATGTATCGCGTTGCCGGTGACATGTCGAGGAACGCCTCGATCGTAACCGCGTACTTGGGCTCGGGGCGTCATTGACGGTGGAGCAGGCGCATCGTCGCCTGCTCCACTCGATCGCGTTTTCTCGGCAGCAGATCAGCCCGCCGGCGATCTCTGCTCGTCTCGCTTGCGGCGGCCCTTGCCGCCCCTGGACGCAGCCGACGATTTCGTTCGACGGCCGCCCTTTGATTTCTTTGCCGGGGCCTCCGTCAGCGTGCGCGCATAGTTGAGCGCATCACGGAAGTCCAAGTGGAGCGGCTTCTCGGCGTTGAGCATGCGCCTGAACAGGCCGGCCTGCACTTTGTACTTCATATCGCCGATGGTCAGCGGACCCAGGCCGAGCGCGCTCGAGCCCGGCAGCGGCAGCCCGTCCATATGCAGGTCGACACCCTCGATGCCGGTCGGCCCGACCGCATTGAGGTCGGCGGCGACCATAAGCCGGTCCGCACGAGCGATGTGCGCTCGCGACAGGATCCGGACGCCCGCGGGGCCGGCAGCGAAGACGATGTCGGACTCTCGGACGATCCGCGCCTTGGCGGCATCCGTCTGTCCGGCAATAGGCTCCAGATCGGCGTGGAAGCGCTCGCCGGCGACGACGGCGGATTTCACGACGGGCTCCATGCTCTCGTGTGCGACCATCCAGACGTGAGCGCCGTTCTGCGCGGCAAGGACGCCGGAGGCAAAGCCGACGACGCCGGTGGCGCCGAAAACCGACACGCGCAATCCGTCGAGGGTGCGATTGAAATTACGCTTTAGCGTGCGCTCGACCAATGCCACCATGGCCGCCGCGGCCGTGAACGAGCCGGCGGGATCTCCGAAGATTGAAACATTGAATGGCGGAAACATCGCGGCTTTTGCCGTGCTCATCATATCGAGCGCGAAAATGACATCCTTCCCGCCGATGAAAAGTCCCGTGCGCGGAGCAAATTGGGGCGGCCGCGAAAACATCGCATCCTGGACAAGGCCGGACACATCGGGAATTGCCACGCCGTCGTAGCACGTGATGAATTTATATCCGGCGTCGACCGCCATATTCACGTCGAAGGGGCTCATTCGCTGCTGGGGAGTGAGCATGTAGAGCACGGATGCCGCGCGGATCGGCTTTTTGCGCGCCCGGCCTGCACTTTTCGTCCTCGTCGAAAAACCCTCTGCGTCCGACGCGGGATCCGAAGCTCCCCGTCCAAGCGTTCCGTCAGTCATCGTCATCACGGCCCCCGATTGCGATACTCGACTATTCGCGCAACAAATCCTTTGATGGCCGCTACGCGACGGCGACGCGTTCCTGGCAACGAACGCACCTTTCAGCGGTAATCTGCCCCGGTATCGCTGAAGAAATGGTTGAGAATGGTATAATACAATCTTTTAACTTCGACACAGTCTGTCATTGATTTAATAGCGATTAATGGGAACGCGCCGCTTGGTTCAATTGCCTACTATCCAGGCAAGTCATTGTCCCCTTGTCAGCTGGCCGCCTTCAGGGCCGCCTCGAGCCGCGCCATGCCGGCGGGCAGCGGACTTTCGAACCTGAGATGGCGTCCGGTCGCGGGATGGCGAAAACCGAGCTCGGCGGCATGGAGCGCCTGGCGCCCGAGCGCCTCGAGCGCGGCCGCGGCCGCCGGGCCCAGCCTGCGCGCGCTCGCCTTGAATCCCGCCGCGTAGACCGGATCTCCCATCACCGGGTGGCCGATGTGGGCCAGGTGCACGCGGATCTGGTGTGTTCTCCCGGTCTCGAGGCGGAGCCGGAGCAGGGCCGCGACAGGCTTGCCGGAAGCCCCCTTGTAGCGGGCGATGACCTCATAGTGGGTGACGGCGTGGCGTCCGCCCTCGCCGCGCGTGACGGCGATCCGCCTCCGGTTCGCAGCGCTGCGGGCAAGGCGCGCATCGATCGACCCCTGCCGGCGCTCGGGCACGCCCCAGACGAGGGCCAGGTAGGCGCGCTCGAGCTCCCCGTCCGCGCCGTGGCTTGCGAACTGGGCGGCAAGTCCGCGATGCGCCGCGTCCGTCTTGGCCGCGACCAGGAGCCCGCTCGTGTCCTTGTCCAGCCGGTGAACGATGCCGGGACGCTTTTCGCCGCCGATGCCCGAAAGGCTTGCCCCACAGTGGGCGATGAGGGCATTGACCAGCGTGCCCGACGCATGGCCTGCCGCAGGATGCACGACGAGCCCGGCGGGCTTGTCGATGACGATCACCTGGTCGTCCTCGTAGACGATCGCGAGAGGAAGGCCTTCGCCCGTAATGCGCGCCGGCGCGGCTGGGGGCAGCTCCACCGAGAAGGTGTCGCCCGCCTTGACCTTGAGCCCCGGATCGCTCACGGCTCCGCCCCGTCCACTTACGAAGCCGCCGCGGATCAGGGCTTGGCATCGCGCGCGCGAAATCCCGTCGATGCGCTGCACAAGAAACCGGTCGAGCCGCGTCCCCGAGTCACTTGCCTCTGCCGTCAGTTTACGGACCTTCGCAGGTTCCGCACGATGCATTGTTGATCCCATGGCGCCCTGGACGGCCCAACGCCGGTCCGGGTTTTGGCTCAAAGGTATAAGATGACCTGATGGGGTGAGAAGAAAATTCGATTGTACCTTATGCCGAGATCGGGCTAGGAAGGCACCGTTGGAAGTCTATACCAATCACTCTGGAGGAAACACATGAAAACCTGGACAAAGCCTGCCGTTCGCGAGCAGGAAGTCGGCCTCGAGGTCACGAGCTATCTCCCGGCAGAAATCGACATCATCTGATCTGGGTGATGACGATCGGCTCGAGCACTGGCGAGCCCTGAGCGCGGCGGCCGAGCAAGCGGCCGCCGTTGCGTTTTCAGGATCCGCTCTCCGGCTTGAAGCCGGTCGCAAGCACGTAGAGCTCGGCGCTTTCGGCGCGGCTTGCCGGCGGCTTCACATGGCGCACGGTCTTGAAGGACTGCTTGAGCAGATCCAAGAGCTCGCGCTCCGTTCCTCCTTGAAACACCTTGCACAGAAACGTCCCGCCCGGCGCGAGCACGCCGACGGCAAAGTGCGCTGCGGCCTCGGCCAGCATCATGATCCGCAAATGATCGGTGGCGGTGTGACCGATTGTCGGCGCGGCCATGTCGGAAAGTACGACATCGGCTCTACCGTCGCGCAGAACCGCGCGCAGACGGCCTTGCATCTCCTCGTCGAGAAAGTCTCCTTCGAGAAACATGACGCCGGGGAGCGGCTCCATCGGAAGAATGTCGATGGCGACCACCTGCCCGCGGCCCCCCACCGAGCGCGCACGCTCGGCCGCGACCTCGCTCCATCCGCCCGGCGCCGCGCCGAGATCGACGATGCGTTGTCCGGGCCTGAGAATATGCGCCTTGTCGTCGATCTCGATCAGCTTGTAGGCGGCCCGCGAGCGGCGCCCTTCGCGCTTTGCGGAGGCGACATAGGGATCGTTGAGCTGGCGCTCGAGCCAGCGCTGCGATGAGGCCTTGCGTCCGCGCGCGGTGCGCAGACGGACCGCAAGCGATCGCGCTCCCCCGCCCGGTCCTATGCGCTTCGAGCCTTCACCCGAGCCAGTTCCACCCTTGCGCTTTTTCGCCATCGCCGGGCGCCATCCGGACTAGCCGCCGAGACCGCGGCCGCGGCGGCGCCGGCCCGCTCGATAGACGCCGTCCTCGCTCATCAGCGTCGCGAGAATGCCCTCGCGCAACCCGCGGTCGGCGACCCTGAGGCGGTGGCATGTCCACATCCGCAGAAGCGCCTCGAGAATGGCGCAGCCGGCGAGCACGAGATCGGCACGCTCGGCGCCGATGCAGGGCTCCGCGACACGCTCCTCGTAGGAGCGCGCGAGCAGCGAGGAGGTGACGCGCCGCACGTCGGGGACATTAAGCCAGCAGCCGTCGACGCGCGTGCGGTCGTAGCGCGGAAGGCGGAGCTGGATGCCGGCTACCGTCGTCACCGTGCCCGACGTGCCGAGCATGTGAATCGACGAGCCGGCAATACGGTCGCGAAACCGGTGCGCGGCTTCGAACGGCGCCAAGAGCTCCGTGACGTGGCCGACCATCGCCTCGAAGCTTTCCGCCGTCACATGGTGGCCGCCGTAGTGCTCGGCGAGGGTGACCACGCCGAGCGGGAGCGAGGTCCATGCGGCAATCCTCGAGCGCGCCTCGAGACGCTCGACGAATGCCGCCTGTCCGCTCCCTCGGCCTCCCTTGAGATCGAGCCAGATGATCTCCGAGGACCCGCCGCCGATGTCGAACACGAGCACGTAGTCGGTGCGGTAGTCGATCAGCGACGCGCATCCAGAGACGGCGAGCGCCGCTTCCGTCCCCCGATCGAGGATTTCGAATCTGAGGCCGACCTCGCTCGCCACGCGCTCCAGGAATTGCCCGCCGTTCTCGGCCGATCGGCAGGCTTCCGTCGCAACGCATCGCACGCGGCGGACGTTGTTGCGCCGGAGCTTGCCCGCGCACACGCGGAGCGCCTCGACGGTTCGCTCCATGGCCGTGTCCGACAGGCGGCGCGTCAGCGACATGCCTTCGCCGAGGCGGATAATGCGCGAGAAGGCGTCGATCACGCGAAAGCCGCGGCGCGAGGGCCGCGCCAGCAGCAGGCGGCAATTGTTGGTGCCGAGGTCGAGCGCTCCGTAGACGTCTTCGCGGTTCGAGCTGCTCGGGGCTATTGGCGCCGGCCGGCCGTCGAAAGCCGGTCGCGAGAACCCATCCCGCTCAGAAGCCGGTGATCCCGGCCCAGCTCCGTCGACTTGTGAGATCACTAAATTCGGCAGGCTCGCTGGGAAGTTGGCCGGGTCGCAACCGCCGGTCCCGGATGCGGACGGCGGGGTGGCAGGCGAGGTCTGCCCCGGAGGCGTCGGCGTCACGCCCTCGTCGTCCGAAAGTGTAGGCACGCAAAGTCTCCCAGTGCCTGGCCCAGGGATCGGCGGCTCGGTGCCGCGCAAGCCCTCTCTTCAGGCTCTAAACTGGCCAAAGCTTGGACGTCACTTTAACAGGCGCGCGCTCCCGGTAAAGAGAAAGCGGCAGGGCTTGGCTAAGGGGACCCGTGACGCACGCCGGCGGCCCGGCTAAGAACGGCTCGCCAACGAAAGAGCTTAAATGATCCCCAACGCGTCTTACGCGCTCCTCCCCGTGCTCCTTTGCGCCGTCACACCCGCCGCCCTGGCGGAGAATACGAGCGGCAAAGCTGCCCCGAACCTTAGCCGTCTCATTTCCGCGTACCCGGATCATCTCGAGCGGATCGAAGGCAACTGGCTCGTCTGGAAGGATGGGACGCGAATGGAGATCGACGACGGGCAGGGCGAGAAGCCGTTCGAAGCCTGGCTCGCAGCCCCCGACATCGACGACATGCTCGCGCTTCCCTATCCTGCAGGCGCCCCGGCGCTTGCACCGGCCCGCGACAGCGATCCCGGGCGGGCGCGCAACGGCGCATTCTTCACGAAGATGTACGGCGACTGCCGCAAGGGTGAGGTCGCGAAAGGCCTCGTCGACGTCGTGTGGCTCCCGACCAAGAGGCGCCAGCACCTCAAGGTGACGCCGGTCAACGGAGTGGCCGAGAAGCTCGCACAGATCTCGGCCGAGCTCGACGCGCTGCCGGCGCGCTTCGACGCCTTTCTGGCGCCCGCCGCCGGCACCTACAATTGCCGCGCCATCGCCGGCACCGAGCGCGCCTCCGCGCACGGCTACGGCATCGCGGTCGACATCGCGGTGAAGCACGCGCACTACTGGCGCTGGTCGAAAGTGCGCCCCGACGGCAGCCTCCCCTACCAGAACGAAATTCCCGACGAGATCGTGCGCGCGTTCGAAAAGCACGGCTTCATCTGGGGCGGCCGCTGGTATCACTACGACACCATGCATTTCGAGTACCGGCCCGAGCTGCTGCCTGAAAGCCCGACTTCCCCCTGACGCGTCGACGCTGCGCACTTCTCCGCTCATTGTTCAGGACCTGGCCTCCCGGAACAGCGCGCGCAGGGCTCGTGAGTGCCCCTCTCGCCTTGCGAGCTTGGGGGTGAGCTGTTATATGCCGCGGGCGTTGCCGATCCACGTGCCCTCGCGGCCTTGGGGGATCGTCTAATGGTAGGACTGCAAACTCTGACTCTGCCTGTCTAGGTTCGAATCCTAGTCCCCCAGCCATATAACTTATTGAAATTAACTTAATTTTCTAATTATCCGTGTGCGTCAAAATAGTCGCGCCATGTCCGGCGGTTAGCCGACCGCAGTCAGCAGCGCCCTCCAACAGAGACGCCATTACGCGGAATACGGGGCGCGAATGCCGACAGTGTCTCTCGGGCCGGTTTTTGGCCCGTCAGATGTAGAGCCTTTTCGGGTGAGGGTGGTCGGATTAGAGGGAGGAGAATCCGAGGAACCGACGCTGAGCGTGCCAGTCGCGCGGCAGGTCCTTGGAAAGCTCCACGAGCCGGATCGGCGAGAGATCGATCGGCTGTTGACCCGCCAAGATGTCACGGACGATATCAGGCGAGAGATACG
>CAVOUC010000026.1:0-62933 GCA_963699485.1 uncultured Alphaproteobacteria bacterium | reverse complement strand
CCGCCAGCCTGACGTGGGTGCCGTTTGGGACCGGGCAAGCCGCCCAGAGCTCGTCGAGTGCATGGATCAGGTTCGCCATCTGCTCGTCCGAGTGCATTGGCGATGGCGTGAGACGCATGCGCTCGGTGCCGCGGGGCACGGTCGGATAATTGATGGGCTGTACATAAATCCCGTATTGGCGGAGCAGTACGTCCGTCACCGCCTTGCAGTGGATCGGGTCACCGACCAGCACGGGCACGATGTGGCTTGGATTGTCCATAACGGGCAGGCGCTTCTCCTTGAGGGACCTCTTGAGGATCCGGACCCGCTCCTGATGGCGGGCGCGCTCGAGCGCGCTCGTCTTCAAATGGCGGATGCTTGCCAGCGCCCCGGCCGCGAGCGCCGGGGCGAGCGAGGTCGTGAAGATGAACCCCGAGGCAAACGAGCGGATCGCATCGCAGAGGTCGCGGGAGCCGGCGATGTAGCCGCCCATGACGCCGAACCCCTTGGCGAGCGTGCCGTTGATGATGTCGACCCGGTCCATGACGCCGTCGCGCTCGGCAATGCCCCCGCCGCGCGGCGCCGTACATGCCGACCGCGTGCACCTCGTCGAGGTAGGTGAGCGCCCCGTACTTCTCGGCGAGATCGCAGATCGCCGCGATCGGCGCGATGTGCCCGTCCATGGAGTAGACGCTCTCGAAGGCGATGATCTTGGGCGTGCCCTTCGGAAATTTCTTAAGTTTCGCCTCGAGGTCGGCAACGTCGTTGTGACGAAAAATGTGCTTCTCGCAATTCCCGTGGCGGATGCCCTCGATCATCGACGCGTGGTTTTTCTCGTCCGAGAAGACGACCGTGCCGGGAACGAGCTTGAGGAGGGTCGAGAGTGTAGCGTCGTTGGCAACGTAGGCTGAGGTGAAAAGAAGCGCGGCTTCCTTGCCATGGAGGTCGGCAAGCTCGGCTCTCGAGCTCCACGTGATAGTGGGTCGTGCCAGAGATATTGCGCGTGCCGCCAGAGCCGGCTCCCACGGCGTCAATCGCCTCGTGCATGGCCGCTAATACCGCTGGGTGCTGGCCCATGCCGAGATAATCGTTGGAGCACCACACCGTAACCTCGCGCGAGCCATTTGCCGCGAAATGATCTGCCACTGGAAAGAACCCGCGGCGGCGCTTCAAATCCGCGAAAACGCGATATCGACCTTCTCGATGAAGGGTCTCGAGCCGCTGCCGGAGCAAGCCCTCAAAATTCATGTCGGCCTCCTGCACGTCTTTCCGCATTACTATGCAGCCTGTTGGCACTCATCGCAGCAGCTCGAGAAGAGCCGCATCTCCAGCAGCCAGCGCAATGTCCGCAGCCTTCGCGCGTCGCTTGTTGCGGAGACCGCGGTCCCGGCGAAAATGCAGACCTGTCATTCGGCCTTGAGACCGAGCTCAATCGCCGCGGCCGTAATCTTGCTCGATGCCGCCGAGTCGTCCTTGAAGACCTCAAGCGCCTTGCGGAACGCTGTTGCCGCGACCTCTCTCTCACCAAGCACAACTCGAGAGCGCATAAGGCGAGTCCAGCCCTCGACGTCTCGCGGAGATCTCTCTAGGCGATTTGCCAGGCCATCGACCATCGATCGGATTGCAGCGTCTTGCTCGCGCGGAGGCATCGCTTCGGACTTGGCAACTTTCTCGACGCTTGGTCCGTCACCACCCTTGCCGGCGGCCTCGGTTTGCAACGACGAGGCTGTCTCTGAATTGTCGCTTTCGGAGGCCTTCGCCTTGGCCTCCTCGTATGAGCGCTTGAGCTCGGCGGAACTCGGATCAAGCTCTACCGCTTTCGCAAAGGCGGTAACTGCCTGTTCATAGCGCGCCGTGTGGAAGTAGGACCAACCGAGCGTCCGCCAGCCTTCGATGTCCCCTGGCGTGGTCTCGAGCCGAGCCGCTAGCCGTTCGATCATCGTGTTCACATCAGGCAGCAGTTTGCCGTCTGCCGCCATAGACGGGTGTTCTTCGGTTCCAATAGAACGCGCGTAGTCATCGAGGCGCGCAAGCATTTCGCCATCCGACCCAGAAGGCGGCTGCGAGTCTGAGATCGTGTCCCCTGAGCCGGTCGCCTCGGGAGGCCCCCCCACATAAGAAGTAGCTGCGCCAATGCCTGCAACGATGAGAAAGACCGCGGCAGCCGCACTCAACGTCCCGGAGGCACCTCGAAGGTCTTGGCCGAACCCCCAGCTCGATGACCGCGGCCGAGAGAGGAGAGCAAGTCTCGCCGCGTCCGCTTCTGCTTCGCTGAGTTTCCCAAGCTTAAGTTGAGCTCCGATATCTTCGAGACGAGCTTTGCAGGCCTCTAGGTCAAGCTGCTCCCTGCGCGAGCCCCTCGATCGCAGAGGAAGGATGAGCAGCGCTGATGTCGCGATTGAAGAGACGACAAGAAGCCAGCCCAGGAGCGTCAAAGACATCTGCTACCTCCGCCATCAATTCCTACGCGCCGCCCTCAGGCGGCGGGGGCCGCCGTATCTCGGATAATAAGTGTGGCTGTAGTAGTAGTACGGATAGCCATAGTAGATATAACCCGGACCGATATGCGTCGGATAATAACCGCGTCTGTAGTAGTAGGGATAATCATAGGCGATATACGGAACTATAGGCAGGTAAAGCCGTGGGCCGCGGCCACGATACTTGATCTCAATCACATTATTATTCCTGGCGCTTTCGCCGGGCTTCAGAATGGACGGCCAGGCCGATGCGGCATTGGCCACTGACGCAATGCCGAGGAAACCGACCGCCAGCAAGCAAGCCACCAGAACAGATGCGAATAAATTCCGACTACTCATGAGATTGCCTTCCATAGTTCCCCCTCCCAAGCCGGCGGTCAGAACTTCCTGCGGACCTCGGCGCGCATGCCGAAGTTGTCTTCCTCGGCGTCCTCGAGGATCTGATAGGTAGCATCGGCGCGGAACAGCCAGGCCCGGTTGATCGGGATCTGATAGCGAACACCGAAGCCGTACTGCGGATCCTTAGCGCCGATGCCATCATCCTCGAAGGGCTGCACCATGGCCACCTCGAAGACGAGCTGCTGATCCAGATTGAAGAGATACTGCAAGCCAATCGCGCCGCCGTACGGCGTTGGAGGCGGTGTCGTCGAGTTTCGGGTAGCCGGTCAAGGCGTCGGTCTCGAAGTTGATGCCGACGTTCTTCAGGATGCCCGCGTTATTGCCATCGACCAGGGGCTGAGGCGCGCCGAAGCCGACGAAGAAGTTGGCGTAGGGGAGCAGCGTGCTCGGCAAGCCCGAGATCAGGCTGTTCTCCGAAATGATGGCAAAGCCGTCGTTGTTCTCGCCTTCCCCGAAGTTCCCGAACACGCGGGTCGAGTTCGACAAGGTGTTGTAATAGCGCCGGCTGTAAGCGGCGGTCACGAAGTTCGTCAGAAGGCCGTCCTGTTCGTCGCGGCCCTGTATCAGGCCGTAGCCCGCTTCGATATAGCCGTCGAAGGCGTCGATGAAGGTGGTTACGCCATAGAGGTTGGCGATGTTGTTGTCGACCTTGCCGTCCGCTCCGATGACGCTCGCGTTGTCGACATTGTCGAACGCGGCGAAGAAGGTGATGTCGAAGTTGGCAAGGCCCAGCGCCGCCGAGTTCTTCGCGGGGAGGCTCACCGCGCCGCCGAGGATCGCGTCGTTCGCCCAGATCCCGTTCTGCAGGAACAGCGGGAAGAGACCGACAGTGAAGGGCAGGTCGAAACTGGCTTCCCTTCCGGAGAAACCGGAATAGATGGAGCCGACGTCACCCTCGAAAAACAGCGTCTGCGGGTCGAAGTCGTACTCATCGTTGAACTTCTCATTGCCGGCGCCGCCGCCGAACTCGTAGCGGGTGTATATATTGTCCTCCTGAATCGGCGCGAAGAAGGCGTGTACTCGTTCGGTGCCGGTGATCTTGAGGTCGACGTCGATGTTCAGCCGGGTCGCGATCTGGGCAATATCCTTGCCGTTGTTGTTGTTGTAGGCGACCGCCGTCCGCCAGTCGCCGTAGATGGCGAGGCCCGGGAGCAGCGGATTCAATTCACCGAAGAGGGTGCTGCTCTCGTCGTATGCGCCGGAGGTGTATTGCTGGCGACCTATCTCAATCGGCGGGCGCGGCGGCTCGACCGCGCTCTTCGCGCCGTAGACGTCGACCTGCCCCTCGGCATTGTACATGCCTTCGTACAGCGGATCGGGTCGGAAAAGGTCTTCCTTGCGGTGCTCACTGCTGCCTGCCGCGGCTTTTGCGGTGTTGTCGGCAGTCTTCTTCTGCGCATCGGCTTGGTCTTCGGCGCGATCGACCTGGGAGGCGCCGGGCCACGTATGGATCGACTCGCCTTCCTTAGCCTCGCTGCTGCTTGCGCCTGCCGCTGGGTCTGCGGTCTTCTCTTCGGAGTACACGCCTACGTACTGCGGCTCGGCGTACTGCACATCGGCTTGGTCGGCGCCGGGCCACACGTGGATCGACTCGCCTTCCTTGTGGGCCTCGCTGCTGCTTTCACCTGCCGCAGGTTCTGCAGTCGTGCCGGACATCAAAAGGTAACCACCGGCTACCAGCGCGATAGTGACGGTCGCTGTCCTGGCACGGTACCGAAGGTTGCCATTTGCATTACAAATCATGTGGAACCCCCCACGTCGTGACTCTGAGCTGCGGGGTAAGGCTGGGGACCCGCTTCTTTGCTCCCCTTGCGGGTCCCCAATGCGAAACCCTCGGCTTTTCGCTGCTAGCCCTTCACTTCGAGCTCCACCGCGAAGGCGTGGAAGTTCATGATCCGCTCGTTCATACTCTGCTCCATTTCCTTGGTGGCACCGACGAAGCGCATGAAGTAGATCGGCTCGGCACGGCTCCGCATACGGAAGGCGAGGCGGTACTTGCCGGGCTTCGTGATCAGGTTGCCCGGCACTTGGTAGTTGGCCACCTTCTCACCCAGCGGCGTCAGCGAGTGGTTCTCCATGCGCACCAGCGGCGGATGGTTGAGAACGGTGGTCGGGATTTGCGGCGGACGCAGATGCGGCAGCGGGTCGATGTCGAAGTTCACCGGCAGGTACATTTCCCGATCCGTGCCCTTGACGTTGGTGGTCAGGAACTTGGTCTGGAAATGCACAAGCTGTTGGTCCGTCGCGATGCGGCCGGCCGCGACCTCGAGGCTGTGCAGATCAGCCATGTTGCCGTCACCGTCGACGTAGCCCGTCTCCCAGACGTTCTTGCCGTCGGGATCGACGAGGGCGACGTTCACCCAGAGCTGCGGCTGCGCACCCAGGGAACCGGACGGCAGGTTGTGCCCCGTATTGGTGTTCTTGATCTTGTAGGAGAACGCCAGATCCCTGCCGACCCTCGGGGTGCCCTCGATGTAGGGACCGTCGACTTGGCTGCTGTTCTCCATGACCTGCCGCCTGAGCTCGTCCCGCTCGTCGAGCTTCGCGAGATTCTCGTCGATGATCTCGCGGGCGTCTTCACGGTCGACCGCATCGGCCCAGCGCTTGGGAAAGTCGACCATGATCTTGCCGTCGGCGACCTTGTCCTCGAACTCGGTGGTGCCCCAACCGGCGCGCCAGTCGAACTCCAGCCAATCCTTGATGCTAATGTCCTTGGCCTTCGTGTTGTGAGGGAAGATGCCGGGGTGGGCGATCGAATAGCCGGGGCCGATGAAGCGGTGATTGGCATGCTTGCGTCCCGGGTTGATCTCCTTGCCGCCGACCACGGCCGAGGGCGCGGTCGCATAGCCCTCGGGCTTTCCGGCGACCTTGCCCATGTGGCAGTCCTGGCAGGTGACGCCGGCTTTGCGTGCCGGGCTGTCGCGATACTGATCCCAGACGATCTCGAGCTTGATGCCCAGGTTGACCGCAACCTGATGGCAGCTGACGCAGAACTCCGACTTGGTGATCTGGTCGTTCGTGATCATGCCCTCGTGGATATCGTTGCCGCGCCCGTCAGTGCTGGTTTTGACGGAGTAGGTTTCCTTGTCGGCGAGGACGTCTTTGATCACGCTCTTTTCGCCGCTGCCGTAGACCGGCTCGTAGATCTTGCCCGGCTCGATCCGGCGCTCGCCGTTGACCTTGCCGTACTGCTCCTTGACCCGGTGGCAGGTGATGCAGGTCACGCCCTCGCTCGAGATCTTGCTGCGCGCCCAAAGCGGCGTTTCGCGGTTCTCGCCGAGCTGGGTGCTGACCTGCTGGTGGCAGCGCACGCAGAAGGTGCCGACCGTACCTTGGGTCAGCTCCTGGAACTTCTGGTCGAACTTGTGGAACATCGGCGAGATCGACGCATAGGCGTGATTCGAGGAAGACCATTCCTCGTAAATCTGCTTATGGCACTCGCCGCATTGCGCAGCGGTGGGATAGAGGGAGAGGGTCTCCTCGCTGAGCGGGACGATAGGAGACTTCTTTGCCTTTCGAGGCTTTTGCTGCTTCGACGAGTACGGACATCTCCCCATGGCCGCCCGCTTCTGCATCCGCAGACAGCTTCTGCTCGCCGCCGACCAGATAGGACTTGCCGTTCGCGGTATCGGTCTTTCCGGCCGCTCCTGCCGCCCGGGCTCTTTTCTCCTCGTCCTCCTTGATAAGAGCTTCGAGCGCGGAGTGCGCATCGACTCCTTGAGCCTGGGCGAGCCTCAACCTGGGCTGTGCTTGTATGGTTTGGGTCCCCGCAGTCCCGCTGCTGGACCCGGCGACAGCATTCTGGCTAAGGAATGCAGCGTGTATAAGTGTGGCGCTCGCGAAAGCGCAGGAAAGCATAGAAATACCGGATAATCGTTTCATCGCCTTCCCCCCTCGACAGACTTTAGGGCAGCATCCCGATTTGCTCGCTCACGCGAAAACGGCCCCCCGACCGCCGTGCGGGATTGGTAAACAGAAGATTAATGTGAAAAGGGGCCATCATATGGCCGCGTCTATAATGAAATCAAGACGATAAATGCCAAACTTGAGACAAATGAACGCTAAGCCCGCAGGCACGGCCCCGACAACGGATGAAATAGCGATCGGAATAGAAAGTCCGAAATTGAGCAGATAGCACCCTAGCTTACTGAAAACTGGCAAGATCACGATGAATGATGGGCGGCTTGCTGTCTGGACTATGGCAATTTTGGGGCTTGCGGGACGATGAAATTTCTCTGATTCTCCCGCACTTAGATTGCCGTGATATAATCATTTGTGGAGCACAATGCATTTCAGGTGACATCAAACTGCTGACGCACCGTGGCCAAGCATCGGGGCGAACCCCACCTTTGCCTCCGGTGCCCCTTTTTTGGGCTTCCTAAGCACTCTCTCGCCAGATTGCCTCACTCTTTTCGCCTGATTGTCATGGTATGACCACAGATGTTTGGGACCAATCCTCGCGAAACCCATCTGGGGCCTGATATGCTTGGTAAGTTCATATCCGTCCCGCAAATACCTGAGCGGAATAGCAGGCGGCATCCAATACGCCTGGACACCTATTCTAAATCACCCGTTTTCGGGAAGCGAATGTCAACGGCTCGGCTCGCCGTCCCGCCACAATTCACCCATCCAAAGCCAAGTCATTTTTAGAAGGAGTTTTTGGACGGAAACCATGAAAAGTGTCCACTTCTTGCCACCTGTAACCATCAAACGGTCATTGTCTGACCATGATAGGAGGATAGCCGATTGCCGATGATCAAGGCGCACCAATCACGTAGCGATTAGGCCTGTAGGAAAATCAGCGCTTTGGAATTGAGATTTTCGCATTGAGTCCGTGTTCGGCGTCGACTCTCAACAGGAGGCAGCAAAGTGACGGACGATGGAAAAAGGCGGCCTTTCTACTTCCGAACGATGAGGGAACACTTGGTTTGCTGAGCATCCCAGGAAGCGCAGCGACGGCGGGTCACCCGCATCTGCCGTAGATGGAGAACTTGAAGCCTTCCGGGATCGGACAATGGCAAGAAGTCACCAAATCACTATCAATGGCAATAGCTTTCTGGCGCGCCGCGGCGAGTTGCTGCTGGACGCCGCTCTGAGCAACGGCATCGACCTGCCCCATGACTGCCGCGCCGGCCACTGCGGCACCTGCTGCGTGCGGCTGGTATCCGGCGAAGTGCAGGGCGGCGAAGGCTCCGAGCCGGGCATCGTTCATGCCTGTCAGTGCCGGATCGTCGGCGATGCGGTGATCGAGAGGGACCAGCCGTCGGGTGTTCGCACCGTCGAAGGCGTGCTGAGCTCATTGCGCGCCCTGTCGCCCGAGGTGATGGAAGTCGGCATCAGGACGGACCGCGCGCTGCCCTATCATGCCGGGCAATATGCGCAGGTGCGCTTCAGCGGCTATCCGAGCCGTCCCTTCAGCATGACCCTTCCCTTGCACGGCAATCCGAACAGCCGCTCGGTCTGGTTCCATGTCCGGCGCATGAACGGTGGGCGTGTCACCTCATCGCTCGGCAAGCGCATCAAGCCGGGCCATCGGGTGAAGCTGACCGGGCCTTATGGCTCGGCGCATTTCCGGCCCAATCTGGACGGCCGCTTGATTCTCGTCGCCACCAACACCGGCTTTGCGCCGATCTGGTCGATCGCCGTCGCTGCGCTGCGCGAGAACCCGGAACGCAGGATGATGATCATCGCTGGCGGCCGCACCATCGAGGCGCTCTATATGGGCCCGGCCCTCGTGCGGCTGGCCAGCTTCCCCAATGTCCTCGTCGTGCCTGTCTGCAGCACGCCGCAGACCTTGACCACAGCGGTGAAGCCGGGCCGGCCGACCGACTATCTGCCGCACCTGCTGCCGACCGATGTGCTCTACGCCTGCGGCGCGCCGGAGATGGTCGATTCGATCAAATCGATCGCGGCGCACTTCGGCGCGGTCTGCTATGCGGATCCGTTCCTGCCGACCACCGACGACACGGTCGAGGAAAGCGTTCTGACCCGCGCGATGGGGTGGCTCGCTGTGCCCACGAGCCGGCAGATGGGCCAGCTCGCTCTCGATCGGCCCCGCAATCGGCGGGAAGAGCCGATACAGGCGTATAGGATGGCTGACGCAAGGGTGAGAAGTCATTTTCCTCCTGAGGGCGCATAGCCTTCGGTCGATCGGGTTCGGGCGCAGGGCCCCTCTCCGGTCTTCCGTGCTTTGTCTCTGCGGCTTGCTGATGATCTTCGGCTTTGCCGCGGTCGGCGCAGTTGCGTCCGATCCGGCCAAGACCGTCGGTCCGAATGCCTGTGCCGAATGTCACAAGCAGGAGGTCGAGGCCTGGAAGGGCACGCATCATTTCAAGACCTTCCGTGAAATGCCGCGCAAAACCGAGGCGAACGAAATCGCGGAAAAAATGGGGGTGCGGCGCATCAAGTCGGAGAGCTTGTGCCTGAATTGCCATTTCACGGTGCAGCAGAAGGACAACAAGGAGGAGCCAGTCTCGGGCATCTCCTGCGAATCCTGCCACAGCGCCGGGAAGGATTGGATCAAGGTCCACAGCGGGTTCAGCGGCAAGACAGAGAAGACCGAGACCAAGGCCGAGGAGGAGGCGCGCTGGAAGCTCGCCGATTCCAAGGGGATGATCAGGCCGCGCTCGCTCTACCAGCTGGCGAAGAACTGCTATAGCTGCCATGTCGTGCCGCAAGAGGATCTCGTGAACAAAGGCGGCCATAAGGCTGGCAGCGCCTTCGAGCTGGTGTCCTGGTCGCAGGGCGAGGTGCGGCACAACACCTGGTATTCCAAGGGCAAGGACAACGTGGCGGCCAGCGCGGCGCGCAAGCGTATGCTCTATCTCGTCGGCCTCGGCGTCGAGCTTGAGACTGCATTGCGCGCGGTCGGAAAGGCGACTGTGAGAAGGGCCTATGCGTTCGAGATGGCCAAGCGCGCCGACCGGGCGCGCAAGCAGCTCGCCGCCGCGGCGAAAGCGGCGCCGGGCGTGCCGGAAATCGCAAAGATGGTCGAATTTGGCCATTCGGCCGGGCTAAAGCTGAACAATGAACGCCCTTTGACGATTGCTGCCGACGGCGTCTCCAAGCTGCTCGCGAGCATCACCGAGAAGTATGACGGCAGCACGATGGCCGGGCTCGACAGCCTGATTCCCGGACCGGACAAGTTCAAGGGCACGGCGAGAACGGCCAGCACGGCCACCAGCGCGGCCAATTGATCCAGCCGGCTGGCAAACCTGAATGGGCTTGATGGGGAAACAACCACCGCGATGGGTGATTTCGGGGGGGCTGCCGTGAGATCGGCGGGGCCGCGCACGTCTGCCTCGATCGGCGGACGCGGTCCGGGCTCGGCGGGATATCTCATCAGCCAGACAGTCCAGATCCTTCTGATCGCGGCCATTTCCGGCGGCCTGTTCTGGCTCGTCTGGATCTATGGCAACGGGCTGCGCGACCCGCGCTATCTCGACGGCTGGGTGCTGGCCGGCGGCATGGGCTTGCAGCTCTATTTCCACATCGCCAACAAGACGGCCAGCCTGTCGCCGAAATCCGCCATGCGCTGGCGGAAGATCCATATTTTTGTCGGCTATCTGCTGATTGCCGCCTTCATCTCGCATTCGGATTTCTCTCTGCCGGACACCGGCTTCGAATGGGCGCTGTGGACGGGCTTCGTCCTGGTGACGCTGAGCGGCATTTTCGGCGCCTATCTCGCCTGGTCGCTGAAGACCAAGCGCCGGATCGACGAGGGCGTCAGCTATGATCGCATCCCCGCCCTTCGCGCCGAGCTGGCGCGGGAGGTCCACGCCGCCGTCGCCGAGACCGAACCGGACGCCGCTCAGATCGCCTTACCGGGGCTGCCCGCCTTACCGGGGCTGCCCCATGACGCCTGGATCATGGACCTCTACACCAACCACCTGCGGGACTTTTTCCAGGGTCAGCGCAATTTCACCGCCCATCTCATCGGCTCGCAGCGCCCGCTCAAGCGGCTGACCGATGAGATCGACAACCTGTCACCCTACGTCGACCAGCAGAGCCGGGAGAAGCTTGCCGACATCAAGAACCTGGTGGTCGAGAAGGACCGGCTCGATTTCGCGCGTGTCTATCTCGGGCTCACCAGGGCCTGGCTGTTCGTGCATGTGCCCGTCACCTATGCGCTCGTCGTGCTGACGGTGCTGCACGTCCTCGTCGTCTATGCCTTTTCATCGGGGGCCTGGTGATGTGGCGACCGGGACGGACGAGATCGGATCGGCCGCCGGAGGCCGAGAAGCAGGCGCCCCCCGGCTCCCGGCGCGACCGTCTCGCGGCGCTGCTGGCGCTCGTGACCGTCGTCTGCCTGGGCTCGGCCTTCTTTCTCTCCAAGGGCACGCAGTTGCTGATGCCGGGGCCGCTGGCGAGCGCTCACGGCGCGATCGAGAATTGCAGCGCCTGCCACACCAAGAGCGGCACCGGCAAATTGAGCTGGATTCACGGCCTCGTCGCCGGCGATCCGCTCGCCGACAGCAAGGCCTGTCTCACCTGCCACAAAATGCCGGACACGGCCTTCAACGCGCACAGCGCTTCGGCCGAGGTGCTGAATGAGAGCACCAAGCGGCTGACGAAAATCGCTGCGGGGACGCCTCAGCCGCAATCGGCCCGCGCGCAGAGCATCGCCTTCCCGACCCATGACGTGGTCGCACGCGGTCTCTATTGCGCGACCTGCCACCAGGAGCATCAGGGCCTCAATTTCAAACTGAACAAGATCTCCAACGAGCAATGCCGCTCCTGCCACGTGGTGAAGTTCGACAGCTTCGACGGCCATCACCCGAAATTCGACAACTATCCGTTCAAGAGGCGGACACGGATCATCTACGACCATGCCGGCCATTTCGGCAAACACTACCCGGAAGTGGCGAAGAAGGATCCGCAAAGAAACATCCCCGACACCTGCTCGACCTGCCACAACAGCCGCGACGACAAGCGGATCATGGCCGTGGCGCCGTTCGACAAGACCTGCACCGCCTGCCATCTCGACCAGATCATCGGCAAGGAGCGGGCCAGCGGCCCGAAAGGCATTGCCTTCCTGACCCTGCCTGGCCTCGACGTGGAAACGCTGAAGAAGAAGAACGCCTCGATCGGCGAATGGCCGGACGCCTCC
Source organism: uncultured Alphaproteobacteria bacterium (assembly GCA_963699485.1). Lineage (GTDB taxonomy): Bacteria > Pseudomonadota > Alphaproteobacteria > Rhizobiales > Hyphomicrobiaceae > Hyphomicrobium_C. Next base: position 50,969 of record CAVOUC010000026.1, on the reverse strand, counting down.
GAAGCCGCGCTCACACCCGTTCATGAAGGTGATGATCAGCCGGAATGAGCGGGGCCGTGCTCTAGTCAAGACCGTGGACAGCCTGAACCTCCAGGATCTGACCAATGCAAGCGACGACCAGATCAAGGCGGTGACGAATCTGGTCTGGGAGATCAAGGGGCTGTTCTATGCGCTGATCAAGGGAAAAGCGTCGGACGTGCTGGGCGACCTCAATATTGGCGGCGGGGCGAAGCTGAGTGCCGCTCTCGTTGCCGATCTGACCGCGAGCATCCCGCGCGATGTGGTCATCAGTGCGCATCAGCAGTGGCTACCCAATCTCGCCGCGGAAATGGCCAATCGCCCGGTCACGAGTGATCAGGAACAAAGCGGCTGGAGCACGACGATTACGGAACCGAATTTGGCCGGATCGGCGTCTCCCGAGGCGCTGTCTGGTTGGGATGCGCGTATCGATCCTCATGGCCGTCTTGAAGCAGCCAAGGTTCAAGCAGCCCAGCCCGAAGGAGCGGCCGGAGAAACCGATGATGCGAGCTCGAGCGCGACGGAGGCAAGGATACGCGACCGGCATCGAGAGATCTCTCGAGACGCTGTCTGGATTCAGGATGCACGGATAAGGCAATCCCCCAGTCTCAGCCCAGAAGCCGTCGGTAGCGAAGCAGCCAGCAAAGCCAAACTCGGTTCGCAAGCGTGCATCATGAGCGTTTTTGGTCAGTGTGTGCTGTCCAAGGGACCGGAGGATCAGGCTGAAGCAGTCAAGTCTGAAGGAGCGGCCGGACAAACCGATACCGCGAGCGCCCCGCCCGATGGCGGCATCAGGATACCGCCTCGCGGACCAACGCCAGCTGCCGCCCGCCGGCTGAGAGCCGGCGATCAAGGATGCCCCGCCTGAAGAAGCGGCCGGAAAAACCTACATCACGAACGCCGGGCCCGATGACGGCGAAGAAACGCCTTCCGCCGACGAAAGCGGAGGGCCGACATCAAGCGCTTGCCCTTGCCGAGCGGCACGTCTCGCGCGATCGAAGATCGTACCAAGGACGCCGAGAAAGCAGCCCGGCCAGAAGGAGCGGCCGGAAAATCCGATACCGCGAAAGCCAAGCCCGATGGCGGCAAGGAATCGCTCTCCGCCGACGAACAGCCTCGCGCGACCAAAGCTGGTATCGAGGACGCCGAGAAAGCAGCCCAGCCTGAAGGAGCGGCCGGAAAAACCGATACCGCGAAAGCCAAGGCCGATGGCGGCAAGGAAACGCCCTCCGCCAACGAACAGCCTCAGGGCAAGGCGACGGAGCAAACCGACGATCTGCTCTTCCCCACGGAGGATGAGCTTCGCGCGATCAAAGCCGGCATCAAGGACGCCGGGAAATCAGCCCAGCCTGAAGGAGCGGCCGGAAAGACCGATACCGCAAACGCCAAGCCCGATGGCGCCGTATCTGCGGATGCCGCCTCCAAGGCGGACGCAAATGCGCCAGCCGGCGCCCCGGCGGACTCAGGTACCGCGGCGGCTGAGCCTCAAACAAGGGCTGCGCCCGTGATCAGCATCGAAACCGACGTGGATCCGGAGAGCTGGGCTGAATATGGCGGCTGGTACCGGCAGGATTACGCGATCTTCTACCGTCCCACAGGCCATAAGGACAAATTCATCTACTCGTGGCTCTTTCTGACCGGTCCCCAAGCGCCGAAAGGCGATACGAGCCCGGCGGCGGCGGTCTTCGATTATCTCATCAGCAAGGACGCTCAGGGATCATGCACGAAGTGCCATAGCGTTGACGATATCCAGGGCAAAGGGCGGGTCGTCAATTTCTCCCCGCCTTCGGTCGAGAGCAAACAGGGACGCTTCACGAATTTCATCCATGAGCCGCATTTCGGCATCCTGGAGAATCGCGGTTGCCTGACTTGCCATGAGCTTGAAAAAGGCCGCCCCTATCTGAAGAGCTACGAGCAGGGCAATCCGCAAAATTTCGCGTCCAATTTCGGTGCGGTGAAAAAGGATCTCTGCCAGACCTGTCACACCAGCAGCATGGCGCGTCAAGACTGTCTACTGTGCCACAAATATCATGTGAATGGCGTCATCACGCCAATCATAAACACGAGACTCCCAACTCAATAGCGTTTGATGCCATGGCTATAAAGCAAGCGAATGGCGTTGTCCCCCGTCAGGGAATGGGCATAGTCGAGGGCCAGTTGCTTGGGGTCAGGGGAAGAACCGCCTTGCGTCCCGTCGGAAGGCCCGGCGATTGCAGGATCGCGCGATCGAAAAGAAAGCGGCGAGATCACGGGGCCGGGTCAAAGGCGGCTGTCAGCGCTACGTCCGCTACGAGTCCGCTCTACCTCCGACAGCAGATACTTTCGTGCGCTGCGACGAAGGGCGAGATGGGCCATTCGCGGTAGTATCATCGTGCTAGTTGTCGTGTGCGTTTCCCACAAAGTAAGCTATGCACGCGCAACCGACGACCAATACAACTAGTGCAGCCGATCCAAGTGCAGTGAACATCTCTGGGCTTGCCTTTCTTCAGCTTCTCGGAGGGAGACCAAGAAATCACCCCCGATTAAGACTGACCTGCACTCCTTTTATGCCAGCGCCTTTCGTGCCGACCGAGACCGTTACCGATTGGCTCGATGACGAGAAGCTCATCGCGAGACTGCCTTTGAGACTTCCGCTGAACTCAACATGCAGATTACCAGGAGACGCGGAGCCGGACGCGTCTCCCGACGCGTTGTAAGTGCGCTCCTCCCAACTGCCCGAGACCTTGTCTCCGCTGGATTTCAACTTGCTGCGGAGCTCGAAGTTCGAGGTCGTGCCTTTGCAGCGGATGACGACGCTGAAGTCGGCACCGCCCTTGTAGTAGCCGTTGCAGTCGATGCTCTCGGATTTGCCGTTTTCGAACGACATTGTGCCGCCACCGCTCCACGAGCCGGAAAGGACATCAAGGGTAGCCTCCGCAGCGGCCGTATTGGCCGAAAGACTGACGGCGGCGGCGCTGACAAGAGCGAGGGCTCCTAACTGTGCGATGTTCGACTTGAGGGTGCGTGTATTGCTCGACATTAGACCAACCCTCCTGATTGAAAATGATGGAGACGTTCCATAGGAACAATGCGTGAGCCCCCGCTGTTCCCTAGGGAACAGCTAGCCAAACATCGCGGCGGTTCAATGGCGTGTTACGGCGGAGTTGCCCGATGACCCGAAACGCGCGCGATCGCCTTTGGCTTCCTAATCGCCCTTGCCGGTACGGCCGTGGCGATGGCGCAGGGAAACGAGACGGCGGATTTCAAGAAAGTCGAAGGCGGCAGGTACAAGCTCGATAAGAGCCACGCGCGTATCGTCTTTTCTACAAGCCATCTGGGCTTCTCGACCTACTATGGCTTCTTCGGTGATCTGGACGCGCGGCTCGATTACGATCCGAAAGCCCCGAACAAAAGCGCCCTCGAGGTCACGATCAACCTCAACAGCCTCGTCACGAACGATCCCAAGCTCGACGAGAATCTGAAGTCGGCCGACTATTTCGACGTGGCAAAATTTCCTGTTGCGACCTTCAAGTCGAATAAGGCAGAGGCGACAAGCGCAACCAAGGGCACCATCACGGGCGACTTGACCCTGCACGGCGTGACCAAGCCGGTCACGCTCGACGTCACCCTCCATGGCGCAGGGACCAATCCAGTGACACAGGATCATGTCGTCGGCTTCGATGCCACCGGATCGTTGTCGCGTTCCGATTTTGGCATCAAGACGCTCGTGCCCTTCGTCGGCGACGAAGTGAAATTGACGATCAGCTGCGAATTCGACCGGGTCAAATAGCGCGGACGGAGGAGCCGGACAATGCCGACGGGAGCCCGCTATGACGGGGTGGCTATCGCGATTCATTGGCTGACGGCTCTCGCCATCGCCGCTCAGCTCATCATGGGGTGGACGATGACATCCATGAAGCCCGGCTCGTATCTGCAGTTCTCGCTTTATCAGTGGCACAAGTCGGTGGGCATGACGATTTTGGCCCTCAGCGTCCTGCGTCTCTTGTGGCGCTTGCTGCACAAACCACCTCCGTTGCCCGCGACGATGCCGGTGTGGGAGAAGCATGTGGCGAAGGCGAGCCACGTGTGTCTCTACGTTCTGCTGATCGCCCTCCCTCTCTCTGGGTGGGCCGTGGTGTCCGCCTCGCCGCTCAATATTCCAACCGTTCTCTACGGCGTGCTGCCGCTTCCGCATCTGCCCGTTCTGCCAGACCTGCCGGACAAGCGCGCGGCGGAGGCCGCGCTGATACTCGTGCACGAGAGCGCCGGATGGATCCTTGTCATCCTGTTGGCAGGTCACATCGGCGCCGCATTGCGTCATCACTTCAAAATGCGCGACGATGTCCTTGCGCGCATGCTTCCGCGCTTCGGCGCCTACGGCTGAGCCGATGGAGCTGGCGATGACCCGATCCTATGCGTTCTTCCTCGGTCTTGCGGTCGTAATGTCAGCGACCTCTGCGCGCGCGGTCGAGTGGACTGTCGATCCAGCGAAAAGCTGGCTCGGGTTTACAGGAACCATGGCAGGGTCACCGTTCGACGGACGCTTTCAGCGCTGGAGCGCCGCGATCAGCTTCGATCCGACCCACCCGGAATCCGGCCACGCGCTCGTCACTGTCGACATGGCGAGCGGGATCACCGGTGACAAGCAGAAGGATACCGCCTTACCGCAAAGCGACTGGTTCGACGCGAAGACATTTCCTGAAGCAAAGTTCGAGGTGCGATCGTTCCGCGCAAAAGGCCCTACATCCTACGACGCGATCGCCACGCTCACGATGCGCGGCGTCAAGAAGGAGCTGACCACGCCGCTCTCGATCGAGGTCAACGGCGACACGCTTCGCGCGAAGGGCGGCGTCAGTCTGCTTCGCTCGGACTTCGGCGTGGGCCAGGGGGAATGGAAGAGCGCGCAGTGGGTGGCGCTCGAGGTCGCGACCGCGTTCGATGTAACGGCAATCCGGCGTCCGTGATATCAAGTCATCGCACGGCACCGGGGTTGCGAAATGTGCCTCCCGCAAAACTCCCGCAAGCGAGTCCGGGACTTTCCGAGCTATCGATTAAGAGCTTGGTTTCATTGGTAGCGGGAGGCGGACTTGAACCGCCGACCTACGGATTATGAGACCGTCGCTCTAACCACCTGAGCTATCCCGCCGTCGGCACCCGCTCATTGGTCGCGCAGCTGGCATGGCGGACTTCCATTTTTCCTGGGCGGCGAGACCGATAGTGCACGAAATTGGCGCGAACATGGGGGCAATGGTCAGAACCTCCCGATCGCGGCTACCACGGCAAGAGTACGGCAATGAGCGCAAGTCCGAGCGAATTTTTCGCTCCTCGTCAGCTCACCCACTGATGGAATGAGCGCGGATCACGCGTGGCCCCACCCTCATCGCTAGTACTTCTCGCCCCATTTCTTCAAGGCCAGGAGGACCGGTCCCAGGGCTCGCCCCTTATCGGTCAGCGCGTACTCTGCGCGGGGCGGGTGCTGCCCATAGAAGCGGCGCTCGACGATACCGCCTTGCTCCAGCCGCTTCAGCCGCGCCGAAAGGGTGTTGGGTCCGATGCCGACCAGGCTTGCCTCGAGGTCCTGAAATCTGCGTGGCCCCTCACGCAGCAAGTCGCGCAGGATGAGGAGGGTCCATCGCTCGCCGACGATGTCCAAGGTGCGAGCGACCGGACAGTCCTGGCCATAACCCGATTTCGCGTCACTGCGCATATTATCAGCCTCTGCAATCCTTCGCTCATCAATGACCAGCTGGCGCGGGCCAGCCTGATCACGTAACTGTTACTTTGATAGTGGCTACTATAGTGATAGTCGTCTTGCTTGTCACTATCAATCAGTAGTGACTATCAAATAGGAAGCCAACAAAGGAGTTCGTGCAATGACCCGATTGATCCTGTCCGCCCTTCTCACCGCCGCCGTCCTCTCCGCCAGCGCGCCTGCCTTCGCCGGCCCGTCGGAATACGGCAATGCGCTCCGCGAGGCCGCTGCATCCGGCAACATCACGCCGCATGGCGTGTGGGACAGCAAGTAGACCGAGTGCGGGATGCCGCGGCCATCGCCGCCGAGCATGGAGGACGATCATGAGCCGATCCCTCCTCGCCGCGTTGGCCGCGGCCTTCCTGCTCACCTCGGCTGTCAGCTCCGGGCACGCCAACACCCATATCCCAACCTCGTCGGGAGACGGCTGCTGGCCCGGAGCGACGTGGGACGATCTCGGCATCAGGGATGAACTCGCCATCAAGGCCGGATGAACGAGGATCAGGTTCGCCACTGGCTACCGATATGGGGCCAAAACCTGAAGTCAATTCATTGGGCGCAACGGAGCAAGAATACGCCAACTAAGCGGTTGCCTGTTATGGGTCCTGTCAGGGTCCGACTCTATGTCCGGGTGTCCTGGGGCCGCGTTGTTTAAAGCCACCAGAATGACCGAAGCCAGGACTGTGGCCCATGAACGGACGCCCATCCCAACCGCCCCCAACGTAGGGAGAGGCATCCCTGTCGTCGTAGAAATTATTGGTGTTGCTGCTTTCTTGTCTGACGCGCGTTTCATCAAACTCGAGATAGAGTGGCGTCATGCCGCCCGGATTGACGAAGACCTGCCGCTCCGTGGGAAGGGGGCGGAACACGCGCACGCCCTCCTCAATGGTGACGGTCGCGCCGTAGACGTTGCGCGGCTCAATGCGCGTCGTGTAGCTGTCGTCGGCCCGCGCCGGTAGTACGAATAGCGCGACCGCGGCTGCCGCCACCACGGGCCGGAAAAGCTTACGCGACATGCAATTCTCCTTGAAGCTTAGGCTAGCCAACGAAGCATAGCGTTTCAGCGTCGATAACTTGAGCCCGTTCTGTGGAATGCGTTAATCAGCTCTATGCAGGAATTCCTGCCTTCAACTCCCCCGTCCGAGCACCTTTTCTCCGTCACCGACGACGTAACCACGACCGTAACCGCGGCACACCAAACGACCCCCGCGACAACTCGGAGCTACAACAATTCACCGCCGACAACCATGACCAGCAAAAGGCAAAAGCAATCGTTCCGTCCCAAAGCGACGGCCTTTTGCGATTTTCGATGTGATGGTTGAGAGAGCGTGGTAGCGGGAGGCGGACTTGAACCGCCGACCTACGGATTATGAGACCGTCGCTCTAACCACCTGAGCTATCCCGCCGTCGGCACCGGGTGTGCGGCCCCCGTGTCTATGCGAGCGCGGAGCTTTCCTGTCAAGGTCCGCGCCCCGGGGCCATCGCCGAATTGGGGAGCACCTCCGCCGCTTTGGGTTATTCGCGCCCGGCCGCATCCTTGGCGAAGCGCAGCATCGTGAAGATGCCCCACGGCCTGAGCGCCTGGCGCTCGGAGAGGCGAAGTTCGTCGCACACCATCACGCGCGAGAGGTCGAAGACCGACCGCCAGCCGATGATCTCGGCAAAAGGCGCCATGCGCCGCTCGACCCAGCCGCGCACGCCTTCCGTCTGGCTGAAATGGTTGACGAGCAGGATTTCGCCGCCGGGCCTCGTCACGCGGGCAAGCTCGCGCATCACGCGCTCGGGCTCCGGCACCACCGTCATGACGAACATGGCCGCGACTGTGTCGAACGAGCTATCGGGAAATCTCAGGTCGGCGGCATCCATCTCGTAGAGGCCGGTGACGTGATCGAGCCGGTCGTTCGCCACCCGCTCGCGTGCCTTCTCGAGCATCTCGGGGGAAAGATCGATGCCGACGATCTCGAGGTGGCGGCCATAGCCCCCGAGCGCCAGCCCGGTGCCGACGCCGACCTCGAGAACGCGGCCCCTGCGCCGGTTGATCATCTCGACGGCGTGCTTGCGGCTCTCGGTCGAGACGCGGCCGAAGGTATGGTCGTAGACGGGAGCCCACCGGCGGTAGGCCACCTTGACGGCGTCCTCGTTGATGCGGCCGATGCCGGTGATGCGGCCGCCCGCTCGCTCGAGAGCGACCTCGCTTCGGCGGACCTCAAGACGGTGGCGCGGTCTCATGTCGTCAGCTCGCTCCTCTCAACGTGTCCCAATGCCGACCGCGGGGGTAAGGCGCCTGCGCTCGGCGCCATGCCGGTCCGCCGCGTCGCCGGCGCGCTCCGCATCGCCCGCTTCGATCGTACGCGCGATCCATCCTCCGCCCAGAACCCGGGCCTCGGACGAGCCGTCGGCATAAAGGACACAAGCCTGCCCCGCCGCAACCCCTGTCTCTCCGTCGCGCAGCCCGATCTCGACCAGGCCCTCGGCATCGACGAGAATCTCGGCCGGCTGCGGGGGCTGCGAGGAACGCACCCTTGCATAGGCCGCGAGCGCGGTCCCGGCCGAAAGCGGCTCGTCGCCAAGCCAGTTGGTGGCCTTGAGCACGAGCCCGCGGGTGCGCAAGCAGTCGCGCGGCCCCACCACGACCTCGTTGCGCTCCGCGCTCAAGCGCACGACGAAGAGCGGCTCGCTCGAGGGAATGCCCAATCCCCGGCGCTGCCCGATCGTGTAGTTGATGATGCCCCGATGGCGGCCCAGCCGGCGCCCGTCGACGTGCACGATGTCGCCCGGCGCGAGCGCCCCCGGCTTCAGGCGCTCGATCACATCGCTGTAGCGGCCCTTGGGAACGAAGCAGATGTCCTGGCTGTCGGCCTTCTCGGCAAGGCCGAGGCCGAGCTCACGGGCCAGCGCCCGGACCTCGGGCTTCAAAAGTCCCCCGAGCGGAAACCAGAGATGCTCGAGCTGCTCGCGCGTTGTCGCGAACAGGAAATAACTCTGGTCGCGGTCGCCGTCGCGGCGCGCGGTAGAGCTCGGGGCCCGCCGGCCCGTCGCGGCGCTGGACGTAGTGGCCGGTCGCGAGCGTGTCGGCGCCGAGGTCGCGGGCCGTCGCGAGGAGATCGCGGAACTTGATCTCCTGATTGCAGGTGACACAGGGGATCGGCGTCTCGCCGGCGACGTAGCTGTCGGCGAACGGGCGCATGACGGCGTCCGCAAAACGCCGCTCGTAGTCGAGCACGTAGTGGGGAATGCCGAGGACTTCGGCGGCGCGGCGCGCGTCGTGGATGTCCTGGCCGGCACAACACGCCCCCTTGCGGCTGGTGGCCTGCCCATGATCGTAAAGCTGCAGCGTGATGCCGATCACCTCGTGCCCGTCGCGGGCAAGCAGCCCCGCCACGACGGTGGAGTCGACGCCGCCCGACATTGCAACGACAACGCGCCGGCGTCCGGCTCGGGGCTGATTCACAGAGGCAGGCACCTGTTGTTCTCGTTGCGTTTTCTGCACGCCAGTAAGCAAGCGTTTGCGGGCTCGTCCGGTCGGCCGGGCAATGGGAAGCTCCGGGAGCACCCGGCGAAAGATATGATGCGACGCGCGCCCTACGCAAGCGATCTGCGTGCCGTGCCGGCCCCCGGGCGCGGGGGCCAGGCGCCCTGTCCCGACAAGGTGAACGGCTGTAAAGGTTAATAGGTTGCCATGCGTGATTTACAATCCTATTTATGGTATGTTTACTCAATGACTTAGTTCAAACTTAAGAGAGATCAGTTACAGTCCGAGCCTGGTCAGTAGCTGTATTGAGTATCATGACCGAACATCATCTGAGAGCGCGGGTGCGCTATGTCATCGGCCCCGATGGGAGCCCGCTGACGGTTGCCGATCTCCCGCCGCGAAATACGAAACGCTGGGTCATTCGCCGCAAGGCGGAGGTCGTGGCGGCCGTGCGCGGAGGGCTCCTCAGCATCGAGGAGGCCTGCGAGCGCTACAAACTCACGGTCGACGAGTTCCTCTCCTGGCAGCGATCGATCGACAAGCACGGCCTTCCGGGCCTGCGCGCGACGCGTATTCAGGACTATCGAACCTGATCGCGAGCGCTGGCCAAACCCGCTGATGTGGCCGTCGCGAGGTCTGGCGTTCGCAATTGGACTCTGAAGCGCCGCCCTGGGTGAGGGCGGCGCTTGTGCTTTTTGCCGCTATTTTTTCGTAGCTTTGGGCTTGGGCTCGGGGGTGGCGGAATGCGACTGCTCGGCCGCCCAGCCGGCGGTAACGGGCGCTTCCCCGCAGCCTTCCTCATCCGCGGCCCAGCGGGCGACGTCGGTTTTCATGCGCCCCGCCATAGGCTCGGGAATCTTGGCGTTCTCCGTTTCGACTTTAGTCTTGTTCTCGACCGTCGAGATTAGAACATGGAAGGCCCTCAGCGACCGCTGGTCGCCGGCTTGTTGATCCTTGACGAAAATGACGATCTCGGAGCGTCCTCCTTTGGAGGCGGGCTCGGCGTCCGCGTGATAGATGTAAGTCCCCTTGAGCGGCCCCGAGGCGCCGAACCAGCACGTCAGCGCCCCGCGCGCCACGCGCGTATAGACTTCGGTCGGCGTGCCGACGACGTGCTCGGGGATGGGATTGAGGGCGCCCGGGGAAGGGAGCGCCGCAACGGACAGGTCGGAGACCGAGGGCAGGGCCAGCGTTGTCGCGCCCCCGTTGCCCGAGCAGCCGGCAAGCACACCCGCCGTCAAGGTGATGATCGCTTTCGCGCAGGCTCGCTGCATGTCCCCCCGGTCCATGGTGCCGGAATATGCTGACGTTGCTTGGCACGGGCAGCCTGCGGAGACAAGCGGGCGGCCCAGCTTCGCCACAGGCCAGGGCTGGAGTGCAGCAAAAAGCCGGCCGCGGTGGGGCACCGCGCCGGCTTAATTCTTGATTTCTCAGGCTCTTAGCGCATGACGACGCTGGACGACCGCTCGCTGCGGCGCCGTCCATGGGTGGCTTCGCGCGCCTCGGTCTGGTCGGCCCGAAGCAGTTGCTCGGCAACCTCGTCGCGCTCGCGCTGGGCGGCCGCGAGCTTGAGTCGGAGCTCGGAGACCGAGGTGCGAAGGTTGTCGCGGCGCGCACCGGCCGATTTGGCAAACGTGGAATAGGCGAAGTGGCCGGGGTCCTTGATGCCGGTCCGGTCCTCCTCGGCCTGGATCTGCCGGTCGAGGTCGGCAGCCATGGCCTCGAATTCACGGATCATATGCTCGAGATCGGCCACCTTGCGGGCCTTCTCGTCCGCTTCGAAGCGCTTCAGCCTCAAAGCTGTCTCGCGTGATTTCATTGTTGTGCCCCTTACTCACGAAATCCTACTGCCCCGACATCCAAGAACCATGCCAATTAGGCTTTATGGGCGCCGGAAAAGGCCTGTCCCAGGCTATGCGTAGGATCCAGGAACGACACAGCCAAGCCTCATGACTTGAGATGTGCCATTCCTATGCGACATGTCAATGTCGCATATGCCAATTAAGTTGCGGTAAAGCAACGAGCTAGCGGCCTTTGCTGAAAGAATGTCTTCAGGCGGAGAATTGGCCCCTTCCCCTCTAGGGCTCGCGGGCGAATTCTGTTACCTCTTGATTCGTAACGCACAAGGGGCTGGGACGCAGACGTTCCGGATTGACCGCAAGGGCAACGGAACGGCCTGCAATGGGACAGGGTTCGTGTCTCTGCGTGCGTCGCGGGTCGAGGGGTCATTACACGGACAAATCGGGGGGAATGGCGCCGGCAATTGTCGCCGGAGCTCGAGGCGGCGTGTCCGTGATTTCAAGTGGCGGACGGCGAGTGGCGTGGCGGCGGCGGTCATCAAGAGGCAAGACAAAATTAGGGTTTGTTAACTTCTGGGCGGTACTTTCCTAATGATGGCTTAGCTCGTGCACCGCTATTCGCGCGAGCCGCGGGTAGCGTTCTCAGTTTCTTTTGGCAGCGGTCCTCGTGACGGGGCAGGATAAGAGGAACTAGCATGCGGGTCCTTCTAATTGAGGACGATAGCGCAACGGCGCAAAGCATCGAGCTGATGCTGCAATCCGAAGGCTTCAACGTCTACACGACCGATCTTGGCGAGGAGGGGGTCGACCTCGGCAAGCTCTACGACTACGACATCATACTTTTGGATCTCAATCTCCCGGACATGAGCGGCTACGAGGTTTTGAAAACGTTGCGCGTCGCCAAGGTGCAGACGCCGATCCTCATCCTTTCGGGACTTGCTCAGATCGAGGATAAAGTGCGCGGCCTCGGCTTCGGCGCCGACGACTACATGACGAAGCCGTTTCACAAGGACGAGCTCGTCGCCCGCATTCACGCTATCGTTCGCCGCTCCAAGGGTCACGCCCAGTCGGTCATCGAGACCGGCGACCTCAGGGTCAACCTCGACACCAAGACGGTCGAGGTGCACGGCCAGCGCGTCCATCTGACCGGCAAAGAGTACCAGATGCTTGAGCTGCTCTCGCTCCGGAAGGGCACGACGCTCACCAAGGAGATGTTCCTCAATCATCTCTACGGCGGGATGGACGAGCCCGAGCTCAAGATCATCGACGTGTTCATCTGCAAGCTCAGGAAGAAGCTGCAGGCGGCAACGGGCGGCCAGCACTACATCGAGACCGTGTGGGGCCGCGGCTACGTGCTGCGCGATCCCGGCGACGAAGGCTCGGCCGCGGCCTGATTTGGAACGCCGGCTCAAGTTCTCTTGCGCAATAGGAAGCGGGGTCCCTGAGATGCAGGGGCCCCGTTTCCTTTGATGTCCTGAACGGAAGGTGGTTCCTCCTCGTCAGGCGGCGGCATCCTTGCCGCGCGAGGCCATCGCCACGAAGACGTAGGTCCAGCCGGTGAAGATCAGGTTGATGCCGACGAGCAGGCCGATAGCCCACTCCGCCGAATACGGGAGCCCGAGGACGATCAGCACGCCGGCTGCGATCGCGACGAGCCCGCTCACGATCAGCATCATCCAGCCGTCGAGCGGGCGTACGGTGAAGCCCATCACAATCTCGGCTATGCCTTCGGCGACGAAGAGCGCTGCAAGCAGGATGGTCAGCGTGAGCAGCCCCGTCAGCGGGAAGAAGGCGAGGTAGCCGCCGGCGACGAGATAGAGAAGTCCCACGATCAGGCTCCAGGCGACTCCGGCCCAGCGGCTCGCGGAAAAAGCGTGCACGATGAGCACGACGCCGGTAATCATGAAAATCCAGCCGAGAAAGATCTTGGCGGCGATGCTCGACACCAGCGGAAACGCGATCGCGGCGATGCCCGCGGCAATCAAGACGATGCCGAGGGCGAGGAACCAGCCCCAGTTCTCGGCGACGTAGCGGCGCGCCGCGGCAAGGTCGGCGACGATGTCGATCCTGGTCACGTCTGGCATCAAAGCCTCCAGTCATTTGAGCAGCGGGGACTAGATCATAATGGATTCTCCGCGCGACCGCAGAGGCCTTGCGACGGGCAAGCCCCAGAAATCTGTCCTATGGCTAATTGTCCGGGATCTGCCGGACGGTACGGCGGCGTCAGTCGATCTTGCCCAGGATCTTCTTCATCTCGTCGGCGGAAAAGGCCCGCATCGTCTGGGTCCGGACATAGCCGCGCGCAGCCACACCCAGGGAGAGGCTTGTCGCCGTCTCGTCATCGGGCGCCTCGATGATGGTGACGATATCGGTCGGACCCAGCGTCCAGTACATGTCCTTGACGGTGCAGCCGGCCTTCTTGGCCATCTCTTTGAACTTGCCGGCGCGGTCGACGGTATCCTTGGCGTCGTGGACGCCCTTCTCCGTGAAACTGGCCAGCACGACATAGGACGCCATGGGAGCCTCCTTGACCTTGAGCTCTCCCCGTTCCGACCGGGCGAATTCTAGTGCGGATCAGGGCCCGTGGGTAGGTGGCTTGACGGGATTAACCCTCGTCGGGATCGGGCGACGGCTTGAACGGCGCCGGCGGGTTGCTCGGCCGGCCGTGGAGATAGGTCATGGTCGCGTAGGCGCCGAGCCAGGAGCCGAGGGCCGCGAACAGCACGTAGATCCAGTTGCTGGTGTAGGAGATGACCGCGAACGAGGAGAGCAGATACCAGATGCTGCTCCACGTCGCCGCCGGCACGCGCCGGCGCGCCACGACGGCTGAGGTGAACATCACATAGACGGCGTCGGTCGCCGCAGTCGCGACGATGACGCCCAACGCCAGCAGGGGATCGATGTCGAGTGCCATGACCTTCGCGCCTCACGTTCGATGGGGGCCCGACCCTGGCCTGCGCGGCCGCGCAACGCAACAACGGCGAGGGCATCACGCGATATCAAGAAACGGTCGATTTTTCCCACGGGCAATTGAGTGGCAGTGATCGGCGATCCAGCCTACATCCACGGCACCGATGGGCATGGACTGAGACCTGCCCGACAACCCGATACCGAACTCTCTCATCTAAGGAGGAACTCATGAAGACGTGGAGCAAGCCTGAGGTTCGCGAGCAGGAGGTGGGGCTCGAGGTCACGAGCTATCTGCCGGCCGAGATCGACGTCATCTGACGTCGCCCTGATAGACGCGCCTGTGGCGCGCCAGTCCGCAACTGCATCGATAAAACTCAGGAGATTTCCATGATCCGTGCACTCTCTTTGGCCGCGGCGCTCGCCGTCGGCCTCGCCCTTCCTGCGCTCGCCGGCGACGTCACGACGGCAGGCCCGGCGACCCAGAACCTCTTCACGTCCGACCAGGCGCGTCAGCACCTGATGCATCTCGGATATACGAACATCTCGGAGATGACCAAGGACGAGAGCGGCAAGTGGGTCGGCCACGCCACCAAGGACGGCAAGACGTTTCTGGTCGCCGTCATGATCCAAGGACCGGCGGCGGCGGTGAACCCCGCTCAGACCAACTAATCAACGTTTCTGTTCGCATGTCGCGCCAGCGCCCGTCCCTCACGGGCGCTGGTTTCCTTTGCGGGTCGCTTAAGCCGTGTCGCAACAGACACGGTTGGCCATCAATCGGCCGGACGCGAGCCCTTTTCCGCACCTCCGCCTGCGCGCGACAACCGGCACCGTAGTAATTTGCGGGCCGTGCGAGGACTGTTGCAGGAGGTGCTGCCATGACCGCTCTACGCTTTTCGCTGACGCTCGCCGTCTCCCTTTTCTTCGGCACGATGCATGCCGACGCGGCGTGCCGGCAAGCCGGCGGGCTCGCGGAGATGCCGACCCGCGCCATTTCCGAGTTTATGGCCGAGGCCGCTCTCAAGAACGCCATTGCCGCCCATGGGTGGAAGGCCTCAGGCCCCATCACGATGAAGTGCACGGATGGCTCCTTGACCACGACTTGCACGGCGCGGCGCCGGGCCTGCGACTGAGATCGTAGGGCCTAGTCCGCGAATCACCCGCTCGGCACCGTCTGGCGAGCTGCGCAGACGGGCGTCTGCGCGCACTCGACGTTGCCAGCGTCAGCCGTGCTCACAGACGTGATAGCGGTGCCACCAGGTCGGCCGGCCCGTCTCCAAAGCCATGTGGTGATAGTAGCTGCAGGTGCTGCCGGGGACGACAGCGTGGGCGGAGCCCAGATGGTTGGCTTGAGGAGCGGGACCGCCACTCTGCTCAGTAAAGAAGTCCCAGTTGCCCGGGTCGCCGTTTCCATAGCCAGTATAGTAGGCATTGGCCGAAATGGCCGTGCCACAAATCACCACCATCGCTGACGCAAAGCCTATTGTAAGGTTTTTCATTGCGCGGTTCATCGATCTACTCCTTCGCTTGGCCGCATTGATCGCGCGCCGGCTCGGACATCTCGAGCGGCATGTCTGCGCGTCGAAGTCAGACCAGCGGCGCGCTCCGGCGCGCTGAGTCGCGATCAGATTTGGCGCTCACCACGACGGGGTGGTTGGCATTTGGCCGCTGCGGCTCACTGAGACAAGCTGTCTCGAGGCTTCTTACGTAAGGGTAAGGCAACGGAAATAATTCGCGTCATCCAGGATGTGGGGCTGGCGGCGAGTCCTGAAATTTCGAGCGCGTTCGCCAACGCTGCCCGCGGCGCTAGCCGCTCGGCGCCTGCTGGCAGAGGGCGGGCAGCGACTTGCCGCTGAACCAGAGCTCGTAGCTGTTCGGCGCATTGGTCGCGGCCCATTCGGTGCCGGAGATGTCCTTGACGGTAAGGTCCAGTCCCAATGTGCCGAACAAGCCGGCGATCTGGTTGGCGCGCGCCTTGTCCTCGGCGTGGAAGAAGCGGAGCTCCTGGTTGCTGTCGGCATAGCCCTGGAACTTGCGCACGGCGGGGAAGCGGATCGTCGCCTTGTCGGTCTCCTTGAAGCTGTCGCGAAGGAGGGTGAGGCAGCTCGCGGTCTGCTCGTTCGGCACGTGGATGAAGACGCGCGAGGGCCGGCGCTGCAATGCCACCTCGTAGGCCGCCGCGACCTCGGGATTTTCCTTCGCCGCGTTCGCAATCGCGACCTCGAGCAGCGGCAGAAGCTCGTGGTTCTGGGCCGAGGTCGCGTAATCGATCTGGGCCGCGAGGAACTCGACCGGAACCTTGCCGTTCTTGGCGAGGAACTCGAACATCGCGACGCCGTACTTCTGCTTCTCGGGCGAAGCGTCCGTCACGAGGTCGATCATGCTCTTCAAGTCGTTGACGCTCTGCTGCCATCGGGTCCAGTACCAGCCCATGCCGGCCACCGTCATCGGCACCAGCACGATCGACAGCATCTTGAAGAGCGCGTCCCACCATGCGGAAGAAAGGTCGATTTTCACGAGGTGTGTCCTTGGCTGTGATTGGGGTGCCCGACTCGCGAGCCAGTAGGCGTTACGCGACCAAAAAGCGGCGATGATGAGGCATGGGGGCGCGCGTGAGTTCGCGCGCTTCCGTTGCATGGGCTCCTATCCGGGCCCGACTTGACCGCCCGCAATTCTTGTCACCAACTAATCGCGAGCCAGACCAATATTTCGCGGAGGAGCCCATGCTGGAACGCCTCAACGACCTGGTGACGTTCTTGACCGCGCTCGGAGCCGGGATGATGGCGGGGCTGTTCTTCGCCTTCTCGTTCTTCATCATGACGGCGTTCAGCCGCCTCCCGCCGGCGGGCGGCATCGCCGCCATGAACTCCATCAACGTCGCGATCCTCAATCCGTGGTTCTTCGCGCTGTTCTTCGGCACGGCTCTGGGCAGCCTCGCGCTCGCCCTCTCCGCCGTCTTCAATTGGAGCGCCCCCGGCGCGGCCTGGCGGCTCATCGGCGCCGCTCTCTATCTCGTCGGCTGCATTCTGGTGACGATGGTGTTCAACGTGCCGCTCAACGACCGGCTGGCGGCGGTTACGCCGGAGAGCGTCGAGGGCGCTGCCGTGTGGAGCGAGTACCTTTCGACCTGGACGGCGTGGAATCACGTGCGAACCGCCACGTGCCTGCTCTCGGCAGCAGCGCTGACGCTGGCATTGCGCTGCTCGGCCGAAGGCGGATAGCTGGCTCGGTCGGCGTGAGAGACGAGGCGCCTCGCACCGCCTCGGGGAGCGAGCGAAGCGCCTCCGGCTGACGAGCAGGGACTTGAACCTCTACTCCGCCGCTTCCGAGGTCGGATGCGCCGCGCTCGCGATCCCCATGCGCCGCGCAACACCCTCGCCGTAACGCGGATCGCACTTGGCGAAGAGCGCGATCTGCCGCTCGACGATGGCGCGCGGCACGCCCTGCATAGCTTCCGCGATATTGTCCATGAGGCGTCCCTGCTGATCGGGCGTCATGAGCCGGAACAGATTGCCGGGCTGGGTATAGTCGTCGTTGCCGACGCGATGGTCGTAGCGGTCGGCGTCGCCTGCAGAGCGGGAGCGGGGGCTCGCGGTAGGCCGGGACCTCGGCCGGGCCCGAGAACGAGTTCGGCTCGTAGTAGGCATTGGGATTGCCGGTGTCGTTGCGGAAGAACCGCATCGGCCCGTCCTTGTGATAGTGGCGCACCGGGCATTTCGGCTGGTTGACGGGCAGCGCCTCGTAGTGCGTGCCGAGCCGGTAGCGATGGGCGTCGGCGTAGGAGAAGATGCGCGCCTGCAGCATCTTGTCGGGCGAGAAGCCGATGCCGGGGACGATGTTGGACGGCGAGAAGGCCGCCTGCTCGATCTCGGCGAAATAGTTCTGCGGGATGCGGTTGAGCTCCATCACGCCGACCTCGATCAGCGGATAGTCCTTGTGCGGCCACACCTTCGTGAGGTCGAAGGGATTGTACGGGGTCTTCGCCGCGTCCGCCTCCGGCATCACCTGTATGAAGAGCCGCCACTTCGGAAAGTCGCCCTTCTCGATCGCGTCGTAGAGGTCCTCCTGGTGCGACTCGCGCGTGCGCCCGACGACTTCGCGCGCGTCAGAGTTCGTCCAGTGCCTGTGGCCCTGGAGCGTCTTGAAGTGGAACTTGACCCAGTGGCGCTCGCCGGCCGCGTTGATCATCGAGTAGGTGTGCGAGCCGTAGCCGTTCATGTGGCGCACGGTCTGCGGCAGGCCGCGGTCGGACATCAGGATCGTCACCTGGTGCAGGCTCTCGGGCGAGAGCGACCAGAAATCCCACATGGCCGTCGGCGAGCGCAGGTTGGTCTTGGGATGGCGCTTCTGCGTGTGGATGAAGTCGGGGAACTTCAGGGGATCGCGCACGAAGAAGACGGGCGTGTTGTTGCCGACGAGGTCCCAGTTGCCCTCCTCGGTGTAGAACTTGAGCGCGAAGCCGCGCACGTCGCGCTCGGCGTCGGCGGCGCCCTGCTCGCCGGCGACCGTCGAGAAGCGGGCAAGCATCTCGGTCTCCTTGCCGACCTGCGAGAAGATCTTGGCGCGGGTGTAAGGCGTGATGTCGTGGGTGACGGTCAGCGTGCCGTAGGCGCCCCAGCCCTTGGCGTGGACGGTGCGCTCGGGGATGCGCTCGCGGTTCTGGTGCGCGAGCTTCTCGATCAGCTGGTAGTCCTGCATGAGGAGCGGCCCGCGCGGGCCGGCCGAGATGGAATTCTGGTTGTCGGCGATGGGGTTGCCGGCGGTCGTGGTGAGAACGGGCTTGTCCGTCATGGGCTACTCCTGCAGTGGTCCGGCTAGACCTAGTTGCTGCACTGCGGGAGCGCCAATCGGATTTTCTAGCGGGCCTTATAAGAAAATGTTTTCTGATTAGGGCGTCTTATCTGTCCGGTCGGGATTAGGACAGTAAGAAAGGCTTATCGCCCCGGCCGGCCGGTCTTACGCGGGCGGCCCTTGCGGCCCTTCTTCTGGACGGGATCGTCGAACTCGAGCGTGCGGGTGGGTTTCGGCGGCGGTGCTGTGTCGCCCCTGGGTCCCGGCTCTGCGGAATCGCGCAGCGCGCGCGCTCCCTCCGGCCGGGATGACAGATCGGGCTTCACTGGCAGCGGTCCCGCTGCCTTCTTCACCGGCAGCGAGGCGTGCGGTCCCATCTCGTCGAGCGTCGGCTTGTGGGGGCCGCGGATCTTCTCGCCGAACGCGCCGGCGTGTGTGCGTAGAGTCGACGTCGACGTTTGCCGCTGAGGCCGCCCTCACCCTGACCCTCTCCCGCTCGCGGGGAGAGGAAGGTCGCGTGCCGGGACCGGCCGGTCCGTTCCGGGCCCCATGTCGTCGAGCGACGGCTTCCTGATGCGCGACGTCGATTGCGCATAGGTCGGCTGCACGGGCTCGTAGTCGGTGGCGATGCGGCTCTTTCCCCTCTCCCCGTTCTTCACGGGGAGAGGGTCGGGGTGAGGGGCAGACGCTGGCGCTGCGGCATGCCGCTGCCCCTCACCCCGACCCTCTCCCCGCTTGCGGGGAGAGGGGGGATGACGCCGGAAGGTTCGCCTTCTCGCCGTACTTGCGCTCGCCCTCGTAGGTTCCGGCGCGCTCCTCGACATCGCCCTGGCGCGCGAGGGGATCGTCGGCGATCGCCAGCTCGGTCTCGCGCAGGCGCTTCACCTCGTCGCGCAGGCGCGCCGCCGTCTCGAACTCGAGGTCGGCCGCCGCCTCCCGCATGCGCCGCTCGAGGTCGGCGATGACGGTCTCGAGGTTGTGGCCGATGGCCGGGGCGTCGGCGAGGCCGGAGTCGACGGTCACATGGTCCTGCTCGTAGACGGAGGCCATCACGTCATGGATGTTGCGCTTGATGCTCTCGGGCGTGATGCCGTTGGCCTGGTTATAGGCCGTCTGCTTCTCGCGGCGCCGGTCGGTCTCGGCGATCGCCCGCTCCATGCTCGCCGTGACGTGGTCGGCATAGAGGATGACGCGGCCGTCGACGTTGCGCGCCGCCCGGCCGATGGTCTGGATGAGCGACGTCTCCGAGCGCAGGAACCCTTCCTTGTCGGCATCGAGGATGGCGACGAGGGCGCACTCGGGAATGTCGAGACCCTCGCGCAGCAGGTTGATGCCGATCAGCACGTCGAAGGCGCCGAGCCTCAAATCGCGGATGATCTCGATGCGCTCCAAGGTTTCGACGTCGGAGTGCATGTAGCGCACGCGGATGCCCGCCTCGTGCATGTACTCGGTCAGGTCCTCGGCCATGCGCTTGGTCAGCGTGGTGACGAGCGAGCGGTAGCCGCGCTTGGCGACTTGGCGCACCTCGTCGAGGAGATCGTCGACCTGAGTTTTCGCCGGGCGCACGATGACGGGCGGATCGATGAGGCCGGTCGGCCGGATGACCTGCTCGGCGAAGGCGCCGCCGGTCTCGTTGAGCTCCCAGCCGCCCGGCGTCGCGGAGACGCAGGTCGTCTGCGGGCGCATGGCGTCCCACTCCTCGAACCTGAGCGGCCGATTGTCCATGCACGAAGGGAGGCGGAAGCCGTACTCGGCGAGCGTCGCCTTGCGCCGGTAGTCGCCGCGGAACATGCCGCCGATCTGCGGAATGGTGACGTGGCTCTCGTCGACGAACACGAGCGCGTTGTCGGGGAGGTACTCGAACAGCGTCGGCGGCGGGTCGCCGGGATTGCGGCCGGTGAGATAGCGCGAGTAGTTCTCGATCCCGGCGCACGAGCCGGTCGCCTCCATCATCTCCATGTCGAACACGCGTGCGCTGCTCGAGGCGCTGGGCCTCGAGCAGCTTGCCCGCGCCATACAACTCGTCGAGGCGGGCCTTGAGCTCGACCTTGATGCTGCGGATCGCCTGCTGCAGCGTCGGCTTCGGCGTCACGTAGTGGGAGTTGGCGTAGATCTTCACCAGCGCCAGCTCGTCGGTCTTCTGCCCGGTCAGCGGATCGAACTCGGTGATGCTCTCGACCTCGTCGCCGAACAGCGAGATGCGCCAGGCGCGGTCCTCCAAGTGGGCTGGGAACACCTCGACGGTGTCGCCGCGGGCGCGGAACGTGCCGCGCGTGAAGGCCTGGTCGTTGCGCCGGTAATGGAGTGCGACGAGGTCGGCCAACAGCTGGTCGCGCGAGAGGCGCTCGCCGAGCTTCACGGCAAACGTCATCGCCGTATAGGTTTCGACCGAGCCGATGCCGTAGATGCAGGAGACGGATGCGACGATGATCACGTCGTCGCGCTCGAGCAGCGCCCGCGTCGCCGCGTGGCGCATGCGGTCGATCTGCTCGTTGATGTCGGCTTCCTTCTCGATGTAGGTGTCCGTGCGCGGGACATAGGCCTCGGGCTGATAGTAGTCGTAGTAGGAGACGAAGTACTCGACGGCGTTGTCGGGGAAGAAGCTCTTCATCTCCCCGTAGAGCTGGGCCGCGAGCGTCTTGTTCGGCGCGAGGATGAGCGCCGGGCGCTGGGTCGCGGCGATGACATGCGCCATGGTGAAGGTCTTGCCCGAGCCGGTGACGCCGAGCAGCACCTGCGTGCGCTCGTGCTCGCCGACGCCGCTCACCAGCTCGGCGATCGCGGTGGGCTGATCGCCCTTGGGCTCGAACTCGGAGACGAGCTCGAACGGCCGCCCGCCCTCGCTCTTCTCCGGGCGCTCGGGACGGTGCGGCATGAACATGGGCATGCCGCCGGAGACGAGTGGGTGAGAGGCGAGCATGGGCTGCCGCGCGAGGATTTCCTTCGCCCGCTCGGAGCGCTCGGCGGGCTTGGCGAGGAGGGCGTTCAGCGCGTCGGTGAGGCTCTCGCCACCGACCGGCGGCCGCGGCCCCTGCTGACGCAGCGCGGGGAGCGTGGGGCGCTCCTCTTTCCCTCTCCCCGTGCTTGACGGGGAGAGGGTTGGGGTGAGGGGCAGGATTAGGCGCCATCGTTTGTGGCTGCCCCTCACCCCCACCCTCTCCCCATGAAGGATGGGGAGAGGGGGTGAAGGCGCCCTCGAACCTGGCCTGCGGGGCTTCGCTGAAATCCTTTCGTGACCGGCGTACCGGCGGCCGTCTCGGCCGGGGGCGGCGCGAGCTTGCCCGACCGCCCGCGCGACGGGCGCGGCTTCGGGATGTCACCTGATTTGGGGGGACGAGACATGGTCCGAATATGGCGCGCCGAGCACGGCGATGGAAGGCCGTCTGTCGGCTTCGCGCCCCTCGGCGGGTGCCGCCAAACGAAACCAGAAACCTTACAAGTTGCGCTCTGAGGCGCGGCAAGGCGACGCGACCGGTCGCGTGCACCCTTGCTCTTTCGCCGGCCCGATCTAGCTGCCCAACCAATGTCTCGTCCAGCATGTGCGGACGACCGGTCGAAAAACCCGAGGCAGGAGACTCCAAGAGCGGCATTGTCGAACCCTGAAACAGGAGACTGACATGAAAGCTCTCATAGCGATCTCTCTCTTCGCCCTCTCGCTTTTCGCGGGGGTTGGCACGTCGCTCGCCTCCCCCGGCGATGACTGCCACTCGAAGTCGGTTCACGGCATCTGGGACTGCCGCTGAGCGTCCCCGTGCCGGGCACCGGCCCGAATTAGAGGAAGGCCCGGCGCTCCGCGACTCTCTCGGTCGCGGAGCGCCTCTCGTGTCGGCTACGGCAGCTCGCGCTCGCGCGGCCGACGTTATCCTCGCGGCCGACGTTATCCCGGCTCGAACTCTTGGCTCGAACGGGCAGCGATCCGCTCTTACGCGCTTGGCGTACTCAAGGGCACACGCTGCTCTCGACTTGTCGTCCGGCACGCGCCACCCAACTTACAGTGTCGAACTGGCGTGATTGCAGTATTGACGTGTTTCAGCTCTTGGAGGCGACGATGCCAAAGATCCTTGCCCATGCTGCATTCCTCTCGGGCCTCTTCCTCTGCGGCGCCACTGCGGATGCCCGCATCATCTGCCGCGATGGATACCAGCTGTCCGGAGGTCAGGAGATTTCAACGCCGTACTGCAACGACGAGTACTTTGCCAAGGTAGCCCGCGAGAAGGGCGTCAAGGTCACGGGCGGCGAGATCCGCAACAACCCGGCGCGCAAGTACGAGATCTGCCGCTTCCTGGATAGCGACATCCGCGTCCAGGACTATTGTCCCGACAGCGGCTCGAGCCGGGGCAAGTGATGGGGCCGACGGCCAGGCTCCGTGACTTGAGCGACTTCTGCGCTTCGGTCGCCGGCGCGAGTGCGCCAGGCTCATTCTGAACCCGCTCCATCCCGGGGTTGCCGCGCCACTATAGCCGCGCCGAGCGTTGGGCCGAATAGGAGCTTGCTGCCGGCGACTACTCCGGCAGGTATTTCGCGCGGAGCGCGTCGAGCGGCTGGTCCACCCACGCCCAGAAGTCCCACGCCGGACCGAAGATGTCGATCTTCATGGCCTGACCGCGCTCCCACGCATGCCAGAATTCCTCGGGATCGAGCGCACCGGTCGCGGACTTCGCGACGTCGTTGATCTTGATGCCGAGATGCCAGCTGAAGATGACCGGCAGGATATGCCCGCTTATGGGGTGGACCGGGTGCATGCCGGCGGTGAATGTCGAGACGAGCAGCTCGCCCTGAGGCGTGGTCCCATAGCCCGAGAAGACGTGCGTCGAGTTGTGGGGGAGGCAGAAGCGCTCGTTGAGGGCGGTCGGCTCGCCTGGAACCCCGTAGCCGTTCGTCTCGTAGAACTCGATGAAGGCGCGGCCGAACGCGCCGGTGGGCTTCGCCGCGAGCGCCCGGAAGCGGCTCGCCAGCTCGGGATCGGCCTTGTCGCCCTGATAGGGCAGCATCCACGCCATCACGTCGCCGGAAAGCGGCTTGCCGAGGATGCTGTCCATGTTGTCGCGGACCATGTGGGCCAGCGCGTCCTTGACATCGCCTTGGGCCGCCTCGGTGACCTCGTCGACAAAGCCGTCGGCGACGCCGAGCGCGCGCGCATAGTCCTCGACGCGCGCGATCTTGGCCTTGTCGAGCTTGCCGTCGACGAAGGGCATGACGGCGAGAAACCGCATCGCCTCGCGACGCAGCGGCGGCTCGGGAACGGTCGCAGCAAGGGACTGTGGGGTCGAGGATTGGAGAGCGTCGACGTTGACCTCGGGAAGGCCGAGCATCCAGCGGCCCGCCGAGACGAGGCTCACCCGGTCGCGGTCGGTCGCTACTCCGCCGGCCTCCGCCACGTCGCGCATGGCGGCGAGGATGGCGCGGGCTTCGGGCTGGCTCGTCTCGAGGCGCATGGGTCTCCCCGTATCCTCCGCCGGCCCCCGAGCGCTCCGAGCATAACGCGCCTAGTGC
Organism: uncultured Alphaproteobacteria bacterium; assembly: GCA_963699485.1. Taxonomy (GTDB): domain Bacteria; phylum Pseudomonadota; class Alphaproteobacteria; order Rhizobiales; family Hyphomicrobiaceae; genus Hyphomicrobium_C. The sequence goes on along the minus strand of CAVOUC010000026.1, from coordinate 26,758 downwards.
GGCGTGCAAATGGCCGTTCGGCGGCGACACGGAGCGAATGGCCATGATAAACACCCGCGCCCAGCACACGAGGGAGCGTTCGATGCCGAGCGACGATACGGTCATCCCGAAACTGCTCATTCAGACGGCGATCTGGCTCGGCCTCACGGCCGTCCTGCTGTTCGTGCCGGCCGGCACGCTGCGCTGGCCGGAGGCCTGGGTGTTTCTCGCGGAATTCGCCGTGCTCGGCCTCATCTCCGGCTTCGCCATCGCCAGGCACGATCCCGAGCTCTTGCGCGAGCGCATGCGCGCGCCCGTCCAGCGCGACCAGAAGAGCTGGGACAAGATCCTGCTCACGCTGTTCTTCGCCCTGTGGCTCGGTCAGTACGTCGTGATCGGCCTCGACGCGCGTTACCACGTCTCCGACGTCCCGTTCTGGCTCAAGGTGGCGGGCGCGCTTGCCATCGCCTTCGGTCTCTATGTCTTCCATGTCGTGATGCGCACGAACACGTTCGCGGCCCCGGTGGTGAAGATCCAGACGGAGCGCAAGCACTCGGTCGTGTCGACGGGCCCTTATGCCTTCGTGCGCCACCCCATGTATGCCGGTGCGATCCCGCTGATCGTCGGCACGCCGCTCCTTCTCGGCTCGTGGTACGGGCTCGCGGTTTCCGCCCTTCTCATCGCCATCCTCGCGATCCGCGCCGTGCTCGAGGAGGAGACGCTCAAGGCCGAGCTCGACGGCTACGCCGCCTACGCCGCCCGTGTGCGCTACCGGCTCGTTCCCGGCGTGTGGTGAGCGCCCCCGAGGTCGAGCCAATTGGAACCCTGTGCGGCGGGAGGGATTGGTCCTGGCGGGAGGAATTCGCAACCTCAGCCAAGGGTAGAGATTATGAGCCTCAAGACGTCGCTAGTTCCGGTCCTCTTCATCGCGCTCGGCGCCACCAGCGCGCTCGCGCAGTCGACAGGCGGCAGCCCCGCCGATCCGAACACTCTTCAGAACCAGCAGCCCGGGCCCAGCGTGAACAATCCGACCGATCCGGCGGCCGGCTCCGATCCCGGGGCGCGCGCCCCGACCGCGCCGATGGAAGAATACGCCCCGCCGGCAGGTGACGGCGCAAGCTCGGGCGAGGGCGGCTTAGACGCGCCGGCCGGCAATCCGAGCGATCCTACTACCGACGAGAACCAGCAGCCCGGGCCGAGTGTGAACAACCCGACCGATCCGGCGGCCGGTGCCGATCCCGGAGCGCGCCTTCCGACTGCGCCGCGCGAGTAGATAGGCCCGCTTTGATCGATGGCTCACGATCCCCGGCGCCGCAGCGCGCCGGGGGTCACATCGCGTCCGAGAGCAGCCTTGCAGGGGCAGCGCCCGTTGCCGTCATGCAACGGAAAGTGGAAATTCCATCCTTCATCGCCCGCGGCCTTGGAACGGTCAATTTATGCGCTATGTACGCGAAGGCACAGAGGTTGAGGGGACCAGCCATGCGATTTATGCTCGGACTTTCAGTGGCGTTGGCGCTGACGCTCGTCACAGGGCATCGCGCGCACGCGTTCACGTTCGAGACCCCGCCCGGAACCGCAGTCGCGACCGGCAAGTCCGGCGGAGCGGCCGGCTTCAGCAATATGGATCCCGCATCCGCGCTTCCCGCCATCGGCGAGGCTGTCCCCGGCACCCGCTTCGAAGACACCCCCGGCTCCCGCAACAATGGATGGGCCTCGCCGCCGGACCCCAACAATACGGTCGGCCCTCGCTGGCTCTACGGCCCGGCCCGGTAAGCGAGCCAATAACCTTCAAGGGCCGCGGGATACGGCGGCCAAATGAGGCGCAAATTCCGGCGAGCGCATGAGGCGCTTGCAGCGCTCGAAGCGGTTCGTGGAGTAGGCCCAGAAATCGTCCACCGGGTTCTTGTTGCCGTGCTGGATGAGTCCCCACAGAGTCCAGAGCAGAGTCGCACGCGGCCTTGTAGATCACCATGCGGCCGCGGTCGAAGGCGCTGGGCGGGGCGCCGAAGTAGGCCTCGAGCAGCCGGTCGTCCATGCCGGCATCGAACCCCCCTTCGACCGAGAGATCGCCGAGATCCCACATCGGGTCGTTGTTGCCCGAGTACTCCCAGTCGACGATCCACATGCAGGGACCCGCGTCGAGAAAGTTCTCGCACAGGGGATCGCAGTGGCACGAGCGCAGCGGGACCGGGTGCGCGGCAAGCGCATCGCGGAAGGCCGCCGCCTCGGCGACCACCTCGTGATAGCCTTCGGGCAGCTCGGTCCCGAGACCGGCGAGCACCTTCAGGTAGTCGTCGATCATCGCGAACAGCTCGAAGCGGAACGCGAACGGGGCCGCGCGGTCGTGGAGCTGGCGAAAGGCGGCGCCCGCCCGCTCGACGGCGCCGGGCGTCGTGCGGAAGAGCTCGCCCGACATGGTCTTGGCGCCGTCGATGAAGCGCGTCACCATCACGCCGTCGTCGCCGAAGTGAATGACCTCGGGGGAGACGCCTGAGGCGGCCGCGGCCTCGGCGTTCGCCTTCTCGACGGACCGATTGATGTAGGCCTCGGTCCCGGCCCCGGGCAGGCGCAGGCAAAACGTTCCGGTCGGCGTCGAGACCCTGAACACGCGATTGGTGAGGCCGCCGAGGCGCTCGATCTTGGCGTCTGCCGCATCCCTGCTGAAGCGGCCGATTGCGGCAAGTGCCCGGCGGGCGTCGGCAATGTCGAACTCGGCGGTCATGTCGTCGTTTCCCCCTTCAGTCGTGCTCCCGTCGGATCGTAGACGCTGCGCCCTGCGCGCGCTGCGGGATAGGTCTTGCCGAAGGCGACGATCTCGAACTTGGCGTTCGCCGCCGCCTCCGACGGGATGTAGCCGAACGCGATCGTCTTGCCGACCGTGTAGCCGTAGCCGGCGCTCGTCACGGTGCCCGCGACCCGGCCGTCGCAGAGGAGGGCCTCGCCGCCGATGAGCGGGGCGAAACCTGGCACCGTCAGCGTTACGAGCCGCCGGGCGGGTCCCTTCGCCTTGATGGCCGAGAGCGCCGCGCGGCCGATGAAATCGCCCTTGTCGAGAGCCACGGCGAAGCCGAGGCCGGCTTCGAACGGGTTGGTATCGGGCGTCACGTCCGACGACCAGTACACGTAGCCCTTCTCCAGCCGCAGCGTCTCGATGGCGCGATAGCCCACGTCGGCAATTCCGTGGGCCGCTCCCGCCGCACGCAGAGTCTCGTAGACATGGAGCGCCTGCTCGGTCGGAATGTGCAACTCCCAGCCGAGCTCGCCGACGTAGCCGACGCGGGCTGCGCGTGCACGGCCCAATCCGATCTCGATATCGCGGACGGTCAAGTGCGGGAAGGCCGCGTTCGAGACGTCGTCGAGCGTCACCGCGGCGAGCACGTCGCGCGCCTTTGGCCCGACGAGGTTGATCACGGCGAGCGCCGACGTCACCTCGCGCACAGTCGCCGAGCCGTCGCGCGGCAGGTGGCGGCGGACCCAGCCGGCATCACGCACGCCGAAGGCGCTGCCGGTCACGAGGTAGAAGCGGTCGGCCGCGAGCCGCATGATCGTGAGGTCGGCCTCGATGCCGCCGGCCTCATTGCAGAGCTGTGTGTAGACGCAGGCTCCGACCGGGCGGTCGATGCGGTTCGCCGCGATGCGCTCGAGAGCGGCGAGGGCGCCGGGTCCCTCGATCTCGAACTTCGAGAACGAGGTCTGGTCGATGAGCGCCACGCGCTCGCGCACCGCCCGGTGCTCGAGGCCGACGGCCTCGAACCAGCCGGGCTTCTCCTCGAAGCTCGGAGTTTCGCTCGCCGGCACCGCGCCGGTATCGAACCACAAGGGACGCTCCCAGCCGGCCTTCGAGCCGTAGACGGCGCCGCGCTCGAGCAGCGTGCGATAGAGCGGGCTCAAGCGCGCGCCGCGCGCGCTCTCCATCTCCTCCGCCGGCCAATGGATCGAATAGTAGCTGCCGTAGGCTTCCGAGCTGCGCAGCGCGAGATAGCGGCGGTTTGCCTGCTCGCGCGCGAAGCGGCGCACGTCGAACGGCCACAGGTCCATGCCCGGATCGCCGTCGACGATCCAGTGCGCCATGGCAAGGCCGGCGCCGCCCGAGGCGGCGATGCCCGCCGTGAAGCCGCAGGCGACATAGAAGTTGTCGAGCTCCGGCGCGAGGCCGAGGATGGGCTCGCCGTCGGCGGAGACAGGGATCGCGCCGTTGATAAAGGTCTGGATGCCGACCTCGTTCAGCACCGGCAAGCGTTCGGCGGCGCCGAGCAGGATCGGCTCGAACCGGTCCATGTTCTCGGCGAACAGCTGGCGGCCCCATTCGAAGGGCACGCCTTCGGGCCAGCAGGCGGGCGCCCCCTTCTCCCAGCCGCCGATGGCGAACGATTTCACGTCGGGCTTCAGATAGAAGATGCGGTCGGGATCGCGGAAGGTCGGCGTGTCGCGCGTGACGTCGATCTTCTTCTCGGTGACGACGTACTGGTGCTCGACCGCCCCCGCGGCGAGCGAGACGCCCGCCATCTCGCCGATCCGCTTGGCCCAGATGCCGGCCGCATTGACGACGATTTCGCAGCCGATCGAGCCCTTATCTGTCAGCACCTTTCGCACACGGCGGCCGTCGAGCTCGAAACCGGTAACGAGAACGCCTTCGCGGAACCTCGCCCCGCCGTCGCGAGCGCCCTTCGCAAACGCCATGGTCAGTGAATAGGGATCGATGTAGCCGTCGGAAGGGATCCAAGCTGCCCCGACGATGCCGTCGAGCGACATCCACGGGAAGCGCTCCTGCGCCTCTTGCGGAGAGACCTCGAAGGCGTCGAAGCCGAAGCCTTGCGCCTGGGTGAGGGAGCGGCGGATCTCGGTCATGCGCGCTGTGCTCGAGGCGACGCGGAGCGACCCCGATTTGCGCCAGTCGATCGTCTGCCCGGTCTCGGCCTCGAGCCGGTCGAAGACGGCGACCGAGTTCTGCATGAGGCGGGTCAGGTTCCTCTTGGAGCGCAGCTGTCCGACGAGCCCGGCGGCGTGCCAGGTCGAGCCGTGCGTGAGCTGCGCCTTCTCCAGCACCAGCACGTCGCGCTCGCCGGCTCTTGCCAGGTGGTAGGCGATCGATGCGCCGATGACGCCGCCTCCGACGATGACGATGCGCGCGTGCTCCGATGTCATGGCTCAGCTCTGAATTGCGGTGGAGACAACGCGCTGAAGGATCGGTGCGCGCGTTGTGTGCCGGAGTTCGTCATCCCTGCCCTTTAACCGTCCTGTCGCGACCCGTCGGAACGGAGTCCCGAGAGCCATGAACAGTGGGCGCGTGCAGTGCGGCATAGGACTGAGGCCTGAACAAATCCGAGGCAGACTGCCCGGATCGTGGCCATGTCAGCCGCCCTGCGAGCAATTGACTCCCCAATCGCGTTGGTAAAGTATTATGCCTGCAAGTGAAACCACTCTTCTGCTGAATTCGAGCGGAATTGGCTTGGAGGCAACCTCAATGGACGTTTCCTTAGGAAGGGCTTTGGCCGGCGGGACTTGTGCAGTCCTACTCTCCATCGCCAGCGTGGGGGCTGCGCGCGCCGCGACCCCTGAATCCCCTGACCCCATCAAGATCGCCCTCTTCGACTGGACCAGCGTCAACCTCAACGCAAAGATCCTCGGCGGCATCCTGACCAAGCTCGGCTACACGGTCGAGTATCCGACGGCCGACTATCTCTCGAGCCTGACGACGGGCCTCACCAACGGAGACCTCACCGTCGGGATCGAATACTGGGACACGACCGCAGGAGAGGCGATGAAGGCCTCCGACGCGACCGGCAAGACGGAGCGCCTCGGTGCCCTCGGGCCCAAGGCCAAGGAAGAGTGGTGGTATCCCCTCTACATGAAGGAGAAATGCCCGGGCCTGCCGGATTGGAAAGCGCTGAAGGACCCGAAATGTGCGGCCGCGTTCTCGACGGCCGAGACCGCGCCCAAGGGACGCTATCTCGGCGGGCCGGTCACCTGGGAAGGATTTGACGACGAGCGCGTCGAGGCCCTCGGGTTGCCGTTCACGGTCGTGCATGCCGGCACCGACGGCGCCATGTTCGCCGAGCTCGAATCGGCCTACCAGCGCAAGGCGCCGATCATGCTGTGGATCTATTCGCCGCATTGGGCGCCCTCGAAGTACCAGGGCGAATGGGTTCAGTTCCCCGAGCATGAGAAGGCGTGCTACGAGGATCCCAAGTGGGGAACCAATCCGGACAAGAAATACGATTGCGGCAAGCCGCACGGCGAGATCTGGAAGTATTCCTGGGGCGGCATGAAGGACAAGTGGCCGGTCGCCTACAAGGTCGCCAAGAACTTCAAGATCGACGCCAGACGAGCTCAACAAGCTGTCCGGACAGGTCGATCTCGAAAGCAAGTCCCTTGACGATGTCGCCGCGTCCTGGGTTGAAGCCAACGAGAAGACCTGGAAGGAATGGGCGAAATAGACCGGGGGCCGCGATTCCAGTGGTTGGCCCCACCCGCGACAGCGTGCGTCGGTCCCGACAATCCCGGTCGGCGCACGCTCTAGCGCGTTCTTCCTAACGGAGCACGGCCACGTGAACGAAGCGGTGCCAGTCTTCAGAGGGTCCACCATCGCCAAAGGGGTCGACACTCGCCCGACCAAGCTCCGGTGCCGCGACGTCTGGAAGGTGTTCGGGCCCGGAGCGGCAGAGTTCCTCGCCGCCCGTGACGGTCGCCCCACGCCCGACGATCTCGCCGGCGCCAACCTCGTCGGCGCCGTGCGGCGCGTCTCCGTCGACGTGCGCGAAGGCGAGAACTTCATCGTCATGGGGCTCTCGGGCTCCGGCAAGTCGACGCTGTTGCGCTGCCTCGCCCGGCTGATAGAGCCGACCGCCGGCAGCGTCGAGTTCGACGGCAAGGACCTGTTGAAGGCGAGCCCCGCCGAGCTGATCGAGATCCGGCGGCACAAGATGGGCATGGTGTTCCAGCACTTCGCCCTGCTTCCGCACCTGACCGTGCTTCAGAACGTTGCCTTCCCGCTGACCGTCCAAGGCGTCGACCGCAAGAGCCGGGAAGCGCGGGCGCAAGAGATAATCGACCTCGTCGGGCTCCGGGGCCGCGAGAAGTTCTATCCGCGCGAGCTTTCCGGCGGCCAGCAGCAGCGGGTCGGCATCGCCCGCAGCCTCGCGGTCAAGCCCGAGATCTGGTTCCTCGACGAGCCGTTCTCCGCGCTCGATCCGCTGATACGCCGCGAGATGCAGTCCGAGCTCGCCCGGCTGCAGTCCGTCCTCAAGAAGACCGTCGTCTTCATTACGCACGACTTCGACGAGGCGATCAGGCTCGCCGACCGCATCGCCATCATGAAGGACGGCGAGATCATTCAGGTCGGCACGCCGGAGGATCTGGTGCTGCACCCCGCGACTGCCTACGTGGCGGAGTTCACCAAGGACGTGCAGCGCGCCAAGGTGATGTCGGCAGGGCGGCTGATGCGCCCGCCGACCGGGGCTGGCAACTACGGCGGTCGCGTGGAGCTCGCCGACCGCGTGGCGAGCTTCGCCGCCCAGATCGTCGCGACCCGAAGGCCGTTTGCCGTCACCGACGCCGACGGAGCGACCGTCGGAGAGGTGACGCCCGAGGCCGTCATCGACCTCCTTGCGGGATGCGATCAGGTTCGTGGGCTAAGCCAATGACGATCGCCGCCGCCGAGCGCCTCGAGCAGTCGACCGGCGTGACGGTGTGGACGTGGATCTGGGCTGCCGCGATCCTCGCGGTCGCGATCCTCTATCTTTCGCCGGGCCTCGCGCCCTGGGCCGTCGACTATCCCGCGAGCGCGATCATTCCCATCGCCGATTGGATCTCGGCGTTCATGACGTGGCTCAAGGACAACTTCACCTGGCTCACGCGCGGAATCTCCGACCTCTTCGCCATCCCGCTCGGCTGGGCCTTCAACCTCCTGTCCAAGGGCTGGAAGCTTGGAACGGGGCCGGACGCCTGGGTTCTGCCGCGCTTGTCGTGGGTCGGCATCTGCCTCGCGTTCGCCATCGCCGGCGTGGCCCTCGGCGGCTGGCGGCTCGGGCTCCTGGCGGGAGGCTGCCTGCTCTACGTCGCGCTGTTCGGCCAGTGGGACAGCGCGATGCTCACCCTCGCCCTCATCGCCATCAGCGTCCCGCTCTGCATCGTCGGCGGCCTCGCCGTCGGCATCCTCGCCTATCGCAAGCCCTGGCTCGACCGCCTCGCCGTGGAGCCGATCCTCGACCTGATGCAGACGATGCCGACCTTCGCCTACCTGATCCCGATGCTGCTCCTGTTCGGCAACAGCCCGGTCTCCGGCATGCTCGCGACCGTCATCTTCGCCATGCCGCCGATGGTGAGGGCGACCACGCTCGCCTTGCGCCGCGTGCCCGACGAGATAAACGATTTCGGCGAGATGGTGGGGTGCACGCGCAAGCAGAAGCTCTACCAAGTGCTGCTGCCCGCCGCGCGGCCGACGCTCATGATCGGCGTCAACCAGGTCGTCATGCTCGCGCTCAACATGGTGATCATCTCGTCGATGATCGGCGCGGGCGGGCTCGGATACGACGTGCTCTTGGCGCTACGCGCGCTCAAGATCGGCCAGGGCATGGAGGCGGGGCTTGCGATCGTCGCGATGGCGATCGCCCTCGACCGCTTGAGCCAGGCGGCCGCGCATGAGCGGCCCGGCGCGAGGGCGGCCGAGGGCCCGTTCTGGCAACGCTACCCGATGCTGACGCTCGGGCTCGGTGTGCTTGCGCTAACCACCGCATTGAGCACGGTCTGGCCCCAGCTTTCGGCAGTCCCGAAATCGATCACGATCTCGACGGCGCCCTGGTGGAAGGCGGCGGTCGATTGGGTCACGATCAACTTCTTCGATGCGATCGAGGCTTTCCGCACTACGCTCCTGCTCTACGTCCTCAACCCGATCCGCGCCTTCTTCGAAGGCTTCCCGTGGCTCGGCGCCGTGGGCCTCCTCGCGCTCGCCGGGTTCCAGCTCAAGGGCTGGCGGCTCGCCGTGCTCGTCGCGGCGATGACCGCGTTCTGCGCCGTAACCGGCCTCTGGGAAAAGACGATGGCGACAGTCTATCTGTGCGGCGTCTCCGCGATCATCGCCGCGCTGCTCGGCATTCCGCTCGGACTGATCGCCTCGCGCAGCGACCGCGTCGAGGCGGCGATCACGCCGGTCCTCGACACGCTGCAGACGCTGCCGTCGTTCTGCTTCATCATCCCCGTCGTCATGCTGTTCCGCGTCGGCGACGTCACCGCGATGATCGCGACGGTGCTGTTCGCCATCGTGCCGGCGATCCGCTACACCAACCACGGCATCCGCCAGATCCCGCCGGCCTTGATCGAGGCGGCGACCGTGTCGGGATGCACGCCGAGGCAGATGTTCTGGCGCGTGCAATTGCCGCTCGCGCTGCCCGAGATCATGCTCGGCATCAACCAGACAGTGCTGCTCGCCCTCAGCATGATCATCATCTGCGCCATGATCGGCACGCGCGATCTGGGGCAGGAGGTGTTCATCGCGCTTGCCAAGGCGGATGCCGGCCGCGGCCTCACGGCGGGCTTCGCCATCGCCTTCATCGGCATCGTCGCCGACCGCCTGCTGAGGGGCATGACGGACAGGATGCAGGCTCGGCTCGGGTTGGCTTGACGCGCTGGCGTCTTCAAGCGGCGAACTCTTCCTTGCGGTACCCTTGCAGATAGAGCAGTCCCGTGAGATCGCCGTGGACGATCGAGGCCTTGGCCTCGGCGGCGACGACGGGCTTGGCGCGGAAGGCGACGCCGAGGCCGGCCGCCCGGATCATGGCGAGGTCGTTGGCACCGTCTCCGACGGCGAGAGTGTCGGCAAGCTCGAGCCCGCGCTCCGACGCGAGGCGGCGCAGCGCCGCGAGCTTGGCTTCGCGCCCGAGGATCGGCTCGGCGACGCGGCCCGTGAGCTTTCCCCCTTCGATCTCGAGCCTGTTCGCCTGCGCGGCATCGAAGCCGAGGCGGCTGGCCACGCGATCGGCAAAAACGGCGAACCCCCCGGAGACGAGAGCGCACGTCGCGCCGTGCCGTTTCATCGTCATGACGAGCGTCTCGGCGCCGGGAGTGAGGGTGATGCGCGCTGAGACGCGCTCGAGGATTGCCGCTTCGAGCCCGGCGAGCAGCGCAACGCGCTCCCTCAGCGCGCCCTCGAACTCGATCTCGCCCCGCATGGCGCGCGCCGTGACGGCGGAGATCTCCTCGCGCAACCCGGCGAAGTCCGCGATCTCGTCGATCAGCTCCTCGCCGATCATCGTGCTCTCCATGTCGGCGACGAGGAGCTTCTTGCGCCGGCCCGCGCCGTTCGCCACGAGGTTCACGTCGACAGGCGAACCGGCGAGCGCCTCCTTGGCTGCCATGCGGATCGCCCCGGCCGCGTCGGCGTCCTCCGCACGGACGTTCGCTTCCCAAGCCTCGCTGCGGGCGAGCCATTCGAAGTCCTCGATCTTGGCCGGGACTCGCTGGCAGACGGCATCGATGTGGTCGGGGCTCAGCGCCCGAGAGCCGGGCCGGGCGGTGAGCACGAGGACGAGATTGAGCATCTGTGGTTGCTTGCCGAATGGAACATAAGACCCGTCGCCTCTCACGTCATCCCCGCGAAGGCGGGGATCTGCCCAAGCTCGCCGTAGTGAGTCCAACGCCGGCTTGGATTGATGCCCGCCTGCGCGGGCATGACGTGAAGAGGGGATGACGAGCGACCTATTGCTCAGCCGTATCAGCGGTACGGTCTCGCGCGAAGGGGCCGCGTGCGCTAATCGGAGGCGATGAAGATCGCGCGCGCCATCCTCATCGCAGGTCCGACCGCGTCGGGCAAGTCGGCGGTCGCCCTCGCGCTCGCCGAGCGCCTCGGCGGCACCGTGATCAACGCCAACTCGATGCAGGTCTACCGCGAGCTCGAGATTCTGACCGCGCGGCCGAGGTCCGCCGACCTCGCACGCGCGCCCCACGAGCTCTACGGGTTCGTGCCGGGACGGGAGGCCTACTCCGCAGCCCGCTACGGCGAGGACGCGAAAGCGGCGATCGAGCGCTCCTCAAGCGGGGGGCGCGTCCCCATCGTGGTCGGGGGGACGGGCCTCTACTTCACCGTGCTCCTCGAGGGGCTCTCGCCGGTGCCGCCGATCCCCGAAGCCGTGCGCAGCCACTGGCGCGCCGAAGCGGCAAGGCTGGGTGCGGGCGGTCTTCATGCGATCCTGGCTGAGCGCGATGCCGAGATGGCCGAGCGCCTGCGCCCGAGCGATCCGCAGCGCATCGTGCGCGCGCTCGAGGTCCTCGATGCCACCGGCCGCTCTCTCTCGGATTGGCACGCGGAGCCGGGCCGTCCCGTGCTCGAGGCGGAAAGCACGCTGCGCTTCGTCGTGGCGCCGGACCGCGAGACGCTCAACCGGCGCTGCGACGCGCGCTTCGAGGCCATGATCGCCGAAGGCGCGATCGAGGAGGCAGAGGCCCTCGCCCGCCTCGATCTCGATCCGGAGCTGCCGATCATGCGCGCGCTCGGCGTCCGGCCGCTCATACAACACATCGTCGGCGAGATCGGGCGCGAGGAGGCGGTCGAGCAGGGGAAGGCCGAAACGCGCGCCTATGCCAAGCGGCAGATGACGTGGATCCGAAGCAAGATGCGTGCGTGGAACATGATATCTGAGCAAGAAACGGAAAGAATAGCGTCGCATCTCATCAATTTTATTGATTCTCAAGCTTGACCCGCCAAAATCGGCCCCCTACGGTGCAGCGCTTTTGATGCTTCGCGCTGGGCGCGCAGAAGGGAGCGGTAACCATGGCCCGCACGATGACCGGCGCCGAGATCGTCTTGAAGGCGCTCGCCGACCAGGGTGTCGAGGTGATCTTCGGCTATCCGGGCGGCGCCGTGCTGCCGATCTACGACGAGCTGTTCCAGCAGGAGAAGATCCGCCACATCCTCGTGCGCCAGGAGGGCGGCGCGGTGCACGCGGCGGAAGGCTACGCGCGCTCGACTGGCAAGGTCGGCGTCGTGCTCGTGACCTCGGGGCCCGGTGCCACCAACTCGGTGACGGGCCTCACCGACGCGCTCATGGATTCAATTCCTCTCGTCTGCATCAGTGGGCAGGTGCCGACGCACCTCATCGGCAACGACGCATTCCAGGAGTGCGACACGGTCGGCATCACGCGCCCGTGCACGAAGCACAATTGGCTGGTGAAGAACGTCAACGACCTCGCGCGCATCCTGCACGAGGCGTTCTATATCGCCAAGGCCGGACGGCCGGGGCCCGTCGTCGTCGACATCCCGAAGGACATCCAGTTCGCGACCGGCAACTATGTCGGGCCGTCGAACATCGGGCATAAGACCTATAAGCCGAAGGTGAAGCCCGACCAGGTGCCCGTGCGGGAAGCCGTCGAGGTCATGGCCTCCGCCAAGAAGCCGCTCTTCTATACTGGCGGCGGCGTCATCAACTCGGGCCCCAAGGCGAGCCAGCTCCTGCGCGAGATGGTTCGGCTCACGGGCTTCCCCGTCACGTCGACGCTGATGGGGCTAGGGGCCTATCCCGCCTCCGACAAGCAGTGGCTCGGCATGCTCGGCATGCACGGCACATACGAAGCCAACCTCGCCATGCACGACTGCGACGTGATGGTGTGCGTCGGCGCGCGTTTCGACGACCGCATCACGGGGCGCCTCGACGCCTTCTCGCCGCGATCGAAGAAGATCCACATCGACATCGACCCCTCCTCGATCAACAAGAATGTGCGTGTCGACATTCCGATCATCGGCGACGTCGCCTACGTGCTCGAGGACATGCTGCGCATCTGGAAGGCGCGCGCGCCGCAGGTCGACAAGGCGGCGCACAAGGCCTGGTGGAAGGAAATCGAAGGGTGGCGAGGGAAGAAGTCGCTCGCCTACAAGAACTCCCGCGACCTGATCATGCCGCAGTACGCGGTCGAGCGGCTCTATGCGGCAACCAAGGACCGCGACGTCTACATCACGACAGAGGTCGGCCAGCATCAGATGTGGGCGGCGCAATTCTTCCGCTTCGAGGAGCCGAACCGCTGGATGACGTCTGGCGGCCTCGGCACGATGGGCTACGGCCTGCCGGCCGCCATCGGCGCCCAGCTCGCGCACCCGAAATCGCTCGTCATCGACATCGCCGGCGACGCCTCCATCCTGATGAACATCCAGGAATGCTCCACCGCCGTGCAGTTCGACCTGCCGGTCAAGGTGTTCATCCTCAACAACCAATACATGGGCATGGTGCGCCAGTGGCAGCAGCTCCTACACGGCAACCGCCTCTCGCACAGCTACACCGACAGCTTGCCGGACTTCGTCAAGCTCGCCGACGCCTACGGCTGGGTCGGCATACGCTGCGAGAAGCCTCAGGATCTCGACGGCGCTATCCGCGAGATGATCGAGGTCCGCCGCCCCGTCATTTTCGACTGCCGCGTCGCCGCGCTCGCCAATTGCTTCCCGATGATCCCATCGGGCAAGGCCCACAACGAGATGCTCCTCGGGGAGGATGTCTCCGACGAGGCCGTCGAGCGGGCCATCGAAGACGAGGGCAAGGTTTTGGTCTAGAAAGAATGGCGCCTATGATGCATGGGCGCGTCGAGGCGGCAGATTTTGTGGCTTGATTTCATGAAGCGCCCATTGTGTCAGTTGTCTCTCGCTCTTGCGGGCCTCGCCGGCGTCAGCGGCATTGCCGAGGCCAAGACGGAGGTTGCGGACAAGCCGGCCTGGGACCAGGTCGCCAACATCAAGGACGCTGCCGAGCGGCTCGGCAAGCTGCACCTCGCGCGCGGGCCCAAGGGGGCCTACGACTTCATCGACGCCTGCTACAGGACTCACAGCCTGGCCGAGAACTACGGCGCGGCCTTCGAATCCTGCATCGCGCAGGACTACCTCGAGACCAAGGTGCTGGCCCAGGTCTATGCGCGCATGCCGCCGGAGGTGCTCGAGAAGATCGGCGCGCCCTCGCCGCAACTCCTGGCCGAATCCATGGGACGGCGCATCGTTGCGGCGTTCTCCCATTACAAGGTCGGCACCGTCTACGCCGAGGACTTCAAAAAGCTCGTCGACCAGCATGGTTTCCCGATCTTTATCAAGATCATCTTCCCCGAAGCCGTCAAGGAGATGGAGGAGAGAGCCTCCAAGAAGCGCAAACCTCAATGACCAACCCCAACCCGCAAAGCGATCAGGAGGCTTTTGCGAGCTCAGCCTCAATCATGCGCTCGAGAGCATCGAGATCGTGCACCACGACATCCCAGACGATTTTCGGCTCCACGCCGTGATACTCATGTCTCAGTTTGTTGCCGATCGCCTTGATCTGCGCCCACGGTATGTCGGGATGGGCGGTAAGCGTCTCGTCGGGCAAATGCCGGACCGCTTCCGAGATTACCTCGATCGCGCGCTCGACGGCGGCGCGATATATGCGGCTTCGAGCAAAGCGATCGAAGCCGCTGGCGACATCTGCTGCCTCTCGGGCGAGCCCTATGGCATCTCGGATTTCGTGGAGGACGACGGCGCTGCTGCGGGCCATCAGAAGATCCGCACCGCCTCCGCCTCGATCGTGCGCCGGACGGCTGGATTGAGACTGTTGCGGGTCGTGAGATCGACGGCGATGCCGAGCTCGCGCTCTAGGATCTGCTGCACCTTAATGAGATCTAAGAGCGAGAACTTCTTCGAGGCGTCAAAGTCCACGAACGCGTCGAGGTCGCTTCCGGCCTTCGCGTCCCCGCGGACGCGCGAGCCGAAGGCATACAGCCCGGTGACGCCCGCAGCGCGAATGGCCTCGGCATTGCGGCGGATTTTTTCGATGAGCACGTCAGTGTCCATGTCGAAAAATAGCATTCAGATCGACCTTAACCAAGCGCCGAAAGCACCAGTCCAATGACCAACCCCAACCCGCAAAGCCACTACGTCGGCCCGGCCGTGAAGCAGGAGGTCGTCGCCCGCACGCTCTCGGTCCTCGTCGACAACGAGCCCGGCGTGCTCGCGCGCGTCATCGGCCTCTTCTCGGGGCGCGGCTACAACATCGACAGCTTGACGGTGACCGAGACCGAGCACGAGAAGCACGTCTCGCGCATCACCATCATGACGCGGGGAACTCCGGCCGTCATCGAGCAGATCAAGCATCAGCTCGAGCGGCTCGTGCCGGTGCACCGCGTTCGCGACCTGACCCTCGAGGGAGCTTCCCTCGAGCGCGAGCTCGCTCTCGTCAAGGTCGCCGGCAAGGGGGACAAGCGCATCGAGAGCCTGCGCCTTGCCGAGATCTTCCGCGCCCAGGTCGTCGACACGTCGACCGAGCATTTCGTGTTCGAGGTGACGGGAAAGCCCGGCAAGATCGACACCTTCATCCAGATCATGACCGAGCTCGGCCTGGTCGAGGTGTCGCGGACCGGGATCGCCGCCATCGGCCGCGGCGCGGCGGCCATGTAGACCATGGTCGCAAGCTCGTTGAAACGCCGGCGAACGCCGGTGTAACGTCCGCCGACTTTTCGGGAGCCCCGGCTCCCACCCCCGCCCCTAGCCATCAAGAGAGAAAAATGCGCGTTTACTATGATCGGGATGCCGACCTGAACCTCATCAAGTCGAAGAAGGTCGCGGTTCTCGGCTACGGCAGCCAGGGGCACGCGCATGCGCTGAACCTGCGCGACTCGGGCGTGAAGGACGTCGCGGTTGCGTTGCGCAAGGGCTCGGCGTCGGCGCAGAAGGCCGAGAAGGAAGGCTTGAAGGTGCTCGAGGTGGCGGAGGCGGCCAAGTGGGCCGACGTCATCATGATGCTGACGCCCGACGAGCTGCAGGCCGACATCTATCGCGATCACCTGGTGGGGAACATGAAGCAGGGCGCCGCCCTCATGTTCGCCCATGGTCTCAACGTGCATTTCAACCTCATCGAGCCGCGCGCCGATCTCGACGTCGGCATGGTCGCGCCGAAGGGGCCGGGCCACACGGTGCGCGGCGAGTACTTGAAGGGCGGCGGCGTGCCGTGCCTCATCGCCGTCCACCAGGACAGAAGCGGCAACGCCCACGACCTCTTTCTCTCCTATGCCGCGGCGGTCGGCGGCGGGCGCTCGGGCATCATCGAGACGACGTTCAAGGAGGAGTGCGAGACCGACCTCTTCGGCGAGCAGGTCGTGCTCTGCGGCGGCCTCGTCGAGCTGATCCGGGCGGGTTTCGAGACGCTGGTCGAGGCGGGCTATGCCCCGGAGATGGCCTACTTCGAGTGCCTGCACGAGGTGAAGCTCATCGTCGACCTCATCTACGAGGGCGGCATCGCCAACATGAACTACTCGGTGTCGAACACGGCCGAGTTCGGCGAGTACGTGACCGGCCCGCGCATTATCAACGAGGCCACCAAGGCCGAGATGCGCAAAGTGCTGAAGGACATTCAGACAGGGGCCTTCACCTCGGAATGGATCCGCGAGTGCAAGGCCGGACAGCCGAAATTCAAGGCGATCCGGCGGGTGAACGACAGTCACCCGATCGAGGAGGTCGGCACCAGGCTGCGCGCCATGATGCCGTGGATTAAGGCCAAGGCCCTCGTCGATAAATCTCGCAACTGAGGCTCCCGCGCTATAGGTCCCATTGCGCGTTTCGGGGCATTCTTTCCCTGCGGCGAATGTGTCTCAGGGAGTTTCGTCATGCCCCGTGTTCTCGCGTCCCTTGTTCTCGCTATCGGGACCATGAAGACCTGGCGCTGCGGCACCGAACAGGCCTGCTGCGTCAACCACTCTATGAATCTCTACGTCTGTGGCTTCGCAGGGCTGGGCTGTCTCTAGCCAAAGCCGGCGCGGACATTTCCGCGCGCAAGAGGGGATGCCCTGTGCGGGTTTGGGGCGATGCGGCGCGGAAAGGCGTGCATGGCTCGGCCGGAGACTCGGGCGGCGGAGCGAAGCGGGGATCCTCCGCCGCCCTCTCGGATGTAGCCGAGGCAGGCCATCATCCGAATGCTCTGGTGGAGCGGGCGCGGGTCCCATTAACCACGTCGATCTTGGGGACAAGATGGACGGAGCGGGCCCAAAACATGGCGCAACATTCAATTCACCGGCAATAACGCGCAACAATCCTCAAGCTCGGCTCGAGTGCGTCAGAGCTCGAGGTGGTCGTAGAGCTTGTGCTCGGGCCGGCGCAAACTCGCCATGGGGTCGACGCGGGCGGCCTCGAGCGTGAGATCCTCCGCGGCGGCACGAGGCGGCGCGAGCGGGCGAAGCGGTAAGCGCCGGGAATAGAGAGATGAGCGCCGGGCGGCGCGTGCGCACGTGGTTCGGCATTGGAGTCTGTCCTTACGCAATACAGGGTCGGACCGGGCAGCGCCGGGAAAAGGCCGCCGCCGCTCTCCCCAATTGACGCCGACAGGGTTAAGAGCGCGTTAACGTGGTAGGCTCTCCTTTCCTCCCGACGAGACTGAATTCCATGAGCTGTGACGCCACCGCCGAGGCGGTTCTCAAGGTGAAGCGCTGCAGGCTCGCGGTCGAGCCGGGGACTTGGGACTTCGCCGAGCGCCGAGCCTGCGAGATCGACAGCCACTGGCAGCGCCGAGTCGAGGAGCTGCCCGGCGTCTTCAACGGTACCGTGCATCTCATGCGCCGCCATGCGATCGCCGACGGTGTTCTCGACGGCGCGTTCGTGAGAGCGGATTTCAAGAGCTATCTCTATTGGCGCGACAGAGGCAGGCCGGATTGCGGGACCGTCGATGCCTTCGGCTCGGCACTCATCCGCTCGGCCGACGGCGCATTGATGCTCGGCGTGCAGCAGAAGGGGATCAACGCGGGCCTCGCCTACCCGCCCGGGGGCTTCATCGACAATCGCGATGTGGCATCGGACGGCGCGATCGACATCGAGGCCAGCATCGTGCGCGAGCTCGCCGAGGAGACGGGGCTGACGCTCGCCGATGTGGAGCGCACTGAGGGCTTCTACGCGACGTTCACGGGCCGGCTGCTCTCGATCGGGATCGAATTCCGGTCGAAGCTTGCTGCCCGAGACTTGACCAGCCTCATCGCGCGCCATATCGCCGGCGAGGCGGAGCCGGAGCTCGGCCGCATCGTCGCCGTTCGATCGCCGGCCGACGCGGCAAAGATCGCAATGCCGCGCTATGCCGGCCTGCTCGCAGAAGAGTTGCTCGCAATTCGATGATGCGGCCCAAGCGCGCCGATCGGCACTTGGATCGGGCGCCCGGATGCGGCACAGTGCGCGCCGCCTGACGCGGGGGACCCGAGATGCAGCTCGCCTATCATACTCTCGACGTGTTCACGGACCGGCGCTTCGGCGGCAATCCGCTGGCCATCGTTCTCGGCGCCGACGCGCTCAACTCCTACGAGATGCAGACGATTGCCCGCGAGTTCAATCTGTCCGAGACCGTGTTCGTGCTCCCGCAGCAGAACTCCGCCCACTCGGCGCGCGTGCGCATCTTCACGCCCGCGACCGAGCTCTCTTTTGCCGGCCACCCGACGATCGGCACCGCGGCGCTCCTTGCGGAGCTCAGGACTCAGGCCGTCAAGGGCGAGAGCGATTCGCTCATTGTGCTCGAGCAGGGGATCGGCGTTGTCAGGGTCGGCGTGCGCGTGCGCCCAGGCGCCGCCGCCTACGCCGAGTTCGACGCGCCGAAGCTCCCGTCCGAAGCGGGCGTGCTGCCTGCGACAGAGCTGCTCGCGGCCGGGCTCGGCCTCATCCCGAGCGAGATCGGTTTCGAAAACCATCGGCC
Organism: uncultured Alphaproteobacteria bacterium; assembly: GCA_963699485.1. Classification (GTDB taxonomy): domain Bacteria; phylum Pseudomonadota; class Alphaproteobacteria; order Rhizobiales; family Hyphomicrobiaceae; genus Hyphomicrobium_C. Next base: position 8,123 of record CAVOUC010000026.1, on the reverse strand, counting down.
GCTCTGCTTTGCGGCGGGGAACACATTCGCCTTCGTCCCCGTCGCGTCCCTCGACGCCATCGGGCGGGCGCGCGTCAACGGGGTCCATTGGGGACGGGCGTTCGAGGAGCAGGGTGTGATCGGCGCCTATCTCTATACGCGCCAGTGCGCGCACACCTCCTCGTCGTTTCACGTGCGCATGTTCGCACCTGCGGCCGGCATACCGGAAGACCCGGCGACCGGCTCCGGCGCGGTCTGCTTCGCGGGCGCCGTCCATCACTTCGACGAGCTTCCCGACGGCGCGCACAGGCGCACGATCGAGCAGGGCTACGAGATGGGCCGCCCTAGCCAGATCGCGCTGACGCTGACGGTCGCGGGCGGCAAGCTGCAGACGGTCCGCATCGGAGGCAATGTGGTGCGCGTCTCCGACGGGACGCTCTCGGTGTGATACGCGCGTTGCCGCCAAAGATCGGACTAACAGACGCGCTTGGGAATCTTCGAGTAGTCGTGGGCAGCCTCGGCGACCGAGATGTCGTAGGCGTTCTGCAGGATGAGCCACAACTCCGGCGTCGTCCTGAAATGTCGGGCGAGCCGCAAGGCCGTGTCGGCGGTCACGCAGTCACCGGCTCAGGCCGGGCAGCATGCGTACGAGCGTATTGTCGCGGACGACATAGTGGTGAAAGAGCGCCGCGGCGGTATGCACCGCGATCAAGGCGTAGCCTATGTTGGCACCGGTCTCGTGAACGTCCTCGAGGGTCTCGGCGAGTTCCTTGTCGGGCCCAACGAGGGCCGGCAATTGGAGGCCGAACCAGACCGGCGGTTCGCCCTCGGCGCTGAGGATCGACCAGCCCAACAGGGGAAGCACGATCATCAGTGCGAGAAGGGCCAAATGGACGGCCCGCGAGGCCAGCTTTTGCCAATGGGAGAGAGGTGGCACGATCGGCGGGGCTGTGATCATGATGCGCGCCAGGATGCGCAGCGTGACGAGCGCCAGGATCGAAAGCCCGATAGTATAGTGCCAGCTTTTCAAAGCCTCTCTCGGCACGCTTCCCTTAGGATAGAACTCGCGCAGCTCCATCGTGGCATAGGAGCCGACGATGAGGAGTGCGATGAGCCAGTGCAGCGCGATGACCGGCGTCGCATACTTCTCTCCGTAGACTTGCGATGTCATGGATGAGCTCCCTTCAGAGGTGGGGCTAGGCAGAGCGCATTAACATCGACGCCCCGGCGCCCCTTTGCTCTGCGTCAATGCGGGAGCCGGAAGTCGCGAGATTGCCCTTGCAAAACGGTAACCTGTTTGGCTTATTGTAAGGAGGAACAGCGATTTCTCGGCGAGACGACCGCCCAAATGTGCCGTGCGGCTGACCATGCTCCGATTTGTGCGGGTAACGCAGATCTCCTGCGGGACCGTGCGCGGGCGTGCGCCCCGGGCCTCCTGACCCTCCTCCTTATGAGCCCCTGAGTACCGGGGTCTCGGATCTTCCGGGACGGTGCTCAGGGGATGGACCGTTCGAGAGCTGATGGGTCAACGCCAGCTCGCCACTGCGGCTGGCTTCCGAGGAAGGGACAGAGTTCTAATGAGCAACGATGCGGCAGAGCGCGCTCAAGATGGTGCCGGCCCCGCTGAGCGGGCGGCGGCGGGGGATCGCGTCTTCATATTCGACACCACGCTGCGCGACGGCGAGCAATGCCCCGGCGCCACGATGACGTTCGAGGAGAAGCTCGAGGTTGCCGATTATCTCGACCAGATGGGCGTCGACATCATCGAGGCGGGGTTTCCGATCGCGTCCGATGGCGACTTCGAGGCCGTCTCCAGGATCGCCAAGCGGGCCAAGAACGCGACCATCGCCGGGCTCGCGCGAGCGATACCAGCCGACATCGACCGCGCCGGCGAGGCCGTTCGCGACGCCAGGCGCGGGCGCATCCACACCTTCGTCTCGACCTCTCCCATCCACCTCGCGCACCAGATGAGGAAGAGCGAGGCGGAGGTGCTCGAGATCATCTCGGCGACGGTGGCGCGCGCCCGCAACCTGGTCGAGGACGTCGAGTGGTCGGCCATGGACGCGACCCGCACGCCGATCGAGTATCTCTGCCGCTGCGTCGAGGCGGCGATCAAGGCCGGCGCGACGACCATCAACCTTCCCGACACCGTGGGCTATGCAACGCCCGAGGAGTTCGGGGCGATGTTCCGCGCCGTGCGCGAGCGCGTCCCCGGCGCCGACAAGGTGATCTTCTCGACCCATTGCCACAACGACCTGGGGCTTGCGGTCGCCAACTCGCTCGCCGGCGTGCAGGCGGGTGCGCGCCAGGTCGAGTGCACGATCAACGGCATCGGCGAGCGGGCCGGCAACGCCGCGCTCGAGGAGATCGTCATGGCGATCCGCACGCGCCGCGACGTGCTCCCCTATACGACCGGCATCGACACGACGATGCTGGCGCGCGCCTCCAAGCTCGTCTCCGCCGTCACCAATTTCCCGGTCCAGTACAACAAGGCGATCGTCGGCAGGAATGCCTTCGCCCACGAGAGCGGCATCCACCAGGACGGCATCCTCAAGTACCAGCAGACCTACGAGATCATGACGCCGGAATCGGTCGGCGTCGGCAAGACGTCGCTGGTCATGGGCAAGCACTCGGGCCGCAATGCGTTTCGCACCAAGCTCAAGGAGCTCGGCTACGACCTCGGCGAGAACGCGTTCGAGGACGCCTTCAACCGGTTCAAGGCGCTCGCCGACAGGAAGAAGCACGTCTACGACGAGGACATCGAGGCCCTCGTCGACGAGGAGATCGCCCACATGCACGACCGCACGACGGTCGCGGCGCTGACCGTCATCGCCGGCACCATGGGACCGCAGTCTGCCACCTTGACCCTGGACATCGAGGGCGTGAGCCATACCGTCCAGTCGACGGGCAACGGGCCCGTCGACGCGACGTTCAACGCGATCAAGCTGCTCGTGCCGCACACGGCCAAGCTCGAGCTCTATCAGGTGCACGCCGTCACCGAGGGCACCGACGCGCAAGCGGAAGTGTCCGTGCGCCTCGCCGAGGACGGGCGCGTCGTCACCGGGCGCGGCGCCGACACCGACACCATGGTGGCCTCGGCCAGGGCCTACGTCGCGGCGCTGAACAAGCTCATGGTGAAACGCGAGAAGACTGCGCGCGCTCAGCAGGTGCTGTAGCAGGTGCGCCGAGCGGGGCGACATGGGCAAGGGCCTTACAGGGGTCTTCTCCGACGACATCGCCATCGACCTCGGCACGGCGAACACGCTCGTCCATGTGAAGGGGCGCGGCATCATCATCGATGAGCCCTCCGTCGTCGCGGTGACGAGCCGCGGGCGCGGTGCGCGAGATCCTGGGCGTCGGCCAGAGGGCGAAGACGCTCGCGGCCAGCGCGCCGTCCCGGGTCGAGCTCGTCCGCCCGCTCCGCGACGGCGTGGTCGCCGATTTTGTCGCGACCGAGGAGATGGTGCGCCAGTTCATCGGGCGCACGAAGTCGATGCTCGGCTTCCGCCGTCCTCAGATCCTGATCTGCGTGCCGGCGGGGGCAACGCCGGTCGAGCGGCGCGCCGTCTACGACACCGCTCTCTCCGTCGGCGCGCGCGCCGTCCATATCATCGAGGAGCCGGTCGCGGCAGCGGTCGGGCTCGGGATCCTCGCGGGCGAGGCCGATGTGGCGATGGTCGTCGACATCGGCGGCGGCACGACGGACGTCGCCGTCCTCTCGAGCGGCGGCGTGATCGAGGGCCGAAGCCTGCGCTGCGCCGGCAACGCCATGGACGAGGCGATCATGCGCCATGTGCGCCGCGTCCACAATCTCGTGATCGGCGAGGCAAACGCCGAGCGCATCAAGATCGAGGCGGGGACCGCCATGGTGTCGATGAACGGCGCAGGCGCCGAGGCGCACATCCGCGGCCGCGATCTCGCAACCGGCCGCATGAAGACGGTCGTTCTCACCCCGGGCGACATTGCGCGCGCGCTCGACGATCCGATCGGCAAGATCAGCGACTTCATCCAGCGCGTGATGGAGGAGCTGGCACCCGACGTGTCGTCGCGCCTCTGCGCGCAAGGGGTGCACCTCACGGGCGGCGGCGCGCTCCTCGACAGGCTCGACCGGGAGCTCGAGCGCCGCATGGGGGTCAAGTTCCGCGTGCCGCCCAATCCCATGCACTGCGTCGTCAGGGGGTCGGCCGCCGTACTCGATGATCTCGCCGAGCACGAGCACCTCTTGATCGGGGCGTAGCGGGCACGGGAGACGGCTGGACAAGCGCCGAGCAGGGGTGGTAGAGGGGTCGCGAGAAGGGGCCGCATGGCCCCTTTGCCGTCATGGCCGCGCAGGCGCGCCGGGTTCGGCGTCGGGTGTATAGCTCAGTTGGTAGAGCAGCTGACTCTTAATCAGCGGGTCGCAGGTTCGAGTCCTGCTACACCCACCAAGTTTCATTCAATAATAACAACGTGTTACATAGTCATAAAACTTAATATGTACACGCGCAAAAAACTATAAACACCTATAAACTCCTAAACTAAATCCACAACGCGTTTTTGCGCATCCACGTCAGCCTCGATGTAGCGCTGGGTGGTGCTGAGGGCTCTGTGTCCAGCCAGCATCTGAACGTCCCGCAGAGACCCTCCCACGGTGGAGATCGTTCGTGCGGCATTGGTGATGAAGGTGCGTCTGCCTGAATGGCTGGAACAGCCCTGCAGACCAGCAGCTCTGTACCAGTGAGCGAACAGGTTCACGATTGCCGCTGCAGAGGTTCGCTCGGCTCGTTCTGTGGTGATGACGTAGGGGGAACTCCCACGTCGCTCCTGCAGTGTTTGCAAGGCTGCTCTGAGGTCCTTGTTCAACGGGATGACCCTGCCAGACGATCCCTTGCTGGCTTCGTCCCTGAGATGCAGCGCTGGAGCGAGATGTCCCTTCTGGGTCTGTCAGCATGTCCCAGGTCAGAGACGCGATCTCCTTGGCTCGCAGCCCGGCTTTCACGGACAGCAAGAAGATAGCGAGGTTGCGGGTTGGGTAGCGTGTCTGCTGCAGCAGAGCTGTGGTCAGCGTGATCTGACGCTTGGACAGCGTCTTGGCTTGCTTGGCGAGCATGAGCCAACTCATTGCTTATTAGTACGCCTACGGAATAATACAATGAGTTGGGCAAAAGAGCAAGCCTGCAGTGTGGAAATTTGTGTGTAGTTCCTGCGGGTTAGGGCAACTCGTGTTGAAAGTGTATGTTCTGCAATGAGTGTCCTAGTTTTGAGCGCACGTCCCATCTCAGATTTTCACCGGTGAAAAAGTGAGCAGCGAGCACACCTCTCGACAGCCAACCGTGGTGAAGAACTCCAAAGAGAAACCCCCGGGGACGACTGGATCTGCCGCCACGAAGGTCAACAGCCAGGGCAACGTCTGGGTCACCAACCGGTTCGGTAGCGGCGTTAGGGGTCTGGCCAAGTTGGTCACGGCGGTGGGCCCTTTGGCTGATCACTACTGGGAAAAAGCCAGATGATTAGCAGCGCCAGTACGCTCACTCCCATTCCGAGAACATGAAACCAAGCGGGACCGCCCGGCGAGCTAAAGGCGGCATAAACGATCACCGCGCCAAGGACACCAATCAGAAAGCTCAGCAAAACCTTCATCCAGTCAATCCATCGTTCAGGACTCGGGAAATGTCTTAAGCAAGGGCCGGTGCCAACGGGTCCGCTATGTGGTTCATGTTCCCACTGCGGGAAGTGCCACAAGTATCATTCTAATGCGGTATCGGCCGGCGGGACAGCGCGGAATTAGGCAGGCCGCGAGCTCGCCGCGCTCGGCTTCGTCGAGCGCGCCGAGAACGTCGTCCTGCTCGGGCCGTCGGGCACGGGTAAGACCCACCTCGCCATCCTGATTGATCGGCTGCCGTTCGCGGATTGGTCCGACGCTCCACTTGGACGATGCCTCGCGACGTCGTCCGACGGTCTCAGATTTTCACCGGTGAAAATGTCAGATCGGACAGCGCCTCTCGACAGCCGACCATAGTGCTCTCCGCGCTGGTCTGGAGGCTCCAGAACGAGTGGAAATCCTGATTGAGCGGTCCCGGTTCGCAGGATTGGTCCGACGCTCCACTTGAGACGATGCCTCGCGACGATCCGTCCCATGGCGGTCTCAGATTTTCACCGGTGAAAATGTCAGATCAGGACACGAGCCCAAGGCAACCGATCTTCATGGGGCGAAGAAACGTTCTTAGTAGCTGGAGCTAAGCACCAGATTAAATGCGAAAAATATCAATCAAAGAATTCAAATTGCGGTACGTGGTTTCGCAATTGCAATATAGAAAACCCAATCAAAGAAAAAAAATCCGTTTCTCTTATTGATTTAGGCTGAGAGTTATTATACACATGTACCTGCAACGAGAATAACGCGGTGTGCTAGAAACAAAGGTGCAGGATGGCAGGATGCATGAAATGAGGGTATCACCATGGCAAATGAGAAAGCGATCCAGGACTATGCCAAAGCAATAAACGCAAGCTGGCAGAACACAGTCGACAGCATTATAGAGACAGCTCGATTATGTGCAGAAGCGTCCAAGGCTCTGAGCCCAGCCGACAAGAATTCGACTTCTGAAGAAGCTTACCTTTAGCTCGGCAACCTTCAGCAAGCTAACAAAAATCGGCCAGCATGAGCGGCTGCAGCAAGCAGAGATCAAAACTCTACTCCCCCCAAATTATTCAATTATCTACTCGGTTTCACAGCTTTCCACTAGTGAGCTGGACGACGCAATCAAGGATGGCGTTGTTGTCCCTACGATGTCGCGTGCCGATCTTGATGCCTGGAAGGCTGAGCGAGACGGCAAGGGAACGGCACAAGGCTCCAAAGAGAAAGTGCACGTGATTGGGACCCTGCAAGTGCCGTCTGACTATGATGGCGAGCGCGAAGCAGAGCTCGAGACCGCACTTGACGAGCTGCAGGCCAAATATGGGTTCACTATTCAACGGCCGCGCGACCTCTACGCAGAAGCTCTAGACCGAATGAGCCGACAGATCAACGATTACATTCGTAAGGGAGCGCGTCGCTACATTCGACAGCTCAAGGCCCGCAGAATGAAATCCCTACCCAAATACCTTACTGCACGAGAACGGAAGAAGCGCTGGGGGTTCGCGGAGGACGAGACCGAGATTCGTGATGATGCAACTTGGGAAGAGGTGCGCGCCGTCCTCGATTTCATCGGTAACGGTGACGAGTTCGAGCGGCTAAGGGATGAAGCCTTGCGGCTTCACGACGTGCCTGAGAAATACGTGAGGGAGCATCCGCCGGAAGATCCGGAAGAAGCGATGAACTCTATACGAGAGGCACTGGCTCAAATTCGCAAGAGTAAAGGCGAACTCGAATCCTCCTTGAGAAGTACAGATCACTTAAGTGAGTCGATTGTTTCTGAAGTCAGGTAACTGAAAAGCGGATCACGTGTCACCACGTGGTTCGCTTTTTTGTTTGAGTTGCCGGGATACTAAATAGACGTGCATATATATGCAATTAGCAACAATTTAGACGAAGGAATTCAAATATGGCAAAAACGAGAGTCACTGAAACGGAGGCAGTGCTTTTGAAGACGCGACTTGGGGTTTTAGTTGTCGGCGATGAGCATAGAGCTATCGCCGATGTGTTAGGAGTGGAGTTTTTGAACAGGATGGAGGACTGCTGGAACTTTGAGACAGCCTTGAGTGACATCTATGTACTTCAGGATCTGCGCCCAGACATGAGCGATCTTGAGATCGCACGATCTCTGCGAGAGGGGCATGAGAAGGTGAAAAAGAGCTTAGATCCCTACTTTGGGGACCTTCTTGGGATTTCGTTGAGGCCAGGCGAGTGAGGTCAAGGGGGTGCAATGTAGAAAGGCGAAGTTGCCGCCGAGCCGTGCAGTGCTCGTGATCCTACCGCTCCATCTGATTGAGGCTTTGGACCAGGCTGCGGACGTGCTTGGCATGAGCCGGAGTGACGTCATTCGTCGATCGCTGGGACGTGAGGCAGTCTCAGCTCTGAGAGATGAGGTTGCGCGGGTTGCGCAGAGGATGCACGGGCAAACTCGCCCAACACATTGGTCCGTTTAGTTGCTTGGTTGCGATGGTAATCACGTCCGGAGTTGGGGGTAGACCAGCCATAGGCGATGCAACCTTGTTCCGGGGAAAGA
>CAVOUC010000025.1:0-90395 GCA_963699485.1 uncultured Alphaproteobacteria bacterium | reverse complement strand
GCTAGCGGCTTCCCTCCAAGATCGAGTTGGTTGCCCACTCACCCGCGACCCGGCTCGCTACCGGGTCGCGACGGCATTCAGGCACAAAGGTTCCAAAGAGGATGACGTGATTTAGGTTGCGTGCCATGTGGGCGCGAGCGGCACTGGCCGCCATATCAGTCCTGGATGGTCTCTACGAGACACACTGCATCAATCGCTCGGAGGCCTTCTCACTCAACGGCGTCCGCACGAACCAAGCGGAGTCATATTTTTCGCGGCTTCGCAGGATGGTCAGCGGGCACCACCATCATGTTTCCGCCCGCCACCTTCACGCCTACGCCGCACACGCGGCTTGGATGGAGGATCACCTCAAGCTGGACAACGGTTCGCTGGCCAAGAGCGCACTCGGGCTCGCGATGGCACATCCCGTGTCTCGTCAGTGGAAGGGAAGATGGCAGCATAGTGCGCAGACCGCGCTGCATATTGTGGGTAGTCGTACGACTGCGCTTGCAACCGACTACACACGGCCCGAAATGAGAAACGGACCGACACCATGTGGACTGATGTCGGCCCCCAAACCTTGTCCTTGGGGGGTGTGCATTTTACGGCAGTGACCGTTTCCCAAGGCGCGCCACACAGATATAGGCCACGTCGGTAGGCCATGCAAGATATATTTGAAAAAAATCCTGCCTTTTACACTTCCTTAAGAACAACTCTGACCGAGCCCCGCTTGACTCGATACATGGCTGCATGTGCAAACGATTCTCGTAAAGCAATTGATCTGTATTACTGGAATTCTAGACTTAGTTAATGCTTGTACGTCCCCCTACAAGCATGGGAGATCGCTCTCAGGAACAAGTTGAGCGCATTCTTATCTGCAAATTATGGAGTAAATTGGCCGTTCAACGACAAGTGTCTGCGCCAGTTGAGTTTGAACGACAACCGAAAACTTGCTGAGACCATTGCACGTCAAGAACACGCACGCGGCACAAACGTTCCGATCGGAGCTGTAGTAGCTGACCTCTCTGCGGGATTCTGGGTGTCACTGCTTTCAAAGAGTTACGAAGTCCCGTTTAAGTGGCGTCGAAATCTTTTTCGCGTCTTCCCCTACGGGAAGGATACTCAGCGCTCTGAAGTGAGCAGTATCTGCAACGGTCTCCTTGACCTCCGCAATCGCATTGCCCACCACGAGCCGGTATTTCATTTGCCCCTTGAGGATCGCAGAAAGGAGATCGACAAGCTGTTGGCCGCGATGTGCCCCGCCTCGCACGGATTCGCAAACACCGACTGCAAATTCTCCACTGTGTGGAAGGCTCGTCCACACAGAAGCTAGATGGGTAGCTAGGTGACGCGGCTTACGCGGACATGACGCCGTGAGCCGCTTTTGCAACAACCGACCAAACTAGGCCGCCGTGGCTCGTTGCGCTGCAGATTATAGGTTGCTGCTGCCCCAGTAGCTTCGGGCTCGTCCGACCCTCTTGACCATATCGTTGCGCAGCGTTCGATCTGCGCTGTTCTTGCCTTCGAGGCCAATGATCTTCTCGGCGAGGTCTCGGCTCGAGATTGAAGCCTTGGCTTGGCGGAGTCCGTTCAACAGGAACTTCGTCTCCGCTCGTCCCTGTGGAAATAGGCGATGCGGTTACCTCGGGCAACTCACTTGAGGTCGCCTTTGTAGCCGAGAGCGATCAAGGTTCGATCTAGGGCCTCAATGTCATTGTTGAGCTTGGCCATGTCCTGGCGGAGGCCTGGGCCATCTCCGAGCGCGTATCGGTCCCGTATCGCCGGCCGCCAGGGCTAGAGGCTTCTCGGATCGAACGCGGAGAGGCGAGACCGGGTGGGGTGAAGATCCCCCACCCTCACCCCTCCCCGCCAGGGGAGAGGGGATAGGGGGCGTGTCAGATTTGGCTTCTCTCTAAATGCGGAGCTCGGCCAGCGCCTCGGCGAGCGTCTTCTGCCTGCGCTCTACGTTTTCGGCGAAGATGTCGTAGTGGATCTCGATCATATCGAGAAACGAGGCGACGAGGTTTAGGAGCGCGCCGAGCGGGATGCGCTCGGCGATCCTGAAGTCCTCGGTCACGCGGAGGACCTCGGCTTCGGGGGGCGCGGCCGCCTCCGCGTCGATCAGTCCGCGGCTCCTCAAATACGCGGTGATTCCGTCGCCGGTCTCGAAGTCATGCTGGGTTGCGTCGCCGAGCTCGCCGACCGCCTCGGCGAGGACCGCCGTGCCCGCGCAAAAAAGCTTGGCGACCGGCCTCAAGTGTGCGTCGCAGCCCGCGAGCTCCTCCGCGCGCTCGCGCGATTTGAGGACGCGCGCGACGAGAGTGAGCTCGAGCGTGCGGATTGTCTCGAGTGCGCGGCGCTCCTCGGCGCGCTTGGCGACGATCTCCTCGGCGGAGCGGGAATTGCCGGCGTGCCAGGCGAGCGTCGACTTGAGAAGATCCTCGCCGGCCGCAAGGGCCGCGTCGAGGTTCTCGGCGACGAGATAGACGGCTGCGGGCGCCGAATGCGTTTCGGGCAACATCGCGTGCTCCGGGGTCGTGTAGGCGCGGCCCTGGGACCGGACCGCACGCCGACGCCACGTGACACACGCGTCCCTCAGACTGCGGACTATGGACCGATTCGTCGCCTCTAGGCACGCGGGCTGGGCAGGAGCGAGAGTATTGTAATTAGTGCCGCCTCGAGATCGCGCGCCGATCCGGACAGGCATTGACCGAGGGTCGACGCCTGGGCCGCCTTCCAGCGCTGCTCGTTGGTGGTGCGGACGGCGATGGAGATGAGGCTTGCCAGGATCGCCGCGTCGGAGAACGAGGACGCGACGGCGGCGCGCCGTCTGACGACCGGTACGAGCTCTGCGAGATATTCTCCGTCGCGGGCGGCGAGGGAGGGCTCGCCGCGGGCCGGGCGCGCGGCGCTCTTGCCGTTCTTGGCGCCGGGGCGCGACCTCGACGAGATGCGCGCCAGTCTCGGGATGAAGCTTGCCACTCTTGCCTCCAGCGGCAGCCTATTGTCCGCGTCTCGTGTGGCGGCTCACTACCCGACGTTGGCCGAGTTGGGCGTGGCAGGCCTGCACAATCCACAGCGGAGCAGGGGGAGAGCGGCGCTTGCCGTGACGGCGCGCTCCGGGCGGGCCTCTCGAAGGCAATTGAGCCACGCCGCCACAGAATTCCTAACAGGGAGACTGGGGCTTTATCCCTACCCTAATCCCCTCCCCGTCAAGGGGAGGGGATTGCCGAGTTGGACCTGTTGGCGAATGGCGAAAGTCTCAGCGGGACGCGTCGGCCGCGAGCGCGGGATAGTCGATATAGCCCTTGGCCCCGCCGGTATAGAACGTCGCCTGATCAGGCACGGCGAGCGGCGCGCCCGTGCGCAGGCGCTCGACGAGATCCGGGTTGGCGATGAAGGGGCGCCCGAAGCAGATGAGGTCGGCGAGGTTCTTGGCGCGCGCCTCGAGGGCGAGCTCGAGGTCGTAGTTGTTGTTGGCGATGTAGAGCCCGTTGAAGGCGCGGCGCAGCTTCTGCAGATCGAAGCCGCCGGGCGGATTGCGCTCGCCGCCCGTGTCGCCCTCGATGACGTGGATGTAGGCGAGGCCGAACGGATTGATCTGCTCGATCAGCGACAGATAGACGCGGCTCGGGGTTGCTGTCGCCGATGTCGCCGAACTTGGTGAGCGGCGAGAGGCGAATGCCGACGCGATCGCCGCCCCACACGCGCGTGACCGCGTCGACGACCTCGACGACGAAGCGCGTGCGGTTCTCGATCGACCCGCCGTATCGGTCGGTGCGCTTGTTCGTCTTGTCGGACAGGAACTGCTGCAGCAGATAGCCGTTGGCCGAGTGGATCTCGACGCCGTCGAAGCCGGCGTCCTTCGCGCACTGGGCGGCGTGGGCGTAGTCGGCGACGATGCCGGGGATCTCCTCCGTCTCGAGCGCGCGCGGCGTGACGTGCGCCTTGAAGCCGTCGTAGGTGTAGGCCTTCTGGCCCTCGGCGCGGATCGCGGTCGGGGCGACGGGGAGCGCGCCGCCCGGCTGCAGGTCGGGATGCGAGATGCGCCCGACGTGCCAGAGCTGCAGAAAGATGCGGCCGCCCTTGTCGTGCACCGCCTTGGTCGTGAGCCGCCAGCCCGCGACCTGCTCCTGGCGTCCAGATGCCGGGCGTCCGGATGTAGCCCTTGCCCTGGGCGCTGATGTTGGTCGCTTCCGTGACGATGAGCCCGGCCGTTGCGCGCTGGGCGTAATAGGTCGCCTGCAGCTCGCCCGGGAACGCCGGCCTCGTCGGCGCGCGAGCGCGTCAGCGGCGCCATGACGATGCGGTTGCGCAGGCGTATAGGGGCCGAGCTCGACGGGATCGAAAAGGTCGGTCGCACCAACTCGAGGCTTGGAGGCGGCATCGGCAAGGGACATTTGAAGGCTCCTGGCGTGGCTAAAACCCTCGACGATCTAGGTATGGCCGAGAAGGGCCACAAGTTGCGGCGTCCCTTGGCCGCGGACAAAGACCTTTTTGTCGGGACAAAAAACAAAGAGGCCGCCCTGAGGGCGGCCTCCGTGAGACTTCGGCGGCGAAGCGGCGTCTGTCGGCCGCGTCGCGATCCGCTTGGTCCGTCAGCTCGAGCCTAGAGGCTGATCCGACTTGAATCCCAGCGACCGCGACATCGCCGTCCTCAAGATCCCACTCGACATCGGATCACCTCCTTCCAGTTGTTGAACGATTTCATCAGCTTGCCACGGTTCGGGCGAGATGGGAAGTGACAGTTTGGACATAGGGGCAGGCATTCAGTGCCCCGAGGGCTCGTTTGATGACCAACTCGGGCGCGACCGCAAGGCAGATGCCCAGATTCCGGGCAGCGCGTAGAGTGAGCGGCCGTCTCATTACCCGGGAGCAATCGCATGAGGCCGTCGATCGAACTTGCGTGGACGCGCCGCGCCTGCGTTGCCGTTTGTCTTGCGATTGTCATCGTGGGGCTCGTGCTCGCGCCGCTCGCGGGCTCGGCCCAAGAAGGCACGGTCGAGGTCGGGGTCGGCGACACGGCGACGATCGAGCTCGACGGCAATCCCTCGACGGGCTTTCGCTGGGTGCTCGACGACGCGGCGAGCCAGGGCCCCGAGCTCGTCCGCGTGGAGGACCTCGGCTACGTGAAGCGCGAGCTCGCGGCGGGCGAGCGCCCGGTGCTCGGCGCACCGTCGAAGTACCAGTTCCGCGTCACCGGGCTCGAGGCGGGGAGCGTGAAGCTCGTGTTCATGTACGTACGCGGCAACGACACTGCGCCGGCGAAGACCCAGGAGGTCGGAATCGAGGTCGTGGGGAATTAGGAGCGCGCATGCGACGCACGACCATCAGACTGCCCGGAGAGCTGCTGTCCCGAGCCTGCGAGGCGCAGCCGGTACGAGCTAGCCTCGCTCATCGAGGTCGAGCCCGCGTGGTTGGCGAGACCCAACCTACTCACGGCGTTGCCGCCGGTCACATCATGGGATTGCGGTCGTCGGAGCTGCGAGCCAGAGATGGAGCCTCGCTCGACCCAAGCCTACAGAGCTAGCGGGGCGCTCGGTGGCCCATACGCGCCGATCACACGGCTTGCGACGAAGACGAGCAGCAGCGCCGCGATGAGCAGGTCCGAGACCATCGCCGTCTGCTCGTGTGCGTTGCGCTCCGTGCGCACGGCGTGGCCCAACCCGGCGAAGAGGTAGAAGAGGCCGCCGACGAGCGCCGCCGGGACGACCCAGCCCGGATTGACGAGGCTCAGAATGCCGAGCGTCCCGATCGCCAGGTTTCCGAAGCCCACCTCGCGCACGATCGCGTGCGAGGCGTCGTCCTTGAGGTCGAAAAAGGTCCCGGCGGTGTAGGCGGGCTTTGCGACCTGCATCACGCCGGCCAGGAGAAGCCGCACGCCCGCGGCCCAGAACGTGAACCATTTGCCGACGAGGCCCATGATGTCGGCGTCGCCGTGCGTGACCATAGCCTCGATGAGGACGGAGGCCGCCGGGAGCACGAGCAGCAGGAGGAGGAGGGCGGCGAGGTACATGGCAGAGCCCCGGTTTGCGTCGGAATTGTCCGTATACCATACACGCCCCCCACCCCTGTCGCGGAACAGGTGCCGGGTCGGCTGCGACTTGATCCGGGTCGTGATGCGGGTGCAATGTCGCCGTTCACGCTTCGCCGGTCGACCGCGGCCGAGCCGCGTGGCGTGCACTGGCCGAATGAATTCAGATCACGGTGACGCCGTAGGCCTCGGTGAATGCCGCTGAGGCATAGAGATTTGAGGCATAGCCGAATCCCTTGTCCCCCCAGTCCGTTATGCCCCAACTGTTTCGCACGATGAACATGTTGGGATCGTAGCCCACGAGCGCGACCGCATGTCCGCCATCGGCAGACGCCGGGTCGTAGACATCGAGCCTGCCGACGGTTTTCTTTGCATTCATCCAGGTGTCGTCGCAGTCGAGCCGCGTCAGAATGGGCCCGTTGGCGGCAATCCAATTTCGCCACTTCGCAATATCGCGTCCGAGGTTGATATAGCTCGCGATCTTGAGCTGCGCCGCGATCGCGTAAAACGTCTTCGCCTTCCCCTGGTAAAGAGTGCCGGACGCAAAGGGCAATAGTGCATCACGAACGCACCCATACTTGCGAGCGATGTCCAGCGCTGCCTTGAGACTCGTGCCATCCGTCTCGATGAAGGTCGTCGGCTGCGTGATAAACTCGTCCGTTTCCTTGGCTGCCATCCACACGAAGCGGGGCGAGAGCAACTCCGTCGGTTTCAGGTGCCCGGCTTTCACGAAGTGCCAGCGCGCCACGGAATCCGCTGTCGCCCAGCCGACGCAGGATCCCGTCGACCCCTAGTCGTTGATGGTCCACCAGCTCTCCCGAAGATCCTTGGCTTGAGGTATAGGGGCTGCCGCGACGAGCCCTGCGTCTACGGCGTTCTCGAATTGCCAATCCTTCTCGGTATCGCGCGAGGGGAGGCAATTGAGTATTCGAACCATGGCGGGGGCAGGCGTGGCGGCCTCCTGCGGTCCCTTCCGAGCCGGCTTGCGTCTCGTGGCGATTGGCGCACGTTTCTTCGCCGTTCGTGCCATGGGCGTCTCCAATGTATTTTTTTAAATTTCGCAAGTAATCAATATTCAGCATCGACTAATACAAGCATCAGGTTGGTTTTGCAATTACTACGGGCACCGGCGCAGGCGGGCTGCCAGGGATGAAGAGAGGTTGAGCCCGACCACATGATGAGCTTGCCGAACCGTGAAGCCCCCGACAGTGCTCTTGGCCCACATCCTTCGACAGGCTCAGGATGAGGGGATCGTGAGTGTGTCCTGAGCCTTGATCGGGTCGCGTGCGGGTGCGAACGTGGCGCCCGAGCAGGAGTAGCCCGCGGGGCCGTCTCGAAGGAGCCCGCTCATGTGCCGCAACATCAAGACGCTCTACAATTTCGCGCCGCCCGCGACCGAGGACGAGATCCGCGCCTCCGCCCTCCAGTTCGTGCGCAAGATTTCCGGCTTCACGAGCCCGTCGAAGGCCAACGAGGCCGCGTTCAACCGCGCCGTGGATCAGGTGACCAAGGCGGCCGAGGATCTCCTGGGCTCGCTCGTGACGATGGCCCCGCCGCGCAACCGCGAGGACGAAGCGGCGAAGGCGAAGGCGCGGACGGCGCTGCGGTTCGGGGTGCGTTGAGTCCGTTTCCGGCATCGAGCCTGGCGGCGCACATGCTCTCCTCCCGCGCAATCACGTGGCTCGAGTCGGCGGGCTAGTCGGAGGATTACCCGACGCCTCGGTCGGCCTCGCTGCGTCGTCGCGCAAGCGCTCAGTCAAAAAGGAAGATCCATGACCCCGACAAGGACGGTGCCGTCGCTCTCCACTTGGCCCCGGTCGTACTTGTCGCTCGCGATGCGCTCGAAGTTTTTTCGAAATTGCTTGAAGCGCGCGAAATAGCGCTCGTCCCGCGGCGGCAGAATATCGACGTCCTCGAGCGCGGGAGCCGAAATGAGGACGGT
This sequence comes from uncultured Alphaproteobacteria bacterium, assembly GCA_963699485.1. GTDB lineage: Bacteria > Pseudomonadota > Alphaproteobacteria > Rhizobiales > Hyphomicrobiaceae > Hyphomicrobium_C. The sequence continues at coordinate 82,440 of CAVOUC010000025.1, read as the reverse complement.
GACCGTCTTGGCGCCGTCCTTCATGGCGAAGCGCACGGCCTTGAGCTTGTGATCGGGCTCGGCGGCCCGTGCGACGGATATGAGTGGCATCGCTGTTTTCCGATGTGCCGATGCTGACGCACGCCACCGCAAAATACCAACGCCATCGATTCTTCGAGTCGCCAATCTCCTAAAAGACCATGTCAAATCTAAGTCGTAAGTTGCTGATCGCCGACGAATTTAAAATGCGCAGAATGAGAAATAGGGTGGCGACGGCGGACAGTTTCAGGCATGCACACCGGCCATCGTCCAACAACGTTTCGACGCGGGCATTTATTTCCTATCGCGCTGAATGATTGCTACGGGGGCACGTAATCTCTCCACGTGTCATGGTCGGGCTTGTCCCGACTATCCAGGTCTCAACTTGCTTCGGAACCAGTCGTGAGATGGATCCTCGGGACAAGCCCGAGGATGACAGGCGTGGACTAGTCGGCCGAACTCTCTCTTCTCTCCGTCGGCACATACACCTCCCCGCCCATGTCGCGGAACTTGGCCGCCATCTCGGCCATGCCGGCCTCGCGGGCGGCCTCGGCCTCCGGGTCGATCTGCGTCGTCTCCTCGGCGAGCTCGACGGCCGCCTCGTTCAAGCGCGCCGCGTAGTCGCGCACCTCGCGGGTGATCTCCATCGAGCAGAACTTCGGCCCGCACATGGAGCAGAAATGCGCGACCTTGTGGGCCTCCTTGGGCAAGGTCTCGTCGTGGAAGGCGCGCGCCGTGTCGGGGTCGAGCGCCGAGGTTGAACTGGTCCTCCCAGCGGAACTCGAAGCGCGCGCGCGAAAGCGCGTCGTCGCGCAGCTGCGCCGCCGGGTGCCCCTTGGCGAGGTCGGCGGCGTGGGCGGCGATCTTGTAGGTGATGACGCCGGTCTTCACGTCGTCGCGGTCGGGGAGCCCCAGGTGCTCCTTCGGCGTCACGTAGCAGAGCATCGCGGTCCCGAACCAGCCGATCATCGCCGCGCCGATGCCGCTCGTGATGTGGTCGTAGCCCGGCGCGATGTCGGTCGCGAGCGGCCCCAGCGTATAGAACGGCGCCTCCCCGCAGAGCTCGAGCTGCTTCTCGACGTTGACCTTGATCTTGTGCATCGGGATGTGGCCGGGGCCCTCGATCATCACCTGGCAGCCCTTGGCCCAGGCTATCTGCGTCAGCTCGCCGAGCGTCTCGAGCTCAGCGAATTGCGCGCGGTCGTTGGCGTCGGCGATCGAGCCGGGGCGCAGGCCGTCGCCGAGCGAGAAGGAGACGTCGTATTTGCGCATGATGTCGCAGATGTCGGCAAAGCGCTCGTAGAGGAAGCTCTCCTTGTGATGGGCGAGGCACCACTTGGCCATGATCGAGCCGCCGCGGCTGACGATGCCGGTCACGCGGCTCGCGGTCAGCGGCACGTAGCGCAGGCGGACGCCGGCGTGGATCGTGAAGTAGTCGACGCCCTGCTCGCACTGCTCGAGCAGCGTGTCGCGGTAGACCTCCCAGGTGAGCTTCACGGGATCGCCGCCGACTTTCTCCAGCGCCTGATAGATCGGCACCGTGCCGATGGGGACGGGGGAATTGCGGAGGATCCACTCGCGCGTCGTGTGGATGTTGCGCCCGGTCGAGAGGTCCATGACCGTGTCGGCGCCCCAGCGGATCGCCCACACCATCTTCTCGACCTCCTCCTCCACCGACGAGGTGACGGCCGAGTTGCCGATGTTGGCGTTGACCTTGACCAGGAAGTTGCGGCCGATGATCATCGGCTCCAATTCGCCGTGATTGATGTTGGCCGGGATGATGGCGCGCCCGCGCGCGACCTCGCTGCGCACGAACTCGGGCGTGATGAAGGGCGGGATCGCGGCGCCGAAGCTTTCTCCGTCATCGAGCGCCGCGTGCGCCCGCTCCAACATGGCCTCGCGGCCCATGTTCTCTCGATGCGCAACGTAGATCATCTCCTCGGTGATGATACCGGCGCGGGCATACTCGAGCTGCGTGAGAGGTGGGTTGTCCCCTCTCCCCGTTCTTACGGGGAGAGGGTTAGGGTGAGGGGCAGAAGCTTGCGTCGCGCCGGGACCCTGCCCCTCACCTCGTGTCGGAGGCACGGCTCCGCCATGACCCTCTCCCCGCGAGCGGGGAGAGGGGGAAATCCGCGCGCATTGGCCGCGGCTTGTTCGGGAAGTCGCGCGCGGCCCGCGCGCCCGACACGTTGCCGTTGTCCTCGGGGCGCACGGCGCGCCCCTCGTAGGTCTCGACGGCGCGCGCGCGGACCCAGGCGTCGCGAATGCGCGGCAGGCCGCGGGCGACGTCGATCTCGGCGCTCGCGTCCGTGTAGGGCCCCGAGCTGTCGTAGACGCGGAACACTTTTTCTTGCCCTGCCGCTTCGCTACTCGAGGGCGCCGCCTCGCCGCTCGCCGCGGAAAGCGCGATCTCGCGAAACGGGACGCTGAGGTCGGGGCGCCCCTCGGGCGAGGCATAGACCTTGGCGGAGGCGGGAAGCGGCCCCGTCGTCACCTTGGGGGTCTCGAGCTCCGAGCGGCGCGTGATCTTGTTCATGGCGAAACCCTCAGCCTAACGGTCCGAGCCAATAGCCCATGCGCGGTGAGGTACGACCCGAGCGCAAGCGCGAGCGAGCGCAATCGCGGTCACGGCGTTCTCGTTTGCCATCGTCCTCTCGACCAAAGCCTTCGCCCGGTCGGGGGCGATCAGGCGCACGGCGCCCTTGGCGATCGCGGCCCAGCCTATGAGCGTGATGACGAGAGGCCACCCCGACCAGACGTTGTTGAGAATGATGATCAGCCCGCCGATGATGATCGCGATGACGCCGGTGAGATAGAAGAGCGCCGGGCTTTCGGAGACTTCCTTCACGACCGCGCGGAAGTGGTCCTGGTTGAGGAGAATGCCGACGCCGACCAAAAAGTAGATCGGTCCCATGAGCTTCGCGAGATAGATCGACGTTTCCATGAGCGCTCCGTTCACGACAGGCCGCAAATGCGGGCCGCGGTCCTCGTAATCGTGGAGGCCGCGCTGACGGAAGGGGGAACGGGTGAGGACTGACATGCGCCCATCCCTTCGCCGGCATGACCCGGATCAGGTTCTAAGGGTGCTCGCGCTTGGGCTTAAGCTTGGCCTACCGCTTCGCTTCTTGAGGCCCTGCGCGATCTCAGCCGGATACCACCGGCGCCCCTGGGAACGGGGAGAGTGTCGGACGGGCGCGGGGAAAACGCAAGGGGCCTATCAGCCGACCGGGGCCTGGTTCGCGCCCATGCGCCAGTCGAACTGGCGCTCGCCCGCAGCGTTGAATTTGAGATTGGGCGGGGGAATGTGCGTGTTTCCGGCAGCGACGCGGCGCTTGAACTGGACCGTGCGGATCATCTCGCGGATGCGCGGGCAAATCTCGGTGCGCCAGCGCGTGCCGTTGAAGACGCCATAGTGGCCGACGCCCGGCTGCACGTAGTGGTACTTCTCGTCGGCGGGAATGTTCGGGCAGAGGTCGTGGGCGGCCTGCGTCTGGCCGAGGCCGCAGATGTCGTCGCGCTCGCCCTCGACCGTGATCAGCGCCGTCTTGCGGATCGCCGAGCAGTCGACGGGCACGCCGCGATGCATCATCTCGCCCTTGGGCAGCGAGTGAGCTTTGAAAACGGTGTCGATCGTCTGCAGGTAGAACTCGGCCGTCAGGTCCATGACGGCGAGGTACTCATCGTAGAAGTCCTGGTGCTGCTTGACGCTGTCGCAGTCGCCCTTGATCAGGTTGTTGAAGAGGCCGACGTGCGCGTTGACGTGGCGCTCGAGGTTCATGGTCATGAAGCCGGTGAGCTGAATGAAGCCCGGATAGACGGCGCGCATGAAGCCCGGATTGCCGAACGGCACATGCGAGATGACGTTGTTCTCGAACCACGCGAGCGAGCGCTCTTCGGCGAGATTGTTGACCTTCGTGGGATTGCGGCGCGTATCGATCGGCCCGCCCATGAGCGTGATCGAGGCCGGCTGGCAGGCGTCGTCGAGGGCCGCCATGATGGCGGTCGCGGCGAGCGCCGGCACCGCCGGCTGGCAGACGGCGATCACGTGCGTGTTGGTGCCGATGAAGCGGATGAACTCGATCAGGTAGTCGATGAAGTCGTCGAGGTCGAAGCGCCCCTCGTAGAACGGCACCTCGCGCGCGTCCGCCCAGTCGGTGATGTAGAGGTTGTGCTCCGGGATGAGGGACGCGACCGTGCCGCGGAGCAGCGTGGCGTAGTGTCCCGACATCGGCGCGACGAGCAGCACCTTGGGATCGTAGCGCTTGCCGACGACCTTCTCGTCGCGGTCGAAGTGCAGGAGATTGCAGAACGGCTTCCTGAGGACGATCTCCTCGGCCACCGGGACGCGCATGCCGCCGACGTGGGTCTCCGAGAGGCCGAATACCGGCTTTCCGTAGCGGCGCGTCACGTTCTCGAACAGCTCGCAGGCCGCCGACATATTGCGCGCGAACGGCGTCGACGAAAAGAGATTGAACGGCGAGTCGAGCGTCGATTTCAGCGCTTCCGTGCCGAAGCGCACCGGCGAGAGAAGCGTGTGGGCCAGCTCGTAGGCATGATAGTTCATGTTGGCGTAGAGCCTCTGCGGGCTCGGTCGCGGCCCTCGAGCCGGCGATGTCGGCCGGGTGGCGCCGCGAGTCCCCGGATGGGGGAATGCTAGGGGCGGGGACAGCGTGCTCGCAAGCTCAAACAAGAGGCAAACTCCGGCGCAACTGCTCATTCGATTGGCAGGCTGATCCAGCCAATCATTGCGACGGAGGTTAAGGGAAAAGAGCGCGCGTCTCAGTTTCGCCCGTGACAGTTCCCGAGGGAACAGGTCAGGCAAGCAGTGACTGCCTAGTACGCGGACGCTCGGAGCTCGATGCGCAGCTCGGCCGAACCTGGGTCCGCGGCGGTCTCGAGCGTGCTTGCCCTCGCTCGGGATGACAGTTTGGAGCGAGAGATTCCTGGACTTAGGGCCCGCATGGCTGAGTGGTTTGGAACTAGACAGCTTCACGCCCTCCGGCAGTGGTGACGAGAGACCGAATTAATTTCACTGTCATCCAGGTCGATGCTTGTCCGAACGCGCTCAGCGCAGAGCCTGCGGTCCCAGGGCCCATGACGACCGACGGCGACACCTATTCGTCTATGATCCTCGCCAGCGAGCGTGACGGGACGGTGTACGTCGGCGTGACAAATGACTTGTCCGCCGCGTCAGGAGCGCCGGGAAGGCCTGATCGCGGTTTCACGAGCGATATGGCCACGGTGGCGCTTGCTGCCCCTGGGTCCCTGCTCGTCCATGCGAAGTATGGCTCCGCCATGACGGCTTCGCCTTCGGCCGGGATGACAGTGGAGCGGAACTCAAACGTCGGATAAGTGGGAGTTACCGCCCCTCGCGCCACCAGGCGGCCGCCATGAGCATGAGGAGCGCAGCGAGCGCGAGCAGGCCGGTGAACATCGGCGTGAGCTTGACGCCGCGCGTCACGTAGGCGTCGCGGTCCTTGAGGCCCATCCAGCCGGAGCCCGCCAGCACCTTCGCGTTCGAGAGCACGCTGACGCGCGGCAGGCTCACCGCCGCCGGGTCCGCGGTCGACGAGGCGGTCCGCGTCCAGAACACGCCGCCGCCCGAGGCCTCGACGAGGGGCTTCAGCTTCTCCTCGGTCGCCGTCACCTCGCTCATCTCGCGCGGGTCCTCGGCGCCGGCGTGGGCGACCGCGGTCAGCATGCCGTTCGGGCCCTGGGTCTCCGCCTTGTAAAGTCCGGGGATCTTCACGTCGAGCGAGGTCGTCCAGCGGCCCGGACCGTCGGGCGCGAGCTTGACTTCCGTCTTGTCGCCGCCCGGGCCCGAGAGCGTCACCGGGCCGACCTTGTCCTCGAGCGAGCGGCGCTCGAGGCTGAGCTTCAATCCCCGCGCGGTAGCGGAAAGCCGCTCCTCCTCGAGGTCGGGCTCCTTCATCAGCCAGTGCGAGAGGCGCCTCAACAGGTCGGTGTGCGGGCCGCCGCCTTCGTAGCCGCGCGCCCACAGCCACGCCTGGTCTGAAGTGAGGAGAGCGACGCGCCCCTTGCCCCTGCGGTCGAGCACGAGGAGCGGCTGGCCCTCGGCGCCCTCGAGGATGGTGCGGCCGCGGTCGGGGCGGCACCTCCGCCTGGCGGAACCAGCGGCCCCAGGTGGGCTTGGCTCCGCCGTGCGCCGTGTCGCCTCCGGGCAGCGCGCGCGTCACGGGATGCTTGACGCCGTCGTCCGTGATCTTCGCCTTGAACGGCTCCTCGAGGACGCGCCCCGTCGGGGCCGCCGGCAGCACGGGCGCGAGCGGGGTGCGGTAGAGGCTCGCCGGGCTCGCGTAGTCGTCGCCGGCGGCGATGAGGAGCGCGCCCCCGTGGTTGTCCACGTAGCGCGAGATGTTGTCGTAGTAGATGAGCTGCAGGATGCCCCGGTGCTGATAGCGGTCGAAGATGATGAGGTCGAAATCCTGGATCTTGTCCGAGAACAGCTCCTTGGTCGGGAAGGCGATGAGCGAGAGCTGATTGATCGGCGTGCCGTCCTGCTTCTCGGGCGGGCGCAGAATGGTGAAGTGCACGAGATCGACGGCGGCGTCCGACTTCAAGAGATTGCGCCACGTGCGCTCGCCGGCATGCGGCTCGCCCGAGACGAGGAGGACGCGCAGGTTCTCGCGCACGCCCTCGGCGACGACGACGAGGCGGTTGTTGGCGGGGGTGAGCTCGCCCGGCGCCGTCTCGAGCTCGACCTCGAGGATGTTGGTGCCGGCGTGCGGGAACGGCATCTCGATCTTGACCGTGCGGCCGATCTCGGCGCGCACCGTCTCGTCGGGGCGACCTTCGCGGCGGACCTTGAGGGTGACGCCGCTCTGCTCGACGGTTTTCCGTCCAGTCTCGCGGACGGCGATCTCGATGTCGCGCGACTGGCCGACGAGGCCGTAGCGCGGCACCGTCAAGGCCTCGATGCGCCGGTCGAACTCGCCGGGCGCGCCGGTGAGGAGGGCATGCACCGGGGCCTCGAAGCCAAGGGCCGAGGCCTGCTTCGGCACGTCGTGGACCTGGCCGTCGGTGACGAGGATGACGCCCGCGAGGCGGTCGGGGGGCGTGTCGGCGAGCGCCTTGTTGAGCTCGGCGAAGAGCTGCGTGCCTTGTCCCGCCGCGGAGCCGGGCTTGGCGCCGATCACCCACTTCACCTCGAGGTTCGAGATTTTCGCGAGCTTAGCTTCTAGGTCGGCGCGGATGGCTTGCGTCTGCTCGGGGCGCTTGGCGAGCGTCTGGCTCGAGCTCTCGTCGAGGACGACGATGGCGATGTTGGGAAGGTGATCGCGCTCCTCCTGGCGCAGCGTCGGATTGAGGAGGGCCGCGAAGAGCGCGGCGAGGGCGGCGGCGCGCAGAAACGCCCCGCGGCTCCGCCTCACGATGAGCAGGAGCACGAGGGCGACGGCCGCAGCGCCCGCGACCCAGAGGAAGGGCTCGGGCAAGGACGGCGCGATGTCGATCGACCAGCTCATGCGATCCTTATTGGCCGAGGCGCTCGAGGAGCGCCGGTACGTGCACCTGGTCGGCCTTGTAGTTGCCGGTCAGCGCGTGCATGACGATGTTGATCCCTGAGCGCAACGCGAGCTCGCGCTGGTTCTCGCCGCCGGGCACGACGGGATAGAGCGGCCGGCCGGTGGAATCGAGCGCCCACGCCGAGGCGAAATCGTTGGACGTGATGAGGATCGAGGTCACGCCGTCGGCGCGGCGCGCCTTGCGGCCTTCCTCGTCGCTCTCGGTGTCCGCCTCGACCCAGAGCTGACCGCTGTCCCAGCGGCCGGGAAACGAGCGCAGGAGATAGAACGACTTGGTGAGCACGTGGGTCTCGGGGACGGGCTCGAGGCGCGGCAGGTCGAGCGCGCCGATAAGACGCTGGAGCGCCGGCCCGTTGCGGCCCCCGATCTGCCCGCCGGCAGGGACCGCCGAGCCCGCGTCGCGCGTGTCGAAGATGATCATGCCGCCCTGCTTCATGTAGGCGTCGATCTTGGCGAGCGTGCGCTGGGGAAGGGGCTTGGCCTGCTCGATCACCGGCCAATAGATGACCGGGAAGAACACGATCTCGTCGCGCACGATGTCGACGGCCATCGGCTCGCCGGGCTCGAGGGCGGTGCGCACGGCAAGGACGCGCGAGAGCCCGGCGAGGCCGAGGCGGCTCGCCTGGTCGACCGCCTCGTCGCCCGTCTCGACGTAGGCGAGCGTGACCTTCTCCGTCGCCTTTTGGGCAATGGCGTCGTTGCTTGCTGCGGTCTCGGGGCTTTCCGGCCCGGCGCCTGAGCGGCTGGGCAGCGTCTGCGCGAGAAGCGCCGCGGGAAGCCCCGTGAGCGCGAGGCCGGCGACGAGGAGCGCGAATGAGGCGGTGCGCGTCCTCATCCAAGGGCCGCGGCGAGAGAGCCCGCCCAATTGCAGGGCGATGACGGCGGCGATGTCGACGAGCAGGAGGAGAAGCGCCGCCGCGAGCAACCAGGGCATCAGCGGCACGGAGGCGTCACTCTCGTAGGCGCGCCGCTCCGCTCCCTGCGGTGCCGGCGGCAGGGCATTGAGCGCGCTTTTCGGGCCGAGCACATTGACCGAGCGCGGGCTTGCCGGCGGTCCGTAGTACCCCGGAGGGTGCTCGAGGCTCGCGGGCGTGTCGGCGATCTTGGCCGCCGGGATGGGCTCGGCCGTGGGAGGGGGCGCGCTCAGCGTGCCGAATCCGTCGAGCGTCTGAACGGGAGGGAGAACGTCGGCCGCGACCGGCACCGCCTCGTCACCCGCCCCCGTCGTATCGCCTCCGGCGCCGCCGAGGCCGCCGAGCGCGGTGATCCGCTGCAGCATCTCGACGAAGAGGCCCGAGAGCGGGAGGTTCGACCAGTCGGAATTGGCCGTCACATGGAAGAGCACGAGCTCGCCGTCGCCGCGCTTCGTAGACGTCACGAGGGGCGTGCCGTCCTGGAGGCGCGCCCACACCTTGACCTCGGGCGTGAGGAGGGCCGGGTCGGCCAGCACCTGACGGCTGATCGCCACGTCGGGGGGAATTGCCAATCCGGCAAAAAGGCTCGAGTCCTCGAACGGGGCGAGGGGCTGCGGCGTCGACCACGAGAGCGCGCCGCCCAGCGTGCGCCCGCCCGTGCGCAGCGCCACGGGGAGTAGATCGTCGCCGCCCTTCTCGAGGCGGGCCCCCGCAAAGCGCACGAGCACGCCGCCGCGCTTCACCCACTCGTCGACCTCATCCTTGACCTCCCCGGAAAGCGTGCCGATGTCGGCGAGGATCAGCACGCTTGCGTTCTCCTTGAAGATCTCCTCGATGCCCTGGGCGAGGTTCTGGTCCTTGGGCCGGACGATCTCGGCGAAGGGCGCAATCGCCTTCTCGATGTAGTAGAGCGGGCCCAGCAGCGGCTGCGACTTCTCCTGGCCCTCGCCGGAGATGAGGCCGACCCGCTGCCAGCGCGAGCGTCCGTCGAGGAGGCTCACCGCGCCCGCCGAGCGCTCGCCGGCGATCTCGACCCGCGTCACCTGGTTTCTGATCTCGAGCGGGAGCTCGAAGGTAAGCTCGGTCGACGTCTCGCCCGCGCCGAGCTTGAAAGGAGCTTCCCCGAGCCGCTGGCCGCGGGCGGAGAAGGCGTGGATAGCGCCATCGCGCGGGCCTCCCCCGGTGCGCAGCACCTTGATGGCGAGCTTGCCGTTGGCGGAGACGCCGGCCGTGAGGCCTAGCGCCTCGTGGCCCGGCGTCACGTCGACCGCGGTGAGAGCGCCGCCCGCGGCGAGCGCCTTGAGGCCTTCGCCGAAGCTCGCTGCCTCCCCGTCGTGGTCGATGCCGTCCCTCAGCCACAGGATGCTGCGCGCGCCCGCCCCGCCGCCTTGCGTGAGCGCAGTCTCGAGGGCGGCGAGCGTCGCCTTGCGGTCGGGCGCGAACGGCTGGGGCTCGAGCGCGGCCAGCGTCGAGCGCGCCTCGCTCGGCGCCTCGAGCTTGAGCGTGCGCGCCTTGGCGCCGGCGGCCGTCGACGCGATGACCAAGGGGCGGCTTTGCGCCTGGGCCTCGGCGATGATGCGCTCGGCCATGACCATGCGCTCGGTCCACCCGGAGCCCGAGGCCCACCCGTTGTCGACGACGACGCACGACGGGTCCCGTCCCCACAAGCGCAGAATCGCGCGAGGGATTGAGGACCGGCTCGGCGAGGGCCAGGATGACGAGGGCGGCGGCGAGGAGGCGGATGAGGAGCAGCCACCACGGCGTCTTGGCCGGCGTCTTCTCCCGGTTCTCGAGGCCGACGAGGATGCGGGTCGGCGGAAACTCGACCTGCTTGGGACGCGGGGGAACGGTGCGCAAGAGCCAATAGATGACGGGCAGGCTCGCGAGTGCGGCGAGCAGCCAGGGATTGAGAAATGCCAGGGCACCGAGGCTCATTCGCCCTCCTGCGCGAGCGGCGCTGGCGGCATTTGCCAGCGATAGCCGCCGTCCTTGCGCTCGAGACGCATGATGAGGCTGAGGAGCGGCTCGGAGGCCGGCCGGTCCGTGTGATGGACGAGAACCGACCAGCCGAGACGCGTCGCGAGCGCCACTAGCTCGGCGCGATGCGCCGCGAGCTTGGCCTTGTAGCGCACCCTGAGGCTCTCGGCGCGATCGGCAATCCAGCTCTCTCCCGCTTCGAGCCCGACGAACTCGGTGCGCCCTTCGTAGGGGAGCGTCTCCTCGGCCGGATCGAGCACCTGGACCAAGTGGCCCGTCACGCCGGTCGCGGCCAGCCACTCGAGCGGCTCGCGCAGCTCGTCGATGGGATCGAGGAAATCGCTGAACAGGACGGCTCCCGAGAAACGTCCGACACGGGCTCTAGGCGGGCGGCTCTCGGCGAGAGCCGCGCTCGTCTCATGGGCGGCGATTGCCTCCGCGATGCGGGTCGTCGCGCGCCGGCTTGCCGTCGGCTGCGTGACGCCGAGGAGCCCGACGCGCTCGCCGCTCCTGACCAGGAGCTCGGCCGCGGCGAGCATGAGGACGACGGCGCGGTCGCGCTTCGTGACGGGCGCAAGGTGGCTGCGGAAGCTCATCGACCGGGAGAGATCCGGCCAAAGCCAGATCGTGTGCGCCGCCTCCCACTCGCGCTCGCGCACGTAGAGGTGATCGGAGCTCGCCGAGCGGCGCCAGTCGATGAGCTGGGCCGCGTCCTGCGGCTCGTACTGGCGGAACTGCCAGAAGGTCTCGCCGGGGCCCGAGCGCCGGCGTCCGTGGATGCCGTGCGCGACGGTGGACGCGATGTGGTCCGCCTCGAGCAGAAGATCGGGGAGACGGTCGGCGAGCGCCCGCGCGTCGTGCTCGAGCGCCTGAACCGTGCCGCTAGCTGAAGCGCGCCCCGCTCGGTGCCAGCCGGCTGTCGCCATTCCCCCTACTCCAGAGCCCCCGCGAGGCGGGAGATGAGGGTGGAAAGGTCCTGTCCTTCGGCGCGCGCCGCGAACGACAAGGCCATGCGATGCTTGAGCGTCGGCTCGGCCAGCGCGATCACGTCGTCGACGGAGGGCGCCAGGCGTCCCTCGATGAGGGCCTTGGCGCGCACGGCGAGCATGAGCGCCTGGCTCGCGCGGGGGCCGGGGCCCCAGGCGACGAAGCGGTCGGTGTCGGAATCGGCGCCAGTGCCCGGGCGCGCCGCGCGCACGAGCTTCAGGATCGCCTCGACGACCTTGTCGGGGACAGGGATCTGGCGCACGAGGCGCTGGATCGCCATGAGCTCGGCCCCCGTCAGCACGGCCTCGACCTTGCGCTCGTCGGTGCCCGTCGTCGCGTAGAGCATCCGCCGCTCGGCCGATAGATCGGGATAGGCGACGTCGATCTGGAGCAGGAAGCGGTCGAGCTGCGCTTCGGGCAGCGGGTAGGTGCCCTCCTGCTCGAGCGGGTTCTGGGTCGCGAGCACGTGGAAGGGGGCGGGCACGTCGTGGCGGGTGCCGGCGACGGTAACGTGGTGCTCCTGCATGGCCTGCAGCAGCGCCGATTGCGTCTTGGGCGAGGCGCGGTTGATCTCGTCCGCCATGAGGAGCTGGGTGAAGATCGGGCCCTTGATGAAGCGGAACGAGCGGCGCTGGCCGGGGCTTTCGTCCAAGCACCTCGGACCCGATGATGTCCGACGGCATGAGGTCGGGAGTGAACTGGATGCGCTTGGCCTCGAGGCCGAGGACCTTGCCGAGCGTCTCGACGAGGAGCGTCTTGGCGAGGCCCGGAACGCCGATCAACAGCGCATGGCCGCCCGAGAGCAGCGTGATCAGCGTATGCTCGATGACGACATCCTGGCCGAAGATGACGGCGGCGGTTGCCTTGTGGGCGCGCTGCACGCGCTCGGCGGCGGCCTCGAGCCGAGGGACGATCGTTTCGTCGGTCTGGGTTAATGTGCTCATGCCTCGACTATAGCCCGGTTCACAGAGGAGGAAACTGTGTGCTGCCGATATTGTTCGCTTTATGAAGGGAAAGTTGTTCGGCTTGGGGCCGGGAAGGGTCAAGTTAACACTACGTAAGACATCTGTCTTGGGAAGCCCTGGCAAATATAGCGGAAGGTTTCGAGGCATGGGGCTCGACGAAATTTCGCGGCACGCGTCCGAGAAGCGCGGAAGCGCCCGCGGTGGGCCGAGCACGTGGAACCCGCCCTACTGCGGAGACATCGGCCTCAGGATCCGCGCCGACGGAACCTGGCTCTACCAGGAAAGCGCTATCGGCCGGCTCTCGCTCGTCAAGCTCTTCGCCAGCGTGCTGAGGCGGGAGGCGGGCGGGCGCCACTATCTCGTGACGCCGGTCGAGAAAGTGGACATCGCCGTCGACGATGCGCCGTTCCTCGCCGTCGGCATGGAAGTCGCGGGCGCGGGGCGCGGGCAGACGCTCACCTTTCGCACCAACGTCGACGACGTCGTGACCGCGGGGCCCGAGCATCCTCTGCGCTTCGTCGCATCGCCCCCGGAGGGCGGCCTCAAGCCCTACCTGCTCGTGCGCGACGGTCTCGAGGCGCTCCTGACGCGCGCCAACTATCATGAGCTGGTCGGCCTTGCGGTGACGGAGCGTATCGATGGGCGCGACACGCTGGGCCTCTGGAGCGGCGGCCGCTTCTTTCCGCTCACCGAGTCTGGCGGGGCGTCTCAAGTCGGCGCCTGAGTGTCCCGCGCGGACTTCTCGTGTCCCTTCCTAATGCTAGAAACGCCGATGCCGGAGTACAGTGGTGCGTAGGGGGGACAGCCGATGGCAGGCGCCGTAGCACGAGCGGGTGCTGTGCGCCGGGCCTGTGGCTGGGCTGGCCTGCCTCACGGCGTTAAGCGTCACTCTCGTTCTCGTTGGCGTTCTTGAGTCGAGAGCAGCTACCGACGACTACGCCGACCCGCGCCGAAAGGCGGCGCTGGTCATCGCCTTGGGCGCCTATCGCAACGCAAGCCCGCTCAAGAACCCGGTCAACGACCTCAATGTCGTCTCCCCGCGCCTCAAGGCCGCGGGCTTCGCCGTGACGGAGGTCAAGAACGCGGCGCTGCCCGAGCTGCAACAGGCGATCGGAGCGTTCCTTGCCGAGGTCAAGGGCTCGGACATCGCCCTCGTCTACTATGCCGGCCACGCCGTGCAGATCGATAGCGAGAACTATATCGTGCCGGTCGATTTCGACGCGGCGCAAGCCGACATCATCGCTCAGCTCTACCCCATCGGCGCCCTGATCAAGGACCTTGCGGGCGCCGCCAAGGCGCGCGTCCTGCTCCTCGACGCCTGCCGCGACAATCCCTTCGCGGCCCGCCTCAGGGCGGCGCTTCCTGGCCGGGCGATCGGCATCGGGCTCGCGCCGATCAACATCGAGACGGTCGATGGCCGGGACCTGCCGGACGGAACGCACGGACTTCTCGTCGGCTATGCGACGCAGCCTCAGACGACGGCGAGCGACGGGAGCGGATCGAACGGGCCCTATGCGCGGGCGCTCGGCGAGGCGCTCGCCAACGCCGACGCCGAGCTCAACTCGATCCTGCAGCGCACATCGCGCAGCGTGCTCGCCGAGACGCGCGGGCGCCAGCAGCCCGAATACCGCCACGCCTTGACGGGTCCGCTCTACCTCGTGTCGCGCCCCAAGCCGCTCCTCTGCGACATCCTCGCCGCCGAGCCTGACAACGACGTGTCGGTCAAGGGCGTCGAGTTCGAGGAGATCGACGTCGCCAAGGCGCTGCCGGCGTGCGAGGCCGATCATGCGCGCTTTCCGAGGAATATTCGCCTCATGCATAACCTCGGGCGTGTGCTCGAGCGCGCCGGGCGGGGAAGCGAGGCGGTGGCCTACTATCGCAAGTCGGCCGAGCTCGGATACGACTGGGCTCAGAACTATCTCGCCGTCGCGCTCATGGCCGGCATCGGCACCAAGCCCGACATGAAGGAGGCGATGCACTGGTTGCGCCGGTCGCTCGACCAGGGCAACCGTCAAGCGCTCGTCACCTACACAGAGAACCCCGACCTGACGCCCGAGTTCGCCGGCGAGCCGTGGCGGATCAAGATTCTCCAGCGAGCGCTACGCGACGCCGGCTACGTAGATGTGCCGGACAACGGCGCGCTCGATGAGGAGACGATGCAGTCGCTCGACGAGTTCATGAGCGACGTGCGCAGCTCGAGCAAGGCCATCACGCTTCAGGTGCTCGATCGTCTGAACATTGCCGATGAGGTGTTTCCAGCTGTCGCGGAGAATTGATGATGCGTACACTCTGCCTATTCCTGACCGTTCCGGCCGTGCTCTGGAGCACGTTCACGCCGCATGAGGCTCTAGCCGAGCCCGAGGTCAGTTACCCGATCGTCTTCTCCAACCCCGCGGACCTGGAAGCCCTCGGCCTTTCGATCGCGCTATCGGAAGTCGACGCGTCCGAGAAGCCCCGCACCCCCGTCTTCGCCAAGACCTGCTACTGGTATGGCGACGGAACGATGCATTTCATATCGATATCGGACGAGTTCCTGGCCCAGTACACGCCAAGGGGGTTCACCCATGAGAGCCTGTGCCTCGCGCTCCTGAGCCAAGCCCGGTTCGACCCCGAGACCGGCGAGCGCCTCCCCTCCTACATCTTTCGCGACGATGCCGCTCTCAAGTCCCGCCTCGATGAGCTCGAGTCCGACCGGCTCATCAAGGAGGAGGTCGAGAACCTCATCCCCGAGCACTTCAAGACGAGAGGCGCGCTCAAGGCCGCCGTCGCCGCGCTTCGCCGTGGCGACGCGACCGCTCTCACGCCCTTGCAGCTCGAGGTGCTCCTTTCCGAAGGCGGGATCATGAGCGAAGAGCTGCCGCTGGCCGTGCCCGATTGCTTCAAGAACGGGACTCCCCATCTGGATTGCGATTGGCGCTACGGTCTCCTCTCGGGACGCAAGCTTTCCGAGGCCGCGCCGGGCCGTTACCGCGACGCTCGGCGAGGCGATCGACCGCGCGATGCAGGCGAAGCTCAAGAGCACGACCTTCAAGCCGAAGGAGGCTCCTTTGGGGTACAGGGGGGCGACCTTTTCCGTATGTCGCGGAGGACCTCGAAATTCCCGAGGATCTTCAGGACTGGGGCGAGGCGATCCAATGGTTTGATGTGTCGCCAGCCTTCGCGCGCGGCTACGGGTATGCGCTCTACGCCGTCGGCGACGCCGGCCCAGGAGTCGCGGGCCCCGCCATCCGTGTGGCCTTCAGCCCGAGAAACTCGGCCTCGCTGGTTACGCCGGCGACACTCAACAGTGTGTCGCGGCGCAGGCGCTAGCGCAACGCGGGGCGCGAGCGGTCCTGGCTGGCGCCGCGCCCCAATTGTTTTCAGTGCACATCAATGATGGGCGGAGACCGCCTGCAGCACCTCGCCCGACATCTCCTCGTCGCAGGCCTCCGAGATATCGCCGAGGCTCAGCATGCCGACCATGCGCTTGCCGCGGCTGATGACCGGGAGGCGGCGGATCTGCTTCAGCTCCATCGTGCGCGTCGCTTCGTCGAGATCCTCGTCCTCGCGGCACCAGACGATGCCCTTCGTCATCACGTCGCGGGCGGTCAGGGTCTTCGGATCGCGGCCGTTGGCGAGCCCGCGCACGACGATGTCGCGGTCGGTCACCATGCCGATCAAGCGATCGTCCTCGCCGATGGGGATGGCGCCGATGTCATGCTTCAGCATGAGCTCGGCGAGCTTGGTGACCGGCGTCGTGGGGGGCACCCATTCGACGCCCTTGTGCATCGCTTCCTTGACTTTCATGGCGGACCTCCTTCGTTTCCAAACGAGATGCGTCCACGCCCCACGGCCGTGGCCGCTTTTTCCGGCCCCCCGTGAAAGGCAGTCTAGCACTCGATCGCCCATGCGCGAAGTGACCACGATCAATGGCACTGTCTGAGTTGGAATTTCAGCTTCCGGCCCAAGGCGCCATGAGCACCGCGCAGCGATCATTGCGGGGGCATATTGTCGAGGATGATGACCGGGTAGGCGCAGGCACGGGGCGCGGTGATGGCGAACAGCACGGTCGCGACGACTTCGCGGTTGGTAAGCTTGCCCCTCGCGGCTAGGCCGAGCGCGTCGTACCAATCCGGTTCCAGAGGGTCCACGTTGTCGAAATCTGGCGGGTAGATTGCAGCAACGCGTATGCCTTGGCCTTTCAATTCGTGGCGCAATCGATCGCTGAATCCGGACTGACCATGCTTTGCGGCGTGGAACACCGCCGACGCGTCACCGATGTCCCAACCGGCCCACCCTGCCGTAGAGACGATGGTCACGATGTCGGCGGCGTTTGACTGCATAAGGCCCGGCAGCAGCCCTTTCGTAACGAGAATCGTGCCGGAGACCGATGCCGCAACAGTGGCGACGATTTCCGCCTCGGTCAGTTCCATGATGCTGCCAGGCAGCCAGGGCGCTCCATTGTTGACAAGCACATCGATAACCGGCGCCGTCGCCAGCACGATCCGGCATGCCTCTTTGATGCTGTCCGGTTGCGCCAAGTCGCACGCCACGACCGAGGCGTCGCGGCCGGTGCGGGATCTGATTGCGTCGGCTACGGCCTCTAGGGCCGCCAAATTGCGCCCGAGGAGAACGGGGTCGGCACCATGATCAGCCGCCGTGATCGCGAGCGCTCGGCCCAATCCTCGGCCGGCGCCAGTAATGACAACGCGTCGTCCAGACAAGGTCAGATCAGATGTCATAAGCCACGTGGTTCACGCAAAAGGCTTAGTCAGCCCGCACACAATATCCATAAACCACCCGCTGTATTGCGTCTCTGGCAAGCCGTGCCGCTTGGGCGCCGATTACATGGGGCGCCCGGACTCCATCCATTGCTGGATTTCGAATTGACGCACTATCCGGTCAATGAGGGGCTTCGTCGACGAGTTCCGCGCGCCGTTGTCGGAACGCGTTAATCATCAAGAGCATGGCGCCGCGGATGCGCGGCGCGTGATTGACGTAGTGGACGACCGGCCAGGCGAGATATGGGTTGACGCCCTGGACGTTGGCGAGGCCGGGCGTCGCCTCGACCGCGACGCCGCCCTTGAACACGACGCGAGGCGCGAACGTGGCCGTGATCGGGGTCGCGCCCGACTTCGTCGTCACCTCGCACGAGACGGGCTGGGGCGGGGCCTCGAAGACATGATCGGGCGCATCGAGTGCCGCATCGATGGCGCGCCGCTCGATGTGCACCGCAACGCGGCAGCTCGCGTCCTTGACGAGGCCGTGCGAGACGCGCTCGAGGTCGGCGCGCTCCTCGGGCGTGAGCCAGGCCGGGTGCAGGCAGTCGATGACGTCGCTCTTGGTCTTGAGCAGCTGGAAGAAGCAGTTCTTGTCGAGCGGTACGGACGACGGCGCGGCCGAGCGCGCACCTGTTGCAGATCCCGCGAGGAAGGCAACGAGGAGCATGGCGGTCAAGGAAGAGAGTCTCATGGCTTGGGGGCTGCCTGATCTTTAGGGGGTGGCGGAGGCGGGGCCTTGGCTGGCGCAGCGGGCTTGGAGGGCGCCGGCGCGTTTGCCGCGACGCCAGCAGGTTTCGGCTTTGCCTTCACCTTGGCGACGGCCTGCGGACCGTAGTTCTTCGGACACTTCTTGTAGATGAATTTGTTGATCTCCTTGATGAGGCTCTTGTGAAAGATGCCGAGGCTGTCCTCGAGCTTCGCCGCGATCCAGATCGTTCCCTTGATGTCGTCGGGGCCGTCGAGCTCCTTCAAGTTGATCCAGACCTTGTCGGCGCGCCCGTTCTTGAACACGAGCTTGGGCGTGGCTTTCGCCGTAACCGGGTGGGCTTCATCCGAGCGCTCGATGATGCACGAGACGATGACCGGCGGCGAAACGATCGTGTGCGCGGGCTTGGTCAGCGCGGCGACGACGTCGGCGCGGGCGAGCTTCACGTCGACCGTGCAGCGCGCGTCTCCGAAACCCCAGGACACGCCCTTCTGCTCGCCGCCCTTGATGCTCGAGCGCGCCCAGGTCTTCGAGATCTTGCAGGTGAGATCGTCGCCCGCCTTGGGTTTCTCGAGAAACATCGTGCAGGCCTTCTTCTCGCAGGCCTTGAGGGCGGGCATTTCGTCGGGAGGCTCCTCGAGCGCGAGGGCTGAGCCCAAGCCGGCAAGGCAGGCCGCCCCCGCTGCAGCCATGACCAGCCGGGCTGGCGTCGATTTCGGTAACTGAGCCAAATTCGGCACGTGCTGAGACCCGGGCGCCCCGCCGTCGGGGCTCCCTCGCTCTTGGCAGCCGATTGGGCCGGCAATGGGGCCGGGCGGGGGTCCGCTTTTTCAATCGGCGGTGCCGAGGCCCTTGAAGGGATCAGTTCGTTACGTTACCAAGCTCAAATCCATTTCAACGCAGCGGGAGGGGCTGGCATGAGCATCGACACGTCAGGCGGCAATGCGGCCATGGACTACGCGCAGCATCTGGAGACCTACCAGGGGTTTCTGCGGCTCACGAAATATCTGATCGCCTTTCTCGTCGTGCTGCTCGCCGGCATGGCCTACTTCCTCGTCTGAGGACGCTCCGAGGCGCTGACGCAAGCCCCGCGCCGGCGGGAGCCCGCGGCGCACGTGAAGTTCGTGTGTGTGCCCGATGGTCACGATCGCCGTCACGGCCGAGGCAGAGGATGAGCCTCGCGTTGCGGTCTCTCCCGAGACCGTAAAGAAGCTCGTCGCTCTCGGCGCGACCGTCAAGGTCGAGGCGGGCGCCGGCGAGCGCTCCCGGTTTTCCGATGAAGCCTTGAAAGCGCAGGGGGCCCAGATCGTGGCCACGGCGCGCGACGCGCTCGCCGATGCCGACATCCTGCTCAAGGTGCGCCGCCCGAGCCTCGAGGAGATGAAATCGCTGAAGCCTGGCGCCATAGTCGCGGCGATGCTCGATCCCTTTGGTGACCGGCCCCAGCTCGAGCTTGCGGCGCAGTCGGGCGCGGCGCTCTTCTCGATGGAGTTCATGCCGCGCATCAGCCGCGCCCAGTCGATGGACGTGCTGTCGAGCCAGGCCAATCTCGCCGGCTACAAGGCGGTGGTCGACGCGGCCTCCATGTTCGGCCAGGCGCTGCCGATGATGATGACGGCGGCGGGCACGGTGCCGGCGGCCAAGGTGTTCATCATGGGAGTGGGAGTGGCGGGCCTGCAGGCGATCGCCACCGCGCGCCGGCTGGGCGCGATCGTGTCCGCAACCGACGTGCGCCCGGCGACCAAGGAGCAGGTGGCCTCGCTCGGCGCCAAGTTCATCGCCGTCGAGGACGACGAGTTTCGCGAGGCCCAGACGGCGGCGGGATACGCCAAGCCGATGTCGGCCGAGTACCAGAAGAAGCAGGCCGAGCTCATCGCCTCCCACATCAAGGCCCAGGACATCGTCATCACCACGGCGCTGATCCCCGGCCGCCCGGCCCCGCGCCTCATCACGCAGGCGATGGTCGAGAGCATGAAGCCGGGCTCCGTCATCGTCGATCTTGCCGCCGAGCGCGGGGGAAACTGCGAGGCGACCGCGGCCGGACGGACGATCGAGGTCGACGGGGTCAAGATCGCCGGGCCCCTCAATCTCGCGGGCTCGGTGCCGGTCAACGCCTCGAGCCTCTACGCCAAGAACCTGCTCGCATTCCTCGAGCTCATGATCGACAAGAAGGAGAAGGCGCTGCGCGTCAACTGGGACGACGAGATCATCAAGGGCACGCTCGTCGCCAAGGACGGGCGCATCGTCCACCCGAGCCTTGTCCGCGAGACCGCCGCATGAGGGAGCTCCGTATGAATACACTTAAACTGGCTGTGCTCACGGCGATTGCGGTTTTCGCTCTCGATCAGAGCGCGCTCGCAAGCGAGAGCGTGGGCGGGGCGGTCGATCCCTCGATCTATCGCCTGATGGTGTTCGTGATGGCGATCTTCGTCGGCTACTACGTAGTCTGGAGCGTGACGCCGGCACTCCACACGCCGCTCATGAGCGTCACCAACGCGATCAGCTCGGTGATCGTCGTCGGCGCGCTGCTTGCCGTCGGCGTCGAGGCGGTGATGACCGGCACGCTCGCGGCGCGCATCTTCGGTTTCCTCGCTCTCGTCATGGCCTCCGTCAACATCTTCGGCGGCTTCCTCGTCACGCAGCGCATGCTCGCCATGTACAAGAAGAAAGAGCCCAAGAAGGGCGAGGTCAAGTAACCGATGCAAACCGGCGCCGGCGCAGGACGCTCAGAACAACAGAGGAGGTCGGGGGGCTGACCCCTTTGCTCATCATGCAACCGCTTCTCGCGCCAATTTACGCCATTCTCTACCTCATAGCTGGAGTGCTTTTCATCCTGGCACTTCGCGGCCTCTCGCATCCCGAGACGTCCCGGCGCGGCAACCTGCTCGGCATGCTCGGCATGACGATCTCGCGATCCTGACCACGCTCGCCGTCTCGAACCCGCAGGAATGGCTCACGTGGCTCTTGATTGCCGCCGGCTTCGGCATCGGCGGCACCATTGGCGGCGATCACGGCGCGCCGGATCCCGATGACGCAGATGCCGGAGCTGGTGGCGGCGTTCCACTCGCTGGTCGGCCTCGCGGCTGTCTGCGTCGCCGCAGCGGCCCTCTATGCGCCGGAGGCCTTCGGCATCGGCACGCCGCGCGCCATCGCGGCGCAGAGCCTCGTCGAGATGGGCCTCGGCCTCGCCATCGGCGCCATCACGTTCACCGGCTCGGTGATCGCGTTCGCGAAGCTCTCGGGGCGCATGTCGGGCGCGCCGATCATCCTGCCCATGCGCCACGTCGTGAACCTCGCGCTGTTTGTCGCCATAGCCTGGCTCATCTATCAATTCTGCCTGTCGGGCGGCGACCCGTGGCTGTTCTGGGCCATCACGATAATAGCCCTCGTCTTCGGCGGCCTCATCATCATCCCGATCGGCGGCGCCGACATGCCGGTCGTCATCTCGATGCTGAACTCCTACTCGGGGTGGGCCGCCGCCGGCATCGGCTTCACGCTCGGCAACATTGCGCTGATCATCACCGGCGCCCTCGTCGGCTCGTCGGGCGCGATCCTCTCCTACATCATGTGCAAGGGCATGAACCGGAGCTTCATTTCCGTCATTGCCGGCGGCTTCGGCGGCGAGGTGGCGGGCCCGGCCGGCGGCGAGCAGAAGCCGGTGAAGCTCGGCTCGGCCGAGGATGCCGCCTACATCATGAAGAACGCGCAGAAGGTCATCATCGTGCCGGGGTACGGCATGGCGGTGGCGCAGGCGCAGCATGCGCTCCGCGAGATGGCCGACCAGCTGAAGAAGGCGGGCGTCGAGGTGAAATACGCGATCCATCCCGTCGCCGGGCGCATGCCGGGGCACATGAATGTGCTGCTTGCCGAAGCCAACGTCCCCTACGACGAGGTGTTCGAGCTCGAGGACATCAACAACGAGTTCCAGCAGGCCGACGTGGCCTACGTCATCGGCGCCAACGACGTGACGAACCCGGCCGCCGAGGACGACCCGAAGTCGCCGATCTACGGCATGCCGGTGCTGCAGGTGTGGAAGGCCGGGACCGTCATGTTCAACAAGCGCAGCCTCGCCTCGGGCTACGCCGGCATCGACAACACGCTCTTCTATCGCGACAACACGATGATGCTGCTTGGGCGACGCGAAGAAGATGACGGAGGAGATCGGCAAGGCCATGGGGCACTGAGGATCTATTTCCCTTTCCCCGTCGTGCTATACTGTTGTCATGACAAAGCTTCTCGAGCAGGCCCTTGGGGTCGTGCGCGCCCGCTCAGCCGAGGAACAGGACGAGATTGCGAGCATGATGCTTGCGATGACTGGAAGTGACGCGCCTGAAACTATCGATCCGGCTCATCTCACATCGGTCCTCGAAGGATTGGAGCAGGTGAAGCGGGGAGAGGTCGCGTCGGCCGAGGAGGTCGCAGCCAGCGTTTCGCCGATTCGGCGGATGAAGGTCCGGCTGACGAGGCGGGCAGCGGATGATGTCGTCGGCATTTGCCTCGGATCACAGACTTCGCCCCCATATTACAGCCGCTCACGACTTATCCCCTTGCGCCGGGGCGCAGTTAAACTCTAGCCTCATGTCCAACTCGTGGGACGTCAGTGCGCGCTCATGAAAGGTGGCTCGTGAGGGGGGTTCTCTCTTCAATCGCCGCTCTGGGATTGATGCTGTGGGGCGGCTTCGCTCACGGCGAAGGGCTCGAGATGGAGCCCGTGATCGGCGGCTTGCCGATGCGCTGCCAGGACTTTCGCGGCGTCGCCGTGCGCACCGTCCGCCAGACCCAGCTCGGCGACGTGGCGCGCGCCTGGATCGTCACCCGCATGCCGATCATCTCCGTCGACCCCGACCGCCTCGCGACGCTCCCCGACAGGATGCAGACCTTCTTCTACATGCACGAGTGCGCCCACCACGTGCTCGGCCACACCTTCTATCCGTCGCCTTCGTCCGAGAACGACGCCGACTGCTGGGCGATCAAGCGGGGTCGCGACGTCGGCCTCTTGACGCGCGCCGACGTCGAGGGCTTCGCGCCCTACCTCGCCAACAGCAAGGGCTCGCCCTTCGGCCATCTGCCGGGCCCCGAGCGGGAGGCGCACCTGCTCCGGTGCTTCGACGACGACGGCTCGACCACGTCGGCCTGGAGCCAGTGATCGGCTTACCGGCCGGGAAGCCGGAGCTTCTGGCCGGCGTCGATCGTGACCCCCGTAAGATGGTTCTCGGTGATGAGGTCGGCGACTGAGACGCCATGGCGCTGGGCGATGCCGTAGAGAGTTTCCCCTTCACGCACCTCGATCACAGAGGGTTGCGCCGACAGCCCCGAGCGCGGCATCGGTGCGCGCCAGCCCGGCTCGTAGGCGTGGTAGCGCGCCGGCTGCGGATAGATGGGCTGCGGCGACGGCGTGATGGGCCCGGTCGGGCTCTGCTGCGTCTCGCTCCAGCGGTCTCCCGGCTGATATGCCGACGACGGCCCGTAGGTTGGTCCGAGGCTGCCTGTCTGCACGTACGGCGAGGGCGGCTCGCGGACCATGCCCTCCTCCGGGTGCGGCGCGAGGCTCGACGTGTAGGCCGGGTCTTGAGAAATCTGGGAGCTGCTGCAGGCCGCGGTAGCGGCGGCAGATGCGAGCAGGCAAAGTCGCCAGAGCCCGCGCGTAAGTCGAGGAGGACGCATGACGGAATTCCTACGCAAACCTTTACATCTCTAGAAAGCGCCCTCCTTGGTAAAGGAACGATTAAGCGGGCCGCGGGTCGCGGCGCTTTTTCGCAGGACGGGCGCGTCTCATGATGTCTCATGATAGGAAAACGGCAGTCTCACCGGCGCGGGCGGGGAATTCCTGATGGCACTCCTGGCGAAAATCGCCGCTACGCTCGTCGCGCTCTATGCGGCCCTTTACGTCGCGACGCTCTATCTGCAGCGCCGGCTCATGTACTTCCCCGAGACGGAGCGCATCACGCCGGCGAGCGTCGAACTCGGCGGCGTCGAGGAGATCACGCTCGAGACGCCGGACGGAGAGCGGGTTCTCGCCTGGTGGGGGCGTGCGCGACCCGGCGCGCCGACGATCCTCTACTTTCACGGCAACGGCGGCTCATTCGGCGTAAGGGCCGAGCGCATCCGCAAGTACATGGCGCGCGGCTGGGGCGTGTTCATGATGACCTACCGCGGGTTCGGCGGCAGCACCGGGACGCCGTCGGAGGCGGCCAACGTGGCGGACGCCAAGCTCGCCTACGACCGCCTCGTCGCGGGTGGCGTCGACGCCGGCGACATCATCGTCTACGGCGAATCATTGGGCACCGGCGTCGCCGTGCAGGTAGCGGCGGACAAGCGCATCGGCGGGCTCATCCTCGATGCCCCCTACACGTCGATGATCGATCTCGCGGCCCTCCACTACAGCTACCTGCCGGCACGCTGGCTGATGACGGACCGCTACGAGACGATGCGGTTCATCGGCGAGGTGCGAGCCCCCCTGCTCGTGATCCATGGGGAGGCCGACGACGTGATCCCCGTCGCCATGGGCCGTGCCGTGCACCGGGCGGCCCGTTCGCCGAAAACGATCGTGACGTTCCCGAGCGCCAACCATGCCGACCATCATCTCTTCGGCTCCTACGATGCGGTCTACCGCTGGGTGGACGACTTGAGGAGCCGCAAGCAGCGCGCCGCCGGCTAAAGCAACTCAGTCGGCGCGTAGAGCCAGAGCGCGCCGCTCGCGCCGATGACGATGAGCGAGAACACGACGTCCCAGAAATAGGGCCTGGCGCGCAGCGTCCCGGCGCCGGTCGTGAGGCGCGAGAGGATGACATAGCCGCCCATCCCGCGCCGGAACCAGCCCATGAGCTCGCCCTTTTGGCCGATGTGCTTCTTGACGCGCGCGAGGCCCGCGAAAATGTCGCCGAGCGGCCCCGCCATGGAGCGGAAATCGGCAATGATGCGCCCGCTTCCGTCGGCGAAGAGAAGGTCCTCGCCGATGGCGGAGCCGGCGACCGCACGTCCGATCGGCTCGCCCTTGAGGTGCACCGCGCGTCCGCGGACGGGGGAGGCTTTCCAGTCGGCCATGAGGGCGGCGACGGTCGTGTCCTGCGGCGCGCCTTGCGGAAAGCGCCAGGGGATGGTGAGGAGCCAGACGCCTGCAGCCGCTGCCGGGGCGAGGGTGATCGCGCCCGCGGCCGCCGCGACGAGCGCGGCCAGGATCGGGAGCAGCAGGATGCCGATCTCCGACATAAACTGCCGGCTGAGCTGGGCGCGGTCGACGCCGACGCGGCGCGCCGTCGCCGCGATGTCGAGGTCGGGGAAGGGCTGGCTTTTCTCGGCGGCGATCTCGCTCATCTTGAGAATGCGCCGGCCCGTGAGCGGGTGGGTGGACATGAGCTCGACCCACTTCGCCCAGGGGTTGTAGCAATCGAACAGCATGGCCTCGGTGACAGCGCCGGGATGCGCCTTGGCGCTTTCGACGACGAGACCGAGGTAGCGGGCGCTGTTCACGTCGACGACGCCGAGGTGGCGCGTGCTGGCGAGGAGCCCGCGCGTTTCCTCCGTGTCGGCGGCGACATCGATGCCGTAGGCGATCTTGACGAGGGCATTCGCCAGGTGGCGGGCCTCGACGCGCTCGGCCGAGAAGCGGTCGGCGAGATACTCGCGCGTGCGCGACAGGTAGAGCAGCACGAAGATGCCGATCTGGTAGAGGACGAAGGCCGCGAGGCCGACGAGGGCGAGATTGTTTCCCTTCTTGGAGTCCGAGGACTTGACGCGGGTGAGGCTGGCGTAGGCCTGATAGAGCATCTGCACAAGCATTCCGGCAACCGTCATGACGAGAAAATCGCGGTTGACGATGTGGCCGAGCTCGTGGGCGACGACGGCACGCGCCTCGTCCACGGACAGGAACTCGGAGATGCCGTCGGTGATGACGATGCGCGCCCTCGAGCGCAGGATGCCGTAGGTGAAGGCCGTCGGATTGCGGTCGGGAATGACGCCGATCGAGGGCGCCTTGAAGCGATAGTCGCCGGCAACCTCGTGGATCAGCGCGTGAATGTGCGGATACTTTGCCTGCACCTCGGCGTCGGTGAGGAACCGGAGGCCGTTGATCCAGCGCAGCATGAGGTCCGTGAACCAGGGGCTCACGACGAACAGCACGAGGTTGATGGCAAAGGTGAGCGCGAGCGCGAGCGGAAGCTCGACGCTGCCCGCGGCGACGAGGGCGGCGAGCACGATGCCGGCCACCATCGCGACGAGGAGCGACAGTGTGATCAGTGAGGCGAACCAGAGGCGTCCCATCGCGGGCAACGATAGTCGAGCCCCCGCAGGAACGCCAGCGAGACCCGCCGACGTCTGACAATTCGCCGGCATACGAAACCGCCGCCGGCATTGGGTGCCGGCGGCGGCCGAATTCAATGAGTTGCGCTTGACGTGCTAGCGGGTGCCGAAGCCGCCACCGCCGCCACCACCATAGCCGCCGCCACCACCGCCGTAGCCGCCGCCACCACCACCGCCGAACCCGCCACCCGAGCGTCCGCCGCCGGGGCCGCCGCGACCCGGACCCTTGGCGCCTGGTCCGCCGCGCTGGGCAGCGGGCTTGCCGGGGAGCAGCCCTTCACGCTGCAGCTTCTTGCGGGCGAGCTTTCTCGCGCGGCGCACGGCCTCCGCCTTCTCGCGGGCCTTCTTCTCGGAGGGCTTCTCGAAATAATTGCGGAGCTTCATCTCCCGGAAAATGCCTTCGCGCTGCATCTTCTTCTTGAGCGCCTTCAAGGCTTGGTCGACGTTGTTGTCGCGGACGAGTACCTGCAAGCGGTGACCCCTGGTCTAGAGTTGAGTTCATGCACAGCACCACAGGCCGGCTCGATTGCCGAGCCGTCCCGAGTGGCGAATTTGCTGCGCCTTCTATCAAAGTTGCCCTGTCTTGTCCATGTCCTAGCTGGTTAATGCCGGGACGTGGGGATGGCCGCGGCGGGCGCTTCCACTGCCGGGTCGCCGGTGCTATAGGGCGCCGACACTATCGGCGCCGCGACCCCTGGTCTGCGGCAACGTATTGTCACATCCGGGTGACACCCCGGGCACAAGGAGAGAAGTGGATGGCCAAGCCCCCAATCGATGGCGATTTCGGGCTGGCGTTGACGTTCGACGATGTGCTGGTCGTGCCGGCCGCGTCGGAAGTATTGCCGGGGCAGGTCGACGTCTCGACGCGCCTCACCCGCTCGATTGAGCTCAATATCCCGGTCATTTCCTCGGCCATGGACACGGTGACCGAAGGCCGCCTCGCCATTGCCATGGCGCAGGAGGGAGGCTTGGGCGTGCTCCATCGCAATCTCGCCCCCGACGAGCAGGCGCGCCACGTGTCGACGGTGAAGAAGTACGAATCCGGCATCGTCTTGAACCCCGTGACCATCCATCCCGCGGCCAAGCTTCAGGAGGCCCTGAAGCTCATGGCCGATCACTCGATCTCCGGCATTCCCGTCGTCGAGGCCGCGCGCAAGGGCGACGGCAAGGGCCGCCTCGTCGGCATCCTGACCAACCGCGACGTGCGCTTCGCGACCAACCCCAATCAGCCCGTCTCCGAGCTCATGACCAAGGACAAGCTGATCACGGTGAAGCGCGACGTGAGCCGCGAGGAGGCCAAGCGCCTCCTGCACCAGCACCGCATCGAGAAGCTCATCGTCGTCGACGACGATTTTCATTGCATCGGCCTCATCACGGTCAAGGACATTGAGAAGGCGCAGAAGCACCCCCACGCCTGCAAGGACCCCGAGGGCCGCCTCAGGGTCGCCGCGGCGACGACGGTCGGCGAGGAGGGGCAGGAGCGCACCGAGCGCCTCATCGCCGCCGGCTGCGACCTGATCGTGGTCGATACCGCGCACGGGCACGCGCGCGCGGTGATCGAGGCGGTGGCGCGCATCAAGAAGCTCTCGAACTCGGTGCAGGTCATGGCGGGGAACGTGGCGACCGCCGAAGCCACCCGCGCGCTCATCGACGCGGGCGCCGACGCGGTCAAGGTCGGCATCGGCCCGGGCTCGATCTGCACGACCCGGATCGTGGCCGGCGTCGGCGTTCCCCAGCTCACCGCCGTCATGGATTGCGCCGAGGAGGCCCACAAGCACGACGTCCCCGTCATCGCCGACGGCGGCATCCGCTACTCGGGCGACATCGTCAAGGCGCTCGCGGCCGGCGCCGACTGCGTGATGGTGGGCTCGCTGCTCGCCGGCACGGACGAGGCGCCGGGCGACACCTATCTCTACCAGGGGCGCACCTACAAGGCCTACCGCGGCATGGGCTCGGTCGGCGCCATGGCGAGGGGCTCGGCCGACCGCTACTTCCAGCAGGAGGTCAAGGATACCCTGAAGCTCGTGCCCGAGGGGATCGAGGGGCAGGTGCCCTACAAGGGGCCAGTCGACGCGGTTCTCCACCAGCTCGTCGGCGGCCTCCGCGCCGGCATGGGGTACACGGGCTCGCGCACGGTCGCCGAGCTCAGGGCGCGCGCCAAGTTCATCCGTATCTCGACCGGCGTCCATGCGCGAGAGCCATGCGCACGGCGTGCTGATCACGCGCGAGACCCCCAACTATCAGGGGAGCGTGTAGGCGGGCTGCGGTCATCGAGGGAGCCGAGGCGCATGCAGCCGACCGCCATCCTCCACCCTGTGATCGCATTTCTGGGAAGTTCGCTCGTCCTTATGGCCATGTGGGCCTATTTCGCCGCGAAGGTCATCGCGGCGGGGAATTGAGAGGCCAGCGTGCGTCCCGGTGCGCGGATGAAGGCCGCGGTCGAGATCCTCGACGAAATCCTCACCCGCCACCGGCCGGCCTCGATGGCGCTGGCCGACTGGGGGAAGGCGCACAGGTTTGCCGGCTCCGGGGACCGCTCGGCCATCGGCACGCTGGTCTACGACGTGCTGCGCCGGCGCCTCTCGCTTGCAGCGCAGATGGGGAGCGAGGCGCCCCGCGCGCTCGTCATCGCGGCCGCCCCTCGCGCGCTCGGCCTCGACCTCGCCGGGCTCGCCGCCGCCGACGACGGCTCGCCGCACGCGCTCGAGCCTCTGTCAGAGGAGGAAAAGGCGGCCGTCGCCCGCCCGCTCGACGCCGGGGCAGCACCCAGCATCGCCGGCGACTTCCCCGCTTGGCTGACCCCGTCCTTCGAGCGTGCCTTCGGCCAACGCGCCGCCGAGGAGGGGGCCGCGCTGGCCCGGCGCGCGCCCGTCGATCTCAGGGTCAATACGCTCAAGGCGACGCGGGAGAAGGTCTTGAAGGCGCTCGAGCACGCAGGGGCCGCACCGGCGCCGCTGTCGCCCGTGGGCATGCGCATACCGGCGCCCGAGGGCGCCGGGCGCAGTCCCAACGTCGAGGCGGAGGCGGCCCACGGCAAGGGCTGGTTCGAGGTGCAGGACGAGGCGAGCCAGATCGCGGTCCTCCTCGCCGGAGCGCGCCGCGGCCTGCAGGTGCTCGATCTTTGCGCCGGCGCCGGCGGCAAGACGCTCGCGCTCGCGGCCGAGATGGAGAATACCGGCCAGATCTATGCCTATGACAGCGACAAGGCCCAGCTCCGCCCGATCTTCGAGCGCCTGAAGCGCGCGGGCGTACGCAACGTGCAGGTGATGGAGGGAGGAAACGAGGCGGCGCTCGAGGCGCTCGGTGGCAAGATGGACATCGTCCTCGTCGACGCGCCGTGCACCGGCTCGGGGACCTGGCGCCGCCGTCCCGATTCGAAGTGGCGCTTGAGGCCGCAAAGCCTCGTCGACCGCGAGCGGGAGCAGCGGGCGGTGCTGGCGCTGGCAGCCCCCCTGGTCAAGCCGGGAGGGCGCCTCGTCTATGTGACGTGCTCGGTGCTGCCGGAGGAGAACGGCGACCAGGTCAGAGGCTTCCTCGCCGCCCACCCCGAGTTCACGCTCGTCCCCTGGCACGAGACCTGGCAGGCCCGCTTCGCGACGCTGCCACCCGCGTCCGCCGACGGCGCCGCCGAGACACTGCTGCTCACGCCGGCCTCGCACGGGACCGACGGGTTCTTCATCGCGACCATGGTGCGCGCCCGCTGACCGCCTCTCCGAGCTTCGCGGGGGTAAGCAAAAGATGACACTTGCAATGTCGCAATCGTGACTTAAGTATCGCGCGCTGCGGGGCCGATAAGGCTCGTGAGCGCGCGCCTATCGGCGTCGGGGGCCAAGCGAATTAAACTGTGCCTTCACCGCCGCCCGGTACTATCGGCGCGGATATTTTTTTTGAGGACAGTCGTCCACCATGGCCCCAGTGCCAAAGGCCAAGAAGCCCAAGCGGCCTTCGCCGCGCTCCTGTCTCGGTCCGGTTGCGGATCTCGAACAGCATCTCCCCGCAGAGTGGTGGCGCAAGCTCTTCAACGCGCTCTACGTCAAGACCGACGGCGACGTCGTCGAGAACAACGAGAACACGCGCCGCGAGGTCGACTTCATCGTCTCCTCGGCCGCCATTCAGCCGCACAGCCAGATTCTCGACCTCTGCTGCGGACAGGGGCGCCATTGCCTCGAGCTGGCGCGCCGCGGCTTCAAGAACGTGACCGGCGTCGACCGCTCGCGCTACCTGATCCGCCTGGCCAAAAAGCGCGCCCAGAGCGAGGGGCTCGCCATCGTCTTCAAGGAGGGCGACGCGAGGAACCCCAGGCTGCGCCGAGACGAGCTTCGACTGCGTCGCCATCATGGGCAATTCGTTCGGCTACTTCTCGAACAAGCAGGACGACGAGAAGGTGCTGGCCACCGTCGGCAAGCTCCTTCGACCGTCGGGCCAGCTCGTGCTCGACATCACCGACGGCGCCTACATGGCCGACCATTTCGACCGCCGTTCGTGGGAGTGGATCGACGAGCATCATTTCGTCTGCCGCGAGCGCTCGCTCTCGGCCGACCGCGAGCGGCTCATCTCGCGCGAGGTGATCGTCCACGACGAGCTCGGCGTCATCGCCGACCAGTTCTATGCCGAGCGCCTCTACACGCGCGACGGCATCACGAAGCTCCTCGAGAAGTGCGGATTCCGCAACGTCCGCCACCACGGCAACGCCGAGGCGCTCTCCGACCGCGACCAGGACCTCGGCATGATGGCGCGCCGCCTGCTCCTCTCGGCGGATGCCCCCCAGCTTCCCGTCCGCAAGCCGCGCGGCAAGCTGCAGCAGATCGACGTGACCGTGCTGATGGGCGATCCCAGGCTGCCCGATACGGTGAAGCGCGGCGGCACCTTCAATCCCGAGGACATGGAGACGATCCGGCGCCTGCAGGATGCCCTCCTCGAGCTCCCCGCCTACAAGTTCCGCTACCTCGACAACCACGCGACCCTCGACCGCGACCTCTCCGACCTCCGGACCGACCTCGTGTTCAACCTCTGCGACGAGGGCTTCAACAACGACCCGTTCAAGGAGCTGCACGTCCCGGCCATGCTCGAGGCGCTCGGCCTTCCCTACACGGGGGCGGGTCCCTCGGCGCTCGCCGCCTGCTACGACAAGGGGCTCGTGCGCGCGGTCGCGATCACGCTCGACGTACCGGTGCCGCTCGAGACCTACGTGCGCCCCGGCGACCAGGGCGCGACGCTGCCCTCGGTGTTCCCGGCGATCCTGAAGCCCAACTACGGCGACAGCTCGCAGGGCATCACCAAGGACGCCGTGGTCAAGAACGAGAAGGCGCTCCTCGACTACCTCGACAAGCTCAGGATCGAGTTCCCGCGGCGCCCGGTGCTGGTGCAGGAATATCTTTCGGGGCCGGAGTACTCGGTCGCGCTCGTCGGCAATCCCGACCAGGGCCTGCGCGCGCTCCCCGTGCTCGAGGTCGACTATTCGAGCCTCGATCCAAAGCTGCCGAGGATTCTCGGCTATGAATCGAAGTGGGAGCCCGAGAGCCCGTTCTGGACGCAGATCCGCTACATCGAGGCGACCGTCTCCGACCAGGCCCAGCAGCAGATGATCGAGCACTCGATGCGCCTCTTCGAGCGGCTCGGCTGCCGCGACTACGCGCGCTTCGACTTCCGCGCCGACGGGAGGGGCGAGATCAAGCTCCTCGAGGTCAATCCCAATCCCGGCTGGTGCTGGGACGGCAAGGTGAACCTCATGGCGGGCTTCCAGGGCATGCGCTATTCGGAGTTTCTCGGCCAGATCCTGCAGGCTGCCGTCGAGCGCCTGAACATCGTCGCCAGGTCGCAGCCCGCCGTGCAATCCGAGGCCGCCCAGTAGTCCTTTTCAAAAATCGTCGTCCACGCTTGTGACCATGGGTCGCGGCTCTGCGTGATCGCTACGCGATCACTTCGGCCGGGATGACAAGTTTGGGCGTGCTCCCCACTGTCATCACGGCCGAAGCGCGTCAGCGCGGAGAGCCGGGACCCAGGGCATCCGGCACAACGCAGAAGGGCGAGGGATGCGGGTTGACACCGCGGGCCCATCCCCCCTTTCTGTCGGCGAAATCCGAACTGAGGAGAGCCCGATGACGGACACGCCCGCCCCCTCGCCCCGCTTCTCGACGCTTGCCGTCCACGCCGGCGCCGCGCCGGACCCTTCGACGGGCGCGCGCGTGACGCCGATCTATCAGACGACCTCCTACGTCTTCAACGACGCGGACCACGCCGCGGCCCTCTTCGGGCTCGAGGTGTTCGGCAACATCTACACGCGCATCATGAACCCGACGCAGGCGGTGCTCGAGAGCCGCGTCGCCGCGCTCGAGGGCGGCACGGCGGCGCTGGCGGTCGCCTCGGGCCACGCGGCGCAATACATCGTGTTCCATACGCTGCTCGAGCCGGGCGACGAGTTCGTCGCCGGGCGCCAGCTCTACGGCGGCTCGATCAACCAGTTCAACCACTCGTTCAAGAAGTCGAACTGGAACGTCGTATGGGCGGACGCGACCGACCCGGCCTCGTTCGAGAAGGCGGTCACGGGGAAGACGCGGGCGATCTTCGTCGAGAGCATCGCCAACCCGGGCGGGCTCGTGATCGACCTCCCGGCGATCGCCTCGATCGCCAAGCGCGCCGGCGTGCCCCTCATCGTCGACAACACGCTGGCCACCCCCTACCTCTGCCGGCCGAAGGAGCACGGCGCCGACATCATCGTCCATTCGCTGACCAAGTTCATGGGCGGGCACGGCAACTCGATCGGCGGCATCATCGTCGATTGCGGCACCTACGATTGGCTCGGCGCCAAGCACCGCTACAAGACGCTTGTCGAGCCGAACCCGTCCTACGGCGGCATGAGGCTCGCCGAGACATTCGGCAACTTCGGCTTCGCGATTGCCTGCCGCGTCATGGGGCTGCGCGACATCGGCCCGGCGATCGCGCCTATGAACGCCTTTCTCATCCTCACCGGCATCGAGACGCTGCCGCTCCGGATGCAGCGCCATTGCGAGAACACGCTCGAGGTCGCGCGCTGGCTCGAGAAGCACCCCAAGGTGGCGTGGGTCAACTACGCGGGGCTGGCCTCGAGCAAGAACCACGCGCTCGCAAAGACGCTGTGCCCGAAGGGAGCGGGCGCCGTGTTCACGTTCGGCCTCAAGGGCGGCTACGACGCGGGCGTCAAGCTCGTGTCGGCGCTGACCCTCTTCTCGCACTTGGCCAACATCGGCGACGTTCGGAGCCTGATCATCCATCCGGCCTCGACCACCCACCGCCAGCTGACCGACGAGCAGCGCAAGGCGGCGGGCGCCGGGCCCGACGTGGTGCGCCTCTCGGTCGGCATCGAGGACGTGGCCGACATCATCGCCGACCTCGACCAGGGGCTGGCGCAGGTGTGAGGGGTGGCCGCGGCCGGCTCAGAACTTGAGCGCGTGCAGAAGCGCGAGCACGGTGACCGACGCCGCGGTGCCGATGGCGGCGAGGAGGAAGCGGCGCTGCCAGGGGCTCAGGTTGGGGCGCGGGGTGAGGAAGGCCTGCCCGCCGGCCACGATGCCGCCGATTACGCCGCCGATCGTTCCGCCGCCGAACGAGACGCCGGTTGCAACGTCATGGACGACGAACACGGCGAGGATGGCGAGGAAGGCGAGCCAGCCGTCGGCGAGGATCTTCGTGACCTTGAGAGGCTGGGCGGGGGCATGCGACATGAGCGGTCTCCGGCATGGTGGTCCGGAGGATCAGTCTCCGCTCTTGCTTTCGGGACCGCTATTCCGTGGGTGACATCCGGTCTTCAGCCCAAATGACCAAGACGCCCTGCGTTTACATCCTCGCCAGTGCGCGCAATGGCTCGCTCTATGTCGGCGTGACGAGCGATCTCGCAGACCGCGTCAGCATCCATGTGCAAGACCTCGTGCCCGGCTTCACGGCCAAGCATCGTGTCCATCGGCTCGTCTACTACGAGATGCACGAGACCATGCAGGCCGCGATCAGACGCGAAAAGCAGCTCAAGAAGTGGAACCGGCTCTGGAAGCTGCGCTTGATCGAGGAAGCGAACCCCGAATGGGACGATCTCTTCGATCGCAACAGCGGCGAGATCGCGGAGTTGCCCGGTGACGTGCAGCGCCGCCGCACCTGACGGCTTAGATGGAGCGGTCGGCTTTCCCCATATACAACGTCATCCCCGCGGAGGCGGGGACCCAGGACACATCGCAGCGTGGGTGTGGGTGAGATGGAGCGCGACGCGGCGGCGTCGGGCCCCTCTCTCACCAAGTGCTCGTGGAAGCTTGTCTAGGTTCCCGCCTGCGCGGGAATGACGGCGG
Organism: uncultured Alphaproteobacteria bacterium; assembly: GCA_963699485.1. GTDB lineage: Bacteria > Pseudomonadota > Alphaproteobacteria > Rhizobiales > Hyphomicrobiaceae > Hyphomicrobium_C. The sequence goes on along the minus strand of CAVOUC010000025.1, from coordinate 47,959 downwards.
TGGAGTGGCGAAGTCGCGCGCCCGCACTCAACGTCATGGCCGCGGAGGCGGCCAGCGAAGTAAGATTAAGCGGTGGGAGCCTGTTCAATATAGTTCTCTAGCCATCCCTTGATGACTTGATATCGATCGTCACTACATCGAAACCGGTATTTGTCTTTGACTGTCATAACGAAGACGAGTGCATCTGCTTTCGTTTGGCGCATTTGAGTTGGCAAAGACACCCAGTCACGCAAAACGCATCGCTTTGCTTCCTCTTTCAACATTGAATTTGATGCCCCCTCAACTGCACCCACTCGTGCTTCCACACGTGTCGCACTTGAGGCACGTGCCGTTCCGAACCATCGTGAAGTTGTGGCACTCGGAGCAGGCCTGGCCCTCGTAGCCGAGGAGCCGCGCCTCCGCGACCTTGTCGGCGGTCGAGCGGGCGACCACTGACACGCGCGATTCCGACACGGTCGTGCGCTGGAACATCACCTCGGTGTCGGGCTTGAGCGCGGTCGCTCCTTCCGTGACCGGAAAGGCGCTTGCGATCTCCTGCTGCAGCACGGCGACCGACTTGCTCCCCGCCATCTCGCCGCCCCGCGTCGCGATGCGGATCGGCGTGCCGCGCACGAGACCCTTCGACACGTACTTCTGCGCCGGGAGATCGAGGTCGAGCTGGCCGTCCGTGGCGTGGTCGGATGACCCCAGCCCCGTCTCGCCGACGATCTCGCGCGGGTCGACGTGGGCGAGGTCGTTGCGCCCCAGGTACGACACGGCAAGCTCGCGGAAGATGTAGTCGAGGATCGAAGTGGCGTTCTTGATCGTCTCGTTGCCCTGCACCAGCCCCGCCGGCTCGAAGCGGGTGAAGGTGAAGGCCTCGACGTACTCCTCGAGCGGCACGCCGTATTGCAGCCCGAGCGAGATGGCGATCGCGAAGTTGTTCATGAGCGAGCGGAAGGCGGCGCCCTCCTTGTGCATGTCGATGAAGATCTCGCCCAGCCGTCCGTCGTCGTACTCGCCGGTGTGGAGATAGACCTTGTGGCCGCCGACGGTGGCTTTCTGCGTGTAGCTCTTGCGCCGGTTCGGCAGCTTCTCGCGCTCTTGCGCCCGTACGCGCTCGACGATGCGCTCGACGATGCGCTCGGCGGCGACGGAGGCGCGGGCCGCCATCGGCTTGTCGGCGGCGAGCGCCTCCGCCGCCTCCTCCTGCTCGTCAGCGTCGTCGCCGAGCACCTGCGCGTTCAACGGTTGCGACAGCTTCGAGCCGTCGCGGTAGAGCGCGTTGGCCTTGAGCGCGAGCCGCCAGGAGAGCATGTAGCTCTGCTTGCAATCCTCGACGGTCGCCTCGTTCGGCATGTTGATCGTCTTCGAGATGGCGCCCGAGATGAACGGCTGCGACGCCGCCATCATGCGGATGTGGCTCTCGACGGAGAGATAGCGGCGGCCCTTGCGCCCGCACGGCGAGGCGCAATCGAACACGGGCAGGTGCTCGGGCTTCGAGGTGCGGCGCGCCCTCGAGCGTCATCGCCCCGCACACGTGCTCGTTCGCGGCCTCGATGTCCTTCTTCGAGAAGCCGAGATGGGTGAGGAGATCGAAGCTCGCGTCGGCGAGCTTCTCGGCCGGCACTTTGATGGTCTTGGTCAGGAACTCCTCGCCGAGCGTCCACCGGTTCATGACGAACTTGATGTCGAAGGCGGTGGCGAGACCGGCCTCGATCTTGGCGATCGCCTCGTCGGTGAAGCCGCGCGCGCGCAGCGTCGAGACGTTGATGGCGGGGGCCTGCGCCAGCGAGCCGTGGCCGACGGCATAGGCGACAATCTCGGCGATCTCGCTCTCGCGGTAGCCGAGCGCGCGCAAGGCCTCGGGAACCGACTGGTTGATGATCTTGAAGTAGCCGCCGCCGGCGAGCTTCTTGAACTTGACGAGGGCGAAGTCGGGCTCGATGCCGGTCGTATCGCAGTCCATGACGAGGCCGATGGTGCCGGTCGGCGCGATGACGGTCGCCTGCGCGTTGCGGAAGCCATACTCCTGGCCGAGCTCGATCGCGCGGTCCCAGGCGCGCCGCGCCGCCTCGACGAGGCGTTCGTCGGGGCAGCTCACGTCGTCGAGCGGCACCGGGGCGATCGAGAGCCTCTCGTAGGATTCGGTCTCGCCATAGGCCGCACGTCGGTGATTGCGGATGACGCGCAGCATGTCGTTGCGGTTCTCCGCAAAGCCCGGGAAGGCGCCGAGCTCGCCCGCCATCTCGGCCGAGGTGGCGTAGGAGACGCCGGTCATGATGGCCGAGATCGCCCCGCAGATGGCGCGCCCGTCCTCCGAGTCGTAGGGGATGGCGGACGACATGAGGAGGCCGCCGATGTTGGCGAAGCCGAGCCCCAGCGTGCGGTAGCGATAGGAGAGCTCGGCGATCTGGCGCGAGGGGAACTGCGCCATCAAGACCGAGATCTCGAGCACGATGGTCCACAGCCGGCAGGCGTGCTCGAAGGCGGCGATGTCGAATCCCCTGGGCAGCAGGCAGCGGGCAGCCGGCAGCAGTGTCAGAGGACGCAATTCCGCTGCCTGTTGCCTGCTGCCCTCTTGCCTCCCTTGCGGAACGTCATGAGGTTCAGCGACGCGAGATTGCAGGCCGTGTCGTCGAGGAACATGTATTCCGAGCACGGGTTCGAGGCGCGGATCGGCCCCGACTTCGGGCACGTGTGCCAGTCGTTGATGGTGGTATGGAACTGGATGCCGGGGTCGGCCGAGGCCCACGCGGCGTGCCCGATCTGCTCCCAGAGGTCGCGGGCGCGCAGCGTCTTGACGATCTTGCTCGAGGTGCGCGCGGTCAGCGACCAATTCCTGTCGTTGAGGACGGCGTTGAGGAATTCGTCCGTGACGCGCACGGAATTGTTCGAGTTCTGACCCGAGACGGTGAGATAGGCTTCCGAATCCCAGTCCGTGTCGTAGGTCGCGAAGTCGATGTCCTTGTAGCCCTGCTTGGCGAACTGGATGACGCGCAGCACGTAGTTCATCGGCACGCCGTCGCGCTTGGCCTCGCGGACGGCCTGCTTGAGCTTGGGGTTCTTGGCCGGATCGAAGCAGCGCTCATCGGGCCCGCGCGTCTCCGAAGCGACGCCGTCCGCCTCGCAGTTGACGCAGGCCTTCATGATCGCCTTCAGGCGCTTCTGGCAGATCTTGGAGCCGGTGACGAGGGCGGCGACCTTCTGCTCCTCGCGCACCTTCCAGTTGATGTACTCCTCGATGTCGGGGTGATCGACGTCGACCACGACCATCTTCGCCGCGCGCCGCGTCGTGCCGCCCGACTTGATGGCGCCGGCCGCCCGGTCGCCGATCTTCAGGAAGCTCATGAGCCCCGACGAGCGCCCGCCGCCCGAGAGCTTCTCGTTCGCCCCGCGCAGCCTCGAGAAGTTCGAGCCGGTGCCCGAGCCGTACTTGAAGAGGCGCGCTTCCCGCACCCAGAGGTCCATGATCCCGTTCTCGTTGACGAGATCGTCCTCGATCGACTGGATGAAGCAGGCGTGCGGCTGGGGATGCTCGTAGGAGGACGCCGAGACGGTGAGCTTACCGGTCTCGAAGTCGACGTAGTAATGGCCCTGGCTCGGCCCGTCGATGCCATAGGCCCAGTGGAGGCCGGTGTTGAACCACTGCGGCGAGTTGGGTGCGCCCATCTGGGCCGCGAGCATGAAGCGGTGCTCGTCGAAGAAGGCGGCCGCGTCCTCCTCGCTCGTGAAGTAGCCGCCCTTCCAGCCCCAATAGGTCCACGTGCCGGCGAGGCGGTCGAAGACCTGGCGGGCGTCGGTCTCGCCGCCGAAGCGCTCCGCTTCGGGCAGGGCTTCGAGTGCGTGCTCGTCGGCGACCGAGCGCCAGAGCCAGGAGGGGACTTGTGTCTCCTCGACCTTCTTGAGGCGGCGGGGGACGCCCGCCTTGCGGAAGTATTTCTGCGCGAGGATGTCGGCGGCGACCTGGCTCCAGGTCTCGGGCACCTCGAAGCCGTCGAGGCGGAAGACGATGGACCCGTCGGGGTTCTTGATCTCGGAGATGGCGCGGCGGAAGGCGATCCGCTCGTAAGGCGATTTGCCGGCTTCTGTGAAACGCCGCGTAATTCTCATGTTCGAAGTCCCCCGCGATCTCTGTAGTTGGTCGCAATCGATGAACGGCCGACGCAGGACAAGGCGGCGCACACATGGGATCCGCCGTTCACATCGGTCGAGGCACGTCCCTCACGTGCCGGCAACACGAGGCTGCTGACCGGGATCGGCGAGCGGAAGCCCGCGTACTCGACTTACGGGATTTCCGCTGAAGGCGGATACGTGCACCTCACCAGCGACGCGGTCGAAGCTATGACGATTCGTGAGCGCGTCACGTAAAGCCAACTAGATATTGGGGCTGCTAATGCGACCGCGTCTACATCTGGTGGTGTTGGCGGATTGGGGATTGACGACCGCGAAGCAGCTGGAAATCCGGGCTCTTGCGATTGCGGCCGAATTTTGCCGCCTGTGGATAGGCCCCAAACGCGGGGGTCTCTTGGACGCCTCGAAGCCAAGCTAGTGCGATTCCGGGCTCACCGACTGTTGCAAATCCGCCGCGATCCATGCGCCCTGGACATTTGCGCGCGAGGCGCGCTAATCGGGATCGCGACTTGGCGGCGGCGCGGCGGGCGGCATGGGCATTCTGAACGAGATTTTCAGCTGGTGGGACGGCAACACCTGGGGCACCCGGCTCACGATCTGGCGCCAGGGCCGGTTCGTGGGCGAGGACGAGCACGGCAACCGCTACTACGAGCAAAGACAGGGCGTCGGCCCCGTCGGCCCGCTCGGCCGGCTCAGGCGGTGGGTGACGTACGACGGGTTTGCCGACGCCTCAAAGGTCTCGCCGGACTGGCACGGCTGGCTCCACTACACGGTCGATACGCCCCCCGTCGCGCAAAACTACACGGCGCGCCCGTGGCAGAAGCCGCACCGCATGAACATGACGGGGACGCGCGAGGCATGGCGCCCGCCGGGCTCGATCGTCGGCGAGGGGCATCGCCCGAAGGCGACCGGAGACTATACCCCGTGGCGGCCCAAGTGAGCGGTGAAGCGCGTCACGCTTCCGCCATCCGACGCGCCGACAGTTGAATCTCAATGACCGACGGCTGGGACCACCACGATCACTCCTATCGACGCTCTTGCTTCCTGGGCGCCGGCTTGGCGCTTGCGCTCGCCGCGACGCTGGGGACTGACGCTGCGGCCGAGCGGCTCGAGAACGGCGTTGCCGTGTTCTCGGCCCTCGACAAGGTGACGGCGACGATCAAGAAGCTCGAGGTGCCGCTGAACGAGACGGTGCAGTTCGGCGCGCTCAAGGTGACGCCGCGCGTCTGCTACTCGCGCCCGCCGACCGAGCAGCCGAAGACCACTTCCTTCGTCGAGGTCGACGAGGTCCAGCTCGACGGACAGGAGAAGCGCATCTTCTGCGGGCTGGATGTTCGCCGAGAGCCCGGGACTCAACGCCGTCGAGCATCCGGTGTTCGACGTGTGGCTGACCGAATGCCAGAAGCCGAAAAATGCGGTCGCCCAAGAAAGCGCGCCGGCGGCGACCGACGGGGCTGCCGAGGCTCCCGCCGAAGTGCCGCTCGAGCCGCGCCGGCGCATCAGGCGCTGAGGAGCCCTCTAGGCCTTGGCTGCTGGCCATGCGCTTTCCTCGCGGACCGCCGCGGGAATATTTGAGCCTAGCTTTCTGTAACAAAATCCTGCTTTTATCGGCGTGACAGGAAGCTCGGAGAACCAATGCCATGCGCCAAAAGTCCCTGCTGCCCGTTCTGATGGCCGGTATCACCGCTCTCGCTCTACCGGTCACAGCCATCGCCGAGGAGGCGACGCCGGAGGCTCTCGTCGATGCCTTGAATAAGGTATTCGGCGCCCACAAGGGGCTGCGCGCGGCGCACACCAAGGGCTTCTGCGTGAAAGGAACCTTCACGCCCACGGCCGAGGCGCCGAACTACACGAAGGCGCCTCACTTCGCGGCCCCCGTCCCCCTCGTCGCCCGCTTCTCGCTTGGCGGCGGCGATCCTGAGGCGGCCGACAACGGCAAGGAGCCGGTGCGCGGGATCGCGATCCATTTCGACCTCGGCAAGGGCAACGTGACCGACCTCCTCATGATCTCGGCGCCCGTGTTCCCCGCCAAGTCGCCGGAGCAGTTTCTGGAGCTGCTCACCACTGTCGCGAGCAAGGACGGCGACAAGATCAAGGCCTATTTCGAGGCCAACCCGGAATCGAAGCGCCAGGGCGCCTGGCTCGCCGCGCGTCCCGTCCCCGCGAGCTACGCCACCGTAAGCTACTGGGGCGTCCACACCTTCACCCTCACCAACGCCAAGGGCGAGAGCCAGATCATCAAATGGAAGGCTGTGCCCACGGGCGGCGAGGTCGGCCTCAGCGACGACGAGGCCAAGGCCAAGGGTCCCGACTTCTACGCCGCCGAGTTCAAAGAGCGCCTCGCCAAGGGACCGGTGACCTTCGACCTGACCGCCATTCTAGGCCAGGACGGCGACGCCCTCGACGATCCGACCGTGCTTTGGCCCGAGGACAGGAAGAGCGTCACGTTGGGCACGATCGCCATTGCCGCGCTCGAGGCCGACTCGACATGCGACGCCGGCATCTTCGATCCGACCAATGTTGTCGACGGCATCGAGGGTCCCAAGAACGACACCATATTCCCGATGCGCTCGGCCGACTATGCCGTGTCGTTCGGCCGGCGGACCAACTAGGGAGGCCCTGTTCCGGACGGAACAGCGAAGGCGACCGGCGCGGGCGATCGTAGCTCCAGCGAAGCCCCGGCACAGCGCCGGCGGCTCCAGCCGACCGGGAGCCTTGCCATGCCGAACAGCCGCACGATCGCCTACGACGCGACCTTCATGATCGCCTATATCGGCCTTTCCGCCGCGATGGTGACGCTTACGCTTGCTCTCTTCGCGCTGCCGATGCTCGAGATTGAGTTCGCGCCCCATCACGTCGCGGCGGCGATCGTCAACGTCCTCGGTTGGTCGGTGCTGCCGTTCGCGCCCCGCCTCTACAAGTCGCTTGTCGGCGAGGCCTTCTCGTGGCGCTCGAACAGGGCGCTGGGCGGCGAGAGCGCCTAGTTCAGGGGCCGAGCAGCTTGGCAGCCTTCGGCGCGAAATAGGTAAAGATGCCGGCGGCGCCGGCGCGCTTGAACGCCAATAGGCTTTCCATCATTGCCCCATCGCCGTCGAGCCAGCCGCGCTCGGCGGCGGCCAACGCCATCGCATACTCGCCCGACACCTGATAGGCGAAGGTCGGCACCTTGAAGGTCTCGGCAATGCGCCGCACGATGTCGAGATAGGGAAGGCCCGGCTTCACCATCACCATGTCGGCGCCCTCGGCAATGTCGAGGGCGACCTCGCGCAAGGCTTCGTCGCCGTTGGCGGGGTCCATCTGATAGGTGCGCTTGTCCCCCTTGAGGAGCGATCCCGAGCCGACCGCGTCGCGGAACGGCCCGTAGAAGGCGCTCGCATACTTTGCCGCGTAGGACATGATCTGCGTGTCGACGCGCCCGGCGCGCTCGAGCGCGCGGCGGATCGCGCCGACGCGCCCGTCCATCATGTCGGAGGGGGCGAGGATATCGGCGCCGGCCTCCGCCTCGACGAGGGCCTGGCGCACGAGGGCGGCGACGGTCTCGTCGTTGGCGACCTTGCCGGCGACCACGAGGCCGTCGTGACCGTGGCTGGTGTAGGGATCGAGCGCCACGTCGAGGACGACGCCGAGGTCGAGGCCCGCGGCCTTCACGGCGCGCGTTGCGCGGCAGACGAGGTTCTCCGGATTGGCCGCCTCGCGCGCATCCTCGGTCCTGAGCTTCGGATCGGTGTAGGGGAAGAGGGCGATGGCGGGGATGCCGAGGCGAGCGGCCTCCCGCGCAGCCTCGACCACGAGATCGATCGAAAGGCGCTCGACGCCCGGCATCGAGGCGACGGGCTCGCGCTTCTCCTTGCCTTCGATGACGAACAGCGGCCAGACGAGGTCGTCGACGGAGAGGCGGGCCTCGGCCACGAGGCGGCGCGACCAGGGCGCCGCCCGCGTGCGCCTCAAGCGCGTCCCCGGGTAGCTGGCCGCGCCGGGGCCGGAAGCGAGGCTCAAGGGGCTCAGCGATTTGTCGATCGGCTCGTTCATGGCGCCTGACCTTCCCGCGCCGCGGCCCGCTTAGCAAGGGGCGGATGGAGCGAGCGTTAGTCGCAGATGAGCGAGCGTTTGCGCTCGGCCATGTCGACGTGGAAATGGTTGCGGTGGGCGTTGTTGGCCTCGGGGCCGAGCGTCGTGCCGAAGATCTTGCAGGCTGCCGCGTGTGCTTCGCGCAGAAAGCGGCCCATCTTCGACGGCGGGACCGGGCTCGGCAGCGCTGCGGGCGCGAGCGCGGCGGATTTCGGCTCCTCGATTGTCTTGTCTTTCTTCGACTTGTCCTTCTTGGCGGCCCTCTCCGGCGCGCCTGCCTTGGCTTGAGGCTCGAGAGATTTCGCGGCGTCCTTGCCATCCTTCGCCGCGGTCTCGTCCGCCTTCGGGCCGCCGAGGCGGTGTGGCGCGAACCCCATCCCATCCTCCGCATCGCCCGCCGGGCGCTGGCCGCCGGGTAGCGTAATGGTGAGCTTGGGCACGCCGTCGATGATCGTCGTCTTGACGAGACCGGCGCCGGGCGTGCCGATCGGCGTTCCCGCCGCGGCGGGGGGCGTCGGCTGAGGCTTGCCGTCTCCCGCCGCCTTGGGATCGGAGAGATTGGCCTGCGCCTTCTTCTCCGCCTCGATCCTCTCGGCGTTGGCCTTCTCGGCCGCGGCCTTCGCGGCGGCAATCAAAGCCTCGAGGTCGCGCTTGGTCTGGCCCCACTCCTTGAGCACGGCGACCTGCTCGCCGCTGGCAAGCTGGAACGAGCCGATGTCGAGCGCGTTGGCGTGGCCGTGCTCGGAGAGCTTGTTGGCGACCCGCCCGTACGCCTTGCGGCACGAGTAATCGCTCATGACGTTGATCTTGATGAGGCTCGTGCCGAGACGCTTCTTCGCGAGCGGCTGCAGGTCGCGCGTTACCCATTTGTGCAGCGACGCGACCATGTCGCAGGTGACGAGGGCGGGCGGGGAGAAGGAAACTTCCGGGTTCTTGCCGAGGCTGACGAGGCGAACGGGAGCCGGCGCGCCGCACTCGCCCTGCTCGCGGAAAGGCGCCTCGGGCAGGGTTACCGCGTCGAGGCCCTTGAGTAGCAGCGTGCAGCGCGCTTTCGCGAGCTCGATCTCGAGCGGCGGCCATTCCTTGGGCGGCTCGGGCGGCTTCTTGGCGTCGGCGGCGGCCTTGGCATCGGGTCCGGCCTTGTTGGGATCGGCAGCGCAGCCTTGGGATCGGCGGCAGCCTTGGGATCGGCGGCGGGCGCAGGCGGCGCGGCCGGGCTCGCGGGCTGAGCCGCAGTCTTTCCGTCGGACGCCTTGCTTGCCGCTGGCGCCGGCGCGGCGGTCTCGGCTTTCGACTTTGAGCTTGCGGTCTCTTTGGCCGGGGTGGACCCGGCGGCGGTCTTATCCTTGGCCGCCTCGGAAGTTGCGGACTTCTGCGACGGCGCCGCGTCCGTCTTGCCGGGCTTCGATTTCGATGCGGTCGAGGACTTGCGCTTCTTCTTGGTGTCGGCCCCCGTTGCCGCTTTCGCCGCATCGGCGGCCACGTCGGCCGCGGCATCGGTCGCCTCCTCGACGACGGCCTCGACCGCGTCGGAGGCCTTGTCGATGACGGATTTCTCCGCGGCGAGAGCCGCCGTTGCTGCCGCCGAGAAAATAAGGGCGATACTAAGCCGCAAACGCTTCATGAAGGAGTGCGTCTCCCCGGTGCCGTCTCAAGCAATTCCGTTCTCATGGAAGCAGACGTGCCGCCATCGAGAACTTCAATCCCCCTGCACCGCAAAAGTTCAGCACCGCGAGCCGCTCGTCGCAACCGCAGGTCCCGAATCAGAGGCTCAGTGTCCGGGTGTTGCGCGCCGATGTATAGCCGCTAATTGTGGCCGCGCAACGCGAGGCGGCGCGGCGCGCGGAAGGCTTGAGAGGAGCACAACACGTGTCTTCGGGGAGCAACGGATGAACGCGGCGGACGGGCAAGACCTGACGCAAGATCTGAGAATTGAGACGGTGGGCTCGATGGCGCTCGTCACCCTCGACCGGCCGAAAGCGCTCCACGCGCTGACGGGGGCCATGCGGGCGCGCCTCGCCGAAGGCCTCTGGTCTTTTGCCCGTGATCCACAGGTCTACGCCGTCGTCGTCCAGTCGACCGGCGGGCGGGCGTTCTCGGCGGGCTCGGACGTGCGCGAGGTGATGACGGCGGCGCGCGCGGACCCGGCACAAGCCAGGCGCCTCTTCGCCGACGAGTACGCGTTGAACTGGCAGTTGGAATGCTTCTCGAAGCCGACCATTCCGCTCATCGACGGGCTCGTCATGGGCGGGGGCGTCGGCATCACGCTCTATGGCACCCATCGCGTCGCCGGCGAGGGCTATCGCTTCGCCATGCCCGAGACGCAGATCGGGCTTTTTCCCGATGTGGGAACGGCGCACGTGTTTGCGCGCCTTCCGGGCCACATGGGCGTCTATCTGGGCCTCACCGGACACACGATAGGTCGCGCCGACGCCTACGCCCTGGGCCTCGTGACCCATTGCATCGGCAAAGAGCACTTCGAGGCCATCAAGGCCGAGATCGCCGACACCTGGCCCGTCGATCCGGCTCTCGACAGCCGGCACCGGGAGCCGGGTCCGGGCGAGCTTGCCCCCCATGCCGAGACCATCGACCGCTGCTTCTCGGCGGAGACGGTCGAGGAGATCGTCGAGCGGCTCGAGGCCGAGGCGGGGCGAGGGAGCGACTGGGCGCATGCCACCGCGGCCGATCTCAAGCGTCGCTCGCCGACCTCGCTCAAGATCACGCTGCGCCATGTTCGCGAGGCGGCAGCGCGCGACCTGCGCGAGACGCTCATTGCCGACTACCGCCTCGCGCTGCGCTGCCTCGAGGGGCACGACTTTGCAGAAGGCGTGCGCGCCGCCTTGATCGACAAGGACGGGCGTCCGAGCTGGCGCCCCGACCGTCTCGAGGACGTGAGCCAGGCGATCGTCGACGACTATTTCGCCCCGGCGGGCGCGGCCGAGCTCGTCCTCCCGACGCGCCAGGAGATGCAGGGGCTTCGCGCCTGACGGCCGGGCGGGACGTCCGTTTACGCCCAATTTACCTCGGCTCTTGAGATAAACTTTATCTGTATTCGCTATCCTCCTGACCAGAACCGGAAAACCGGTCGCGTCAAACAGGTTGTGAGGCAGGTCCATGTCCGTGGCACTCAGCGCTGCGCGCCACCGTGCGCCGGCGGTTCAGGATCCTTCGTTTCGAGCGGAGTACCTTCAGGCGTTGCAGTTGATCGAGCGGTTGCATCGCATGCTGCTCGACGTCATCAAGGACGAGTTCGACCGCATCGGCGACTACGAGCTCAACGCCGTGCAGGCGCTCCTTCTCTACAATATCGGCGAGGGCGAGCTCACCGCGGGCGAGCTCAAGAGCCGGGGCTACTACCTCGGGTCGAACGTTTCCTACAATCTCAAGAAGTTGGTCGATATGGGGTATATCGACTACAAGAAGAGCGAGACGGACAAGCGCTCCGTGCGCGTGTCGCTCTCGCCCAAGGGCAAAGAGGCGTCGGAAGTGGTCCAGGACCTCTACCAGCGCCAGCTGCGCTCGGTGGAGACTGTCGGACAGGTATCGGGGGATGACTTCCGCAGTCTGAACAAGGCCCTAACCCGGCTCGAGCGTTACTGGGCGGACCATATTCGCTACCGCCTATAGACTTCGGGGGAGCTTGGGGCGCGCGCGAGCCCAGAGTTTCGACGAGGCCGCGGCTCCCGCCGCGGCCTTTTTCATGCTTGTGGCGGGCGCGCACCAGGGCCCACGACCCTTGTCCACAAGGCGCGATTCCGGCTTTTCAAGCGGAGCTGAATATCGCACGCTTGCGGACGGTCAGGAGACTTCGGAGCCGACCCCGCCGCTTACCGTTCGATTGTCGCGCCGTTTGCGCAAGCGCAGGCGCCGCAGCGGAGAGGACGGCCTCTGAGCAGAGGACGGCCGGCGGGCCAAGCGTGGTCGTCGAACTGGATCTTGGGGGCGGGGGATTTCATGGCGATATCGCGAGCGAAGCGAGGCGGTCCTGCCGCCCGCGCGGGCAGGTCGGTGGCCAACGCCACGATCGCCCTCATGGCGCTGGCCCTCGGAGCGGGTATGGTGCGCGCCCAGGAGAACCCTTGGCAGATCGAGTTCGGGCCCGTGGGCGGGGGCGCCAATCCGGTCATGACCGACCGCCAGTTCATCCGGGAGTGGGAGGGCAACCCCGAGCCGGGCTTTCCGACGCTGTCGCCGGCCAACATCGAGGCCACGAAGGCGGCGATCAAGCGATACAGCGACATTGTCGCCGCGGGTGGCTGGGAGACCATTCCGGAGATCGATCTCAAGCCGGGAGAATCGAGCTTCGCCATCACGGGGTTGCGGGCGCGGCTCATCGCGTCTGGCGATCTCGCGCCCCAGGCGGCCCAGGGCGAGCTCTACGAGGGAGAAGTCGTCGAAGCCGTGAAACGCTTTCAGGCATATAACGGCATAGCGCCGACCGGAAAGCTCGACGCGCACACGACCGTCCCGGCGCTCAACGTCTCGTCCCAGGACCGCCTGAAGCAGCTCAAGACCAACCTTGCGCGGCTCACCGAGCTTTCGAACGCGGCGAAGAACAACAAGAAGTATGTCGTCGTCAACATCCCCGCCGCCCATATTGAGGCGGTGGCGCTGAACCGCGTCATCTCGCGCCATACGGGCGTCGTCGGCAAGCCGGAGCGGCCGACGCCTCTCCTGCGCTCGACGATTACGGAGATGAATTTCAATCCCGTGTGGAAGCTGCCGCCGACCGTGATCGACAAGGACCTCATCCCTCAGGGGCGTGAACTGCAATCCCAGGGCAAGAGCGTCCTCGTCAAGATGGGCATCGACGCCTACGACGGGAGCGGCAAGAAGGTCGACCCCGAGAGTATCGACTGGACCTCGGGCCGGCCGAAGCAGCTCGTCTACCGCCAGCAGCCCGGCAAGGAGAACCCGCTCGGGTTCGTCAAGATCAATTTCGCGAGCGGCGAGTCCGTCTATATGCACGACACGCCCTCCAACACGCTGTTCGGGCGCAATTTCCGCGCCGCGAGCTCGGGCTGCATTCGCGTCAACAACATCGAGCGGCTCGCCTACTGGCTGCTAGGCCAGAACGACGGCTGGGAAAAGGACCGCATCGCGGCCATGAAGGAAACCGGCGAGCGCCTCGACGTGAAGCTCGCAACGCCAGTTCCCCTGTACTTTGTGTATATTACGGCGTGGGCGACGGAGGACGGCACGATCAACTTCCGGCGCGACCTTTACAACAAGGACGGCGTGAGCGAGACCGCGACGTCCTACTGACGCGCCCTTGACTTGGGTCAAGACCTCCGCTGCGGTGCAATGCCAAAGGACGAGAGGCAGGCTGCATTCGAATGTTGCGGCGTGCCTGGGAACAGTCCATGTCATCGGCACGTATCTATCTCGAGCACGGCTTAGGTCCGCGACGTTAAATTTTTGGCAATGCAGTTGGGAACAAGCTCACGGCGGGCCGCGACATAAGGTTCGGTTGCCCTTTAGGCGGCAAGAGTTCAAATGTCGGGCACAAAGACAGGAAGAAGCTCGGGAAACGCGATGGATTACGAGAAGCAGTTCAGGGCCGCGCTCGATCAGATCCGAGCCGAAGGCCGCTATCGCGTGTTCGCCGACGTGCTGCGCCGGCGCGGGGCCTATCCGAACGCCGAGCGCGTGACCGGCGCCACGACGAGGCCGGTCGTCGTCTGGTGCTCGAACGACTATCTCGGCATGGGTCAGCATCCCAAGGTGATCGCTGCCATGCACGCGGCGATCGACGCCGTCGGGGCCGGCTCCGGCGGCACGCGCAACATCTCGGGGACGACCCACTTTCATGTCGAGCTCGAGGCCGAGCTCGCCGACCTCCACGGCAAGGAGGCGGCCCTTCTCTTCACCTCCGCCTACGTCGCCAACGACGCGACGCTCGCGACGCTCGTCAAGCTGCTCCCCGGCTGCGTCATCCTCTCGGACGAGAAGAACCACGCGTCGATGATCGAGGGCATCCGCCACGGGCAGGGCGAGAAACGCATCTTCCGCCACAACGACGTCGCCGACCTCGAGGCGAAGCTCAAGGCGCTGCCGGCCGGCGCGCCGAAGATCATCGCCTTCGAGAGCGTCTACTCCATGGACGGGCATATCGCGCCGATCGCGGCGATCTGCGATCTCGCCGACAAGTATGGCGCGCTCACCTACCTCGACGAGGTGCACGCGGTCGGCATCTACGGCCCGCGCGGCGGGGGCATTGCCGAGCGCGACGGCGTCATGGACCGGGTCGACATCATCAACGGCACGCTCGCCAAGGGGTTCGGCGTCATGGGCGGCTACATTGCCGGCTCGCGCGACCTCTGCGATGCGATCCGCTCGTTTGCCCCGGGGTTCATCTTCACGACCTCGCTTGCGCCCGCGATCGCGGCTGGGGCGCTGGCAAGCATCCGCCATTTGAAGACGAGCGCGCTCGAGCGTGCCCGCCATCAGGAGCGGGCCCGCACGCTGAAAGCGCGCCTCACGCAGGCGGGGCTGCCCCTCGTCGAGGGCAAGAGCCACATCGTGCCGGTTCTGATCGGCGACCCGGTGCACTGCAAGCAGGTCACCGACATGCTGCTCGACCGCTATCAGATCTACGCGCAGCCCATTAACTATCCGACCGTGCCGCGCGGCACCGAACGGATCAGGCTGACGCCCACGCCCCAGCATACGGACGCGCAGATGGACGACCTCGTCGCTGCCCTCTCCGAGCTGTGGGCGGCCTGCCCCGTCTCCATGGGCAAGAGCACGAAGCTCGCCGCCGAGTAAGCGCGCCTCCGTTCCTAGAATAGACGCGGCTGCGACCCAGACTTCCTTGTTGGGCGGCACGCGCTCGTGGTATTGCGATGGCACGCTCGCCGGCCCGCGGGGCTCCACCGCAGGCGCGGCCGCCAATTTCCAATCATCCGCCCAAACCGAGGACGCCCCAATGTTCAAGTTCAAGGCCAATAAGAGCCCGACGACGCGCTTTTTCACCGCCCCGCTCGCCGAGACCGACCCCGAGGTCGCTTCCGCCATCGACAAGGAGCTCGGCCGCCAGCAGGACGAGATCGAGCTCATCGCGTCGGAGAACATCGTCTCGAAGGCCGTGCTCGAGGCGGCCGGCAGCGTGCTCACCAACAAGTACGCCGAGGGCTATCCCGGCAAGCGCTATTACGGCGGCTGCCAGTTCGTCGACATCGTCGAGGAGCTCGCCATCAATCGCGCCAAGAAGATCTTCGGCTGCGGCTTCGCCAACGTGCAGCCGAACTCGGGCAGCCAGGCGAACCAGGGCGTTTTCAACGCGCTGATACAGCCTGGCGATCCGATCATGGGCCTCAACCTCGCCCACGGCGGTCACTTGACGCACGGCGCGTCGGTCAACCAGTCCGGCAAGTGGTTCAAGGCCACCCACTACCAGGTGCGCCCCGACACCCAACGCGTCGACATGGACGACGTGCGCAAGGCCGCCCTCGAGCACAAGCCCAAGATCATCATTGCAGGGGGCTCCGCCTATCCGCGCCAGTTCGACTTTCCCGCCTTCCGCAAGGTCGCCGACGAGGTCGGCGCCTATCTGATGGTCGACATGGCGCACTTCGCGGGCCTCGTCGCGGCCGGCGAGCATCCGAGCCCGTTCCCGCACGCCCACGTCGTCACGACGACGACGCACAAGACGCTGCGCGGCCCGCGCGGCGGCATGATCCTCACCAACGACGAGGACATCGCCAAGAAGATCAACTCGGCGATCTTCCCCGGCATCCAGGGCGGGCCGCTGATGCACGTCATCGCCGGCAAGGCGGTCGCGTTCGGCGAGATCCTCCAGCCCGAGTTCAAGGCCTACGCAAAGCAGGTCATCGCCAACGCCAAGGCCATGGGCGAGGTGCTCGTCACGGACGGCTTCGCCCTCGTCTCGGGCGGCACCGACACGCACCTGATCCTCGTCGATCTCCGGCCGAAGAAGCTCACCGGCAACATCTCCGAGAAGTCGCTGGGGCGCGCCCACATCACCTGCAACAAGAACGGCGTGCCGTTCGATCCCGAGAAGCCGATGGTGACGTCGGGCATCCGGCTCGGCGCTCCCGCCGGCACCACGCGCGGCTTCGGCGAAGCCGAGTTCCGCGACATCGGCCGCATGATCGCGGAGGTGCTCGACGGCCTCGCCAAGAACGGGGAGGCGGGCAACGCCAAGGTCGAGGAGAAGGTCAAGGCCGAGGCGACCGCGCTCTGCAAGCGCTTCCCGATCTATCAGTAGGCGCGCGGGCTCCATGTCATCCCGGACGCGGCGATCTGGGACCCAGGGTCACGCATTCAGCGGCCAGGACAAGTTGCCCTGGGTCCCGGTACGATGAGCGAGCTCACGATGCGAGAAATCGGACACGGCGAGGCGGCTCATGGAGGCTTTCGTTTGGACCGGAACGGCGCTGGGCGCGGTCATAGGGCTGTTGCACGCCGTCCATCTTTATCGGCGGCAGACCGAGCGTGTGTGGGTCGACGGCCCACGGCACAGTAGACTCAAAGGCATTTATTACGGCCTGTGGACCTTCCTGCTTTGGACGGCATTCGGAACCTATGTGCTTATTTTCTGGTGTCTCGGAGCCGCCGGCTGGCTCGTGACGTGGCTCGTTTCGCGACCCGCGGGGTCTCGTCGCCTGGTCTGATGCAGCCCTAGGGGGGAGTCGGGCAAGTGGACGAGAAGGGCGCGAGGCGTATCGGGATCATCGGTGCGGGAGTCGCTGGACTTGCAACGGCCAAGACGCTGTCGGCCGCAGGGCACGACTGCACGATATTCGAGCGCGGCGAGCGCCTGGGCGGCGTGTGGGCCGACGGCTATTCCAACTTCGGTGTCCAAGTTCAGAAGGAGCTTTACCAGTTCCCGGATTGGCCGTTGCCGCGGGGTACGCCCAACTTCACGCCGGGGCCGGTCTTTCAGAAGTATCTCGAGGACTACGCCGATCATTTCCAGCTTCGACCCCGCATTCGCTTTGGCGCGCAGGTGACGGCGCTGTCACCGCGGGCCGACGACGGGCCCGGCTGGACGCTTGCGGTGGACGAGCGGAGCGGAAGCCGCCGGGAGGACTTCGACCTGGTGGTGATCGCGACCGGCCTCTATTCGAACAAGCCAAACGTGCCCATCATTCCCGGCCGGGAGGACTTTCAGGGCGAAGTCCTGCACGTCTCCCAGGTGAAAAGCCGCGCTCCCCTCGCCGGCAAGCGCGTGGCGGTTCTCGGCTACGGCAAGAGTGCCTCGGACGCGGCTCTGGAGGCGGCCGCCGTGGCCGAGGAGGTCCATCTCATCTTTCGCGAGGCACATTGGCCGGTGCCGCGCAATCTCGCGGGGGTCCTGCCGTTCAAATGGGGCATGCTCAGCCGAATGACCGCGGAGCTCATCCCTCCCTATGTGCACCCCGGTGCCGCGGCACGCGGTCTTCACAGCATCGGCAAGCCGCTGGTGTGGATCTACTGGCGGCTGGTGGAGCTTCTGCTCTATGCGCAGTGGGGCCTTGGCACGAAGATCGCCAAGGGGCGAAATCTCGTGCCGTCGACCCCCGTAGACATCGATAGCTTCGGCGAATCCACCATGGTACCGCGACCGGAGCTCTACAAATCGATCCGCGAGGGCCGCATTCTGGCGCACCGCACGGAGATCGCCGCGTTCACCCGCGATGGCCTCAGGCTGCGCGACGGCGATAGCTTGGCGATCGATTGCTTGGTGCTAGGCACCGGCTGGAACAGCGACTACGGTTTCCTTTCCGACGACGCACGCAAGACGCTCGGCACCGACGAGGACGGGTTTTACCTCTATCGCCACATGCTGCATCCCGACTTGCCGAACCTTTTCTTCATCGGCCGCGCTTCGACCTTCCTCAGCATCGTCACCTATTGCCTGCAGGCGCGCTGGCTGGCCGAGTTGATCGCCGGGCGGTTTGCCCTACCCGGCCGCGACGCCATGCTTGCCGAGATCGAGAAGCTGAAGGTCTGGAAGCGGAGCTGGATGCCGCCCAGCAGCGCCCGCGGCGCCCGCCTGCTCCTGCATATGCTGCATTACCATGACGAGCTTCTGTGCGACTTCGGCGCCAATCCCCTGCGCAAGCGCGGCATCCTGGCGCCGCTGAAAGAGCTCATCGTGCCGTATCAACCGAGCGATTATCGCGCGATCGTGGCCGGCGACTGGGAGACCGTCGAATGTCAACCGGCCAACTCCTCCGGTGCCGAGCCACTGATTTCAGGGATGTCGGGTCAGGGTCATGAGCAGTCGAATACGGCAGGCCGATATCGGAGATGCCTTACACATCGCTGCAATTATTGACATTGCAGGCCATGGCATCGACATTGGATCGCTGGATGAAGGCTCGGGACAGCGACCACTCCGTCCTTTCGGCCGCACGGCGGCTTGTGCTCGAAGACCGCAACCTGCCTTATCATTATTCGAGAGCACATGTGCTTGAATTCGATGGCAGAGTAGCGGGCGGAATGATCGGCGAGCTCACGGAAGAGTATCCCAGCCTGAAAGATTGGGCACCTTACATCGAACCGCTGGCGTCACTGGAAACCCGTGTTCCTGGATACTGGTCTATCCTTGCAATTGCTATCTATGCAGAGTTTCGGGGCAAAGGTCTTGCCTCCAAGCTCCTGGACCATGCGGTTCAACTGGCATCGCAATCGAGCGCGCGAGGCTTATCGATTGTGGTGGAAGATACGAACACTGCGGCGATCACACTTTACAAGAAGAAAGGCTTTGAGACGGCAGAGTCGTTGCCATGGCTTGCCTACGGCGGGCGTATCGGCCCCAATAACTGGCTGATGCTGACGAGAACCATCTGAGGTCTTCGAAGCGAAATCCGGGGGCGCTTGCGGCGCTTGGGCCGCTTCGAGCCCGTTGAAAAGCGTGTCCCGGCCTATCAGCGCGCGCGCGATCCGGCTAAGAGATGAGCACCGGGCTCCCGGAGCCCGACACCCATCCACTTTGTGGAGAGAGCCACACGATGCGCTGCCCCTATTGCGCGTGCGAGGACACCCAGGTGAAGGACAGCCGTCCGACCGAGGAGAACGCCGCGATCCGCCGCCGGCGCGTCTGCCCCGATTGCGGCGGCCGCTTCACGACGTTCGAGCGCGTGCAGCTGCGCGAGCTCGTCGTCGTCAAGCGCTCCGGGCGAAAGGTGACTTTCGACCGCGACAAGCTCCTGCGCTCGGTCGAGGTCGCGCTCCGGAAGCGCCCGATCGATCCCGAGCGCGTCGAGCGCATGGTGTCGGGCATCGTGCGCCAGCTCGAGAGCTCGGGCGAGAGCGAGATCCCGTCGTCCGCCATCGGCGCCCTCGTCATGGAGGGGCTGCGCGGCCTCGATCCCGTCGCCTACGTCCGCTTCGCCTCCGTCTACCGCGACTTTCGCGAGGCGGCCGACTTCCAGGAGGTGTTGGGCGAGATCGCGCGCGACGACGCGGCCGGCGACGCCGATGATGCCGCTGCGTCCGCGAAGAAGCACTAGAGCGATGCCGGCCCAAGAGGCTTCCCCTTTCGATCGGCACATGATGGCGATAGCGCTGCGGCTGGCGAAGCGCGGTCTCGGCCAGACGGCGCCCAATCCCGCGGTCGGCGCCGTCATCGCCGACGAGGCGGCGGGCGAGGTGATTGCCCGCGGCTGGACGCAGCCGGGAGGACGTCCGCACGCCGAGACCGAGGCGCTAAAGCACGCCGGAGCCAAGGCGAAAGGGGCGACGATGTACGTCACGCTCGAGCCGTGCGCCCACCATGGCGCGACGCCGCCGTGCGCCGACGCGATCGTCGCCGCGGGCTTGAAGCGCGTCGTCGTCGGCATCGAGGACCCCGATCCGAGGACCGCCGGCCAGGGCATTGCCAAGCTGCGCACGGCCGGCATTGCCGTCGAGACCGGCGTGCTCGCCGACGAGGCCGGGTGGGTGACGCTCGGCCACATCCTGCGCGTCACCGAGCGCCGCCCGTTGGTGCAGGTGAAAATCGCCCTCGGCAGCGACGGGACCGTCCCGCGCGGAGAAGGCGGTCGCCCGACGTTCGTGACCGGCACGGCGGCCGTCGCCCGCGGGCACCTGATGCGCGCGGAAGCAGACGCCATTCTCGTCGGCGCGCGGACGGTTGCCGACGACGACCCCGAGCTCAACTGCCGGCTGCCAGGCCTTGCGGGCCGCTCGCCGATACGCATCGTGCTGAGCCGCGACCTCGCTGTGCCGGAGCATGCGAAGCTCCTCGCCACGGCGCACGAGCGTCCGCTCTGGGTCTTCTGCGCCGAGGCGCCCGACGCGGCACGGCGCGCCCGGCTTGCGGCAGCGGGCGCCGAGATCATTCCCGTCTCGTCGGGCCCCGGCGGCGTGAGCCTGCCCGGCGTCATGACCAGGCTTGCCGAGCGCGGCGTGACCCGCCTCCTCGTCGAAGGCGGCCCTCGCGTCTGGCGGGCTTTTGCCGAGGCCGGCCTCGTCGACGAGGCCGTCGTCTTCCGCGCCGGGCATGAGGCAGCAGGTCAAGATGCCTATGACGTGCTGCGGCAACTCTTACCAAGTGCGCAGATGAGCCTTGCTGCGGCGCGCCGCATCGGCGACGACACTATGCATGTGTTCCGCCGCGGCTGAGGAGCCTAGCCTTTTGTTCACCGGCATCATCACCGACGTGGGCGAGCTGGTCGGCCGCGAGGACGGCCGGCTCACCATCCGCACGCGTTACGCTGCCGCATCGATCGGCCACGGTGCCTCGATCGCCTGCGACGGCTGCTGCCTCTCCGTCACTACGGTCCAACCCGAAGCGGCCGGCGCCCTGTTTACCCTCGACGTCTCGCCCGAGACGCTCTCCCGCACGACGATCGGCGCCTGGCAGCCGGGCCGCAAGATCAATCTCGAGCGTCCGCTGAAAGTGGGCGACGAGCTCGGCGGGCACATCGTCGCCGGCCACGTGGACGGGGTCGCGCGCGTCGTGTCCGCCGAGGGCGCTGGCGAGAGCCGCCGTCTCGTCCTCGAGGCCCCCGCACGCCTCGCCCCCCTCATCGCCGAGAAGGGCTCGGTCGCCCTCGACGGCACCTCGCTCACGGTGAACGAGGTCGAGGATGCGCGCTTTCGCGTCACGCTCATTCCGCTGACCTTGACCGACACAACCTGGGGGGGCAAAAAGCCGGGCGACGAGGTCAATCTCGAGGTCGATCTCTTCGCGCGCTACGTCGCGCGCCTCATGGAGTTCCGCTCGTGATCAAGAGTGTCGAAACGATTGCCGTGAAGTCGGGAGGCAGCGCCCTTTCTCCGACCGAGGAGATCGTCGAGGAGATGCGCAACGGGCGCATGGTGGTCCTCGTCGACGCCGAGGACCGCGAGAACGAGGGCGATCTCGTCATCGCCGCGCAGATGGCGACGCCCGACGCCGTGAACTTCATGGCCAAGCACGGCCGCGGCCTCGTCTGCCTCACGCTGACGCAGGCCCGCGCCCACGACCTGCGGCTCGAGTTCATGGTGAGGACGCAAGGCGCGCGCCAGCGCACCGCGTTCACGCAGTCGATCGAGGCGCGCGAGGGAATCTCGACCGGCATTTCCGCGCACGACCGCGCGCGCACCATCGCCACCGCCATCGACCCGACCAAGGGCGCCGCCGACCTCGTCTCCCCCGGCCACGTCTTTCCCCTCGTCGCGCGCGAGGGCGGCGTGCTGATCCGCGCCGGGCACACGGAGGCCTCCGTCGACCTTGCGCGGCTCGCCGGGCTCTATCCCGCGGCCGTCATCTGCGAGATCATGAACGAAGACGGCACCATGGCCAGGATGCCCGACCTCATTCCGTTCGCCGAGCGCCACGGGCTCAAGGTCGGCACCATCGAGGACCTGATCTCCTACCGCCTGCGCAACGACCGCCTCGTCAAGAAGGTCGCCAAGACCGAGGTCGAGAGCGTCTACGGCGGCCGGTTCGATCTTCACGTCTACACGACGACGGTCGAGCCGGTGGAGCACGTCGCCCTCGTCAAAGGCGACCTCGCGAAGCCGGGGCCGGTGCTCGTGCGCGTGCACGCCGTGAACCTCGCGGGCGACGTGCTCGGCATCGGCGAGGACGCGGAGCGGGAGACGATCATCGCGAGATCGCTCGCCGCAATCGAGAAGGAGGGGCGCGGCGTCGTCGTCCTCATCCGCGATCTCGGGCCGAAGAGCATCTCCGACTGGATCTCGCGGCGCGCCGCGCCGCAGGCCTCCGCCAAGGACTGGCACGGACGCCGGCAGGTCGAGATCGGCGTCGGCTCGCAAATCTTGCGCGATCTCGGCGTGAGCGACATGGTGCTGCTCACCAATTCGCCGGCCCACGTCTACGTCGGTCTCGAGGCCTTCGGCCTGAGGATCGTCGGCACCCGCGGCATCGAGTGAGGGCTCAATGCTCAAGAAGTCCATGCGCGATCCCTTGAACCGGGGCTCCTCGGAGCGCCCCAGGGCCCGCGTGCTCGTCATCGAGTCGCGTTTCTACGACGATATCGCCGACGAGCTGCTCCAGGGAGCGGTCGCCGAGCTCGAGGCGCGTGGCGCCGACTGGGAACGTGTCTCGGTCCCCGGCGCGCTCGAGATTCCCCAGGCGCTCGCCCACGCCATCGATGCCGGGCTCGTCCCGGCGTCCGCCCCGAACGCGCGGTTCTGCGGCGTCGTCGCCTTGGGATGCGTCATTCGCGGCGAGACGACCCACTACGAGATCGTCACCAACAACGCCAACCATTGGCTCATGGAGCTCTCGGTGCGCCATTGCGTCCCGGTCGGCAACGGCATCCTCACCTGCGAGACGCACGAGCAGGCTCTGGTCCGTGCCCGCGGCGGGCGGGAAGGGAAAGGCGGCGACGCGGCGCGCGCGTGTTTCGAGGTGTTCGAGCTGTCGCGCGTCTTTCAGGACCAGGGCCCATGATCTCCGCGCCCAAGCCCCGCTCCAAAGACGGGTCGCCCAAGCCCCGCAGCGTGTCGCGTGTCGCCGCCGTGCAAGCCCTCTATCAGATGGACCTCGCCGGAACCGACGTCACCGAGGTGATCGACCAGTTCGGCAAGCTCAGCGTCGGCGAGCAGGGGACCGACAGCGAGCAAGCAGGCGTGTGCGCGCTCGAGGGCGCGGACCGGGCCTTTTTCGCCGAGATCCTGAAAGGCGTCGTGCGCCGCCAGCGCGACATCGACCCCCTTGTCGATCATCAGCTCGCGACGGGCTGGCGGCTCGTGCGCGTCGATTCGATCCTGAGGGCGATCCTGCGCGCTGGGACCTTCGAGCTCCTCGAGCGCACCGACATTCCCGCGCGCGTCACCATCAACGAGTACATCAATGTGGCGCACGCCTTCTTCGACGACGAGGAGCCCAAGGTCGTCAACGGCGTGCTCGACCGCATCGCGCACCGCGTCCGCGCCGACGAGTTCAAGACCGACGAGGGCGCCTGAGGTGGGGACGCCCGGGCGCGTTACGAGCGAGGAGGAGCTGATCCAGGAGTTTCTCGCGCCGCTCGCCGCGGGCTTTCCTGGCGCCTTCGGCCTCGCCGACGATTGCGCGATCCTTGCCGCGCCGCCCGGGGAGGAGCTGGTGGTGACGACCGATGCGGTCGCCGAGGGCGTGCACTTCCTTCCCGACGACGCCCCCGAGGACATCGCGTGGAAGGCGGTGGCCGTCAACGTGTCCGATCTCGCCGGCAAGGGCGCGACACCGATCGCCTACGTCATGTCGCTGGCCTTTCCCGAGGCGCCCTACGTTTCCTGGCTCGAGCGGTTCACGGCGGGGCTCGCGGCGGTGCAAGGCCGCTACGGCCTCGCGCTCGCCGGCGGCGACAGCGACCGGCGCCCCGGCGCGCCGCTTTCGATCACGATCACCGCGTTCGGCAGCTGCCCCGCGGGCCGCATGGTGCGGCGGGGAACGGCCCGCGCCGGCGACAAGCTCTTCGTCTCCGGAACGCTCGGGGACGGCGCGGCAGGCCTCGCGCTGCGCAAGGAGCCGGGGCTGGCGCGCACCTGGGGCCTCACGACGGAGGAGCGCGGCGAGCTCGTCGGCCGCTATCTTCGACCGATGCCGCGCACCGCGCTCTCGCGCGCGCTCAGGGGTTGCGCCTCGGCCGCGATGGACATTTCCGACGGGCTCGCCAAGGACCTCGGCCGCCTGTGCAAGGCAAGCGGCGTCTCCGCGATCGTGGAGGCGGGCGCGCTGCCTTTGTCGGCGCCCATGCGCAAGATCACCCAGGCCGCACCCGAGCGCCTCGCCGATGCGCTTTCCGGAGGAGACGACTACGAGATCCTCGCCGCCGTGGCGCCCGGGAATACCGCCGCGTTCCGGGACGCGGCGCGCCAAGCCGGCGAGACGGTGACTGAGATCGGCGTGGTTGGCCCTGGAACGGGCGTGGAGATTCGCGACGCTGCCGGCCGGCCGGTCCACGTCGAAACGCCGGGCTGGGAACATTTCTGATGCACAAGGCGTATTGCCCCAATGTGAGGCAGCGCGCCGCCCCGCGACAGTAGGGCCGTTGTCAGCGGGTCTTTGTTTAGCCATATCAACGCCGTTATCTGCGGCCTCCCGTCGAGTCACATGTCCTGCCTCGTTGCGGCATGGAGTGAGGGGCGCTCTTGGGGTTGAGAGGATCTTGGACGCTGTGAAGGGCCTTCGTCGTCCGCTACGCCCAGTTGTGCGCCGCGGCCGCCTCGCTCAGGGCGTCGTCGCGCGTGGCGGAGCTCTCGTGCTCGCGGGCTCGGCCCTGCTCGCCCTCGCGCTCGTCTCCGGCGGGCCGGCACGCGCCCAGCAGGGGACGTGGTGGGAAGGGATCACCGGCTTCGGGGCGCCGAACTACTCGAACCGCCCGCGCTCCGACGACCGCACGCCGCCACGCACCGACTCCGTCAACGATTTGCGCCCCGACGACATTCCCTGGCGCAGCGACGAGATGCTGCTCGCCATCGAGAAGGCGATCGAGCGCTACCAGCGCATCGTCAACGCCGGCGGCTGGCCCGTGATCCCCGGCAACAAGATGATGAGGTCTGGCGACGACGACGAGCGTGTCCCCATCCTGCGCCGCCATCTGCGAATGACCGGAGACCTCACCGGCAATTCGGGCTACGACGATTTCAGCTTCGGCAGCGAGGTGGAGGCCGCCGTCGTGCGCTTCCAGGAGCGCAACGGACTGCGCGCGAGCGGGCGCGTCGATCAGCCGACGCTCGCCGCCTTGAACGTCACTGCAGAGGAGCGGCTCGCCCAGCTCGAGCTCAACCATTCCCGCATTCAGGAGATGACGCGGGCAGCTCCGGCCGACGAGCGCTACGTCCTCGTCAACATCCCGGCATTCCAGCTCGAGGCCGTCGAGCGCTACCAGGTGGCGCAGCGCCATCGCGTCATCGTCGGTCGCGTCGGGCGCGAGACGCCGTCGCTCAAGGCCATGATCCGGGCGGTCAATTTCTTTCCCTATTGGAAGGTTCCCGATAGCGTCGCCCAGCTCGACGTGATCCCGAGGCTCCAGAAGGAGCCCGACTACATTCTCAAGGAGCAGATCCGCGTCATCTCCGGCGATTTCAACGGGCCGGAGCTCGACCCGGCCTCGATCGACTGGTTCCAAGCGGATGCGTCCAAGATCAAGTTCCGCCAGGACCCCGGGCCGCAGAACGCGCTGGGGCTCGTGCGCATCGACATGCAGAACGAGCATGGCGTCTACATGCACGACACGCCGCTCAAGGACCTCTTCAAGCAGCGCTCGCGCCCCTTCAGCGCCGGGTGCGTGCGGGTGCAGGATGTCTTCGAGCTGATCGAATGGCTCACCCGCTACGAGCCCGGCTGGGAGAGCCCCGGGCAGGTGCGCGCCGTGCTCGAGTCGGGCCAGGCCCTCGACCTGACGCTCGCGCGCCCGGTCCCGGTCTACTTCGCCTATATCACCGCCTGGGCCGAGCAGGACGGCACGGTCGAGTTCCGCCCCGACATCTATAAGCGCGACGGCGCCCCGTCGGTCGCAGGCGTCATCGATCCCGACGAGCCCCCGCCCCCGCAGCAGGGATTTGCGCCCTAAAGGGCACGGGGGCCCCTTCAATCTCTGCTTCTGATCAGGGAAATCGGCCGAAAAAGGTCTTGCGCGCGCTCGGGCACGGTGCCTCACTGTCGCCCATGAAACGGGGGATTGCCATCGTCGCGGGCGGCGGGCTCGCGGGCTCGGCCTTCGCGATCGAGCTCGCGCGCAATGGCCGCCCTGTGCTCGTGATCGAGGCGACGCGGCACGCCCACCACAAGGTCTGCGGTGAATTCCTCTCCGCCGAGACCAGGGCGCTGCTTGCCTATCTCGGCATCGATGCCGCGGCGATGGGGGCGACCCGCGTCGACACTCTGCGCCTCGTCGCCGGGCGCGAGCGTGCGCAGGCGCCGCTGCCGTTCGAGGGCGCCGGCCTCTCGCGCTACCGGCTCGACGAGGCTCTCCTCGCGGCGGCAGCGCGCGCGGGTGCCGACATCGAGCGCGGCTCTTCGGTGACCGCAATCGACCTCAAGAGCGACACGGTCTCGGTGCGCACCGGCGATCGCCGCCGCGAGTCCTGCACGGTCGCGCTCGCAACGGGAAAGCACGGCCTCAGGCAATATCCGCGCGGGCGCGGCGAGATGGTGGGTCTCAAGCTCCCGATCGAGGTCAGCTCCGCGGCCCGCCCGTTGCTCGATCGCGTCGTCCAGCTCGCGCTGTTCGACGGCGGCTACGTCGGGGCGTGCGCGGTCGAGGAGGGCATCGTCCCGCTCTGCTGGGTGATGGAGGCCTCCCACGTCAAGCGCATCGGCGCAGGCTGGGCCGAACAGGCGGACTATCTTTCGCGCACGAGCGAGCTCGTCGGCGATCTCTTGAGCGGTGCCAAGCCGCTCGCTGCAAAGCCCGTCGCCATCTCCGGCATGCCTTACGGATTTTTGCGCCGCGAGCCCATAGCGGGTTCCGTCTTTCCGCTCGGCGATCAGCTTGCCGTGATCCCGTCGTTCACCGGCGACGGGATTGCGATCGCGCTCTCGTCGGGGATCGCGGCCGCCCGCGCCGTGCTCGAGGGGCGGAGCGGGGCGCACTATCAGCGGGAGATGCTGGGGCGCCTCAAGCCGCAGTTCCGCTGGGCCGGGGCCGTAAACCTGCTGTTCGAGACGAGGGGTCTGCATCACCTCGGCGTGCGGGCGGCCGGCGCGCTGCCGGGCCTCGTCACGCGCCTTGTCGGAGCGACGCGCCTGCGCGGGCTCGACGCCGCTGCCATCGCCTAGGAAGAAGAATTGGAGGAGCAAGGCTCCGCGGGCAGGATTCCTTAGTTCGGAGTGAGCCGCGCCTCAAGGAGATCAATTTCGCGAACGAGTTTGCGGACAATGTCGTCGGGCAACTCGCTCGATCGGCCCATGCTATAAATCACGTCTCGTTCGGCTCTCAGTCCGGCAAGTCGGATTTCTTTGTCGATTTTGTCAATTCTGCGGAAGAGATTGGCTTCTTCTCCCGTCTTCGAGCGGCCATCGATGCGCTTCCGGTAGACTTCCAAGAGCGAGGCAACCACGTCTGCGTAAAGATCGGCATCGCCGCGGCCTTCACGACCGTGTTGAAGGCCTTCGATCGCCTTGAGGGCGGCCTGCGCCGCGGCGACACGAGCGTTGTCTTCCTCCTGCCGGTGCGAAGGTTCGGGCGGCAGCTCGAGCCCTTTGAGGAGGAACGGCAAGCCGATACTGGCCGCCACCAGTGACATGATGATCACGCCGGCGGCGAGAAAGATCGCGAGATCGCGTGCCGGGAAAGGCGATCCGTCGTTCATGACCAGAGGCAAGCTCAGCACTCCGGCAAGCGTGATGGCTCCCCGAACGCCGGCCAGCGATGCTGCGGCGATGAGACGCCAGAGCGGTCTCTGCATCTGCCGCCCCTTGCGTGCGGCGCGGAACAGCGTGAGGTGCAGCGATACTGAGACCCACAAGAAACGCAGGGCTGCCAGGGCGAGGGTTATCGCAACAACATATCCGGCGAGCAACGCAGGCTCGTGGTGCCCTGTCTCGCGTACGGCCTGTGCCGCGCCGGCGACGATCTTTGGAAGCTGCTCGCCGAGCAGGACGAAAATGGTGCCGTTGGCGGTGAACTGCACCGTATCCCAGACGGCGCTTCGCCGGACGCGCGTGACGGCTAGCGCGTGTCCGCGTTGCTCCGCGTAGCTCATAGCGATTCCAGCTGCAACGGCGGCGAGGATGCCCGAGCAATGCAGTTGCTCGGCGAGCGAGTAGGCGCCAAAGGGGATGAGAAGGCTGATCAGGATCTGCGAGCCTGTTTCCTCTCCCAGGTGCCGCGAAACGAAGGTTTTGGCCAACGTGACGCCCCAGGTCACGCCAACGCCAACGGCGATGCCGCCGATCGCCAGCCAGACGAACGTGGCAAAAGCGTCGGCGAGCGAAAAGGTGCCGGTCAGCGTTGCAGCCACGGCGAAGCGCATGCACACGAGGCCTGAGGCGTCGTTGAGCAGCAACTCGCCTTCAAGAATGCGCATCAGACGCTTCGGGATTGGCACACGAGCGGCCATCGCCGACACGGCGATCGGGTCCGTCGGCGTAACGACGGCTGCGAGCGCGAAGGCCACGGCAAGTGGCATCGCGGGAATCATCCAGTTGATAAAATAGCCGAGACCGACCACCGTGAGTACGACGAGCCCGAAAGCCAGCTCGAGAATCGCCCCTTTGTCGCGAAGCAGACCCTCCTTGGGAATGCGCCAACCATCAAGGAAGAGGAGCGGGGGCAGAAACAGGAGGAAGAAGATCTCGGGCTTCAGTTCAACGCCGCGACTGGCGATCGCGGCGATCGTCGCGCCGAGAGCGATCTGCACGAGAGGAAGGGGGACGGGGATTGGCAAGAGGCGCGCCAGCACGCCGCTGACGACGACGGCACCCAAGAGGAACAGAGGAATAGTAACTGCGTCCATATTCAGGCTCTCGCCCTGTGACGAGGATTGGAGATGTTCTCGCGGGCCAGCGGGTGGGCGTCATGACGTACCAGGGAGCCAGACCGTCATTCCAGGTTCGAGGCCCTCGCCGCTGCCGTCCGGATCAAGTCGGAGCCGGAAGGAGTTGAGGTCGTGGTCGCCGACCGCACGAGCGGCGCGCCAGGTCGCGAACTCGCCTAGCGGGCGCAATTCGGTGACGCGAGCATCGATGTGCCGTCCGTCGTCCGTCGTCAAGGCCACGCTGTCACCGATCGTCATGCCGCGGAGGCTGTCTTCGCGAAGTGTGAAGGCAAACCAGCGCTGGCCATCGACGTTGATCGTCATCACCGGCTTGCCGGGACCGATGATCTCGCCGGGCTCGGCGATTCGTATGCCGATGGTCCCGTCGACGGGAGCCGTGAGCTTCGTCTTGTCCAGCCGCGCCTGGAGGCTAGCTGCCGCTGCCTCCGCCAGCTCGACCTTGGCGTCCGCGAGGGCGCGCTCCTCGGCTGTGGGCCCGGCGCTTGCCGCTGCCGCCTGCGCCCGTTTGAGATCGAGGTCGGCCCGCGCTCTGACGAGCGCCGCCGTGGTTTCGTCGAGCGTCTGGCGGCTTGCAAAATTCTCCGCCGAAAGAGTGACGGCGCGGACGTTCTGCTGCTCTGCCAGGAGCAGATTGGCCTCCGCCGTGCGCACCGCCTGGGTGGCGATCGCCACCTCCTCTGCCCGCACGCCAGAATAGACCCTGTCGCGATCCGCCTTGGCGCTGACCGCAGCCGCCCTCGCTTCGCCCACCAAGGCCGCGAGGTCGGGATTGTCGAGCACGGCGAGAAGGTCGCCCCTATGCACGTGCTGGCCGGCGCTCACTGCAATGGACGCCAGGCGTCCCGTCGTCTCCGGGGCGATGCGGATTTCTGTCTGCCGGACCATGCCGGGTGTCGGCGGCGCCGAGTTTGCGGAGCGCCAGAACGCGAAGAGGAACGCGCCGAAGGCGACCGCGGTCAGAATACCGCCGACCATCGCCAGGCGCTTTATCGTTTTAGCGTCCATCCGAGACCCTCCCGCTGGCGGCGACCCGTGCCCTGGCGATAGCGAGGGCGGCGAACACTCCTGTCAGCACCCACAGCCTCGCCCAGTCCTTCGAGACGTCGGCCAGCGTCGCACCCATTTGATTTACCCGCACGAGGCCGTCGATTCCGGACGTGCTCGGAAAGATCACGCTGACGTTCCTGAGCAGCTGCGGAATGGCCTCCGCCGGCCAAGCTACGCCGACGAGGAAGAAGAGCGGGAGGCTGATCGCGATAAGGAGCAATACCGCCGTTTCCCTGCGCTTGAACCAGCTGCCGACGAACTGGCCGAGGAAGCTGATCGAAAGAATAAAGGGTACGGCCAGCACCAGGAGGTCGAGCACCCTATTGCTCGCGGAGAACCCGTAAATTCGCGGCAGAACAACGAGGTAGAGCGCAAATCCCGGAAGTGCCAAAAGAAGGTGGGCGAGGCTTTGCCCTATGACCGCCGCCGCCGCGCCCCTGCGCCGGCGGGCGCCGTGGCCGCCCTCCTCGAATGCCACGCCGCCGAGGGTGGCCGAGCCCATCAACAGCGTCTGCTGCAGGATGAGAAGGAAGGCCGCCGGGACTATGTAGCTTGCGTAGCCGCCAGTAGGATTGAACAGAGGCTGGTTCAGGATCTCGACCGGGGAGCTTCTTGCCAGCGCGGCGCGGTAGAGGCTGCCGTCGGGGCGGGCACCGCGTGCGACCAGGTCCGCCGTCACCGCTCCTGTTGCTTCCTGTATCCCCTGGAGTGTCCGGTTGTAGAGAAGGAAATATACGGAATCGACGTATGCGGGCAGCCTCGCCTTGCTGCCCTTCAGGACTTCCCGCTCGGTGCCAGCCGGTATGCTCAGGATGCCGAACACCTCGCGGCGTGCTAGTGCGGCTTGCGCTTCAGCCAAGGTGGTTGGCCGCGCGGCGACTTTGATGGCCTCGTCCGCGTCAAGAGTTTGGATGATCGTGCGGCTGAGTTCGGAACCGTCGTCATCGACAACGGCGATAGGAACGTCCCGGACGAGCTGGCCCAGATAGGGCTGCGGATAGAAGACGCCGTAGATGATGGGAGCCATGACGATCAGGGCAAAGGCGCCCCGGTCGCGGAGAACGCGGCCGTATTCGGCGGTGAATGCCCCGAAGATGTCGATCCTTTCCGGACGGTCCTCCTTGGAGGACACGGCAGGAGAGGACTGGGCGGCGAGGGCCATCGCGTCGCGCGCGACGGCCCGCAGCCGCAGCCAGGCGAGGCCGAAGTATAAAATTGCCAAGGCACCGAGCATCATAAATGGCTCGGCCGAGTCGCGTAGAGGCACACCGCGCGCCGCCTGATCGAACAGGATCTGGATGTACCAGCGCAGCGGCAATAAGCGTCCCCCACGCCCTGGCAAAGCCGTTCATTGCGAGAACGGGAAACCCCACGCCCGCGTATCCGAAGGCGGGCGAGCAGATGATGCCGGTCAGGCTCAAGCCGAAGGCAAGGTTCTTGACAACGAGCTGAAGGAAGGCGCCCAGCGCGAGATAGGCGATTATGAGAAGACAGGCGGCGGCCCCTACGATTGCGGGATGGCCATGGAAGGGGATCTCATAGAGGCCGTGGATGATGCCGGCGCCCAAAGCCATCATCACGCTGAAAATAGCGAAGTAGGGCGCGAGCTTGCCGACGAGCGCCGCGAGCGGATTGTTTCCGGCCGTTTGCAGCCATTCCGCCACGCTGCGCGAGCTGAACTCAGATCCAACGGCATAACCGCCGGCGATGGCAATGACGATGTGAAGCACCGTTGGCAGGATCGCCCGCAGCAGGAATTGCGCATAGTTGAGGGCGGGATTGGTGAGGACATATTGCTCGACCAAGAGCGGGCCGGGCGTGAAGGTCGCGCTTGATTGACCCACCGCCGCGAGATCGGCCGCGCCTGCCGAGATAGCTCCCTGAAGGGCGCTGGAGGCCACGTTGCCGGGAGTGAAGAATTGCTTGTTGTAGAAGATGACGATCTGGGGCCGCCGCCCGCCCATGATGTCGCGTTCAAGGTGTTCTGGGATATAGACAGCGGCGATAGCCGCGCCCGAGCGAACCGCGTGCATGGCCCCGCTGAGGTCGGACGAGCGCCGCGCTGCGGCAACGCCGGGCGCCGAATTGATAGTCTGCACGAAATTCATCGACGTCTGCGACCGGTCCTGGTCGACGACGTCTACCCTCAGGTCGCGGATTACAGCATTGCTGAAGGTTGCGGCCAGGAGCGCGAACGCGAGAACGGGAACACCGACCACGACAAGGAGCGCCACCTTGTCGCGCCAGATCCAGATTACTTCCCGCACGGCGACGCTGAGAATGCCGGGGCGCGGAGCAGTCGGCATCAACGTGCTCCGGTCCACTCGACATAGGCGCTCATGCCGGGCCGCAGCTTCGCGATCTTGTCGACCGGATAGGCCCGCACCTCGAACGTTCTCAAATCGAAGTCGCCAGTAGCGCGAGTTGCGCGCCAGCCGGCATATTCGCCCCGCGTGGCGATCTTGCGTACCTCGATTGTGACGGGCGTGTTGCCGAGTGCGGGGATCTTAACCGAGAAGCGGTCGCCGATCTTGAGCCCCTTGACGAGGTCCTCGCGGAGATCGAACCGCAGCCAGACGTCATCGAGATTGATCAGCGAAAGCAGCGGAACGCCGGGCGAGACATATTCGCCTGGCTCGGTATCGGTTTGATAGACTTGGGCTGCGATCGGCGCCTTCACGATCATCTCCGCGACCTGAGCCTCGAGGGTGGCGATCGCGGCCTCCGCCTTGGCGACAGCGGCTTTCGCGACGCCCCGCTCCTCGATCGTGTAACCAGCGACCGCCTCTTCATAGGCGAGCCTCGCCTGCTCAGCGCTTCGCTTGGCGACGTCAAGCGACGCTGTTGTCTCATCCAGCTTCTGCACGGAGGCAAAGTCGTGCTCCGTGAGCTGCTTGGTCCGGTCGTAGGTCTGCTGCGCAAGCGTCACGCTCGCTTGGCTAGCGGCAACAGCGGCCTTGCGCTGGGCGATAGTTTCGGCCCGCGTGCCGGTTTCGATCCGCGCGAAATCGGCCAATGCAACCTGCTGCGCCGCCTTCGCCTCGATGAGCTTCGCCAGCAGCTCAGGATTTTCGATCTCCACGAGCACCTCTCCGGCCGCGACATCTTCACCGCGCGAAACGGGCCGCCGCGCCACCCGACCGTCGATGCGCGCGGCGATGTCGATGCGCGTGGCGTCGGCCTCGCCCTGGACCAGCAACGGCTGCGGCTGGACGAGGAACCACAACGAGAGGCCAAAGATCGTTGCGACGGTGACGGCCACGATCATCGCGGCGGCTCTCGGAGGCTTTGGCCCCTCGTCGAGGGCGGGCGGAGCCGGACCTTTCTCTGGCGCCCGTTCGAGCTGCGGTCTGGCCTCCATCATGCAACTCCCTCTTGATGTCCGATCATGGTGGAGAACTCCCCGCTCTCGATGACCAGCATCTCGGGGCCGAGACTTGACCGGGTGCCATGGTGGCTTACCAGTCTAGGTCCATCTCCGCGCATCATCAATCGAGCCAGGCCCTTGACAAGGAGGCTGGCGACACTCGACGCATTTGCGCAAGGCGAGAGGGATGCCGCGTCAAGCCTGACCTTTGGCTAACGGTTAGCGCCAGAAAAGAGTGCAGCAGCGGACTATGGCGCCGTATGAATTTGACAAAAAGAGTATACATTTAATAGCAACCGCAAGATTAGCGCTAACGCATCAAAATCAAATGCGCTGGTCCGGCGCGTCCGTGATGGTCCTCAATGGGCTGAGGTTTCGGCACAACCCCACTTGGCAGGTCTGCAATTGTAGGCGAGCATGATCAGCTGCGGAATCAGTCGTACAATTGGCCATGCTTTCCCTCGACCGCTTCGCCCCTGGCCTCGCCACGCTGCGTCACTACCAGATTGCGGACGCGCCGGCCGACATTAATGCAGGCCTAGCCGTCGCTGCGGTCGCGGTGCCGGTCGGCATCGCCTATGCCGTGCTTGCCGGGTTTGGGCCGGAGGTGGGCCTCTATTCAACCATCCTGCCGCTCGTGGCCTATGCGATCTTTGGCACCTCGCGCCAATTGATCATCGGACCGGACGCGGCAACCTGCGCCGTGGTCGCGGCTGCCGTCGCGCCGCTCGCGGCGGGCGACGCGGCCGTCTATGCCTCCCTCTCGGCGACGCTCGCCTTGCTCACGGGCCTCATCTGCATCGGGGCGAGCTTTCTGCGTCTCGGCGTGCTGGCGGACTTCCTGTCGCGGCCGATCCTGGTCGGCTTTCTCAACGGCGTGGCGCTGTCGATCATTCTGGGGCAGGCCGACAAGATCTTCGGCTTTCCGGTCCACGAGTTCGGCATCCTGCCCCGCCTGTTCGAGATCATCGGCAAGCTCGGCGAGACCCACTGGGCAACGCTTGCCGTTGCCGCCGGAACGTTTCTCGTCATGGGCGTTGTGCCCCGCCTGGTGCCGTGGCTGCCGTCGGCCCTTGTCGGCATGGCGCTCGCGGGTGCTGCCGTGCCGCTCCTGGGATTGGCGGCCGCCGGCGTGAAGACGGTCGGCGCGGTGCCGGGCGGCCTGCCCGCGCTCAAGCTGCCGTACGCCGATCCGGCGCTCCTCTCCTCGCTCTTGGCCGAGGCGGCGGGCCTCGCGCTGGTGAGCTTCTCGAGCATGATGCTGACGGCGCGCAGCTTCGCCGCGAAGAACGGCTACGACGTCGACGCCGATCAGGACTTCGCGGCGCTCGGCGCGGCCAATGTCGCGTCCGCGTTGTCCCAGGGCTTTGCCGTCAGCGGAGCGAGCTCGCGGACCGCCGTGAGCGATGCGGCGGGAGGACGGACGCAAGCCGTCGGGCTCGTCGCCGCCGCCGCGGTGGCGCTCGTGCTGCTTTTCTTCACGGCCCCCCTGCAATACGTGCCGCTGGCCGCTCTCGGCGCCGTTCTCGTCGCGGCAGGCTTGTCGCTGATCGATATCGAGAGCCTCCGCCTCATTTATCGGATCGACCCGGCGGAAGCGTCTGCTTTCGGTGCTTGCGACGCTCGGCGTCGTTGCCGTCGGGCCGGTCAATGCCATCCTGTTCGCGGTGGTCCTGGCCCTGTTGCGATTCATCAAGCTGATGTCGCGGCCGCGGGTCGAGGTTCTCGGCAAGGTGGAGGGCTTTCCCGGTCTACATTCGCTCGAACGGCATGAGCACGGCCAGAGCATCCCCGGCCTACTCCTGTTTCGCTTCAATGCGCCGATCACCTTCTTCAATGCGCCTCACTTCAAGCGCGAGCTGATGCGGGCCATCGACGAGCAGGGTCCCGGTCTGCGCCACGTCGTCATCGACCTGCTCCCCGTCTCGACCATCGATGCGACCGGACTCATGACGGTGAATGACTTGGCGGCTGCGCTAGAGGCGCGCAACATTGGCTTCAATGCCGCGGGCCGCGCGACCGAGTGGCAGTCTTTGGGCCGACAAGAGAGGGTTCGATAGACAGCGCGTACGCTTTTTTCCGACGCTGCGCCAAGCGGTCCGTGAGCTTTCCGACGAGGAATTGCGGTGACGAATCAACAAGATAGAGGCGCCCCCTCGCCATCCTCGTCGAGAGATGTGCTCGATCCTCTCGAGCGCTCGTCCGAGATCATGTTCGGCTTGATCATGGCGCTCACCTTCACGTGCACGGTGAGCGTCGTGTCGAGCACGCGCAACGATGTCGCGACGATGCTGGCCGCCGCGCTTGCCTGCAATGTCGCCTGGGGTCTCGTCGACGGCGCGATGTATGTCCTCGGCGAGCTCGTGACGCGAGGGCGCAGGCGGAGCCTTGCCGAGGCGATACGCGATGCATCGCCTGCCGACGCGAGGCGGATGGTCCTAGAGAACCTGCCCGACGGAGCCGAGCGTCTGCTCGCGCCGGAGGACCTCGACCGTGTGGCGAAGGGGATCCGCGCCTTGCCGCTCTCCCCGCACAGCATGGTGCCGACGCGCGACGACCTTCGCGGGGCGGCGGCCATATTCCTTCTCGTTTTCCTGTCGACGTTTCCCGTCGCCTTGCCCTTCCTGCTGATCGGCGACGTGGGGCTCGCGCTTCGCATCTCCAATGCGATTGCGGTCATTCTCCTGTTCCTGGTCGGGACGGGACTTGGCCGCTACATGGGCTGGCATCGTCCATGGGCCATCGGGCTCGGCGGTTGCCTGCTTCGGCGCGATCCTGGTCGCGGTGACGATTGCGCTCGGAGGATGAGGCCCCGCAACTGAAATCAGAGCTGCATCTCCCGCACCTCGGGCGATACGACAAGCTCCGCCTCGGTCGCCTCGATGACCTGAGCGGTTGTGACGCCAGGGGCCGTTTCTGCGAGCGTGGCGCGACCGTCGGCAAAGGTTATCACCGCGAGCTCGGTGACGACCAAGTCGATCGGGCGCGCCGAGGTGAGCGGCAGCGTGCATTTCTTCACGATCTTGGATTTGCCTTTTGCGCTGTGCTGCATCGCGATCACGACGCGTTTGGCGCCGGTCACGAGATCCATCGCCCCGCCCATGCCTGGGACCATCTTTCCGGGGATTGTCCAGTTGGCCAAAAGACCCGTCTGATCGACCTGCAGGCCGCCGAGCACCGTCATGTCGACGTGGCCGCCCCGGATCAGTCCGAAGGACATGGCGCTATCGAACGTCGCAGGCGCCCGGCAGCGCCGTGACCGGCCGTCCGCCGGCGTCCGTCAGCGTCGGGTGCGCCATGCCTTCCTCGGGAATGGGGCCCGTCCCGATCAGTCCGTTCTCCGACTGGAAGAATACGCGGACGTCCCCCGGCACGTAGTTGGCAACCAGCGTCGGGATGCCTATCCCGAGATTGACCAGCATGCCGGACCGCAGTTCCCGGGCAATGCGCTTGGCAATGATCGTCTGAGCGTCCATGGCGGTCACACATTCGCGACGATGTAGTCGACCAGCGGCGCCGGCGTGACGACGTGGTCGGGGGCGATCACTCCGACGGGGACGATGTTCTCGGCGACGGCGATTACGGTCGCACCCGCCATTGCCACCAGCGGATTGAAGTTTCGCGCCGTCAGCGCGTAGGCGAGATTGCCGAGATAGTCGGCGAGAAAGGCGTGGACGAGCGCAAACTCGGCGCGAAGTGGCTTCTCAAGAAGGTACTCCGTCCCGTCCACGTCGATCTTGCGCTTGCCCTCTTCGACCACGGTGCCGACGCCGGTTGGCGTCAGGACCCCGCCAAGGCCGTAGCCGCCGGCCCTGATCCGCTCGACGAGCGTGCCCTGCGGGACCAGCTCGACCGACATTTCGCCCGCAATCATTTGTTTCTGGGTCTCGGCGTTGAGCCCGATGTGGCTCACGATCGCCGTGCGCACCAGCTTCGCGCTGACAAGCTTGCCGATGCCGGTGCCGGGCTTGGCGGTGTCATTGGCGATCACGGTGAGATTGCGCTTCCCTTGGCGGACGATCTCGTCGACGAGGCGCTCGGGCGTGCCGACGCCCATGAAGCCGCCGATCATCAGGCGAGCCCCATCGGGGATCATGGCGACGGCCTGGTTCAGGGGAATGGTCTTCATCGCCGGCCCTTCAGAAAGACAAGCTGTCCCGCGCCGCGCGCGAGGGCAATCGTCCAGTGCCGCAATCGCCGAAACGTAGCATTGATTGCGGACAAAGATTACGAGACAAATCACAGTGCGGAGGACGGGTCTGCCTCCAGAGAAAGCGTCACGTGAACGACGTTATTTTCGAGCCGGTGCGTCATCGGCAATCCGCTGCGACGGAAGACGGCAAGCATCGCCAGGTTTTGAGAGAGCACATCCGCCTCGAACCGGCGTACCCCTTGCTGGCGCGCGATCCGGAGTAGGTGTTTCAAGAGAAGGCTCGCAATGCCTCGGCCGCGGTAATCGTCTGCGGTGATAAAGGCTAGTTCGGCGTTGCGTGGCTCCCGGCCCGCGCCCTCGGAGAAATATCGTCCCGCCGCCGACTACCTTCTCGCTGGCTCCGGCTTTCGTCGTAACCACCAAGGCGACCACGTGATCAAAATCGACATCGGTGACCTGCCTCAGCTCCGCGTCCGTGAGGCTCTTCTTATAGGTGAAGAAGCGCGTGAAGACCGATTCCCGAGCCAGGCTCTTGAATGCCGCGAGGATCCCGGCGCCGTCATCGGGGCGGATCGCCCGAATGGTGACAGGCGTTCCGTCACTCAGCGTTTCCGCGGCAATATAGTTTCGCGCTTGGACCACTGTTCAGCCTCGCCGTTCCGAGTTGAAACTGGGCTACGGCGCCGCGACCGCTCTTCGCCGATGACCCGCCCGGTCGGGAGATTGAGTCCCATCAATATTTGCCCAGCGAGTTTCACTGATTTTGTGGTGTCGATCGACCGGAACCGAGGGCCTATCAATGGCACGCGTGGCAGGTAGAAACGATCGGAGGGGGAAGGTGGCACTGATCGAAACAAAAGTCGACGGCGCGATTGGGACAATCACTCTAGACAACCCCGAAAAGCGCAACGCTCTCTCGAAGTCTCTGATCGACGCCGTGGTCGAGGCGTTGACCGAGTTCTCGCGCGCCGAGATTCGCGGCGTCGTGTTGCGGGCAGGGCCCGGCGCGAAGGTCTGGTCCGCGGGTCACGATGTCGGCGAGCTTCCCCATGTCGGCCGCGATCCCTTGGGTTGGGACGACCCTTTGCGCTATCTCGTGCGCGCCATCGAGGAGCTCCCCGCCCCGGTCATTGCGATGGTCGAGGGCGGCGTCTGGGGAGGGGCGTGCGAGGTGGTCTTTGCCTGCGATCTCATCGTCGCCGCGCCTACGGCTACGTTTGCGGTGACGCCTGCGAGGCTCGGCGTTCCCTACAACGTGTCGGGCATGCTGACGTTCCTCAATGCGTGCTCGCTGCGCATCGTGAAGGAAATGGTGTTTACGGCAAAGCCGATCTCGGCTGAGCGCGCCGAACGGCTCGGCATCGTCAATCACATGGTGCCGGCGGAGAAGCTCGAGGCTTTCACGTACGCGCTCGCCCGCGAAATCGCAGAAAACGCGCCGCTCTCGATCTCGGTCATGAAAGAGCAGCTGCGCATGCTTGCGGGCGCCCATCCCATGAGCCCGCGGCGTTTCGAACGCGTCCAAGGACTGAGGCGCATCGTCTATGATAGCGAGGACTATGAGGAGGGCATTCGGGCATTTAAGGAAAAGCGCAGGCCGAGGTTTGCGGGGCGCTGAACAGGAATGACGTTGGAGCGGTCTTTGGCGGCAGGCCGGCAAGAGAGAAGGAAGACCCACATGGGAGACAAGAAGCGTCGCAAGAAGCAGAAGCAAGAGAACGACAAGAAGCACAAGCAAGAGGACGACAAGAAGCACAATCAACAGGAGTCGCAGGAGGCTCGCGGGGAGACGCCCGAGCAGGCCGACAACGGGAAGCTCAAGCGCAAGGACTATGAGGCCGAGCTGAGCAAGCTGCACGTCGAATTGGTGAAGCTCCAGGAGTGGGTCCGCCACGAGGGTCGAAAGATCTGCATCGTCTTCGAAGGGCGGGACGGAGCCGGCAAGGGCGGAACCATCAAGGCTATGACGGCCCGCGTCAGTCCGCGCATCTTCCGCGTGATCGCGCTTCCCGCGCCGACCGAGCGCGAGAAGTCGCAGATGTACGTGCAAAGGTACCTGCCGCACTTGCCGGCAGGCGGAGAGATCGTGATCTTCGACCGCAGCTGGTACAATCGCGCCGGCGTCGAGAGGGTCATGGGCTTCTGCACCGAAGATCAGGCGAAAGCGCTTCCTCAATGTCGTTCCCAACGTCGAGAAGGCCATCATCGAGTCGGGCGTGATCCTGCTCAAGTATTGGCTCGAGGTGAGCCCGGAGGAGCAGACGCGACGGCTCGAAGCCCGCATCGACGACGGACGCAAGATCTGGAAGCTCTCACCGATGGATTTGAAGTCGTACACCCGCTGGGACGAGTACACGAAGGCACGCGATGACATGTTCCTGGCGACGGACACGGCGTGGGCGCCTTGGTACGTGGCACGCTCCGACGACAAAAGGCGCGCGCGGCTCAACATCATCGAGCATCTCCTGAGCAAGATTCCCTATAAGGATGTGCCGCGCGAGAAGGTGAAGCTGCCCAAGCGGGACGTGGAGGCAACCCGCGAGGACGTCGAGCAGACATTCAAGTGGATTCCCGAGGTCCACTGAGCTTGGCGAGGGAAGCCTGGAAGCAGCCGAGACCGCACGTCAGTCGAGTCAGTCGATGATGTGATAGCCGCCGTCGATATAGAGCGTCTCGCCGGTGATCAGCTTGGCTCCGTTCATGGCGAGGAAGGCGACGGCAACTCCGACGTCGTCGATCGAGACGAGGCTGCGGGTCGGCGCCTTCGATTGCGCCTTCTGCAGGAGCTTGTCGAAGTCGCTGATGCCCGAGGCGGCGCGGGTCTTGAGCGGGCCGGGGGAAATCGCGTGCACTCGGATGCCCTTGGGGCCGAGCTCGGCGGCCATGTAGCGGGTCGCCGACTCGAGCGCGGCCTTGACCGGGCCCATGATGTTGTAGTTCTCGACCACCATCTGCGAGCCGTAGTAGGTCATGGTGAAGAGCGTCCCGCCGTCCTTCATGAGCGGCTCGGCGAGCTTCGCCATGCGGATGAACGACCAGCACGAGAGCTCCATCGCCAGCAGAAACCCGTCCTTGGAGCAGTCGACGACGCGCCCTTGGAGGTCCTCCTTGGGGGCGAAGGCGATGGAATGCAGGACGGTATCGAGCTTGCCCCATTTCTTTTTGATGGTGTCGAATACGGCCTCCAACTCCCCCGGCTTCTTGACGTCGAGGGGCATGTAGATGGACGCCTCCACCTCCTCGGCGAGGGGATCGACATAGCGCTTCGTCTTTTCGTTGAGGTAGGTGATGGCGAGATCGGCGCCGAACGCGTGAAAGGCCTTGGCGCAGCCCCAGGCAATCGAATGCTCGTTGGCGATGCCGGTTACGAGCGCCTTCTTTCCCTTGAGAAAGGCCAACGACGAGACATCGATCATGCGCGTTTCTCCTTGGTCTGGGCCGAGGCATGCTCGCGCAGAACACCGAGCGTGTGTCTCGCGATCATCAGCTCCTCGTCGGTCGGAATGACGTAACAGGCAACCCGCGAGCGCTTGCGCGAGATCAAGAGCTCGTTCTTTGCATTCGCCTGCACGGCGAGGTCGAGACCGAGCCACGAGAGGCGCCGCACAACCGCCTCGCGGATGGCCGGCGCGTTCTCGCCGATGCCCGCCGTGAACACCAATGCATCGATGCCGCCCATGGCGGCGGCGAGCATTCCCGCAAAGAGCGCAATTCGGTAGGTGAAGTAGTCGAGCGCCAGCTTCGCGCGCGGATCCGGGCTCGCGAGCAGGTCCCTCACGTCGTTGCTGATGCCCGATAGGCCCTTGAGACCGCAATCGTTGTAGAGAAAGTGCTCGATCGCCTTCGCGCCCATCCCCTTCTCGGTCAAGAGGTAGAGCACAATCCCGGCATCGAGCTGGCCCGGTCGCGTGCCCATGGGCAGCCCGTCGAGGGCCGTGAAGCCCATCGTGCTTTCGAGGCTTTTCCCGGCGGAGATGGCGCACATGGAGGCGCCGCTGCCGAGGTGCGCAACGACGACCCGGCCCTTGGCGATCTCGGGCGCGATCTCGCCGAGCCGTCTCGAGATGTATTCGTAGGAGAGGCCGTGGAATCCGTAGCGGCGCACGCCCTCGACATAGAGCTCGTCGGGGATCGCAAAGCGATCGGCAACGTCGGGATGGCCTCTGTGGAAGGCCGTATCGAAGCAGGCGACCTGCAAGAGGTGGGGTTGGCGCTCGAGTATCGCGCGGATCGGCGCCAGGTTATTGGGCTGGTGGAGGGGGGCGAGCGGGACGAACCGCTCGAGCCGCTCGAGCACTCCCCCGCTGACGACGGTCGGCTCGCTATATTCGGGGCCGCCGTGGACGACGCGATGACCGACTGCCGTCGGCAGCTTGCCGCCGATCTGCCCGCGCAAGAAGGCGA
Source organism: uncultured Alphaproteobacteria bacterium (assembly GCA_963699485.1). Taxonomy (GTDB): domain Bacteria; phylum Pseudomonadota; class Alphaproteobacteria; order Rhizobiales; family Hyphomicrobiaceae; genus Hyphomicrobium_C. The sequence goes on along the minus strand of CAVOUC010000025.1, from coordinate 5,915 downwards.
CGACCTTGTCGAGGGCCGCCGGCACGTCGCTCACCTCCGCCGCCGGCCACGTTTCATCGACGAGCGTTTGCCCACCAACGTCCTTGGCTACCAGGTGCGGCCGTGTGCCGATGCCCTCGATCTGTCCTCGGAAGCGCCGCTCGAGCTCATCTTGAGCGCCGACCGCGAACAGCTGAAACTTGATGCTCGAGCTGCCGGCGTTGACCACGAGGATGGTTTCGGTCATGGCTCAAGCCCGGATCGGCTCCTTCGCCCTTCGGCTGTGGGCGAGAAGCATGGCCACGGCGCAGGACGCCATGCGCGCGCGCACATTGTCGGCGCGCGACGTCAAGATGATCGGCACGCGCGCGCCGAGCACGATGCCGGCTGCATCGGCATTGGAGAGGAACGTCAGGTTCTTGGCGAGCATGTTGCCGGCCTCGAGGTCGGGCACGACCAGGATCTCGGCCTGGCCCGCAACCGGCGACTTGATACCTTTGATCCGCGCCGCTTCCGGACTGATGGCGTTGTCGAAGGCGAGCGGACCGTCGAGCACCCCGCCGGTGATCTGTCCGCGATCCGCCATCTTGCAGAGAGCGGCCGCGTCGATAGTCGAGGGAATGCTCGGGTTCACCGTCTCGACCGCGGACAGAATGGCGACCTTCGGCGTGCCGAGCCCAAGTCCAACGTAGAGGTCGATGGCGTTCTGGACGATGTCGCGCTTGGCCATGAGATCGGGCGCGATGTTCACGGCGGCATCGGTGATGAACAAGGTCTCGGCATGGGTCGGAACGTCCATGACGAAGACGTGGCTGATGCGCCGGCCTGTCCGGAGCCCCGTCTCCCGCTTCGTCACCTGCGCCCAAGAGCTCATCGGAATGCAGGCTGCCCTTCATCAGGAGCTCGGCCTTGCCGATGCGAACAAGCTCGACCGCTTTTTCGGCTGCCGCTTGGCTGTGCGGGACGTCGATGATCTCGATGCCCTGCGATGTCGAGGCCAAGGGATTTTGCGAGGCTGCGAATCTTCTCCTTCGGCCCGACCAGGATCGGAGCGATCATTCCTGCGTCAGCGGCTTCAAGCGCGCCGCGCAAGCGAAGTCTCGTCGCAGGGATGCGCGACGGCCGTCGGGAGCGCGGGCAAGCCTTTTGTCGCCGCGATGAGCCGCTCGTACTTCTCATGTTGGCGCAGCTGGGCAACCACGGCCTTCTTGGTCACGGCGCTAGTCCTCTTCTCGTAGGCCGGCGCGCAGCGTCGCGGCCTTGCTCACCACTTCAGGAAGAGCCCGACGTCTCCAGGCATGCCGCCGGGGAAGCTGACGATCTCAGCGTGAAACTTGTACCCGAGAGGGCGCAGCTCCTTGAGGTAGAACTCGTAGGCTTGCTTGGCGAAACCCTCGAGCGTGCTCGGCCACTCGGGATCCCCGATGTTGATCCGCCTGCCGCCATCGCTGCAAAACTTGCAAGGAAACGTCACCACCTGGAGCTGGTGCTGGCCCTGCTTGGCGGCGACGCGGACGGCATTGTTGATGCGATCGATGGCCTGAGGCTGGACCTCGCGCGACATGAACGCCTCGCGCAGCTCGAGCTGCTCGCGCTCCTTTCTTCTCCTTGAGCCGGCGCTCTTCATCCATCTTCTCCATCTCGGCGTCGGAGGCGATTTGGTTCAGATCCTCGGGGCGTAGGAGACCAGCCATCGGCGTTGCTCTTTCCTTTCCTGTTTGCCTTAAGAATGCTTCGAGCTCCTCGCCGCATGGGCTCGCACCGAGCGGACGGTGTCCAAGGGTGAGGCCTCTTCCTCCGCCAGTCTTGAAGCCTCGCGCTGGCCGATGCGTTCGAGGAGACCTTCGACCTCGGCGAAACGGGCCTTCGACACGGCGCTTTCGCAGCCCGACCACATCGATCAACCGCCGCAGACTGCCGGTCATGCGGGAGGCGAGCTCACGGTCCTTGGCGAGCATGGCCGGAATTGCCTCGACCGCGCGGCGCTCGTCGAGCAGCAGCATGAAGAATTGCTCGCGCAGAAGCTTCTTGAACTCGGAGAGCGTCAGGCCGCGCCCGGTCTCCTCCCGCATGCGCCGCAGCAGATTGAAGCTCCGCTCGTCGACGACACCTTCCGGCATGCGAACATAGATGAGGGCCCGAATTGCCGCCTCGCGTGGGCCGCCGTCGGCAATGCCCTTTTTCAGCTCGTCAATTCGCTTCGCAAGTCGGGCGAGATAGGCCGGGTCCTTGCCGGGTCCGCGGCGCGGACCGGCGTCCGATGCCTTGAGGCCGACGAGGGCCTGCAGAAGGGGTGAGCCGTAGATCGCATGGAACGCCGCCTCCGACGTATGGTCGCGCACATCGCGATAGGCGTCGAGCGATGTCTCGATCCAGTCCGAGACCCACTCCTGGGTCGTCCAGAAAACGTTGTCCTTCGGGACCGGCTGGCGGTCGTTGCGGATAGCTTCCGCCGTGGACGACACCAGGCGCATCGCCGGATTGGCTGGCGAGAACATCTCGTGCTGCAGGCGCATCGGGTGGAACCGGCGCAAGAACTCCGCGAAGCCTTCATTGGCCCAGAGGTGGAGCCAGGGCTGAAAGAACGTGCGATAGAGCCCGAGATTGATCTCGGACACCCTCGCGACCGCGGCGAATTTCAGGTCATCCTCCTCGTCGTTGCACCCGAGCGCGCGAATGTCGTCGAGCGTTCTCGCTTCGAAGCGGACGAGATAGTCGCCGATGATCAGGTCGGCGGTCGGATCGTCCGGCTTTTTCGGCGTCATCACCGCCTCGTAGAGGCCCGGCGGAAGCACGTCGATGAGATCGATGTTGCTGGCGAACTCGTCGTGCTCTTTCTTGGCCACGGACGCCGACACGAAGATCCCGAGGTGGCCGATCGACTCGTGGAGGGCGTAGACGATCGTCTGTCGGTGCGCGCGGATATCGTCGACACTGTCGTAGAGGTCGAGGATCCAGTCCAATGCCTGGGGCGGCGGCGTGATGTTGTCGCCTTTCGAGCAGAACGCGATAATCGGCGAGGTGATGTTGCGCAGGTCTATGCGGGAGCCGTCGGATGTGACCATCTCCGCCACCGAGAGCTTGTTTCCAATGAACAGCTGATCGGCAATGAACTGCATCTCCTCGGCATTGAGCAGCACAAGGCCGCCCCAATACTCCTCGAAGTCAAGATACCGCGGCGCCTCGGTATCGATCTTGGAATAGAGATTGTACTGCTTGGTCCAGAGCGTGTTGGCGGGGTTCATATTCTCGAAGTTCGCGACGAGCCAGGCCCCGTCGAACTTGCCGTTGCCGAGGTCACCCGTGAGCGCGGTAAGCCAGCTGCCGCCGAGCAGGCCTCCGGAATAGCGCATGGGGTTTTCCCCGTGGACCCCCGCCCAGTAGGCGAGCGGCGAGCCGGCCACGATAATCGGGCCGAAAAGCTCGGGCCTCAACGCCGCGAGCATCATGACCGCCCAGCCGGCCTGGCAATTGCCGATGACCGCGGGCTTGCCCTCGGCTTGCGGATGGAGCGCGATCACGCGCTCGAGGAAGGCCGCCTCGGCGTGAACGATGTCCTCGATCGTCTGGCCGCGCATCGGCTCGGGCAGGAAGCCGATGAAATAGCAGGGATGACCGGCCTTGAAGGCCACGCCGATCTCGCTCTGCGGCTTAAACCCGCCGATGCCGGGGCCATGGCCGGCGCGTGGGTCGACGATGACGAAGGGCCTCTTGCGCTCGTCCACCTCGACGCCGTCGGGCGGCGCAACGCGCACCAGAGCGTAGTTGACGGGCCGCTTCAGCTTGCGCCCGTCCATGATGAGCTCGAAGCCGAACTTCAGCACATGCGGCGCGGCCTTTGCGGCGTGCTCCTCGTAGCGCTCGCTGCGTTGCTGGAGGACATCGAGGAAAAGAACCGTGCGCTGGCACGCATCGACCCAATAGGACCAGGCATCTTCAATCGGATTAAGACCGGAAGGTGTGGTGCTCGGCTTGGCGCTGCTTGGGGAGTATGGCATTGCCATGAGGCAGTTTACTCTCAGACGGGCTCACAACCGCGCATAAACAGGTTTGACGATACTCCCGCATTGACCGCGGTCAAGCGTCGAGAGAAGAGAAACAGAATTCCGAAACACTGTATTGTCTCTTGCCGCGTAGTCGTAGAGTGTAACACACTCGTGCGACAGGTTGATTGGTGTCAAACTGACTCCTCAGCTGAGATCGTTCGCGACGTCGCCAAGGGGTAGCGAGAGAAGATCCCGCGACAACGTTTCCTTGCCATCGGAGGAGGGCCCGCACGTGCAAGAAGGCGGCGTACAGGCAAGGTCGAGCAGTGCAAGGCTGCGCGATTACATTCGTCAATTGAGCGAGAGCCGGTTCTGGATCAGCAAGTGGGTCGCCGCCGCGGCCGTTCTTGCACTGGTCCTCGTCTTCGGAATCGCCCTCCTTCTCACGAAGCAACGTGGACTTCGACACGTTCCTCAACTACTTCGCTCTGGGCCTCTTAATTTTCGTCTTCGTCACGCTCTTCTACCTGATCATCGCCATCCATGACGTGCCCTATGAGATCGCCAAGCACCGCGACCATCCGCACCAGGACGCCATCCACGCGGCGGGCTGGGTGAGCCTCTTCACGCTTCATGCCATGTGGCCGTTCCTTTGGATCTGGGCAATGCTCTACCGTCCCGAGCGCGGCTGGGGCTTCAAGGACGCGCCTGCAACCAATCCGGCGGCTGCGAGTAGATCCGGCGATCTCGACGACCTGCACCGGCGGGTGGCCGAGCTCGAGAAGCGCCTGGAGAAGGGAGCCCGCTGATGGAACTCCTGCTCATTCTCACGTACGCGGCGATCTGCGTCGCGATCTTCAAGATCTTCAACATTCCCGTCAACAAATGGACCCTGCCGACGGCTGTCCTCGGGGGCATCTTCATCATAGGTTTCATTCTGCTGGTGATGAACTACAATCACCCCTTCACCAACAACGCACGCATCTACTTCGCAACCACGCCGATCTTCCCCGACGTCAGGGGCCGGGTGATCGAGGTCCCCGTGAAGTCCAACGTGCCGTTAAAGAAAGGCGACGTCCTTTTCCGCATCGACCCGACCCCCTACCAATTCGAGGTCGACCAACGCCGCGCCGCGCTCGCAGAGGCCGAGCAAGGCGTGGCGCAGCTCAAGGCGGCTCTCGATACCGCGCAGGCCTCGGCGGAAGAATCGCAGGCGCAGCTGGATCGCACCAAGCAGGAGTTCGAGCGCTACAACCTGGGCAATGAGAACGCGCGGCGGGCCGGAAATGCGCCCCCGTTTTCCGAAGCTCAGGTGGAAAACCGCCGCCAGACGTACCTCGCCGCCGAAGGCGCGTTGAAGGCTGCATCCAGCAAGGTCGAGGAAGCGCGCCTCGCCTACTCGTCGCAGATTGGCGGCGTGCACACGTCGGTCGCACGCCTGCGCGCCGAACTCCAGGACGCTGAATTCAACCTCGAGACGACAACGGTCCGCGCGCCGGGTCCTGGCTTTGTCACTCAAGTTGCTCTGCGGCCGGGCATGTATGCCCTTTCCGTGCCATTTCGGCCGGTCATGGTCTTCGTGCACCACGATGATCGCGTGTTGGCAGCAGGATTCCTGCAGAACTCCTTGCAGAGGGTCCGGGAAGGCGACGAGGCCGAGGTGGCCTTCGACGCCGTGCCGGGAAAGATATTCAAGGGCAAGGTGAAGAGCGTTCTCGATGCGGTCGCGCCGGGACAATTGCAGCCGACCGGGACTTTGCAGGACATGGGAGAGCGCTTGCCGGGAGGCCGCGCAGTTGCTGTCATCGACGTCGATGAGGACGTGTCCGCCTACAACCTCCCGGGTGGATCGGCGGCCCAGGTCGCCGTCTACACCCCTTTCGCCCACCACTTCGCCATCATCCGGCGCATTCTGCTTCGCATGCGGAGCTGGCAGAACTTCATCTTCCT
>CAVOUC010000024.1:0-31990 GCA_963699485.1 uncultured Alphaproteobacteria bacterium | reverse complement strand
GTCCGGAACCCCCTTTGCCGCAGCAGCGCCGGGCCGCACGTGATGCCCGTGTCGCAAATGGATAAATTTTCGTCTCGTCCGGTCTAATCGCGACCGCGAGGCTCGCGTATTGCACTTCCGTCCGCCCAGCGATGACGTATCGTCGTCCTTGAAAAATCGCCAATCAGCCCGAGGGCCCCCACGTGAAGCGGGAGTACTCATTCTGGTCGCTTTTCAAGCAGGGCCTCCAGCACAACGAGGGATGGGAGCCGGCGTGGCGCAATGCTGACCCGAAGCCGTCCTACGATTCGTGATCGTCGGCGCGGGCGGCCATGGCCTGGCGACCGCCTATTACTCGCGTAGGAGCACGGCATCCGCAACGTCGCGGTGCTCGAACGGGCTATCTCGGCGGCGGCAACACGGCGCGCAACACAACGATCGTCCGCTCGAACTATCTCTGGGATGAGGCCGCCCTCCTCTACGAGCACTCGCTCAAGCTCTGGGAGGGGCTGACGCACGACTTGAACTTCAACATCATGTTCAGCCAGCGCGGCGTCTGCAATCTGGGCCACTCGCTGCAGGACATGCGCGACATCGAGCGCCGGGTCAACGCCAACAACCTGAACGGCATCGACGCGATGGTGCTCGACGCTCAGGAAGTGAAGCGGCGCATTCCCCTGATCGACATCTCGCCGAAGCGCCGCTACCCGATCCTCGGCGCGAGCTTTCAGCAGCGTGCCGGGGTCGCGCGCCACGACGCGGTGGGCTGGGGATTTGCCCGCGGGGCCGGCAAGCTCGGCGTCGACATCATCGAGAACTGCGAGGTGACGGGCCTCGATATCGGCGACGGCCGCATCAAGGGCCTCGAGACGAGCCGCGGCTACATCGGCGCCGACCGAGTCGGCTGCGTGGCGGCCGGCCATTCGTCGGTGCTGGCGCGCATGGCGGGGATTCGCATGCCGATCGAGAGCCATCCGCTGCAGGCGTTCGTGTCCGAGTCGATGAAGCCGGTGCTCGACACCGTCATCATGTCGAATGCGGTCCACGGCTACCTGAGCCAGTCCGACAAGGGCGAGCTCGTCATCGGCGCCGGCATCGACCACTACTTGAGCTACACGCAGCGCGGCAGCCCGCACGTGATCGAGCACACGGCGGCGGCGATCATCGAGCTGTTCCCCATGTTCTCGCGCGTGCGGCTCAACCGCCAGTGGGGCGGCATCGTCGACACGACGCCCGACGCTTGCCCGATCATCGGCAAGACGAAAGTCAAGGGGCTCTACTTCAACTGCGGCTGGGGGACCGGCGGATTCAAGGCGACGCCGGGGTCGGGCAACGTCTTCGCCTACACGATGGCCAACGACGAGCCTCACGCCCTCAATCGGGCCTTCGCGCTCGATCGCTTTTCCACGGGACATCTCATCGACGAGCATGGCGCCGCGGGCGTCGCTCACTGACCAAGAGAGATCTCGATGTTCGTTTTCTACTGCCCGCACTGCGGCGAAAAGCGCGAAGAGGAGGAGTTCGCCTACGGCGGAGAGGCCTTCATCGCGCGGCCCGAGAAGCCCGAGGCGATCGGCGACGAGGCCTGGGGTGACTACCTTTTCATGCGCAAGAACCCCAAGGGCTGGCACTGGGAGATGTGGCAGCACGCGACCGGGTGCCGGAAGTTCTTCGTCGTGAGGCGCAACACGGCGACCCACGCCGTTCAGGGCACTTGGACGCTCGCCGAAGGTCGCAAGGCCCATGACGCGGAGGGAAGCCCGTCATGAGGAGCCACCGCGTAGACCTGAACTCGGCGCGCATCGACAGGAGCCGGCCGCTCACCTTCACTTTCGATGGCCAGAGCTTCAGCGGCTACGCCGGAGATACGCTCGCCTCCGCGCTGCTCGCGCACGGGGTCAGGATGCTGGCGAGGAGCTTCAAGTACGGCCGTCCGCGCGGCATCGTCGGCGCGGGCCCCGAGGAGCCCAACGCCCTCGTTCAGGTCGAGACCGGCGCGCACACCATTCCCAACCTCAAGGCGACGCAGGTCGAGCTCTACCAGGGGCTCGTCGCGCGCCGGACGACAGGGTGGCCCTCGCTCGAGTTCGATGTGAAGAGCCTCGGCGGGCATTTTTCGCAGTTCATGCCCGCGGGCTTCTACTACAAGACCTTCAAGGCCCCCGGGATCCTGTGGCCGCGGTACGAGCAAGTCATCCGCCACGCCGCTGGCTACGGAAGCTCGCCGCTCGAGCCCGACCCCGAGACCTACGATCACGCCCATCGTCATGCCGAGGTCCTGGTAATCGGCGGCGGGGCGGCGGGATTGCTTGCGGCCCTCGCCGCCGGCCGCGCCGGCCTCGATGTCATCCTGCTCGACGAGCAGAGCGAGCCCGGCGGCTGGCTGCTGTCCGCCCCGCACGCTTCGATCGGCGGAAAGCCGGCGCGAGACTGGATCGACGACATTGTGGCGGAGCTTCGGAGCCTGCCCAACGTGCGGCTCCTGACGCGCACGGGCGCCTTCGCGCTCCATGACATGAACCTCGTGCAGGCGGTCGAGCAGATCGCCGACCACATCCCGCCCTCCGAGCGGGTCAACGGCAAGCGCCGCCAGCGCCTGCACCGCATTCGCGCCGAGCGCGTCGTGCTCGCGACGGGCGCGATCGAGCGCCCGCTCGTCTTCGGCAACAACGATCTGCCGGGGATCCTGACCGCCGCTGCGATCACGACCTACCTCAACCGCTACGCGGTCGCCGTCGGCCGGCGCGTTCTCCTCCTCACCAGCAACGACCACGCCTATCAGGGCGCCTGCGATCTGGCGAAGGCGGGGTCGAGCGTCGTGCTGGCCGATACCCGCGAGCGCATCAACCCGGAGTGGGAGAAGCGTGCGCGCGCCGCGGGTGTCGACGTGAGGATCGGCTACGGTATTGGCGCGGCGCACGGGGGGCGCGCGGTCGACGGCGTGCAGCTCGTGCGTCTCGACGGCGAGAAGAACGCGGTCACCGGGTCGGGACTCAAGATCGAGTGCGATGCCGTCGGCAGCTCCGGCGGCCTGTCGCCGACGGTGCATCTCTATTGTCACGACGGCGGGCGCCCGCAGTGGGACGATGTGCGCCTTGCGTTCGTCGCGCCCGCGACCGGACGGGCGAAAGCCGGCATCTACTGCGTCGGCGCCGTCACCGGGGAGTTCGGCCTCGAGCAGGCGCTTGAACAGACGCGCCAGACAATGGCCGCGCTGCTGGCGACATTCGACAAGAAAGACCCCTTGGAGGGGATCGACGTGCACACCGGCGAGCCCGAGACGATCGCGCCCCGGCGCATCTTCCGTGTCCCCGACGGAAAGCCCGAGGGGCACGGCAAGAAGGCCTTCGTCGATTTCCAGAACGACGTCGCCGCCTCGGACATCCATCTCGCCGTGCGCGAGAACTATCGCTCGATCGAGCACATCAAGCGCTATACCGCGCTGGGCTTCGGCACCGATCAGGGCAAGCTGTCGAACGTCAACGGCTACGCCATCGCCGCCGACGCGCTGGGGCTATCCATCCCCGAGGTCGGCACGACGACCTATCGCCCCGCCTATACGCCGGTCACGTTCGGCACGCTCGCCGGCGCGCACGAGGGCGATACGTTCGAGCCGCGGCGCTATACGGCCATGCACGCCAGCCACGTCGCGCGCGGGGCGAAGTTCGAGCCGGTCGGCCAGTGGCTTCGACCGTGGTATTTTCCGAAGGACGGCGAGGACCTGCACGCGGCCGTCCGCCGCGAATGCACCGCCGCCCGCCGCTCCGTCGCCATCATGGACGCCTCCACGCTCGGCAAGATCGACATCCGCGGCAAGGACGTGCGCGAGTTCCTGAACCGGGTCTATGCCAACGCCTGGACCCAGCTCGCGCCCGGCAAATGCCGCTACGGGCTCATGCTCGACGAGAACGGCATGGTGATGGACGACGGGGTCACCGCGTGCATTGCCGACGATCATTTCCACATGACGACGACGACGGGCGGCGCCGCGCGCGTCATGACCTGGCTCGAAAAGTGGCACCAGACCGAGTGGCCCGATCTCGACGTCTACATGACGTCGGTCACCGACCACTGGGCGACGGCTGCCGTCGTCGGCCCGAAAAGCCGCGAGGTGCTGTCGAAGGTCTGCTCCGACATCGACCTCGCGCCCGGCGCGTTCAAGTTCATGGACTGGCGCGAGGGTACGGTCGCGGGTGTCCCGGCCCGGGTGTTCCGCATCAGCTTCTCGGGCGAGCTCGCCTTCGAGGTCAACGTCGACGCGAGCTATGGGGCTCACGTCTGGGAGGCGCTGATGGAGGCGGGGCGCGACTTCGACATCACGCCCTACGGCACCGAGACGATGCACGTGCTCCGCGCCGAGAAGGGCTTCATCATCGTCGGCCAGGACACCGACGGCTCGATGACGCCGCTCGACCTCGACATGGCCTGGGCCGTGAGCCTCAAGAAGCCCTTCAGCTTCATCGGCAAGCGCTCGTTCACGAGGAGCGACACGGCGCGCACCGACCGCAAGCAGCTCGTTGGCCTTCTCACCGACGATCCCGAGACGGTGCTCAAGGAAGGCGCGCAGATCATCGAGACGGAGAAGATCGAGACGCCCATGCCGATGCTCGGCCACGTGACGTCGAGCTACTTCAGTCCGGAGCTCAACCGTTCGATCGCGCTCGCCGTCGTGCGCGACGGGATCAAGCGGCGCAGCGAGGAGGGCATCAAGGCCGGGCGCGACGTGCTCTATGCCTGGGCCGGCGGCAAGGCGCACAAGGTCAAGGTCGTCTCGCCGGTGTTCGTCGACCCCGAGGGAGCGCGCCAGAATGTCTGAGCCGGTCGCGCAGTCCCCGCTCCATTCCTTTGGGCTTGCCGCGCAGGCGAGGCCGGCGGACGACAGCTGCGGCGTGTGGGCCAACGAGGTGCCGCTCCAGGGCTACATCAGCCTCAGGGGAAATCCCGCCGACGCCGCCTTCCAGGACGCCGCAGCGGGCGTGCTCGGGGCGCGCCTGCCGGCAAAGCCCTGCACGCTCACGCTGTCCGGAGCCGTGAAGGCGCTGTGGCTCTCCCCCGACGAGTGGATGATCGTCTGCCCGCGCGCGCGGCTCGCGCCGCTCCTGCGCGACCTCGCCAAGGCCCTTGCCGGGATACGCAGCCAGGTCGTCGACAACTCGGGCGGCTATACCGAGATCATCGTTCAGGGACGCAATATCTCCGACGTCATCTCCCATGCCAGCGTCTACGACCTTCACCGTCTCGGCGAAGGGCGGGTCGTCGGCACCACATTCGGCAAGTCGTCGGTGTATATGTATCGCGAGCGCGACGGCGTCTGCCTTTTGGTCCGGCGCAGCTTCGCGGACTACATCTGGCGCTTTCTCGTCCGCGCGGCCGAGCCCTACGGCTTCGGCGTCGCCCGCCTCGACAAGGGCGATATCGAGGAGGACGCGGCATGAACTACAGCGTCTTCGAGGTGTTTCGCATCGGCATCGGCCCCTCGAGCTCGCACACGGTCGGGCCGATGAGCGCCGCCAACAGCTTTCTCGGCGAGCTCGAGGCCAAGGGCGTCTTCGCCGACGTGCGCCGGGTGCGTACCGGCCTCTATGGATCGCTGGCGCTGACCGGCGTCGGGCACGGCACCGACTTCGCGGTCATCGCCGGCCTCATGGGTGAGGTGCCCGAGGACATCGATCCCGTGACCAGCCGCGACCGGGTCGAGGCCGCGCGCCGCGACCGGCGCCTCCCTCTCGGCGGACGCCACGAGGTCGATTTCGATCCTGCAACCGACCTCGAGATGCACAAGTCCGAGTTCCTGCCCGAGCACCCGAACGGCATGGTGCTCGAGGCGTTCGACGGCGACGGCCGGTCGCTCCATCGCAACGCCTACTTCTCGATCGGCGGCGGGGCGGTTCTCGACCGCGCGGCCATCACGGCCAACAGAAGCGCGGGCCGCGACGAGGTCCCCCACCGACCCGCGCCTTACGCCTTCGGCAATGCCGCCGAGCTTCTCGCGCAGTGCCGCAAGCACGGGTTCGCGATTGCCGAGGTCGTCTGGAGAAACGAGCTCGCCTATCAGGACGAGCAAGCAACGCGGGCGAGGCTGCTCAAGGTCTGGCGCGCCATGAGCGACTGCCTGGAGCGCGGCTTGAAGACCGAGGGCGTGCTCCCCGGCGGGCTCAAAGTGAAGCGCCGCGCGCCCTCGCTCTACCGGCAGGCGACGGAAGTGCAGGGAAAGCTCACCGGCGACTTCCGCGCCATGGACACGGTGAGCGCCTTTGCAATCGCGGTCAACGAGGAGAATGCCGCCGGCGGGCGTGTCGTCACGGCGCCGACCAACGGCTCGGCAGGCGTCATCCCGGCCGTCCTCAGCTACTACACGCGCTACTGCACCAATTGCGCAGAGCCCTCGGCCCACGACGACGACGTCGTGAAGTTCCTGCTGACCGCGGCCGGCATCGGCATGCTCTACAAGAAGAACGCGTCGATCTCGGCAGCGGAGATGGGCTGCCAGGGCGAGATCGGGGTCTCGTGCTCGATGGCCGCGGCCGGGCTCGCGGCTGTCATGGGCGCCACCAGCGAGCAGATCGAGAACGCGGCCGAGATCGGCATGGAGCACAACCTCGGCATGACCTGCGACCCGATCGGCGGCCTCGTCCAGGTGCCCTGCATCGAGAGGAACAGCATGGGGGCGATGAAGGCCATCAATGCCGCGCGCCTCGCCATGATGGCCGACGGCAGCCATCTCGTCTCGCTCGATGCCGTGATCGAGACCATGCGGCTCACCGGCCACGACATGCAGTCGAAGTACAAAGAGACCTCGCTCGGCGGGCTGGCGGTCGTCTATTGCTGAGCGACGAGAGCGGGAGTTGGCCCGTGGGCTTGATGACAACAGGCACCCTGCACGAGACCAGCATCGTCATAGACGGCCTCATCATATCCAAATGGGACCGCTCGGTATTCGAGGACATGCGCAGAGCGGGCCTGACGGCTGCCAACTGCACGGTCTCCGTCTGGGAAGGTTTCAAGGACACCGTCGTCAACATCGCCGACATGAAGCGGCTGATCCGTGAGAACGGCGACCTGCTCACCTTGGTGCGCTCGACCGCCGATATCGAAGGCGCGAAAAGAACCGGCAAGACTGGCATCATCTTGGGGTTTCAGAATGCCCAGGCCTTCGAGGACCACCTCGGCACCATCGAGGCCTTCGCCGACATGGGGGTGCGCATCGTCCAGCTCTGCTACAACACGCAAAACCTTATCGGCACCGGCTGCTACGAGCGCGACGGCGGGCTTTCCGGCTTTGGCCACGAGGTCGTGGCCGAGATGAACCGAGTCGGCATCATGATCGACCTCTCCCACGTCGGAGCGGAGACCTCGAGGCAGGCGATCCTCGCCTCGAAGAAGCCTGTCTGCTACTCGCACTGCCTTCCTTCCGGCCTCAAGGAGCACCCGCGCAACAAGAGCGACGAGGAGCTGAAATTCATCGCCGACCATGGCGGCTTCGTCGGTGTCACGATGTTCCCGCCCTTCCTCAAGCGCGGCATCGACGCCACCGTCGACGACTACGTCGAGGCGATTGGATACGTGGTGAATATGGCAGGCGAGGACAGCGTCGGCATCGGCACCGACTTTACCCAGGGATACGAGCAACCGTTCTTCGACTGGATTACGCACGACAAGGGACGACACCGGCGCCTGACCGACTTCGGCACGGTGCGCAACCCGGAGGGCATTCGCACCATCGGCGAGTTGCCGAACCTCACCGCTGCGATGCAGCGCGCCGGCTGGCCGCAAACGCGCATCCGCAAGCTGATCGGAGGCAATTGGCTGCGCGTCTTCAAGGACGTCTGGGGAGCGTGAGCAGAAGATGAAGCCGGCCGTTCCAATCGACGTCGACGAGACCACGGGGATCTGGACCACCGACGGGCTCCCCATGATCTACGTGCCGCGCCACTTCTTCGTGAATAATCATCTCGCCATCGAGTCCGCCCTCGGCCGCGAAAGGTACGCTGAGATCCTCTACCGCGCCGGTCACAAATCTGCGCACTTTTGGTGCGCATCGGAAGCCAAGACGCACGGCCTCAATGGCTTGGCCGTCTTCGAGCACTATCTCAAGCGCCTCTCTCAGCGCGGCTGGGGATTGTTCAGCGTCGCTGCGGCCGACGCAGCAGCCGGCGAGGCTGACATTCGGCTCGACAACTCGGTCTTCGTGCTTGCCGAGCCTGATGCTGCCGGCAAGATTTGCTACATGTTCGCCGGATGGTTTGCGGGGGCCATGGATTGGGTGACCGAGGCAGCGGGCAGCAAACACAAGAGCGTCTGCCGCGAGTCGCAATGCCGCGCCGAGGGACACGCCCACTGCGTGTTCGCCGTCCGGCCAGAGAATTCGGCCGGAAGGTCATGAGGACCGATTGATGCGCTACCCCCACGTCTTCTCGCCGATCAAGCTCAATCAGCTGACGCTGCCCAACCGCGTCTACTCGACGGCGCACGCCGAGGTTTATGCGGAAGCCGGCGGGCTGCCGGGCGACCGCTACATCCGCTACTACGAGGAGAAGGCCAAGGGCGGCCTCGGCATGGCGATCTGCGGCGGCTCGAGCCCGGTCTCGATCGACATCCCGCAGGGCGCCTGGCGGCCGGTCAACCTTACGACCGATCTCGTGATCGAGCCGCTCGGGCGCCTCGCCGAGGCCTGCCACCGCCACGGCATGAAGATCATGATCCAGGCGACGCACATGGGCCGGCGCTCGGCCTATTGGGGCGATCCCTGGCCGCATCTCGTGTCGCCGTCGGGCGTGCGCGAGCCGGTGCACCGCGGCAACTCCAAGGCCATGGAGATCGAGGATATCCGCCGCATCGTGCGCGACTTCGCCGTGGCCGTGAAGCGCGTGCAGACCTCGGGGATGGACGGCGTCGAGATCTCGGCCGCCCATCAGCAATTGATCGATCAGTTTTGGTCGCCGGAGACGAACCTGCGCAGCGACGAGTACGGCGGCTCGCTCGAGAACCGGATGCGCTTCGGCATCGAGGTGCTGGAAGCCGTGCGCGAGGCGGTGGGGCGAGATTTCTGCGTCGGCCTCCGAATGTGCGCGGACGAGTTCAACGACAACGGCATCGACCACGAGGTCGCGAAAGAGATCGCGCAGGCGATGTCGGAGACCGGGCTCATCGATTTCATCAGCGTCATCGGCTCGGGCGCCGACACGCACAACAGGCTCGCCAACTGCATGCCGCCGATGGCGCTCCCGCCCGAGCCCTTCGTGCATCTCGCCGCCGGCATCAAGAGCGTGTCGAAAGTCCCCGTGCTGCACGCCCAGGGCATCCGCGACATCACCCAGGCCGAGCGCATCCTCGCCAACGGCTGGGTCGACATGTGCGGCATGACGCGGGCGCAGATCGCCGATCCGCACATGATGCTGAAGGTGCGCGAGGGTCGCGAGGACCAGATCAAGCAGTGCGTCGGCGCCAACTACTGCATCGACCGCATGTACCTCGGCCAGGACCTGCTCTGCGTGCAGAACCCCGCGACCTCGCGCGAGGCGACGATGCCCCACGTCATCACGCCGACGAAGGGCGTGAAGCGCCGCGTCGTCGTCGTGGGCGCCGGTCCCGCCGGGCTCGAGGCGGCGCGCGTGTCGCGGGCTCGCGGCCACGACGTCGTGCTGTTCGAGCGCAACGAGGCGGTCGGCGGCCAGGTCAATCTCGCCGCCAAGGCGCCGCAGCGCGAGCAGATGTCGGGCATCATCCGCTGGTTCGACCTCGAGACGAAGCGGCTCGGCGTCGACCGCCGGCTCGGCGTCGAGGCGACCGACGAGATGGTGCTCGCCGAGCGGCCCGACATCGTCGTGCTGGCCACCGGCGGGCGCAGCCACACCGGCCAGGTACCGGCGTGGGGCGTCGAGGAGGGCCTGGCGGTCAGCTCCTGGGACATCCTTTCGGAGAAGGTCGCGCCTGCCGAGTACGTCCTCGTCTATGACGGCATCAGCACGCACGCCGGCTTCGGCACGGCGGATTTCCTCGCGAGCCGCGGCGCCAAGGTCGAGATCGTGACCCCCGACGTCAAGGTCGCCGACGATGTCGGCGGCACGACGTTTCCCATCTTCTACCGCCGTCTCTACGGCCAGGGCATCATCCCGACGCCCAACTTCTGGCTCGACCGCGTCTACGCCGAGGGCAACAAGAAGATCGCCGTCCTGCGCAACGAGTACACCGAGGAGCTGGAAGAGCGCGCGGTCGATCAGGTCGTGATCGAGAACGGCGTCACGCCCAACGTCGAGCTCTACTGGAAGCTCAAGGAGCGCTCCCTCAACCGCGGCCAGACCGATCTCGAGACGCTCTTTGCCGCCAAGCCCCAGCCTTCGCTCTCGGAGACGACGGGCGACGGGCGCTTTCTCCTGTTCCGCGTCGGCGACTGCGTGTCGATGCACAACATCCACGCCGCGATCTACAACTCGCTGCGCCTCTGCAAGGACTTCTGAGCATGAGCGTCGCGGTCTTCGTCACGCTCCTGTTCTGGCTCGCGACTGCGACGCTCGCCGTGGGGCTCGCGCGCCGGGCCCGGCTTTGGGCTGCGGGCCAGAGCGCCGACGTGGCGTGGAGCGGGCTCCTCGCGATCCCGAAGCGCTACTTCGTCGACTTGCACCATGTGGTCGCCCGCGAGCCCTATATCGCCTATGCGCATATGGCCACCGCCGGCGGCGCCATCGCGGCTCTCGCCCTCGTGGCGGTCAACTACGGGCTCGCGCTCTACTGGCCGAGCCTCGATATCGCGATCCTCGCCGCCGCCGTCGTGATGCTGATCGGCACTTGGTTCGTCTGGCTGCGCCGGCGCGAGCCGCCGGCGCGCCTGTCGCGGGGAGCGTGGGACCGGCTGCCCTACACGCTCGCGGCCTTTGCCGCGGGCCTCGCGCTCGTCGCCGCGCTGCCGCCGGCAATTCTCTCGGCCGGGATTGCGGCGATCGCGCTCATTCTCCTTCTCGTGGGCGCGGCCGAGCTCGCGCTCGGCATCGGCCTCGGCGGCCCCATGAAGCATGCCGTCGCCGGGCTCTTGCACTTGGCGTTTCATCCGCGCCCCGAGCGGTTCTCCGGCGTGCGCTCGACGGCCTTGAAGCCGCTCGCTCTCGACGAGCGCGAGTTCGGCGTCGAGAAGCCCACCGACTTCCGCTGGAACCAGCTGCTCGGCTTCGACGCCTGCGTGCAATGCGGGAAGTGCGAGCAGGCGTGCCCGGCCTTCGCCGCGGGCCAGCCGCTCAACCCGAAGAAGCTCATCCAGGACCTCGTCGCCGGGCTCACGGGCGAGAGCGACGCCGGCTATGCGGGCAGCCCCTATCCCGGAATTGCGATCGGAACGCACGCGGGCTCGCCCGGCCAGCCGATCGTGCCGGGGCTGATCGAGGCGGAGACGATCTGGTCCTGCACCACCTGCCGGGCCTGCGTCGAGGAGTGTCCCATGCTGATCGAGCACGTGGACGCCATCGTCGGCATGCGCCGAAACTTGAACCTCGTCCACGGGGAAGCTCCGGGCAAGGCCGCGGAGACGCTCGCCAACCTGCGCGAGACCGAGACGCAGGGCGGCTTCCCGAGCAGCGCCCGCTACAACTGGGCGGCGGATCTCGACGTCAAGGCGGCCCAGCCGGGCGTGCCGGTCGACGTGCTCTTCATCGCCGGCGAAGGCGCGTTCGAGATGCGCTACCAGCGCACGCTGCGCGCGCTGATCAAGACGCTCAAGGCGGCGGACGTGGATTTCGCCGTGCTCGGCGATCTCGAGCGCGACACCGGCGACACCGCGCGCCGGCTCGGCGACGAGGCGACGTTCCAGGCGCTCGCCCGGCGCAATATCGAGACGCTCGATTCCATCCCCTTCCGACGCATCGTGACGCCGGACCCGCATGTCCTGCACAGCCTCAAGAACGAATACCGGGCGCTGGGGGGCAGCTACACCGTGCTCCATCACACGACGTTCCTGGCCTCGCTCGTTGACAAGGGCCGCCTCGTGCTCGAGGCCTCGGGAGAGCGCCGGCGCCTCACCTATCACGACCCGTGCTACCTCGGGCGCTACAACGGCGAGACGGACGCCCCCCGCGATCTCCTGCGCAAGCTCGGCATCGAGGTCAGCGAAATGGAGCGCTCGGGATTGAGGAGCCGGTGCTGCGGCGGGGGAGGGGGCGCCGCGCTCACCGACATTCCGGGCAAGCAGAGGATTCCGGACATCCGCATCGAGGACGCGCGCAGCGCCGGCGCCGAGGTCGTGGCCGTCGCCTGTCCGCAATGCACGGCGATGCTCGAGGGCGTGGTCGGCGACCGGCCCGAGATCCTCGACATTGCCGAGCTGGTGGCCGGAGCGCTGGGAGATCGGCCATGAGCGACATTCGGCGCGTCGATCCCAGGCGTCCCATCATCATCACGCCGCAAGGCTTGAGGCGCATCGTGCTCGGGCAGGTCGGGCTCGGGGAGCTCTCCACTGCGGCTCCGGGCCGTGCGCCGACCGGCAAGGCGAAGCCGCGGCGCCTCAGCGAAGACGCCAAGGCGTGGGTGATGGCGGTGGCCCATTCCGACCGCGGCCGGCTCGATGCCCACGCGCGCCAGGCGGTCGCGGCGGCCGCCATTCTGGCGCAACCGGATACCGGCGTCGTCGCCGTGATCCTCGGCGACCTCGAGGAGGACGCAGCCGGCCTCGGCGCCGATGCGGTCGTCGTCCTCCCCGATCTCGACGCCGCCCGCTTCCAGCCCGAGCGCGAGGTGGCGGCGGTCTCGGCGCTGATCAGATTCTATGACGCCCGGCACGTCTTCCTCGCCGACAAGCCCGAAAGCGACGGCGACCTCGGGCGGCGGCTGATCCTGGAGCATCGCGATCCTGCCGCAACGCACGTGGTCGAGATCGACGCGGCCCATGTGTGCGCGCCGTGGTCGGGCGGGATGCTGCTCGCGCGGGCGCCGCTGCCGCGCGTCGTCCTGCTCGCGGCCGGCGCCGTCGATGCCAATTTGCCGTTCGCGGGGTCCGGGGCCCGTGCCGATCCGGCCAAGGTGCCGAAGCTCTCCGAGGAGAGCGGCGTCTGCCGCGATCTCGGGCTCGAGCGGCCCGACCCATCGCAGATCGCGCTCGAGGAGGCCGATCTCATCGTGTCGGGCGGCAACGGGGTGCGCAACGTCCCGACGCTCGAAGCGCTGGCGCGCACGCTGGGCGCCGCCGTCGGCGCGAGCCGCGTTGCCGTCGACGACGGGCGCTTCTCGCGCGACAAGCAGATCGGCGCGACCGGCAAGACGGTCGCCGCGCGGGGCTACATCGCCGTCGGCATTTCCGGGGCGGTCCAGCATCTGCAGGGCATCAAGGATTGCCAGCATGTCATCGCCGTGAACCGGGATTCCGGCGCGCCGATCATCGGGCGCGCGGACCTGTCGGTGATCGGCGATGCCGAGGAGGTGATGCAGGCGCTGCTGACGCGGATCGCGCAGGCCCGCGAGCAGCGCGAGTTGCCGGGGGCGCCATGACGGTACGCAAGCTCACGGCCGCCGTGCTGGTGTCCGCGGGGCGCCACCCGCTCTCGGGAACGCCGCGGGCCTGCCGCGGCGACGCCGTGGCGATGGCGCTCGGACAACGGATTGCCGGCGACGGTCTGCGCGTCGTGCACGCTGGTCCCGCGGAGGAGCCGGCGCTCCAGGACTACCTGGCACTCGGCGCAGGCACGATCGAGGCTGTCGCCGGTTCGAAAAGTGAGGATGTCGTGAGCTTGCTCGCCGGCCTCTTGCGCGACGTCGACGTCGTTCTCACCGGCAGCCGGGCTGAGAGCGGGGCGGGAAGTGGACTATTTCCCTACGCGCTGGCGAAAGCGCTCGGCCGGCCCGTGGTGGCCAATGTTCTCGATGTCGAAATCGAGGGCGCGGAGGCGCGCGTGCGCCAGTTCCTGCCGAAGGGCAGCCGCCGCGGCGTCGCGGTGCCCTTGCCGGCCGTTCTCGCCGTGCATCCGCTGACCCAGGTCGGACTTGGGTATGCGTACGCGCGCCGCCTTTCAGGCCGTATTGTCGCCGTCTCCCCAGTGATCGATGTGCAACCCGGCGCGGGCGCCGGCGCAACGCCTTGGACGGTGGAGCAAACCCCGCGCCGGCCCATCCGCCTCAAGGCCGAGGAAAAGCGGTCCGCACACGAGAGGATGCAATCGGCCGTCGTCAGCGAGGCGAAGGGCGGCGTTGTCGCTTTTGAGGGGACTCCCGTCGATAAAGCACAAGTCGTGCTCAACTACTTGAGGGAACATCGGCTCGTCGATTTCTAATGACTTCCGACCAACGGAGGACATGATGCAGATATCTAACGAATTGCGCACGATGATCCTCAGGCGCAAGCCGGGTCATACGCTCGAGGCTCCGTTCTATCAGAGCCGCGAGATCTTCGATCTCGACGTCGATGCCATCTACGGCCGCCACTGGATCTATGTCGGCGTCGAGCCCGACATTCCCGAGCCGGGCGATTACTTCACGGTGCCGATCGGGCGCGGGTCCGTCTTCGTGGTGCGCGACGACGACATGTCGATTCGCGCCTTCCACAACGTGTGCCGCCATCGCGGCGCGCGTCTCTGCGACGGCAACAAGGGCAGCGTCGGCAACATCGTCTGCCCCTATCACCAGTGGACGTACGACCTTACGGGCAAGCTCATCTTCACCGAGCACATGGGCGAGAATTTCGACCGCAGCCAGTACAGCCTGCGGACGGTCCACGTGGGCAATGTCTCGGGCCTCCTCTTCATCTGCCTCGCGGACAATCCGCCGGCCGACATCGAGGACATGCGCCGCGAGATGGAGCCCTACATCGCGCCCCATCGCGTCGCCGACTGCAAGGTCGCGTTCGAGGAGGACCTGATCGAGAACGGCAACTGGAAGCTCACGATGGAGAACAATCGTGAGTGCTATCACTGCAAGGCCAATCACCCCGAGCTCACCGTCTCGCTCTACGAGTTCGGTTTCGGCTACCAGCCGTCGCCGGAGAACGCGAGCGAGGTGCAGGCGTTCAAGGATCTCATCAAGACCGAGCATGCGCGCTGGGAGAGCTGCGGCCTGCCGTCGGTCGAGCGCGAGTTCCTCGATTCGCGCGTCACCGCCTACCGCACCGAGCGCCTCCCGCTCGACAACGCCGGTGAATCGCAGACCATGAACAGCAAGGTCGCCTGCCAGAAGCTCCTGGGCGACTTGCAGCAGCGCAATCTCGGCGGCCTCTCGTTCTGGACGCAGCCCAACTCCTGGCACCACTTCATGAGCGACCACATCGTGACGTTCAGCGTGCTCCCGATCGATCCCGAGCACACGCTCTTGCGCACGAAGTGGCTCGTGCACAAGGATGCCGTCGAGGGGCGCGACTACGACCCCAAGGAGCTGAGCCTCGTCTGGCACGCGACCAACAAGCAGGATGGCGCCCTCGTCGAGCGCACGTACCAGGGCACGCTGAGCCCGGCCTATCAGCCGGGCCCCTATTCGCCCTACACCGAGGAGCTGGTCGAGAAGTTCATGTCCTGGTACTTCAAGCGACTTCGTGCCGAGACGGGCCTCGGCTCGGGTGCGACGGTGAGCTCGCTCGCGGCGAGCGGCTGAGGACAAATGAGCGAAAAGGTCGGCGAGAGCCGGCTCGGGCCCCATCTCTGGGACGCCGTGCCGGGGAAATGGAACGCGGACGGCGACGAGGTCCTCGTCTGCTGCCACGTCCGTCCCGAGACGCACGACGTGAAGAGCTTTCTCTTCCGTACGCGCTCACCGAGCCTCTTTCGCTATCGCCCCGGGCAATTCATCACCCTCGAGCTCGAGATCGACGGCGAGCCCATCAATCGCTGCTACACCTTGTCGTCGACGCCGACGCGGCCGGATACGATCTCGATCACGGTGAAGCGCGTGCCCGGCGGCAAGGTGTCGAACTGGCTCCACGACAACATGAAGCCGGGGAGGGAGATCAAGGCGCTGGGGCCCGCGGGAGACTTCAGCTGCACGCTGCGCCCGGCGGCCAAGTATCTCTTTCTCTCCGGCGGCTCGGGCGTGACGCCGCTCATGTCGATGTCGCGCGCGCATTATGACCTCGGCGAGGACGGCGACATCATCTTCATCCACAGCGCGCGCACGCCGCGCGACATCATCTTCCGGCGCGAGCTCGCCGCGATGGCGAACGGCATGGGCCGCTTCCGCACCGCTTTCGTGTGCGAGCAGGCGGGCGACGAGCGCGACTGGGGCGCGCCGACCGGCTATGTGTCGCTTATGCTTCTGAAATCGATCGCGCCGGACTTTGCTCAGCGCGAGATCTTTTGCTGTGGCCCCGAGCCCTACATGGCGGCCGTGCGCACCATGTTGAAGGACGCCGGCTTCGACATGGCCCACTATCACGAGGAGAGCTTCTCGTTCGAGCGGCACGCTCCGGCCACCGAAGGCGCCGCCACCAAGCCACCGCCTGTCGCGGCGCCCGCCCAGGGATTCAAGATCGAGTTCACGCGGCTGGGGCGCGTGATCGACTGCCCGGCAGACCAGTTCATTCTCGACGCCGCACGCGCCGTCGGCATGCGCCTTCCGTTCTCATGCAGCAAGGGGCTCTGCGGGACCTGCAAGACGAAGAAGCTGTCGGGCGAGGTCGTCATGAACCATGGCGGGGGCATCAGGCAGCGGGAGATCGATGCCGGCATGATCCTGATTTGCTGCAGCAAGCCGCTATCCGACGTTGTCTTGGAGAAATAGCCGGCCGGTTCAAGCTGACCGCACGCGCGTAGAGCAACGACGGCCCATTGAAAGGGAGACGCCTGATGGAGTGGGTCATTCTCTACGTCGCAGTCATGTTCGAGGTGGCGGCGACCACGGCCTTGAAGGCGTCGGAGGGCTTCACGCGGCTCGCTCCCTCCCTCATCGTCGTCGTCGGCTATGGGGTCTCGTTCTACCTGCTGACGCAGACCCTGAATAAGATCCCGCTTGCGGTCGTCTATGCCGTGTGGTCGGCGCTCGGCATCGCGCTCATCTCCATCATCGGGGCCATCCGCTATGGGGAAAGCCTGGACGCTCCCGCCGTCATCGGGCTGGTCATGATCGTGGGCGGGGTTCTCGTCATCAACGTCTTTTCGAAAAGCGTCGCCCACTGACGCTCACGGGGCCGTTCACCCGCCGCGGCGCAGGATGGCCTGCAGCACGTTTCTCACGCCGATCGACCCGACGAAGCGGTCGGTCTCGTCGAACAGAGCAACCGGAGCCATCGCCGACTTGTGCATGGCGAGGATCACGGTCTTGAGCGTGGTGCCGGGCCTTGCCCAATAGACGGGCGTCGAGCCCTCCGGCACCGGCTTCTCGACCTCGCTGCAGCAAACCCACTCGGCCTTCTTGCCGTTGCTGACGGCAGCCTCGACCTTGCCCGATCCGTCGAGCTTGAAGCGCGTGGTCTTGCGCAGATCGAGCCACAGCCAGCCATCGTCGGTGCGCTCGAGCTCGTGCACGCTGCGCATCACGTTCCAGGCGGTCAGCACCGAGAGCGGGTTCACGTTGGCGATGAAGTCCTGGACGTAGGCGTCGGCCGGCTTCAGCACGATGTCCTCCGGCGGACCCGACTGCACAATGCGTCCGCTCTCCATGATCGTGATGCGGTTGCCGATCTTGAGGGCTTCCTCGAGGTCATGGCTGACGAAGATGATGGTCTTCTTGATCGACTTCTGCAGCTGCAGGAGCTCGTCCTGCAGCTTGGTGCGGATCAAGGGATCGAGCGCCGAGAACGGCTCGTCCATGAGCAGGATCGGCGCGTCGGTGGCGAAGGCGCGGGCGAGCCCGACGCGCTGCTGCATGCCGCCCGAGAGCTCGTGCACATACTTGTTCGCCCAGGTGTCGAGGCCGACGAGCTTCAATTGCCGGTCGACGCGCTCCTTGAGCTCGGGCTCCGGGACGCCGGCAAGCTCGAGGCCCAAGCCGGCATTCTCGCGCACCGTCCGCCAGGGCAGAGAGCGCAAACTGCTGGAACACCATGGCGACCTGCTTCTGGCGGATATGGCGCAGCGTGTTGGGATCGCACGAGGCCACGTCGACCATGCGGTTGCCGTCCTTCACGAGCACCTCGCCGCGCGCCACCTTGTTGAGCCCGTTGACGGCCCTCAGCACGGTGGACTTGCCCGAGCCCGACAGGCCCATGAGGACCGAGATCTCGCCCTCGTTGACGGTGAGACTGGCGTCCGCGGCGCCGAGCACCGAGCCGGTCTTGGCCAGGATGTCGGCGCGGTTGGCGCCGGCATCGACCATCTTCAGAGCGGCCGGGATGTCCTTCCCGAAGATGATGTCGACGTTCTTGAAATCGACAGCGACGCTCATTTCTTTACTCCCACTTTTACAGAAAGGGCGCGGTCGAGGATGATGGCCAGGATGACGATGGCGAGGCCCGCCTCAATGCCAAGCGGAATGTTGCGATTGGCGAGCGCCTTGTTGACCGGGATTGCCGAGGCTCGGCGCTCCGATCAGCGTTGCGAACACCACCATCGACAGCGACAGCATGATGCACTGGGTGAGACCGGCCATGATCGAGGGGAGCGCCGCCGGCAGCTCGACCTTCCACAAGCAGCTGCCGCTTGGTCGCGCCGAAGCTTTCGCCGGCCTCGATCATGGGCTTGGGGATCGAGGTGATGCCGAGATAGGTCATGCGCACCGGGGCCGGCATGGCGAAGATGATGGTGACGATGAGAGCGGGTGCGGCGCCGAGTCCGAACAGAATGAGGACCGGAATGAGGTAGACGAAGGTCGGCATCGTCTGCATCAGGTCGAGGATCGGTTGCGTGATGCGCCAGACGTGCGGCTTGTGCGCGGCCCAGATGCCGAGCGGCACGCCGATGGCCATGGAGAGGGCGGTCGCCGCCATGACCAGCACCAGCGTCTGCACGGTCTCCTTCCAGAGCCCCTGATTGAGGATGAAGAGGAGCCCGATGAAGACGCCTAGCGCGAGCCATTTCGAGCGCTGCAGCCAGTAGGCAATCCCGGCCAGGATCGCCGCGAGGAGGAGGGGCGGAACCTGGAGAAGCAGATAGGAGCTGCCTTCGACGGACCACTCGAGGATCGGCGGAGATGGCATCGAAGAACCACTGAAAATACGTGATGATGAAGTCGATGAAGGCCTTGCCCCACTGCCCGACCGGAAGCTTCCAGTCGGTCAAGAACTTCGAAATCGGGTCCATCGGTCCCTCCTCCCCGGGGGCGAGGTGCCGCCCCGGGCAGAGCGGTCGCGCGAGCCGCGGCCGTCTGCCCTCTTGGGGCGGCTCGTCAGAGCGACGAGATTACTTGAGAGCAGCCTGCACGGCCGCCAGCCCATCCTTGCCGTCGAACGTCGTGACGCCGGCAAGCCACGGCTTCACCGCGTCCGGGTTGGCCTTGAGCCAGGCAAGAGCGGTCGCCTTGGGGTCGGCGCCGTCCTTCAGCACCGGCGCCATCATCGCGCCTTCCATGGCGAGGTTGAACTTGAGGTTCGTGAGGAGCTTGCCGACGTTCGGGCACTGGGCGAGGAAGCCGGCACGGACGTTGGTGAAGACCTTCGCCGCGCCGAAGCCGGAATCTCCCATGCCGTCGAGATAGGCGATCTTCATCTCGCCCATGACGGGATGGGGCGTCCAGCCGAGGAACACGATCCACTCGTTCTTCTTCATGGCCTTCTCGGCCTGGGTCAGCATGCCCGCCTCCGAGCTCTCGACCAGTTCGAAGCCGGCGAGATTGTTCTCGGGCTTGGCGATCATGCCGCTGATGATGCGGTTGCCGTCGTTGCCTGCCTCGATGCCGTAGATCTTGCCGCCGAACTTGTCCTTGTGGGCGCCGAGATCCTTGAGGCTCTTCACTCCGGCGTCCGCCACGTATTGGGGCACGACGAGACCGTAGCCGGCATCGTCCAGGTTGGTCCCGATCGACTCGACCGACTTGTCCTCGAGGTAGGGCGTGACGTCGGCCGTCATGGACGGCATCCAGTTGCCGAGGAACACGTCGATGTCCTTGGACTTGAGCGAGGCGTAGGTCACCGGGACCGCCAGCGTCTTCACCTCGGGCTCGTATCCCAACGCTTCGAGGATCACCTGTGTCGCTCCCGTCGTCACCTGGATGTCGGTCCAGCCGACGTCGGCGAAGCGAACTCTCTTGCAGGCCGCGTCATCTGCCTGTGCGGTGCCGGCGATGAGGCCGAAGGCAAGTGCGGCCGATATCAGTACGCGTTTCATGACAACTCCCTGTGTTGGATAGTGTCCCTGTGTTGGATCGTGTGGAGGAACATCTCTCTTGTTCGCCGCCTGGCCGGACATTCGGGCCAGGGCGTTTGTCTCCCATTGACCACCTGCGTGAAGCATTCGCAGCTTACTCGCAAACAGCCCAAGGATGCACCTAGCAATCGGAAAACCCGACCGATTTACCAATTACGACATGATCTGGCGGCAACGCGCCTGGGTCGGCGATCAAGGTGCGACGGCCTTCACCCGGCCGGCCGGTTTGCGCAGGCGGGGCACGGCGGGAGCGACCGGCTCGACGCGGTGGATCGGTTGGCGCTCCGGCACAGGGAGAGGCGGCCGCTCCGCCCGGGCGACGGGCTGGCGCTCGCTTCGCGGGGTACGGCCGTAGAGCGCGCGATAGGACTTGCTGAAGTGGCACGTCGACTGAAAGCCGCAGGCGACGGCGATTTCGGTAATCGACATCCGCGATTGAAGGAGCAGCTCGCGGGCCCGGCGCAGGCGGAGCCGCAAGTAGTACTTGGTGGGCGTGGTGTCGAGACTCTGCTGGAACATCCGCTGCACCTGGCGCAACGAGAGGCCCGCCAGCTTCGCCAGCTCGACGGCCGAGAGCGGCTCCTCGAAGTTGGCCTCCATCAGGGCCGCGACTTCGACCAGCGCCCGGTGGTTGAACCCGATGCGCGCCGCCAGCGGGATGTGCTGGCGATCATCGCTGTCGCGCACGCGCTCGAGGATGAACTGGTCGGAGATCTCGCCCACCAACGTCTTGCCGAAACGCGACCGGACGAGCGCCAGCATCATGTCAATGGGGGCAATTCCGCCGGTGCACGTGATGCGGTCGCGGTCGATGACAAAGAGCTCCTCGAGGAAGTTGACGCGCCGGTGGCTTTCGCGAAGGCTCGCCATGTTCTCCCAGTGGATCGTGCATCTGTAGCCGTCCAAGAGGCCGGATTTGACGAGCGCATAGGTCCCCGTGCACAGCCCGCCGAGCACCACGCCATTACGCGTCAAGCGGCGGAGCAGGGCGAGAACGCGATCGTCGACGTACTTCTCGACGTTGGTCCCCCCGCAAACGAAGACGATGTCGAAGGGGCCCGCCTCCTCGTAGGTCGTCGCTCGATGCACGGTGAGCCCATTGCTCGAGGGGACGGGCGCGCCGTCCATCGTGATGACCGACCAGGAATAATAGTCCTTTCCGCTCAGATGGTTGGCCATGCGCAGCACCTCGACGGCGCTGGCGAAAGCGATCATCGTGAACTCGTCGAGCGTGAGGAATCCTATTCTGCAGGCCGTTTCCAACTCTGCGGGCGCTTTAGGCACGTGCGGCAGGTCCCTGGTTCTAGTCGCGAGCCCGCTCATCCGTCGCTAGCCCGCGTCCCCTAGCCGGAATGCCATCCGGCGCGGGCCGGCTCTGATGGGCTCAGTCTCGTCGTCGGGACCGATAGACCCCCTCAGGCAAGACCGAGGGCCATCGCAAAAGCCCGACCCTGGTTATCGTATATGAGAATAATTCCAAGGTCAGCTCCGTGCCAATCCTTCGATAGTCGCATCTATTTTGCAGTGCAGCGACGGCCAATTACTTAATCAGCTTGTCCGAGAAGACGGCATTACGCGGCAACTGTCGCGGCAGGCGTCCTTTGCGTCGTTTCTGAACGCGCCTCCCTGCCGCCAAAGGGTTCAATGGCACCCGGGCCGGCATGCTCTTGGGGACCCTTCGCGCAACGGGATGCGGTTGGGATCGGCTGGGCATGCGGAGCCACCGCCAGACGCCCCGGACCGTTGTGCCGCCATGCATAGACTTCCGAGCTATATCGATGGCCGCTACGCCGGTGTGGCCGGTGCCCCCGTCTTCGACAACGTCAATCCCGCGACCGGCGAGGTGATCTCCCGCGTCGAGGTCGCCCTCGAAGACGAGGTTGAGAGCGCCATTACCTCGGCGCAGCGCGGTTTTGCGCGCTGGTCGGCGCTCTCGGGCACCGAGCGCGGGCGCGTGCTCGGCAAGGCGGCCCACATCCTCCGCGCCCGCAACCGCGAGCTGGCCGAGCTCGAGGTTCGGGACACCGGCAAGCCGATCCAGGAGGCCGAGGCGGTGGATGTCGCGAGCGGGGCCGACTGCATCGAGTATTTCGCCGGCGTCGCGGGCTCGCTGCGCGGCGAGCAGATCGCGCTCAACAATGCCTTCGTCTACACGCGCCGAGAGCCGCTCGGCGTGTGCGCCGGCATCGGCGCGTGGAATTATCCCATCCAGATTGCGTGCTGGAAGTCGGCGCCCGCGCTCGCTTGCGGCAACGCCATGATCTTCAAGACGTCGGAGATGACGCCGACGACGGCGGCCAAGCTTGCCGAAATCTACACCGAAGCCGGCCTTCCCGACGGCGCGTTCAACGTCATACACGGGGACGGGCGGACCGGCTCGCTGCTGACAAGCGACAATCGCATCGCGAAAGTATCGCTCACGGGATCGATCGGCACAGGCAAGAAGGTCCTGGCCGCAGCCGCCGCGTCGGTGAAGCGCACGACGATGGAGCTTGGCGGCAAGTCCGCGCTCCTGGTTTTCGCCGACGCCGACCTTCATCAGGCCGTCTCCGCCGCCATGCTCGGCAATTTCTACACGCAGGGCGAGATCTGCACCAACTGCACGCGCGTTTATGTGCACCGCGACATCCACGATCAGTTCCTCGATCTTCTCGTCCGGCGCACGAAGAAGCTGCGCGTCGGGCCGCCGCTCGCGCCGGACACGCAGGTCGGCGCTCTCATCTCGCGCCCTCACATGGAGCGCGTGCTCTCCTACGTCGAGGCCGGCAAGGCCGAGGGGGCAAAGCTCGTCTACGGCGGCCAGCGGATGACGGAGGCGCCGCTCGACCGGGGCAACTTCATGGCGCCGGCGATATTCTCCGGCTGCAGGGACGAGATGAAGATCGTGCGCGAGGAGATCTTCGGCCCCGTCATGTCGGTGCTCACCTTCACGGACGAGGACGAGGTGGTCCGGCGCGCCAACGCGACGAGGTTCGGCCTCGCGGCCGGAGTCTTCACGCGCGATCTCGCGCGGGGGCATCGGGTGGCGCACCGGCTCGAGGCCGGCATCTGCTGGATCAACAACTACAACGTCACGCCGATCGAGATGCCGTTCGGCGGCATGAAGGAATCGGGCCTCGGCCACGAGAACGGGCAAGCCGCGATCGAGCACTACACGCAGTTGAAGAGCGTGTTCGTCGAGCTCGGTCCCGTGCAGTGCCCTTACGAATGAAAAAGGCGCGCCGAATGCTCCAACTCGTCGACCCAATTACCATCGTCAGCCCGCGCAGGCGGGGATGACGTCGAGAGAGGCACATTCTCGTCGCGCCGCCCCAGTCGGCGCGCGGCAAGGTCGGTAGGCCATGAAAGCGTTTCAAGACTACGATTACATTATTATCGGGGCCGGGTCGGCGGGATGCGTGCTGGCCAACCGCCTGACGGAGGACGACGGGGTCAAGGTGCTGACGCTCGAGGCCGGGCCGCAGGACTGGAGCATCTTCATCCATATGCCCTCGGCGTTCGCCTATCCGCTGGCCGGCACCAAGTACAACTGGCACTACGAGACGGAGCCCGAGCCGTTCATGGACCAGCGGCGCATGCACTGTCCGCGGGGCAGGGTGATCGGGGGATCGTCGTCGATCAACGGCATGGTCTACATTCGCGGCCACGCCTTCGACTACGATGCGTGGGCGAGGAAGCAGGGCCTCGCGAGCTGGTCCTATTCCCACTGCCTCCCCTACTTCAAGAAATCCGAGACCCGCCTCAAGGGCGGCGACACCTACCGGGGAGACTCGGGGCCGCTCTTCGTCACCACCGGCTCGAGCAAGAATCCCCTCTATCGCGCCTTCATCGAGGCGGGCCGCCAGGCCGGCTATCCCGTGACCGAGGACATGAACGGATACCAGCAGGAAGGCCTCGGCTGGATGGACATGACGACCTACAAGGGCCGGCGCTGGAGCGCGGCGCGCGCCCACCTGCGTCCCGCGCAGCAGCGCGGCAGCGTCGAGATTGAGACGCGCGCGCTCGTCACGCGCATTCTCTTCGATGGCCGCCGCGCGGTCGGCGTCGAGTACGTGAAGGGCAGGAGCGTCGCCACTGCACGAGCAACACGAGAGGTAATCCTCAGTGGAGGCGCGATCAACTCGCCGCAGACGCTCATGCTGTCGGGGATCGGCAACGCCGACGAGCTCAAGGCGCTCGGCATCCCCGTCGTCCAGCACCTTCCGGGCGTCGGCGAGAACCTGCAGGACCACATCGAGGCCTACGTCCAGTACGCCTGCAAGCAGCCGATCACGCTCTACGGCGCGACGAACCCGCTCGCCAAGCTGAAGATCGGCATCGAGTGGATCCTGACCGGCAAGGGGCTCGGCGCGACGAACCATTTCGAATCCGGCGGCTTCATCCGCAGCGAAGCGGGCGTCCTCCACCCCGACCTGCAGTACCACTTCCTGCCGATGGCGGTGAGCTATGACGGGTCGTCGCCCGCCCATGGTCACGGCTATCAGGCGCACATCGGACCGATGCGCCCGACAAGTCGCGGCTTCGTCAAGCTCAAGTCTGCCGATCCCCGCGAGCACCCGCGCGTGCTCTTCAACTACATGCAGACCGAGCAGGATCGCCGCGAGATGCGCGCCGGCATCAAGCTCACGCGCGAGATCATGCGCCAGAAGGCGTTCGATCCCTTCCGCGGCGACGAGCTCGCGCCGGGGCCGGCCGCCGAGAGCGACGCCGACATCGATGCCTTCGTCCGGGCGAAGGCGGAGAGCGCCTATCACCCCTCCTGCACTTGCCGCATGGGCATGGACGAGATGGCCGTCGTCGATGGCAGCGGGCGCGTGCACGGGGTCGAGGGGCTGCGCGTCGTCGATGCGTCTATCATGCCCGATGTCGTGAGCGGCAACTTGAACGTGCCGACGATCATGATGGCGGAAAAGCTAGCCGACGCCATTCGCGGCCGCGTGCCGCTCCCAGCCGAGGCGGCGCCCGTTTGGGTTCATCCAAACTACCAGACGCAACAGAGATAGCAGACACGGCATCTACATTGAGTGAAACGCTTCCATGCGATTGAGCCCGCCGGTGCGTCGCGCCATATTCAGGAAACCGGCAGCAAGCTTCAGATTGAGCGAGTGGTAGCCATGCAGACCGAGCGGGACGAAGATCTTGAAGCCCGGGAATGGAACGAAGCCATCGCCTCGGTGATGGCGTTTGAAGGGAGCGTGCGCGCCGATGAGCTCCTGGGCGCGGCAGTTGACACCGCGCGCCGGCAGGGGGCGCGCCTGCCGTTTGCGGCCAACACGGCCTACATCAACACGATCCCCCCGCACAAGGAGCCGCCGCACCCTGGCGATCGCGAGATCGAGCACCGCCTCAGATCCGCGATCCGCTGGAACGCGCTCGCCATGGTGCTGCGCGCCAACAAAACCTCGACCGAGCTCGGCGGCCATATCGCGAGCTTCCAGTCGGCGGCGACCCTTTACGACACCGGCTACATGCACTTCTGGCACGCGCCCGCCACCGGGCACGGCGGCGACCTCGTCTTCGTCCAGGGCCATTCCTCCCCCGGCATCTATGCGCGCGCCTTCCTCGAGGGCCGCCTCACCGAGGAGCAGCTGCTGAGCTTCCGCCAGGAGGCGGACGGCAAGGGCCTCTCGTCCTATCCCCATCCCTGGCTGATGCCGGAGTTCTGGCAATTCCCGACCGTCTCGATGGGGCTCGGGCCGATCATGGGGATCTACCAGGCGCGCTTCCTGAAGTACCTCCACGGCCGCGGGCTCGCCGACACGTCGAACCGCCACGTCTGGGTCTTCTGCGGCGACGGCGAGATGGACGAGCCGGAGAGCCTCGGCGCCATCTCGCTCGCCGGGCGCGAGAAGCTCGACAACCTGATCTTCGTCATCAACTGCAACCTGCAGCGCCTCGACGGGCCCGTGCGCGGCAACGGCAAGATCATCCAGGAGCTCGAGGGCAACTTCCGCGGCGCCGGCTGGAACGTCGTCAAGGTGATCTGGGGTTCGAACTGGGACGAGCTCTTGGCCCGCGACACGGCGGGGCGGCTGCGCCAGCTGATGGAGGAATGCAACGACGGCCAGTATCAGGACTTCAAGGCCAAGGATGGCGCCTACATCAGGAAGCACTTCTTCGGCCGTTATCCGGAGACGGCGGCGCTTGTCGCCGACTGGTCGGACGAGAGGATCTGGTCGCTGACGCGCGGCGGTCACGACCCACGCAAGGTCTACGCGGCCTATGCGGCGGCCGTGGCGCATGTCGAGCAGCCGACCGTCATCCTCGCCAAGACGGTCAAGGGCTACGGCATGGGGGCCGCGGGCGAAGGCCAGATGATCGCCCATCAGCAGAAGAAGATGGGCAAGGACCCTCTCAAACGCTTCCGCGACCGCTTCGGCATCGAGCTCTCCGACGACGAGCTCGACACGCTCCCGTTCATCAAGTTTGCCGAGGGGAGCCCCGAGCAGACCTACTTGAAGGCGCACCGCGCCGCGCTCGGCGGCTCCCTCCCGCAGCGGCGCACGAAGACCACCTACGAGCTCAAGGCCCCGCCGCTGTCGTTATTCGAAGCTCAGCTCAAGGGCTCGGAGGGGCGCGAGATCTCGACCACCATGGCGTTTGTGCAGCTCCTGACCAAGCTCATGCGCGACAAGGCGTTGGGCCGCCACATCGTCCCCATCGTCCCCGACGAGAGCCGCACCTTCGGCATGGAGGGCATGTTCCGCACCTTTGGCATCTACAGCCAGGTGGGCCAGCTCTACCGGCCCGAGGATGCCGAGCAGCTCATGTACTACAAGGAGGACAAGAGCGGACAGATCCTCGAGGAGGGCATCAACGAGGCGGGCGCCATGGCCTCGTGGATTGCGGCGGCGACGTCGTACTCGTCCTCAAACGTGCCGATGATCCCGTTCTTCATCTACTACTCGATGTTCGGCTTCCAGCGCATCGGCGACCTCGCCTGGGCGGCGGGCGACATGCGCTCGCGCGGCTTCCTGATTGGCGGTACGTCGGGGCGCACGACCTTGAACGGCGAGGGGCTGCAGCACCAGGATGGCCACAGCCATATTCTCTCGTCGACGATCCCGAACTGCGTCTCCTACGATCCCGCCTTCGGCTACGAGCTCGCCGTCATCGTCCAGCACGGGCTCCGCCGCATGCTGGAGGCCCAGGACGACGTCTTCTACTACATCACGGCCTTGAACGAGAACTACGAGCACCCGCCGATGCCCGAGGGCGCGGAGGAGGGCATCGTCAAGGGCATGTACCTCCTCAAGGCGGCCGAGAAAGGCAAAGGACACAAGGTGCAACTCATGGGCTCGGGCGCCATCCTGCGCGAGGTGATCGCGGGCGCCGCGCTCCTGGAAAAGGATTTCGGCATCGCAGCCGACATCTGGAGCGTGACGAGCTTCACCGAGCTGCGCCGCGAAGCGCTCGCCGCCGAGCGCTGGAACATGCTGCACCCGGAGGAGCCCTCGCGCGTTCCCTACGTCACGCGCCTGCTAGGGGCGCGCGGCGACGGGCCGTTCGTCGCCTCGACGGACTACATGAAGCTCTTTGCCGGCCAGATCGCGCCCTTCGTGTCCGGCACCTATCGCGTCCTCGGCACCGACGGCTTCGGGCGCTCCGACTACCGGCGCAAGCTGCGGTCGCACTTCGAGGTCGACCGTCACTTCGTCGCGCTTGCGGCACTCAAAGCCCTCGCGGACGAGAACAAGATCCCGTCCAAGAAGGTCGCCGAGGCGATTGCCAAGTACGGCATCGACCCCGAGCGTCCAAACCCCGCCACGAGCTGAGGGAAGCCGCCCCGTCAACGCCTGGAGCTTCGAGAGCGATGTCCGTCATCGACGTCAAGGTCCCCGACATCGGCGACTTCAAGGACGTGCCCATCATCGAGGTGCACGTGAAGCCGGGCGATTCCGTCAAGCGCGACGATCCCCTGGTCACGCTCGAGAGCGACAAGGCGACGATGGAGGTGCCGGCGCCGGAGGCCGGCAAAGTCGCCGAGATGTTGGTGAAGGTCGGCGACAAGGTGAGCGAGGGCTCGGCCATTCTGAAGATGTCACCCGCAAGCGGAGCGACCGAAGCAGGGCCCCCGCCTGTGTCTTCCGATCGAAAGTCCGAAGCGAAGGCGCCACCGCCCCCCGCATCGGCGCCCGCTCCCGCGGCGGAGAGGTCGGGGCCGCCGCCGCGCATTCCGCTCCCGCCGCGCGTTGGACTTCGGCGGCGTGCATGCGAGCCCGTCGGTGCGCCGGCTCGCGCGCGAGCTCGACATCGACCTGACGCGGATCGTGGGGACGGGAGAGAAGGGCCGCATCACCAAGGACGACGTCAAGCGGGCTCTCGGCGGCGGAGCGGCACCGGCGGCCGCCGGCGCCGGCATTCCGCCGATCCCGGCGCAGGACTTCTCGAAGTTCGGCCCCGTCGAGATGAAGCCCCTCTCGCGGATGCGGAAGCTGTCCGGCCCCCTCCTGCACCGCGCATGGCTCAACATTCCGCACGTCACGCACACCGACGAAGCCGACATCACCGAGCTCGAGGGCTACCGCAAGACGCTCGACAGCGCCGCCAAGGAGAAGGGCTACCGGGTGACGCTGCTGGCCTTCCTCATGAAGGCCTCGGTCGTCGCGCTGAAGGAGTTTCCCGAGTTCAACGCGTCCCTCTCACCCGAGAAGGACGCGCTGATCCTCAAGCACTACTACCACCTCGGCGTCGCCGTCGACACGCCCGACGGTCTCGTCGTGCCCGTCATCCAGGACGTCGACCGCAAGGGCATCGTCGAGCTGTCCCAGGAGCTCGGCGCGATCTCGAAGCGCATGCGCGACGGCAAGATCGCGCCCGCCGACATGCAGGGCGCGACGTTCTCGATCTCGAGCCTCGGCGGCATCGGCGGCACCAGCTTCACGCCGATCGTCAATGCGCCCGAGGTCGCCATCCTGGGCGTCGTGCGCTCGGCGATGAGCCCCGTCTGGGACGGCAAAGAGTTCCAGCCGCGCCTCATGCTGCCGCTGTCCGTCTCCTACGACCACCGCGTCATCGACGGCGCGCTGGCCGCCCGCTTCACCCGCCGCCTGGCCGACCTTCTCGACGATGTCCGCCAGCTCGTGCTCTGAGGCTGCTCGAAAGGATACCGCCCCATGAGCACGCTCGAGATCCGCATCCCTGACATCGGCGACTTCAAGGACGTGCCCGTCATCGAGATCCTGGTGAAGCCGGGCGATGCCGTGAAGCGCGAAGACCCGCTGCTCACGCTCGAGAGCGACAAGGCCACGATGGAGGTGCCGTCGCCGGAGAGCGGGACGATCGAGACGCTCCACGTCAAGGTCGGCGACAAGGTGAGCGAAGGCAGCCTTGTCCTGGCGCTCGCGGTCGCCGAGGCGAAGCAGGAAGGGACGCCTCCGTCCCGCACGCCCCCGCTGCCCGCCGCCGGTGGCAAGACGGCCGCGGGACGCAAGGCCGATCTTCATGCCGATATTGTCGTGCTCGGCGCCGGGCCGGGCGGCTACACGGCCGCCTTCCGCGCCGCCGACCTCGGAAAGTCGGTCATTCTGGTCGAGCGCGGCCGGTGCTCGGCGGCGTCTGCCTCAACGTCGGCTGCATCCCGTCGAAGGCGCTGCTCCACGCCGCCAAGGTGATCGACGAAGCCCACGAGATGCGCCCACGGGCTCACCTTCGCCGCGCCCACCATCGACCTCGGCCGCTCGCGGCTGGAAGGACGGCGTGGTCAAGAGCTCACCGGCGGCCTGTCCGGCCTGGCCAAGCAGCGCAAGGTCACGATCGTGATCGGCATCGGCACGCTTTGCCGGCCCCCACGTGATCGAGGTCACGGCGCCGGACGGGGCGCCAGCTCATCTCCTTCGACGCCGCGATCATCGCCGCCGGCTCCGAGCCCGTGACGCTGCCGTTCATCCCCCACGACGACCCGCGCGTCATCGACTCCACCGGCGCCCTCGACCTCGACGACATCCCGGAGCGGCTGCTCGTGCTCGGCGGCGGGCATCATCGGCCTGGAGATGGCGACGCGTCTACTCCGAGCTCGGCACCAAGATCAGCGTCGTCGAGCTGATGGACCAGCTCATCCCCGGCGCCGACAAAGACCTCGTCACCCCGCTGACCAAGACGCATCGAGAAGCAGTACGAGAGCATCTGGCTGGGCACCAAGGTCACCGCAAGTCGAGGCCCCGACGGGCTGGGCTCGTCGCGCCTTCGAGGGCGGCCGGCCCCGGAGACGCGATCGTTCGACAAGGTGCTGGTCGCGGTCGGGCGCCGGCCCAACGGCAAGCTGATCGGCGCCGAGGCCGCCGGGGTGTTCGTCGACGAGCGCGGGTTCATCCCCGTCGACAAGCAGCAAGCGCACCAACGTCGCGCACATCTTCGCCATCGGCGACGTCGTCGGCCAACCCATGCTCGCCCACAAGGCCACCCACGAAGGCAAGGTCGCCGCCGAGATCACCGCCGGCCACACCAGCTTCTTCGACGCCACCGTCATCCCCTCGGTGGCCTACACCGACCCCGAGGTCGCCTGGGTCGGCGTCACCGAGAACGAGGCCAAAGGCGCCGGCGTCAAATACGGCAAGGGCGTGTTCCCCTGGGCCGCGTCCGGGCCGCTCCCTGTCGCTGGGCCGCGACGAAGGCCTCACCAAAGTCCTGTTCGACGAGAACCACCGACCGGGTCATCGGCGCCGGCATCGTCGGCCCCAACGCCGGCGACCTCATCGCCGAAGTCGCCCTCGCCATCGAGATGGGGGCGGACGCCGCCGACATCGGCCTCACGATCCACCCCCACCCCACCCTGTCGGAGACCGTCGCCATGGCCGCCGAGGCCTTCGAAGGCACCATCACCGACCTCTACATGCCGAAGAAGCGCTGACGGTAGGATTGCTCCATGCTCCCGATGGAACAAGTGCGGGGCCTCGATCGTCACACTATCGAAGAAGCCCGCGCCGGACGCTCCGGCAAGCCGCGTAACCCAACGCCGAACCGATGAAGACGCCACTCGCGCCGCTTGTGCCCACCATTGTCTTCGACCTCGACGGCACGCTCGTCGACACCGTCCCGGACATCGCCGACGCACTCGACTTCGTGCTTACCCCCTATGGTTGCGGTAAGCGACGAGCATCGGCGAGGCTGCGAGCATGATGGGCGACGGACTCAGCGCCTTCTTCTGGCGCGCGCTCGTCGCCAAGCGGCTCAGCCTTCCCGCCGACGAGGCCGACGAAGCGCGCAACAGCGGTTCATCGAGACATACCGGCAATCGCCAGTGCGACAGTCGCACGTGTACCCCGGCATACGGGTGCTGCTCAACGAGATCAGCGGCGCGGGCGTGCATACGGCGGTGTGCACGAACAAGATCGAGGAGATCGCGGTCGACATCCTCGAGCGGCTCGATATCGCCCGCCTGTTCGACGCCGTCGTCGGCCACCGCGGCGACCGGCCGATGAAGCCGGATCCCGCGCGTTCTACTCGAGACGGTCGCGCTCGCTGGCGGAGACCGCGAGCGCGCGCTCATGGTCGGCGACACGGGCGCCGACAGCAGTGCGGCGATCGCCGCCCCAATCCGGCGGTTCTCGTCTCCTACGGCTACAGCCCGGTCCATGTCCGCGCGCTGATCACGGACTTCCATGCCGACAGCGTCGAGGAGCTTCGCGACGTGATCATGCGGTTCCTGGCCGGCGCCGACCGTCCCGCCCGGCGCCAAGCGTTTCGCCGCGTCTGAGCAACGCTCTTTTCACGGCTGGCGAAAGCGGCTATCAGACCTGGCGCGCAAGGACCGGGTAAACGGCTCGCGTCGCGGAGCGGCCAAGCCTCTCATTTCCTTGCGCAAAGCGGGTGTAGCT
>CAVOUC010000023.1:0-18266 GCA_963699485.1 uncultured Alphaproteobacteria bacterium | reverse complement strand
CGACATCCACGATCAGTTCATCGATCTTCTCGTCCGGCGCACGAAGAAGCTGCGCGTCGGGCCGCCGCTCGCGCCGGACACGCAGGTCGGCGCTCTCATCTCCCGCCCTCACATGGAGCGCGTGCTCTCCTACGTCGAGGCCGGCAAGGCCGAGGGGGCGAAGCTCGTCTTCGGCGGCCAGCGGATCACGGAGGCGCCGCTCGACCGGGGCAACTTCATGGCGCCGGCGATATTCTCCGGCTGCAGGGACGAGATGAAGATCGTGCGCGAGGAGATCTTCGGCCCCGTCATGTCGGTACTCACCTTCACGGACGAGGACGAGGTGGTCCGACGCGCCAACGCGACGAGGTTCGGCCTCGCGGCCGGAGTCTTCACGCGCGATCTCGCGCGGGGGCATCGGGTGGCGCACCGGCTCGAGGCCGGCATATGCTGGATCAACAACTACAACGTCACGCCGATCGAGATGCCGTTCGGCGGCATGAAGGAATCGGGCCTCGGCCACGAGAACGGGCAAGCCGCGATCGAGCACTACACGCAGTTGAAGAGCGTGTTCGTCGAGCTTGGCCCCGTGCAGTGCCCTTACGAATGAAAAAGGCGCGCCGAATGCTCCCACTCGTCGACTCAATTACTATCGTCATGCCCGCGCAGGCGGGCATCCGTCCAAGCCAGCACACGAAATATGCGGCAGCCTTGGACAGATCCCCGCCTTCGCGGGGATGACGTCGAGAGAGGCACATTCTCGTCGCGCCGCCCCAGTCGGCGCGCGGCAAGGTCGGTAGGCCATGAAAGCGTTTCAAGACTACGATTACATTGTTATTGGGGCCGGGTCGGCGGGATGCGTGCTGGCCAACCGCCTGACGGAGGACGACGGGGTCAAGGTGCTGACGCTCGAGGCCGGGCCGCAGGACTGGAGCATCTTCATCCATATGCCTTCGGCGTTCGCCTATCCGCTGGCCGGCACCAAGTACAACTGGCACTACGAGACGGAGCCCGAGCCGTTCATGGACCAGCGGCGCATGCACTGTCCGCGGGGCAGGGTGATCGGGGGATCGTCGTCGATCAACGGCATGGTCTACATTCGCGGCCACGCCTTCGACTACGATGCGTGGGCGAGGAAGCAGGGCCTCGCGAGCTGGTCCTATTCCCACTGCCTCCCCTACTTCAGGAAATCCGAGACCCGCCTCAAGGGTGGCGACACCTACCGGGGAGACTGGGGCCGCTCTTCGTCACCACCGGCTCGAGCAAGAATCCCCTCTATCGCGCCTTCATCGAGGCGGGCCGCCAGGCCGGCTATCCCGTGACCGAGGACATGAACGGATACCAGCAGGAAGGCCTCGGCTGGATGGACATGACGACCTACAAGGGCCGGCGCTGGAGCGCGGCGCGCGCCCACCTGCGTCCCGCGCAGCAGCGCGGCAGCGTCGAGATTGAGACGCGCGCGCTCGTCACGCGCATTCTCTTCGATGGCCGCCGCGCGGTCGGCGTCGAGTACGTGAAGGGCAGGAGCGTGGCCACTGCACGAGCAACACGAGAGGTAATCCTCAGTGGAGGCGCGATCAACTCGCCGCAGACGCTCATGCTGTCGGGGATCGGCAATGCCGACGAGCTCAAGGCGCTCGGCATCCCCGTCGTCCAGCACCTTCCGGGCGTCGGCGAAAACCTGCAGGACCACATCGAGGCCTACGTCCAGTACGCCTGCAAGCAGCCGATCACGCTCTACGGCGCGACGAACCCGCTCGCCAAGCTGAAGATCGGCATCGAGTGGATCCTGACCGGCAAGGGGCTCGGCGCGACGAACCATTTCGAATCCGGCGGCTTCATCCGCAGCGAAGCGGGCGTCCTCCACCCCGACCTGCAGTACCACTTCCTGCCGATGGCGGTGAGCTATGACGGATCGTCGCCCGCCCATGGTCACGGCTATCAGGCGCACATCGGACCGATGCGGCCGACAAGTCGCGGCTTCGTCAAGCTCAAGTCTGCCGATCCCCGCGAGCACCCGCGCGTGCTCTTCAACTACATGCAGACCGAGCAGGATCGCCGCGAGATGCGCGCCGGCATCAAGCTCACACGCGAGATCATGCGCCAGAAGGCGTTCGATCCCTTCCGCGGCGACGAGCTCGCGCCGGGGCCGGCCGCCGAGAGCGACGCCGACATCGATGCCTTCGTCCGGGCGAAGGCGGAGAGCGCCTATCACCCCTCCTGCACTTGCCGCATGGGTATGGACGAGATGGCCGTCGTCGATGGCAGCGGGCGCGTGCACGGGGTCGAGAGACTGCGCGTCGTCGATGCGTCTATCATGCCCGATGTCGTGAGCGGCAACTTGAACGTGCCGACGATCATGATGGCGGAAAAGCTAGGCGACGCCATTCGCGGCCGCGTGCCGCTCCCAGCCGAGGCGGCGCCCGTTTGGGTTCATCCAAACTACCAGACGCAACAGAGATAGCAGACACGGCATTTACATTGAGTGAAACGCTTCCATGCGATTGAGCCCGCCGGTGCGTCGCGCCATATTCAGGAAACCGGCAGCAAGCTTCAGATTGAGCGAGTGGTAGCCATGCAGACCGAGCGGGACGAAGATCTTGAAGCCCGGGAATGGAACGAAGCCATCGCCTCGGTGATGGCGTTTGAAGGGAGCGTGCGCGCCGATGAGCTCCTGGGCGGGGCAGTTGACACCGCGCGCCGGCAGGGGGCGCGCCTGCCGTTTGCGGCCAACACGGCCTACATCAACACGATCCCCCCGCACAAGGAGCCGCCGCACCCCGGCGATCGCGAGATCGAGCACCGCCTCAGATCCGCGATCCGCTGGAACGCGCTCGCCATGGTGCTGCGCGCCAACAAAACCTCGACCGAGCTCGGCGGCCATATCGCGAGCTTCCAGTCGGCGGCGACCCTTTACGACACCGGCTACATGCACTTCTGGCACGCGCCCGCCACCGGGCACGGCGGCGACCTCGTGTTCGTCCAGGGCCATTCCTCCCCCGGCATCTATGCGCGCGCCTTCCTCGAGGGCCGCCTCACCGAGGAGCAGCTGCTGAGCTTCCGCCAGGAGGCGGACGGCAAGGGCCTCTCCTCCTATCCCCATCCCTGGCTGATGCCGGAGTTCTGGCAATTCCCGACCGTCTCGATGGGGCTCGGGCCGATCATGGGGATCTACCAGGCGCGGTTCCTGAAGTACCTCCACTGCCGCGGGCTCGCCGACACGTCGAACCGCCACGTCTGGGTCTTCTGCGGCGACGGCGAGATGGACGAGCCGGAGAGCCTCGGCGCCATCTCGCTCGCCGGGCGCGAGAAGCTCGACAACCTGATCTTCGTCATCAACTGCAACCTGCAGCGCCTCGACGGGCCCGTGCGCGGCAACGGCAAGATCATCCAGGAGCTCGAGGGCAACTTCCGCGGCGCCGGCTGGAATGTCGTCAAGGTGATCTGGGGTTCGAATTGGGACGAGCTCTTGGCCCGCGACACGGCGGGGCGGCTGCGCCAGCTGATGGAGGAATGCAACGACGGCCAGTATCAGGACTTCAAGGCCAAGGATGGCGCCTACATCAGGAAGCACTTCTTCGGCCGTTATCCGGAGACGGCGGCGCTTGTCGCCGACTGGTCGGACGAGAGGATCTGGTCGCTGACGCGCGGCGGTCACGACCCACGCAAGGTCTACGCGGCCTATGCGGCGGCAGTGGCGCATGTTGAGCAGCCGACCGTCATCCTCGCCAAGACGGTCAAGGGCTACGGCATGGGGGCCGCGGGCGAAGGCCAGATGATCGCCCATCAGCAGAAGAAGATGGGCAAGGACCCTCTCAAACGCTTCCGCGACCGCTTCGGCATCGAGCTCTCCGACGACGAGCTCGACACGCTCCCGTTCATCAAGTTTGCCGAGGGGAGCCCCGAGCAGACCTACTTGAAGGCGCACCGCGCCGCGCTCGGCGGCTCCCTCCCGCAGCGGCGCACGAAGACCACCTACGAGCTCAAGGCCCCGCCGCTGTCGTTATTCGAAGCTCAGCTCAAGGGCTCGGAGGGGCGCGAGATCTCGACTACCATGGCGTTTGTGCAGCTCCTGACCAAGCTCATGCGCGACAAGGCGTTGGGCCGCCACATCGTCCCCATCGTCCCCGACGAGAGCCGCACCTTCGGCATGGAGGGCATGTTCCGCACCTTTGGCATCTACAGCCAGGTGGGCCAGCTCTACCGGCCCGAGGATGCCGAGCAGCTCATGTACTACAAGGAGGACAAGAGCGGACAGATCCTCGAGGAGGGCATCAACGAGGCGGGCGCCATGGCATCGTGGATTGCGGCGGCGACGTCGTACTCGTCCTCAAACGTGCCGATGATCCCGTTCTTCATCTACTACTCGATGTTCGGCTTCCAGCGCATCGGCGACCTCGCCTGGGCGGCGGGCGACATGCGCTCGCGCGGCTTCCTGATTGGCGGTACATCGGGGCGCACGACCTTGAACGGCGAGGGGCTGCAGCACCAGGATGGCCACAGCCATATTCTCTCGTCGACGATCCCGAACTGCGTCTCCTACGATCCCGCCTTCGGCTACGAGCTCGCCGTCATCGTCCAGCACGGGCTCCGCCGCATGCTGGAGGCCCAGGACGACGTCTTCTATTACATCACGGCCTTGAACGAGAACTACGAGCACCCGCCGATGCCCGAGGGCGCGGAGGAGGCGATCGTCAAGGGCATGTACCTCCTCAAGGCGGCCGAGAAAGGCAAAGGACACAAGGTGCAACTCATGGGGTCGGGCGCCATCCTGCGCGAGGTGATCGCGGGCGCCGCGCTCCTGGAAAAGGATTTCGGCATCGCAGCCGACATCTGGAGCGTGACGAGCTTCACCGAGCTGCGCCGCGAAGCGCTCGCCGCCGAGCGCTGGAACATGCTGCACCCGGAGGAGCCCTCGCGCGTTCCCTATGTCACGCGCCTGCTAGGGGCGCGCGGCGACGGGCCGTTCGTCGCCTCGACGGACTACATGAAGCTCTTTGCCGGCCAGATCGCGCCCTTCGTGTCCGGCACCTATCGCGTCCTCGGCACCGACGGCTTCGGGCGCTCCGACTACCGGCGCAAGCTAAGGTCGCACTTCGAGGTCGACCGTCACTTCGTCGCGTTTGCGGCACTCAAAGCCCTCGCGGACGAGAACAAGATCCCGTCCAAGAAGGTCGCCGAGGCGATTGCCAAGTACGGCATCGACCCCGAGCGTCCAAACCCCGCCACGAGCTGAGGGAAGCCGTCCCGTTAACGCCTGGAGCTTCGAGAGCGATGTCCGTCATCGACGTCAAGGTCCCCGACATCGGCGACTTCA
This sequence comes from uncultured Alphaproteobacteria bacterium, assembly GCA_963699485.1. GTDB lineage: Bacteria > Pseudomonadota > Alphaproteobacteria > Rhizobiales > Hyphomicrobiaceae > Hyphomicrobium_C. The sequence continues at coordinate 12,970 of CAVOUC010000023.1, read as the reverse complement.
AGGACGTGCCCATCATCGAGGTGCACGTGAAGCCGGGCGATTCCGTCAAGCGCGACGATCCCCTGGTCACGCTCGAGAGCGACAAGGCGGCGATGGAGGTGCCGGCGCCGGAGGCCGGCAAAGTCGCCGAGATTTTGGTGAAGGTCGGCGACAAGGTGAGCGAGGGCTCGGCCATTCTGAAGATGTCACCCGCAAGCGGAGCAACCGAAGCAGGGTCCCCGCCTGTGTCCTCCGATCGAAAGTCCGAAGCGAGGGCGCCACCGCCCCCCGCATCGGCGCCCGCTCCCGCGGCGGAGAGGTCGGGGCCGCCGCCGCGCATTCCGCTCCCGCCCGCGTTGGACTTCGGCGGCGTGCATGCGAGCCCGTCGGTGCGCCGGCTCGCGCGCGAGCTCGACATCGATTTGACGCGGCTCGTGGGGACGGGAGAGAAGGGCCGCATCACCAAGGACGACGTCAAGCGGGCTCTCGGCGGGGGAGCGGCACCGGCGACCGCCGGCGCCGGCATTCCGCCCATCCCAGCCCAGGACTTCTCAAAGTTCGGCCCCGTCGAGATGAAGCCACTCTCGCGGCTGCGGAAGCTCTCCGGCCCCCACCTGCACCGCGCATGGCTCAACATTCCCCATGTCACGCACACCGACGAAGCGGACATCACCGACCTCGAGGGCTACCGCAAGACGCTCGACAGCGCCGCCAAGGAGAAGGGCTACCGGGTGACGATGCTGGCCTTCCTCATGAAGGCCTCGGTCGTCGCGCTGAAAGAGTTTCCCGAGTTCAACGCGTCCCTCTCAGCCGAGAAGGATGCGCTCATCCTGAAGCGCTACTACCACCTGGGCGTTGCCGTCGACACGCCGGACGGTCTCGTCGTGCCCGTCATCCGCGACGTCGATCGCAAGGGCATCCTCGAGCTCAGCCAGGAGCTCGGCGCGATTTCGAAGCGCATGCGCGAGGGCCAGATCGCGCCCGCCGACATTCAGGGCGCGACGTTCTCGATCTCGAGCCTCGGCGGCATCGGCGGCACGAGCTTCACGCCCATCGTCAATGCGCCCGAGGTCGCCATTCTGGGCGTCGTGCGCGCGGCGATGCGCCCCATCTGGGACGGCAAAGAGTTCCAGCCGCGCCTCATGCTGCCGCTTTCCGTCTCCTACGACCACCGCGTGATCGACGGCGCGACGGCCGCCCGCTTCACCCGCCGCCTGGCCGACATTCTCGCCGATGTCCGCCAGCTCGTGCTCTGAGGCTGCTCGAAAGGATACCGCCCCATGAGCACGCTCGAGGTTCGCATCCCTGACATCGGCGACTTCAAGGACGTGGCCGTCATCGAGCTCCTGGTGAAACCGGGCGATGCCGTGAAGCGCGAGGACCCGCTGCTCACGCTCGAGAGCGACAAGGCGACGATGGAGGTGCCGTCTCCGGAGAGCGGGACGGTCGAGACGCTCCACGTCAAGGTCGGCGACAAGGTGAGCGAAGGCAGCCTTGTCCTGGCGCTTGCGGTCGCCGAGGCGAAGCAGGAAGGGACGCCTCCTTCCCGCACGCCCCCGCTGCCCGCCGCTGGTGACAAGACGGCCACGGGACGCAAGGCCGATCTTCATGCCGATATTGTCGTGCTCGGCGCCGGGCCGGGCGGCTATACGGCCGCCTTCCGCGCCGCCGATCTCGGAAAGTCGATCATTTTGATCGAGCGCTGGCCGGTGCTCGGCGGCGTCTGCCTCAACGTCGGCTGCATCCCGTCGAAGGCGCTGCTCCACGCCGCGAAGGTGATCGAGGAAGCCCGCGACTTCGCGGCCCACGGGATCGGATTCGCCGAGCCCGCGATCGATCTCGGCCAGCTCAAGGGCTGGAAGGACGGCGTGGTGAAGAAGCTCGTCGGCGGCCTCTCCGGCCTTGCCAAGCAGCGCAAGGTGACGGTCGCGACCGGCGTCGGCCGCTTTGCCGGCCCCCACGAGATCGAGGTCAAGGCGCCGGACGGGGGCGTGCAGCTCATCTCGTTCGATGCCGCGATCATCGCCGCCGGGTCCGAGCCCGTGACGCTGCCGTTCATCCCCAACGACGACCCGCGCGTCATCGACAGCACGGGCGCCCTCGATCTCGCCGACATCCCGAAGCGCCTCCTCGTCATCGGCGGGGGCATCATCGGCCTCGAGATGGCGACCGTCTATTACGCGCTCGGCTCGCAAGTGACCGTGGTCGAGCTCTTGAATCAGATCATCCCGGGCGCCGACCGCGATATCGTCGCCCCGCTCATGAAACGCATCGAGAAGCGCTACGAGAGCATCCATCTCAAAACCAAGGTCACGAAAGTCGAGGCGACGAAGGCCGGGCTCGTCGCGCACTTCGAGGGCGGCGCGGCTCCGGCGAGCGATACCTTCGACAGGATACTGGTCGCGGTCGGGCGCAAGCCCAACGGCAAGCTCATCGCGGCGGAGGCCGCCGGCGTCGCCGTCGACGAGCAGGGCTTCATTCGCGTCGACCGGCAGATGCGCACCAACGTCGCGCATATCTTCGCCATCGGCGATGTCGTCGGCCAGCCGATGCTCGCCCACAAGGCGACGCACGAGGGAAAGGTCGCGGCCGAGGTCGCGGCGGGCCTCAAGAGCACCTTCGACGCCCGCGTCATTCCCTCGGTCGCCTACACCGACCCCGAGGTCGCCTGGGCCGGCCCGACGGAAACCGAGCTCAAGGCGAGCGGCACCGCCTACGGCAAGGGCGCCTTTCCGTGGGCGGCGTCCGGGCGGTCGCTGTCGCTCGGCAGAGACGAAGGGCTGACGAAGCTCCTGTTCGACGAGGAGAGCCACCGCCTGGTCGGGGCCGGAATCGTCGGTCCCAATGCCGGCGACCTCATCGCGGAGGCGGCGCTCGCCATCGAGATGGGGGCCGACGCCGCCGACATCGGCCATACGATCCACCCCCACCCGACGCTCTCGGAGACGATCGGCATGGCGGCGGAGGCCTTCGAAGGCACGCTGACCGATCTCTACATCCCGAAGAAGCGTTGACGGGGTAGCCTCCCTTCACATCCCAAATGGAACAAGTGCGGGGCCTCGACCGTCACACTATCGAAGATGCCCGAGCCGGATGCTTCGGCAAGCCGCGTAACCCAACGCCGAACAGATGAAGACGCCTCTCGCGCCGCTTGTGCCCACCGTTGTCTTCGACCTCGACGGAACGCTCGTCGATACGGTCGCGGATATCGCCGTGGCGCTCGACTCCGTGCTTGCGCGCTATGGTTGCGGTGTGACGAGCGCCAACGAAGCTGCGGCGATGATGGGCGACGGACTGAGCACCTTCTTCTGGCGCGCGCTCGTCGCCAAGCGCCTCAGCCTTCCGGCGGAGGAGGCCGCGAAGGCGCAACAGCGGTTCGTGGCCGCCTACAGGCGATCTCCCGTGCGCCAGTCGCAGCTCTATCCCGGCATTAGGGCGCTGCTCGAGGAGATCAGGGGAGCGGGCGCGCATACGGCGGTCTGCACGAACAAGATAGAAGAGATCGCGGTCAACATCCTCGACCGGCTGGACATCGCCCGCCTGTTCGACGCCGTCGTCGGCCACCGCGGCGACCGGCCGATGAAGCCGGACCCTCGCGTTCTGCTCGAGACGATCGCCCTCGCCGGCGGAGACCGCGAGCGAGCGCTCATGGTTGGCGACACGGGCGCCGACAGCAGTGCGGCGATCGCGGCCCGGATACCGGCGGTCCTCGTCTCCTACGGCTACAGCCCGGTCCATGTCCGCGCGTTGATCACGGACTTCCACGCCGACAGCGTCGAGGAGCTTCGCGACGTGATCATGCGGTTCCTGGCCGGCGCCGACCGTCCCGCCCGGCGCCAAGCGTTTCGCCGCGTCTGAGCAAGCAGACGACACCCAACGGGTCACCGACCTCAAGAACCTCTTCACCGGGAACCGGTCTTTCAAGCCGGTACCCTGTCCGGACCAGTACCAACCCTGCCTACCCCTGCGAACCCCGTGACACGCACGTGACGCAGTAAGTAGCCGTCGCAGAGTGCGTGCCCTAGTGTTCTTAAACTGTGATTACGTACCCCGAGAACGCTACCTAAGCCCTTGATTTCGCGGATGTAGCTCAATGGTAGAGCAGCAGCCTTCCAAGCTGAATACGAGGGTTTCTCACCCGCTCCAACGCCGCCCACTGACGTGTCGCACGGCATAGGGCGTAGAGCGTATCGAGTACGGGGTACACCGACATGGCCAAGGCGAAATTGCAACGTAGGCACGATCGGCCACGTCGATCACGGCAAGACGAGACGATCGGCATGGCGGCGGAGGCCTTCGAGGGCACGCTGACGGATCTCTATTTGCCGAAGAGGCGCTGAGCGGCTCGGTGTTTCACCTGGCTCCGGCCGGCATCGGATGCAGATGCCGGGTCCGGCCTGAGAGACATCACTCCCGAATCCGCAAGACGCTGCCCCAGAGATGCTTATAGAATAGTTTGGCCACTTTAGCCCGGCCGTCCTCGGGCTCGCTTCACGTAAACGAGTCCGGCATCGATGCCTTCTTGTCGGCAACGAATGCCGTCAATGCCTCCTCGATCGCCGGATCGAGGGCCGGCTTCTCGTACCTGCCGAGCCAATTTCGCGCGAGCCCATTGGCGCGCTGAGCGGCGGACTTCTCCCCCTCCGCCTGCCATTGCTCGAACGAGTTGTTGTCGGCAATGATCGAGCGATAGAACGCAGTTTCGAAATTGGCCAGCGTATGCGTCGCGCCGAGATAATGGCTTCCCGGCCCCACCTCGCGAATGGCGCTCATCGCCTGCCCGTTCTCCGAGAGATCGACGCCGTCGGCAAACCTCTGCGCCATGCCGAGCTGGTCGATGTCCATCATGAACTTCTCGTAGCTCGCCGAAAGCCCCCCCTCGAGCCAGCCGGCGGCGTGGAGGACGAAATTCGTGCCGGAGAGGAGAGTGGAATTCAGCGTGTTGGCGCTCTCGTAGGCGGCCTGAGCGTCGGGGATCTTCGAGGCGCATAGCGAGCCGCCGGTCCGGAACGGGAGCTTGAGACGGCGCGCAAGCTGTGCGGCCCCGTAGGACACGAGGCTCGGCTCCGGCGTGCCGAATGTCGGCGCTCCCGACTGCATCGAGATCGACGAGGCGAACGTGCCGAACACGACCGGCGCGCCCGGGCGGCACAGCTGCACGAACGCGCTTCCGGCCAAGACCTCGGCCAGCACTTGCGTCAGCGTCCCTGCGACTGATACCGGGCTCATGGCGCCCGAGAGAATGAACGGCGTGATAATCGTCGCCTGGTTGGCGCGCGCATAGACCTTCGCTGCGCCGAGCATCGTCCCGTCGAAGACCATCGGCGAATTGGCGTTGATGAGATTGATGACGACGCAATTCTTCTCGACGAATTCGCGTCCGAACAGAATGCGGCACATCTCGACCGTGTCGGCGGCACGCTCCGGCGCCATCACCGAGCCCATGAAGGGTTTGTCGGAGAGCGTCATGTGCGACAGCACCATGTCGAGATGGCGCTTGTTGACCGGCACGTCGACCGGCTCGCACACGGTGCCGCCGGAATGATGGATGGCAGGCGCCATGTAGGCAAGGCGCACGAAGTTGCGAAAGTCGTCGAGCGTTGCGTATCGGCGCTTGCCTTCGAGGTCGCGCACGAACGGCGGGCCGTACACGGGCGCGAAGACGGTCGCCTTGCCGCCGATCTCGACATTGCGCTCGGGGTTGCGGGCGTGCTGCACGAAAGTTTCCGGCGCGGTCTTGAGCAGGGAGCGGCAGAGACCCTTCGGGAATCGCACGCGCTCGTCCTTGACGTCGGCGCCCGCCTTCTTCCACATCTCGCTCGCTTCCGGATCGTCGCGGAACTCGATTCCAATCTCCTCGAGCACCGTGTCGGCATTCGCCTCGATCAGCGCCAGTCCTTCCTCGGAGAGCACGTCATAGGTGGCGATGGAGCGGGTGATATAGGGAAGCTGGACGCCGGGACCGCCGCCTCCGCGAGCCGCGCGACGTGCATCGCGGCCACGCCGGCCACCGCCTGCCTGCTCCGGCGCTGCATGCTGATCGCTCATTCGCTTGTCCTCTCTGCGTGAGAATTGCGCCCGCGAAAGTGCATCAAAATGGTGCCGACGGCAACCGGGGTCTAGGCGTCTCAGCGGTCACAAAAAAATAGCGGCCGCGGTCGTTTTTTATTGTCGCAACGTCGCAATTGGACAAGCGGATCCGCGCCGTGCCGCCTATGAGCGGGAGTTCGTTTCTGCGCCCGCCCGTGGGGAAGTCGAGACATGGCTGACGACGAAATCATTCTCTCCGCTCTCTCCGACGACGCGCTCGTCACGCAGATGCACAACGATCTCTACGATGGGCTCAAGAGCGAGATCGAGGAGGGGACGCGCATTCTTCTGGAGCGCGGATGGACTCCCTACGACGTTCTCACAAAAGCGCTCGTCGAGGGCATGCGCATCGTCGGCATCGATTTCCGGGATGGCATTCTTTTCGTGCCGGAAGTGCTGTTGTCCGCGAACGCGATGAAGGCCGGGATGGCGATCCTGCGCCCTCTTCTTGCGGAAACCGGCGCACCAAAGCTCGGCAAGTTGCTGATCGGCACGGTCAAGGGCGATATTCACGACATCGGCAAGAACCTCGTCGCGATGATGATGGAAGGCGCCGGATTTGAAGTGGTCGATCTCGGCGTCAACAATCCCGTCGAGAAGTATCTCGACGCGCTCGCGGTGGAAAAGGCGGACATCCTCGGCATGTCGGCCCTGCTCACAACCACCATGCCCTATATGAAAGTCGTCATCGATGCGATGAAGGAGCGGGGCATTCGCGATGACTACATCGTGCTGGTCGGCGGTGCACCGTTGAACGAGGAGTTCGGTAAGGCCGTCGGGGCCGATGCCTACTGCCGCGATGCTGCCGTCGCCGTGGAAACCGCATGCGACTTCATGAGGCGCAAGCACAACCAGCTCGGGTCCGCTAGCCTCAACCCGTCCGCAGTCACTTGAGCGGGAGTGTGGCGGCGCACCCGCTGTTTTTTGGAGCGATCGCCTGTGACAGTCAGCGACGTCTCAGCGAGCGGTGGGAAAGCTAGCCGTGTCCTCGTCATTGCCTGCGGCATGCTCGCACGCGAGGTCCTTGCAATCAGTGAGCGCTGGAGGCTCGATCGCGTCGACGTGACGTGTCTGCCGTCGCAGCTCCACTTCGAGCCGCAGAAGATTCCGGGCGCCATGCGAGCGGCCATTCGCGAGGCCAGGGCTCAAGGCTACGAGACCATTCTGGCTGGATATGGCGACTGCGGGACGGGAGGTCTGCTCGACAGCGTCCTGGCGGCGGAAGGCGTCGAGCGCATCGCAGGCCCGCACTGCTTCGCCTTCTATCAAGGCATGGCCGCCTTCGTCGGGCGCGAGGCGGAGGACATGACCTCCTTCTATTTCACCGACTTCCTGGTTCGCAATTTCCGGACCTTCTTCGTCGAGCCCCTCGGCCTCGACCGGTATCCGGAGCTGATGAGCGATTACTTCGGTCACTATGAGCGAGTGGTCTACCTCGCTCAGACCGATGATCCTGAGCTCGACAGAAAGGCGCGGAAGGCCGCGGCGTGGCTCAACCTCGCCTACGAGCGCCGGCTGACGGGATATGGAGACCTCGAGACGGCCATGAGGACAGTGGCGCGGCAAGCGTGATTGCGCTCGTGCGAGCGCCAGCATCGCCTCCGCCCCGCGGGCAACGTCGCTTTCGGCTGTCGTCGTGCGCACGCATCTTCGACGGGCGCCACGGCGTCACTATTTGCGAGGCAGGAGTGCGTGCCATGGCGGATCTGGTCATCGTCTACTGGAGAGATATTCCCGCGCAGGTGAAGGCCGGCAGCGGCAGAAGCAGCCTGCGCCGGGAGCTGGCGCCGCGGTTTGCCGAGGCGATCGACTTGGCGGCCATGCAAAGCGGCGCCAAGGACGCGGACGCCTATCTGGCCGAGTGGCGCACGGGAGCCCCGGTCAAGGTCGAAGGCGACCTTCAAGCGGCCGTGGACAGTGCGTGCGCCGCGCTGGAGGCCGAATGGGACGATAGCCGGCTGTCCGCGGCCGTCACTCGTGGAGGGCGCGAATGCACGGAGCCATGAAGGCAGCAGATCGGAGAGGAGCTCCTCAGAGGTTGGAGGTCGGTCCGGTGCGTTTTTCGTCGGATGGCCGCAGGCGTCGCCGCTTCACGCTCCGCGCCTGGTCAATTCGCCACTCCGCACTTCTCGAGAAGCTGTATCGGCTCTTCTCGAAGTTTCTTGTGTCGCTCGATCCCGTGTTTCGCCTCGCCGGCTATGGCAACGTCGAAAAGCCGGTCGCTCTGGTTGAGAGAGGTGTGAAGGGACTTCTGTTCGATTGCCGGATGTGCGGTCAGTGCATTCTGTCATCGACCGGCATGAGCTGCCCGATGACCTGTCCGAAATGGCTGCGCAACGGTCCTTGTGGCGGCGTGCTCGCCAATGGTCACTGCGAGGTTGTACCGGAGATGCCCTGCGTCTGGGTGAAGGCGTGGGAGGGCTCGCGCACCATGGTTGACGGCGAGCGCATCCTGGATGTCCAGCCCCCGGTCAACCATGCGCTGCAAGAGACCTCGTCGTGGCTGCGCGTGATGCGGGCCTTGGCCGCCGAAAGGGAGGCCGGTGCGTGATCTCGCATTGCCTTGACATCAATCCTCTCGATCCCAGCTTGCCGCTCGACCCGTTGCCCGGGCACGTGTCGCGAGGGCGTCTCGAGCGCATCTTGCGGCGCGGCGAGTTTGCAGTGACGGCTGAGCTTAACCCGCCCGACAGCGCCGACCCTCAGGATGTGTATGACCGCGCTAGGGTCTTCGATGGGTGGGTCGACGGCATCAATGCGGTCGATGCCTCGGGGGCCAATTGCCATATGTCGCTCGGTCGGTATTTGCGCGCTGCTGACGCGTATGGGCTACGCGCCGATTATGCAGATCGCCTGCCGCGACAAGAACCGCATCGCCATCCAAGGCGACGTCCTAGGCGCGGCCGCCATGGGTGTGCAGAACGTCTTGTGCCTGACGGGCGACGGCGTGCAATCCGGCGATCAACCGGGAGCAAAGCCCGTCTTCGATCTCGACTCGATGGGGCTGCTCAGCACGATCCGCACGATGCGCGATGAGCACCGCTTCCTTTCAGGCCGTCAAGATCACCAAGCCGCCGACATTGTTTCTGGGCGCCGCGATCAACCCATTCGTGCCGCCCGCTGATTATCGCGCGCTGCATTTCGGCAAGAAGATCGCCGCCGGCGCCGCAGTTCGTGCAAAGCCAATATTGCTATGACGTGCCGATGTTCCGCGACTTCATGCGACGCGTGCGCGATCTTGGCTTGCACGAGAGATGCTTCATTCTGATCGGCGTCGGTCCACTGGCCTCGGCCGGGACCGCGCGCTGGATTGAAAAGTAACGTACCGGGCATTCATATCCCGGATGCGGTCATCCGCCGCATCGAGGGCGCTCGCGACCAGAAGACGGAAGGCAAGCAGCTCTGCATCGACATCATCAACGAGGTGAAGGACATCGAGGGCGTCTCACGGAGTCCACGTCATGGCCTACCGCCAGGAGGAATACGTGGCCGAAATTGTCGCACGAATCGGGCGTCCTCAAGGGGCGCAAGCCCTGGAAGCGTCGAGACGAGCGCAGCGGACATCAGCGCTATGCGCCGGTCCGAGCAGCTCATGGATCACGCCACGATTTCGCCGCAGGAGATGGCCGAAAAGGCGGTGTTGCGCGGCACGGCCGAGCGCCCGATCACGCGTTCCTAAGATTTGCAAGACAATCCGGGACCAGGAGACTTCCATGACGCGAACCATCGTCGCCTCTGCCACGCGCGAGGTCGTAATCGGCTTCGATCAGCCTTTCTGCGTGATCGGCGAGCGCATCAATCCCGACCGGCCGCAAGAAGCTCGCGGCCGAGATGGTGGCGGGCAATTTCGAGACCGTGAAGAAAGACGCGCTCGAGCAGGTCGCCGCCGGCGCAACGATGCTCGACGTCAACGCAGGCGTGACTGCGGTCGATCCGAATGCGACCGAGCCGGCGCTTCTGGTTCAGACGCTCGAAATCGTCCAGTCCCTCGTCGACGTGCCACTCTCGATCGACTCGTCCGTCTCGGCCGCAATCGAGGCGGCCTTGAAGGTCGCCAAGGGGCGCCCGCTCGTCAATTCGGTGACGGGGGAGGAGGAGAAGCTCGAAGCGATCCTGCCGCTCGTGAAGAAGTATAATGTGCCGGTCGTCGCCATCTCGAACGACGAGACCGGCATCTCCATGGACCCCGACGTGCGCTTTGCCGTCGCCAAGAAGATCGTCGAGCGCGCCGCCGACTACGGCATCAAGGCGGAGGACGTCGTCGTCGACCCGCTGGTCATGCCGATCGGGGCGCTGGGCAGCGCGGGCCTTCAGGTGTTCGCAGCTGCTGCGCCGCCTGCGCGAGGAGCTCAAGGTCAACACCACCTGCGGCCTCTCCAACATCTCGTTCGGCCTGCCGCACCGCCACGGCATCAACGCCGGCTTCATCCCGATGGTGATCGGCGCCGGCATGACGTCAGCCATCATGAACCCGGTGCCGTCCACAGGAAATGGAGAGCCGTCCGCGCGGCCAACGTGCTCAACGGCACCGACCCCAACTGCACGAACTGGATCATGACCTACCGGACTACAAGCCCGGCGCGCAAGCCGCCAGCGCCCGGCAGCGGCTCCCGCTCCCGCCACGGGAGGACGCCGGGGCGGGCGTGACGCGCGCCGCGCCGCGATGGCGGGCGGAGGAAACTCCGGCGCGCCCTAACCTCTGGCCAACGCCAAGCGAGCGTACGGATGACCGATCCACTCGTTCTCTTCATGCCGTCAGGCAAGCGCGGACGTTTTCCGGTCGGGACGCCCGTTCTGGAGGCGGGCCGGCAGCTCGGCGTGCTACATCGAGAGCGTCTGTGGCGGCCGCGGCATCTGCGGGCGCTGCCAGATCGAGGTGCAGGAAGGCAACTTCGCCAAGCACGGCATCACGAGCGCGCAGGATCATCTCTCCGCGTTCGGGGCCAAGGAAGCGCGCTACGCCGATATGCGCGACCTGAAGCCGGGCCGCCGGTTGTCGTGCTCGGCCACCATCCAAGGCGACCTCGTCGTCGACGTGCCGCAGGACATGGTGATCAACGCGCAGGTCGTGCGCAAGAGCGCCTCGGGACGGACGATCGAGCGCAATCCGGCGATCCACCTCTGCTACGTCGAGGTCGACGAGCCGGACATGCATAAGCCGCTGGGCGACGCGGACCGTCTCATGGCCGCGTTGATCCGCGACTGGAGATTCCCCCGCCTCGACATCGACTATGGCGTGCTCGCATGCCTGCAGGGCGTGCTTCGCGCGGGGAGCTGGGCGGTGACGGCCGCGATTCACTGACGAGCCCCAGGCGGGCCCGCCGCGTATCATCGCGCTCTGGCCCGGGCTGAAGAACGAGGGCTACGGGATCGCCTGCGACATCGGCTCGACGACGATTGCGCTGCATCTCGTTTCGCTGCTCTCGGGCCGCGTTGCCGCGTCCGCGGGGGCTTCAAATCCCCAGATCAGGTTCGGCGAGGACCTGATGAGCCGCGTCAGCTACGTGATGATGAACCCGGCCGGCCGCGCCGATATGACGGCCGCGGTGAGGGCCGCCGTCAACGATCTCATCGCCAAGGTGTGCGCGGAGGCCGGCGTCGACGCCGACGACATTCTCGATGCGGTCTTCGTCGGCAATCCGATCATGCATCATCTATTCCTCGGCATCGATCCGACGGAACTCGGCGGCGCACCGTTCGCGCTCGCGGTCTCGAGCCCGGTCCACGCGCGTGCGGCCGACCTCGGCCTCTCGGTCAATCCCAACGCGCGCCTCTACACGCTGCCCTGCATCGCGGGCCACGTTGGCGCGGACGCGGCCGGAGCCATCCTCGCGGAGGGGCCGCACTGGCAGGACCGCATGATGCTCCTCGTCGACGTCGGCACCAATGCGGAGATCGTGCTCGGCAACCGCGCGCGCACCGTCGCCTGCTCCTCGCCGACCGGACCCGCGTTCGAAGGCGCCGAGATTTCCTCCGGGCAGCGCGCCGCGCCGGGTGCCATCGAGCGCGTGCGCATCGATCCCGCAACGCTCGAGCCGCGCTATCGCGTGATCGGCGTCGATCTGTGGTCCGACGAGCCGGGTTCGAGGCGGCGGCGGGCACGATCGGCGTGACCGGCATCTGCGGCTCGGCCATCATCGAGGTCGTCGCCGAGATGTACCTCGCCGGCATCATCTCGGAGGACGGCGTCATCGAACGGCGCGCTCGCTGGGAAAAGCCCCCGCATCGTCCCCAACGGGCGGACGTTCTCCTACGTGGTGAGGGCAGGCGAACCGCGCATCGTCGTGACGCAGAACGACGTGCGCGCGATCCAGCTCGCCAAAGCGGCGCTCTATGCCGGCGTCAAGCTGCTGATGGAAAAGCAGGGCGTGACCGAGGTCGACCAGATCCGGCTCGCGGGCGCCTTCGGCTCCTTCATAGATCCCAAGTACGCGATGGTGCTCGGCCTCATTCCCGACTGCGACTCTGGACCAGGTGGCCGCCGTCGGCAACGCCGCCGGCGAGGGCGCGCTGATGGCGCTCCTGAACCGCGACCACCGCCGCGAGATCGAGACCAAGGTGCGCGAGATCGAGAAGATCGAGACCGCGCTCGAGCCGGACTTCCAACCCTGTTCGTCGACGCCATGGCGCTGCCCAACAAGGTCGATCCCTTCCCGAAGCTCGCCTCCCAGGTGACGCTGCCCGCACGCGCGGGAGCATCAGAGGCGGGGCGGCGCGGCCGGCGCGGTCGCGGCTGAGCGGCGCGTGCGCGCCGCCGCTCCCTTCACAACGCAAGGCAAAGCGTCTATCTCTCTGCGCGTCTCAGTGGGCGAGGGGATCGAGGGATCCGGGGCTTGGTGGCGAGCGCCCCGTCAGCTGACAAGACAACCAGTTGAGGTGGTTGACAAAAGCGGGTGTAGCT
>CAVOUC010000022.1:0-315752 GCA_963699485.1 uncultured Alphaproteobacteria bacterium | reverse complement strand
CAGGGGAGGAATGGCAAAAGGACAACGTGTTGAAGAACTGCGCGTCGCTGTTCAAGGTGTCAGGCGACACCAAGAACAACGACCCGGTCCTCACTCACGAGCAGGTGTGCGCCGAAATAACGCTCGACCCATTCAACGTCAAAATGGCCAAGGCCGGCGACCAATCGTGTCAACCGGGCGGCGAGTGCCACTTCGACCTCAAGCTCTTCAATCCCGGCCCGATCGACCACGATGCACCCGTGACGATCACCGACGGGCTGACCGGGATCGGCTCGGCGGAGATCCTCTCGATCAGCCCGCCGCTGCCCTGCGCCGAGCAGCCCAAGCAGGTTCCGTTCTCCTGCACCTCCCCCGGCAATCATCCCTTGAAGGTTGGCGCCGAGGAGCACTTCGCCGTCACCCTTCGCCTTCCCGCTCAGCCGACGAGCGGCTCGTTCGCCAACTGCGCGAGCGTGACCTACGGCGGCCCGGGAGAGAAGCCGACCTCACCCGCGCCGGGTGCTGCGTGCAAGACGGTTCAGATTGGGCAAGAGGCTGGCGGAGGCGCGGACCTGGTCGAGTCACCGGCGAAGCGAAGCTCGAGATCGAGAAAAAGGCGACCGCCGCGAGTTGCACCGATGCCGGCGGCGGCTGCACGTTCGACATCACGGTCCGCAACGCGGGCACCGGAACGGCACCGGGTCTGATTCAGGTGCTGGAGACGATCAAGGCCGACGGCGCGCTCGCCGCATCGTCGAATATGCGCTCGGCCCCGCCCTCGCCGTGGACCTGCGCCAAGACCAATCCGGCGCGGTTCACCTGCACGCATCCGGGACCGATCGAGGCGGGACGCGCCATCACGCTGCCCGTGAACTTCGGCTTGCGCGCCGACACGGGCGCGAAGGCAATCGAGAACTGCTCCGTCCTCAAGGATGGCGCAGGCCCGGCATGCGCCACGATTTCGCTCGGCGCGGCGGCAGAAGCCCCCGCACCTGCACCCATGGAAACCTGTCATGGCGGTATGGTGCTCGACAAGTTAGGTCGCTGCGCATGTCCCCCTGGTACGTCCTGCAGCGCCGCGAGTGCAAGCCAGACGGCACGGCCGGCAGCGACCGCGTTCAAGAGCCCGAGACGCCGCCGCCCGTCAAGGAAGCGCCCGACACGACGCTCCCGGCGAAGCCGGTGCCATCGGGATCGGCAGGCAGCGATAAATCGAAATCAATACCGAAGAGCTGCCCCGCCGACCGGCCGGTTGGAACGGCGCCCAACTGCTGTCCGGAGGGGACAGCCTTCAAGAACGGGGTCTGCCTGCGCACGCAAAAGACCCCTGCCGAGCCACAGAAGAAGGATTGCGGTCCAGGCCGTGTCAACATGGGCGGCATCTGCGTCAAGACCGGAAAGGAGAAGTTCCCGCCCGTGGAGCAGGAGCAGGTTCCGCCGCCAAAGCAGAACGCGTGCCCACCCGAGCGGCCCGTCGGCAGTTATCCCAATTGCTGCCCGCCGGGGTACGTGCTGATGCTGAAAGGCTGCGTGAAGCCTAAGCCGAAAGAGCCGCCACCCTCCTCGGGAGGCGGCGGCATCGACGTCGTGCCGAAGCCGAAGAACAAGGACCAGATCCTGACGAAACCGTCGGGCGGCGACATTCTAGTGAAGCCCCAGGGCAACGTCGGCGACGTTCTCAAGAAGACCTGCCCCAAGGGACAGGAGCTCAATAGCAAGGGTCAATGCGAGGAGGTGTTCCGGGCACCGAAATAGACTTCTGCCTCGCCCGGTCCCGGATCAAAGAGTGTGTGAGCCATGGCTCGTCACCAGAAACGCTTGTCCGCGCCCGCTACGACCGCTGTCGCCGCGATCGTGTCGTTGGTTGCCTCCGCCGGCATAGCGCTTGCGGCTAAAGGGGTCGCGCCAACGGTCACCTGCTCCGGGAATTGCGAAACCTGCATCGAGATGGAGCACGCCGCGGAGGGCGACCGCTGCGTCAAGTGCGGGCCCGATCAGAGTTGCAATGCCTCAAACCGAAATCTTTCGCCGGAGGCCAGGGAATTCCTCAACGCCCACAATGCCTACCGGAACAAACACTGCGCCCCTGAGCTCAAGTGGTCGGAGAAGCTTGCCGCCGACGCGCTCGCCTGGGCCAAGACCTGCAAGTATCAGCACTCGAACGTCGGCGGAGAAAGCTTGTCGGCGGCCTGGGGCACGGCCGTGCGCACCCCGCAGACCGTCGTCGATTCCTGGTACAACGAAATCAGTGACTACAATTTCGACGCGCCGAAATGCTGCAACCCTCCAGACTCGCCAAAGGTCGGACACTTCACGCAAGTCGTCTGGCAGAACACGACCGAGGTGGGGTGCGCCATTGTCATGTGCCCTCCCCCTCCTCCCGGTGATTCGGGCTTTACCGGACAGTGGCAATATGCGGTGTGCCGTTATGCGCCGCCCGGCAACTTCAACGTCGACAAGCCGGGCGAGCTTACGGCCAACGTGCCGAAGATCTCGCCGAAATCGTGCGGCAGACCCCAGGCCACTTGCGTCAACGCCTGTCACAGCCCGAGCACGCGCCCCGAGCTCAAGACGCCCGTCGATCTCGGCGGCATCTTCGTTCAACCGAGCGCCGTGCATGCTGGATGCTTGGGCGGCATGATGATGAATGCGTCCGGCCGCTGCGCCTGCCCCGGCGGGACGTCATGGCAAAACCGCCTCTGTGCACCCGCGGCCGCCGTCATCGAGGTCGTGCCCGCTTCGCCGATCCAGCCGTCCTCAGTGCGGCCCGCGTCCGAGCAAACTCGACCTGCCGGCAGGATTGATGTCCAGACTTGCCCCGCCGATCGCCCGAATGGCGTGGCCCCGAATTGCTGCCCGCTGGACACGGTCTTCAGCGGCGGCGTTTGCGTGCGATCCGCGCCCAGGGCCGACATCGACAAGGTTCAGATCCGGACCTGTCCGCCCGACCGGCCCATCGGCACGCCACCCAATTGCTGCCCCTCCGATACGACTTTCGACGGCAAGGCATGCGTCCGCGCCGCGCCTCAGGCCCCCAAGACCGGAGCTAGTGCCGGGAGCGACAAAGCGCAGGGGCAGGCCTGCCCCCCCGATCGGCCCGTCGGATCGTGGCCGAACTGCTGTCCTGCGGGCACGTCGTTCACAAACGGCGCATGCTTGAGGAAAGCCCAGACGCAGGTGCCCCAGGGGCAGGCGCAGCAGCAGTCGAACGTCTGTCCGCCCGACCGGCCGGTGGGCTCTTATCCTAACTGCTGCCCTGCCGGCACGGCTTACACGAATGGCGCCTGCGCCGGCGGCGGCATCAGCACCTCGCGCGAGCCACCTGCGCGCGAACTCGACGACGGGAAAGGTGATACCAGCGCCTAAGCCCACGGACGTGAACAAGAGCGATATCTTCACGCGGCCCTCGGGCAACCTCGGCGATGTCCTGAAGAAGACATGTCCAAAGGGTCAAGAACTCAACGCCATGGGGCAATGCGAGGAGGTCTTCCGCGCCCCGCGTTGAGCTGGACTCACCAGAGGTCACACGTCCGGTTGTGGCCCCTATCGGCCGTTGACGTCGAGCCCTAGATCTGTCCGCTGTTGATGCTGTGGACGGCTCCCCCCAGCGGGCGCGCAAGCGCCTTGGAATTGGTTGCCGTTGAGGTGACCACGATCCGGAGGAGCTCAACATGCAGGCAATTACAGCGATCGGCCTCGACATTGCAAAGTCGGTCTTTCAGGTCCACGGCGTCGATGCACAGGGCAGTGTCGTCGTCCGTCAGCAGTTGAAACGCGCACGGGTTCTGCCGTTCTTCAAGAAGCTCGGGCCATGCGTTGTTGGCATTGAGGCGTGTGCTTCGTCACACTACTGGGCACGCGAGATTACGGCACTCGGCCACGAGGTAAAGCTAATGCCGCCGGCCTACGTGAAGCCGTACGTCAAGCGCCAGAAAAATGACGCGAAGGATGCGGAGGCGATCTGCGAGGCAGTTCAGCGGCCGAGCATGCGATTCGTCCCGGCTAAAACGCCTGAGCAGCAGGCCGGTCTGATGCTGCATCGGACGCGCCACCTGCTGATCCGCCAACAGACCGCGGTCATCAACTCGATCCGCGCCCACATGGCCGAATTCGAAATCGTAGCGAATGTGGGCAGGATGGGTGTGGATCAACTGTTGAGGATCGCGCTCCGATCCGGGCGACACTCGCATTCCGGAGGTCGCACGTGGCTGCATGATGACTTCTCGGCCAGCAGTTGCAGCTTCTGAAGGCGCAGTTACTGGATCTCGACCGGCGCATAATCGCCTGGCATCGATCGAGCGAAACCTCGAAGCAACTCGATGCGCTTCCCGGCGTCGGCCCAGCCCTCGCGACCGCCTTGGTTGCAACCGTTGCCGATCCCAAGGCCTTTCGATCGGGGCGCGACTTCTCGGCCTGGATAGGAACTCGTTCCCAAACAGAATTCGAGCGGCGGCAAAGTGAGGCTCGGCGGCATCAGCCGACAAGGCGATCGTTATTTGCGTTCGCTCTTCTGTACGGGCGCGCTTGCCGTTATCCGCTACGCGAAGATTCACGGCACCACGCATCGGCCATGGCTCGCGAGCTTGCTTGCCCGGCGACCAGCAAAGGTCGCTGCAATCGCGCTCGCCAACAAGCTCGCCAGAATGGCTTGGGCCATGATGGCCAAAGGCGAATGTTATCGAGAACCCATTGCCCTGGCGCGATAAGCCCAGATCAATCGGATAAGGTCAGGCCGGCAACGGCCTCAAAGAACGGTTGGAAAGGGCGGACTGCACGTCATGCAGAACCGGTCGATCCGGTGATCAGGACACCCAAATGCCCTCATGCATTCTCGAATGCGTGCTGTTGATCGGGACCTGATCCGCGGAAGGCATGATGGCCAGCGGCCGTGTGAGCCGCATCAAGAGGCCGAACACATGGCTGCCCCGACCAGCCCGCTGCGACGTGACAAAACCCTTGACGACCTGGAGCCGTCCACACATGAGGGGTAAGCGGACGACAAGCAGCCGTCACGCCCACGCCTGCTCCTGACCCATTCCGGTCATCAGAGCCTCGGCCCCGCAATCTGTTCGCTGTTGGGCTCTAAGTGAACGTCGAGCGAACGTCGCGACACCTTCCGCTCCTGACCCAAGGGAAGCTAATGCGCAGCCCCCGCCAGAGCCTCCCGAACGGCACGACACAAGGACGAGGACCTGTAGGAAGGAGGGGGCGGGGCGCAAAGCCCGGACGAGGCGAGCATCAAGCCCGCAGGACCCATTGAGCGGTGATTCGCCGCCGACGGGAAGAGGGGTTCATCAAATTCTCGCCGCGGCCCCGGGAACCCGACGCCGAGCCCGCCGCAGCCGGGGTGAAACAGCATTGCCCCGCGATGGCCGCACACGTTGCAGCGCACACGCTCGCGTACGACGTCGCTCGAGGCGCCGGCGCCATGCCGGATGATCAGCGGTACCAGGACGAGCGGCGCGCGGTGACCGCAGTCAGGGTCGCCGCAGTGAAGCCACCACCAGCACGTCGTCGTGCGTAGCTGACCGAGGGTCGGAACGGGCTCGCCTTGTCGCAGCATCGGGTCTCGAACCTTTTTGTGTCGCCTGTTACCCTAGGCTTTACCCGGACAACCCCGCTCCTGAGGCTTTAGGTGAAGAAAACCCCCGCATTTGCTGGGAAACTATGGTGCCGCAAACAGGACTTCGAACCTGTGACCCCGTCATTACGAATGACGTGCTCTACCAACTGAGCTATTGCGGCAAGCCGAGTTGAATCGAGCCGTGGAGATACCCCTTGCGCTTCGCGAACGCAAGCTACCGGGGATCGCCGCCGGCCTTACGTGGCACGGGAGGGACGCAGCGGCGACAGACCGTCCTCCATCTCGGCCAGTTCCGTGCCCGGGTCGTCGGGGGCATGCGGGGGCACGAAGATGCGCGTTTCCCCCGCGCGCTGCTCGGACTTGTGCTTCTTCGATCCCTCGCCCGCCCCGGGCCGGCGCGAAGGCTCGTCCGAAGCCTTCGTCTCCGCACGGCGCATGTGCTCGGCGCCCGGCTCGGCCGTTTTCCGCGGCGGATGGGGAGGCGCGGCCTGCGTCGCGGGGCTGGGAAGCGGCGGCTTCGGCGCGCCGGCGTTTGAAGAAGCGCCTGCCGCCGGCGCCGCGCCGGCATCGCCGGACTTACGGCCCTGCTCCACGGTCTCGGCCTCGATGACCTCGGCAGCTTCGGGCGCAGGCTCGGACGCTGCTGCCGTCGACGGCCGCTCGAGTGCGACGAGGTCCTCGAGTCCGGCATCGAGCGCCTGGCGCTCGCCGCTGTCGATCTCCTCGAACGGCACGCGCCACTGGTAGGCATCGAGCGCGCCGGTCACGGGAGAGATCGGCGCCCAGCGCTCGGAGACGGTGCCGTCGGCCGTCCAGGCCGGATCGCGGCCGGCGTTCGCGGCGCGCGCCAGCCATTCGCGCGCTCGGCCCTTGTCGCCGTTCTCCTCGGCCTCGACGCGCGCCATGAGCGTCGCCATGCGCCGTGTGAGCCCGTTTTCGACGTAGGGCGCTAACGCTCGGCGCGCCTCCTCGTATTGCCGCGCCTCGATGGCGGCGTTCGCAATCGCGATTGGGCTTTCCACCGAATAGGGATTGAGGGCCGCGAGCCGATTCACGCGGTCGAGCCGGTCGCGCGGGCTGTCGCCGATGCGCGCGTAGGCGTAAGCCTGCGCGAGCTCGGGATGGGGAGCCTTGGACCAGGTCTTCTGCAGCACCTTGGCGGCGCGCGGCGTGTTGCCCCGCGCGGCGAGGAGGCGCCCCGCAATGGCGGCGGCCGGAATGAGATCGGGGGCGAGCCCATGGGCCTCGAGCGAAAGGGTCAGCGCCTTCTCGGGATCGTTCTCCTCGAGGGGTTGCGCTTGAGCGGTGAGGAGCACGGCGCGGCGACGGTCCGCCACCACGCCCTCGACGTGGCCGTTGCGGCGCGCGGAGGCGAGCGTCGTGAGGGCCGCCGCCCAGTCGCCCGCCTTGCATTCGAGATTGAACAAGGCCTCGACCGGCCAGGCGAGCTTGGGATTGAGCTTCAGCGCCCGCTCGGCGAACTGGCGCTGCGCCTCGAACTCGCCTTCGCGCCCTGCCTCGAGAAAGAGGCCCCTCAAGCCCAGCTGCTCGGTGTCCGGCGAGCCGAGCATGGCCTCGAAGATGCGCCGCGCGGTCGCCTTGTCGCCCGAGAGCTGGGCGGCTTGCGCGCGCAAGAGGTGCGTCAGCGGCTCGTTGGGGAGCGACTTTCGCGCCTGCATCGCATAGCGCGTCGCCATCGTCCGGTCGCCCGCGCCGACCGCGATCATGCCGCTCGACAGCGCGTCGAGGCCGCGCCGCTTGCGCCGCCGGGTGAGGAAGTTGCTGACGGCGGCCGGGCTCGACCAAACTTGGCGCACGATCGACCAGGCGAGAACGGCGAGGCCGACGAGTAGAGTGAAAATGACCGCGGCGCGGAACACGCTCGTCTCGAGCACATAGTCCTGCCACGTGACGACGAGGCTGCCCGGACGATCGGCGAGCCAGGCAAGCCCTGCCGCGACCGCGAGCACGGCGAGAAGAAATAGGAGAAGGCGTACCATCCGCGCGAGACCCCTGACTGTTCTACTTGGCCGCCGGCGCCGCCGCGCCCCCGAGAGACGCCTTGAGCTCATCGTTGATTGCGGCAATCGCCCGGTCGACGGCATAGCGCGCCTCGACCTTCGCAAGCCAGTCCTGTAGCGGCGCGCTGGCCCGTTGCGGCACGGTGCGGGCGAGCTCGATCACGTCGCCGAGCCGCCCTTCCTTGAGCGCCGCGTCCATGCGCGCGACGACGGCTTCGGCGCTCTTGTCGTCTGGCTCGTGACTGACCCTGCGCACGCGGACCACGGACTTCGCTCCGGCGATCAAGCGGTCGACCACCGAGCCGTCGACGGGCTCCGTGTCGGCATCGATGACGGCATTCATCACCGGCCTGAACTCGCGAGAAAGATCGGCGTCGGTGGGGACGCCCTCCTCCTTGTAGCGCTCGAGCACGCCGAGGTCCACGCGCCCGCCGGCGACCTTTCGCACGCCGTCGAGCTCGTTCGCATAGCTCTGGCCGCTCTCGATGACGCGCTTCAGGTTGGCGAGCTCGAGGGAGAGCACGATGCGCTCGGCATTGGCGCGCCGGTCCTCATCGTTCCTGACGACGCCCGCAAGGTTCTGCTCGAGGGCTGCAAGGCGACTCGAAACCGGGAGTACGGCAGATTGAATGTCGGACGGCCGGGCGACGCCCTTGAATTGCGCCTCGAGCGCGGTCTTGAGCTGGCCGAGCGAGCTCGACAGCGTTCCGCTCTCCTCCTGAAGCACCTTCGATGTGGCCGCGAGGCGATCGGTGTCGGCCTTGAGCGCCTCGAGACGCTGGCTGAGTCGTGCCGCATCCTCTCTCGCGCCGGCGAGACCGCGCTCGGCGGCTTCCGTACCGCTTTTCGCCGCCTCGCTCGTCTCGGCCACGGGCGCGAGACGCTGTGCCAAGTCCTCGTTGACGCTCGTCCGCAGCGCCTTGAGCTCGGTCGCGAGCGACGTCTCGAGCTCGGCGATCTTACCGGTGACGGCGGCAAGCTGCGGGACGCGCCCGCCATCGGGCTCGGTCTCGGCCGCCGCCGCGAGCAACTGGAGGCGCTCCTCGAGCTTACCGATGCGCTCGCTATCGTCCGCCGTGGCTCCCTCGCTCGCGATCTTATCGGCGAGCGCCTTGGTATCGGCCGCGAGCTTGGCCTGGGCCTCGTTCAAGGCGCCGATCTCCCGGCTCTGCTCCTCGAGCTTGGCGAGCCGGCCCTCGGCGTCGCTGAATTTCTGCTGCAGCTCCTCCGCGAGAGGCTCGCGGACGACGGGCTCGGCACCCGCCGCCTTCTCGAGGGCGCCGAGGCGCTCCTCGAGCGCCGCGGTCTTTTGGGTGAACTCGGTCGTGTCCACCGACGGCTTCTGGGCCAGCATGGTCATGGCCGCCACCGCGAGGCCGCCGCCGGCGAGACCGGCGAGGAGATGGCTAAGAACTCCACCGGGTCCGGCGCTCCGCGGCGGCGCCTTCGGCGCCATTCCGGCCGCGGGCCTGGGCGCCGCCTTGACGTCGGAGCCCGCGGGTGCGGCACCGGGCTTTCCGGCCGGCGCGGCAGCCGTTCTTGCGGCGTCCTGCTCGGCTGCGGCCTTCGCCTGCCCTGCCTTGACCTCGGTTGCCTTGAGGTCGAGCGTCGCGTGCGGCCGCTTCACGCCCTGGCTCTCGAGAGGACGATCAGCGTCCTTCGCCGGACCTTCCTTCTTGTCGGTCATGCGTCGGAAATCTCCAGATACGGGCCCGCCGGCCAAACGAGATGGCTTCTTAAGGATCTTCGCTGCCGTGCGGAGATATACGATGCGCCACAGTTAAGAAGCGCGGAGAACTCTTTAGCGGAATTCTGGCGCTAAGCGGGCGATAAGTGCAAGCATTTCCTCCAAGTTCGGCTGGCCCGCGACATTGACGTGGGTCGGTCCGAGCGGGTCCAGAGCCTCGGCTACCGCTCGAGACATGCAAAAGTACGCGAGCCGACGTGCCGGCTCCGCAAGGCCGGCATCCCCGACCAGACGGACGAACGTTGCCGCCGTTCGCGGCGACACGAGCAGGACCCCGTGCACGGTCCCCGCGCGAATTGCGTCGGCGACCGCGGGCGGGAGCGCGCTCGCCGGGCGCATGCGATAGAGGATCGCCCGGCGCAACTCGAAACCCCGGCCCGCGAGTGCGCCTTCCATGTCGAAGGCGAGCGTGTCGCCGGAAACATGGAGGAGCGGACCATCGCCCGGACGTGCTGCAGCGGCGATTACCGCGACGAGATCCGCCGCGGCGGCCGGCCCCTCGACGACGCGCGAAAAGCCCGCCTGGCGCGCCGCCTCTCCCGTCGCCGGCCCCACGGCGAAAAGGGGAAGGCGCAGCGCAGCTTCGAGAGCAGGGCTCTGCGCCAGCGCGCGCAACGCATTGCGGCTCGTTGCGACGAGCGCCTGCACGCCGTCGAGGCGGATCGGCTCAGGGTCATCGAACTCGGCAGCGAGAAGCGGCGCGAGGCTCACGCGATGACCCATGGTCTCGAGACGGCTGCTCACCTCCCGTGCATCGCTCTCGGGTCTCGTGACGAGAAGATGCATCATGCGCGCCGGGAGAGGATCGTTCCCGCCCCGCGCGCGAGCAGGTCGTCGGCGGCGGCCGTGCCGATGGATCGCGATTGGCTCGCCGCACCGCTTTGCGAGGCCTCGAAGCACACGCTGCCGTCGGGAGACAGCGTCATGCCGCGAAACGAAAGGGTGCCCGCCTCAAGGTCGGCATGGCCCGCGATCGGCGTGCGGCACGAGCCTTCGAGGCGGGCGAGGAAGGCACGCTCGGCATCGACGCAGAGCGCCGTATGCTCGTCGTTCAGTCGTGCGACGAGGGCGGCCGTCGACTCGTCGTCCGATCGTATCTCGACGGCGATGGCGCCCTGGGCGACGGCCGGCAACATTCGCTCGAGAGGCATCGCCTCGGTGATGCGGTCGGCAAGCCCGAGCCTGTTCAAGCCCGCGCAGGCGAGAAAGGTCGCACCCGCGACACCCTCGCCGAGCTTGCGCAGCCGTGTCTCCACGTTGCCGCGAAATCCCATGACGTCGAGATCGGGCCTCAAGCGCTTGACCTGTGCCGCACGGCGGAGCGACGACGTGCCGACGCTTGCACCTTCCGGCATGTCGTCGAGCGATTTGTAGGCGAGGCTGATGAAGGCGTCGCGAGGGTCCTCGCGCGGCAGGACGGCGCCGATAGAGAGCCCTTGCGGCAATACCGTCGGCATGTCCTTCATCGAATGAACGGCGAGATCGACGGCGCGGCCCAAGAGGGCCTCCTCGATCTCCTTCGTGAAGAGCCCCTTGCCGCCGAGATCTGCCAGCGGCCGGTCGAGCACCACGTCGCCGCTCGTCTTGATGACGACGATCTCGAAGGCCGTCTCGGAAACGCCGAGGGCCGCAACGAGGCGCGCGCGTACCTCGTGCGCCTGGGCGAGCGCCAGCGCCGAGCCTCGGGTGCCGATACGGATGGTGCGAGCTTGCACGCGCCGCTCTCCGGGTGGTACGGCCGACATGCGGCGAGGTTCGCCGCACCGGCGGCGCCATTAAGGCCCATGCCGCCGACCAACGCAAACGCCAGCTAAGAGCAGCATCAATGGGCGCCGGCGCGCCAGGGGAGACCACAAAGAGCCCAAGCACGCTCGTGCTCGGCATCGAGACCAGTTGCGACGAGACCGCTGCCGCGGTCGTCGAGCGGCTGGGGCCCGGGCAGGGCCGCGTGCTCGCCAACGTCGTGCGCTCGCAGTGGGACGAGCATCGCGCCTTCGGCGGCATCGTGCCGGAGATTGCCGCGCGCGCCCATGTGGAGTGTCTCGATACGATCATCGCCGCGGCCATGGCCGAGGCGGGCGTCGGCTTCGACACGCTTTCGGCCGTGGCAGCGACGGCCGGCCCGGGCCTCAACGGCGGCCTCGTCACGGGCCTCGTCACGGGGAAGGCGATCGCGCTCGCGCGCGCGCTCCCCTTCCTCGCCGTTAATCATCTCGAGGCCCATGCGCTCACAGTCGGCCTGACCGAGGGGCTGCTCCCGCCCTATCTCCTCCTCCTCGTCTCGGGCGGCCACACGCAGCTCCTGCTCGTGCGCGGCGTCGGGCGCTACGAGCGCCTCGGCACGACGATCGACGACGCTATCGGAGAAGCCTTCGACAAGACGGCGAAGCTCTTGGGGCTGGGCTTCCCGGGCGGGCCGGCGGTCGAGCGCGCCGCGGAAGGCGGCGACGCCCAGCGCATCGATCTGCCGCGGCCCATGCTCGGGCGCACGGAGGCGCATTTCTCGTTCGCCGGTCTCAAGACGGCGCTGCGCCACCGCGCCGAGGAGCTCGCCCCGCTCGACGAGCGCACGGTTGCCGATCTCTGCGCGGCCTTCGAGGCTGCCGTCACCGACGTGGTCGTCGACCGCGTGAGCCGGGCGATCGAGATCGCGGCGGCCCGGCTCCCTCCCGCGGCGCCGCGCCGCCTCGTCGTCGCCGGGGGAGTGGCGGCCAACCGGCGCCTCAGGTCGGCGCTGGAGGAGCTCGCAGCGGCCGAGGGCTACCGGCTTTCCGTTCCGCCGCCCGAGCTTTGCACCGACAATGGCGCGATGGTCGCCTGGGCCGGGGCGGAGCGTCTCGCGCTCGGCCTGATCGACGGCCTCGATTTCCCTGCGAAGCCACGGTGGCCTCTGGACGCAGCGGC
This sequence comes from uncultured Alphaproteobacteria bacterium, assembly GCA_963699485.1. Classification (GTDB taxonomy): domain Bacteria; phylum Pseudomonadota; class Alphaproteobacteria; order Rhizobiales; family Hyphomicrobiaceae; genus Hyphomicrobium_C. The sequence goes on along the minus strand of CAVOUC010000022.1, from coordinate 303,517 downwards.
TCCCGCCGCGATCGGGGCCGGCGTCAAGGCATAGCCACCTGCATTACGCGCCTCGCACGGCCATGCTAATGGTGCGGGACCAACGGTGGCGAGGACGGGCATGCGAATAGAGAGCGTCGGCGTCATCGGCGGGGGCGCCTGGGGCACGGCTCTCGCGCAAACCCTTCGCCTCGCCGGCCGCGACGTCCTCCTGTGGGCGCACGAGCCGGAGACGGTCGAGGACATCAACCTCCGCCACGTCAACCGCACCTTCCTGCCCGGCATCTCGCTCGATCCGGCGCTGAGGGCGACCTCCGACCTTGTCCGCAGTCGCGCGCTGCGGATGCCGTGCTCATGGTCGCCCCGGCCCAACACGTGCGCGCCATTGCGCGCGCGGTTGCTCCGAACCTGCGCGAGGGCCAGCCGCTCGTGCTCTGCGCCAAAGGCATCGAGCAGGCGACGGGGAAGCTCATGGGCGAGGTCGCGGCCGAGGCCGCGCCGAACGCGACGCTCGCGGTGCTCTCGGGCCCGAGCTTCGCCGCCGACGTGGCGCGTGGGCTTCCCGCCGCGCTCACCATAGCCTGCCGCGACGAGAGCCTTGGCCGGACCCTCGCCGAGCGCCTCGGCTACCGCCATTTCCGGCTCTACTGGTCTAGCGACATCGTCGGCGCCGAGCTCGGCGGGGCGGTGAAGAACGTGCTCGCCATCGCGGCCGGGATCGTCGACGGCAAAGGGCTCGGCGCGAGCGCGCACGCCGGACTCGTCACGCGCGGCTTCGCCGAGATGCGCCGCCTCGGGGAGGCGCTCGGCGCGCGCCCCGAGACGTTGCTCGGGCTTTCCGGGCTCGGCGATCTCATCTTGACCTGCGGGAGCCCTCAGTCGCGCAACATGAGTCTCGGCCGTGCGCTCGGGCTCGGCCAGTCGCTCGCCGACGTGCTGGCTCAGCGCGTCTCGGTGACCGAGGGCGTCACCACGGCGGCCGCCGTCGTCAAGCTGGCACGCGCCACCGGCATCGAGATGCCGATCTCGGAAGCCGTCCACGCCATTCTCGACGGCAAGGTCACCGTCGACGATGCCATCGCCGCCCTCATGAGCCGCCCCTTCAAGGCCGAGGATTGACGAAGGCCGGCCCAACCCGCTTGAGGACGCCTGCTTTCCGCGCTACGTGAGCAGAGACCGACCGACCGGAAAGAATGCGCATGGCCTACTGGCTGATGAAGTCCGAGCCGGAGACGTTCTCGTGGGACGACCTCAGGGCGCGCGGCGCCAAGGGCGAGGCGTGGGACGGCGTGCGCAACTTCCAGGCGCGCAACAACATGCGCGCCATGGCCGTCGGCGAGCAGGGCTTCTTCTATCACTCGGGTGAGAGCAAGGCGGTGGTCGGCATCCTCGAGGTGATCGCCCCCGTTCACCCCGATCCCAAGGACGACACCGGCACGTGGGAGTGCGTCGACGTGAAGGCGGTGGCGCCGCTGCCGCGGCCCGTGACCCTCGACGAAATCAAAGCCAACCCGAAGCTCTCGAAGATGGTGCTCGTCAACAACTCACGGCTCTCCGTGCAGCCCGTGGCGCCTGCAGAGTGGGCCGAGGTGTGCCGCATGGCTGGCTATGCCGCCGGCAAGTCGGGCGGAGGCGCGGCCAAGAAGAGCCGGCGTTGAGCCGGCCCATGACAGGGCCGGATGCCGAGGTCTTCATCCTTGCCAACACCAAACCGCTCGCGCCGCCGCTCGTGCCGGAGATCACGCTCTACCTCGCTGAAGAATTGGTGCCCCTCTGGGAGAAGACCGAGGAGGAGCTCGGCGAGATGAATGTGCCGCCGCCCTATTGGGCGTTCGCCTGGGCCGGCGGCCAGGCGTTGGCGCGCTATCTCCTCGACGCACCCGGCTGCGTCCGGGGAAAGCCCGTGCTCGATATCGGGGCCGGCTCGGGCCTCTGCGCCATCGCCGCGCGCATGGCGGGCGCCTCCTCCGTGCTGGCAGCGGACGTCGACGCGCTGGCGCTTGCCGCCATTCGCCTCAACGCCGCGGCCAACGGGCAAAGGGTCGAGACGACCGGCGACGACCTGCTCGGCGGCGCTCCCGGTCGCTTTGGCGTCGTCCTCGTCGGCGATCTTTTCTATGAGCGGGCGCTCGCCGACCGCGTGGCGGCCTTCATCGAAAAGGCGGCCGCCGACGGCGCGCTCGTCCTGATCGGCGACCCCAAGCGCAGCTATTTTCCGCAAGACCGCTTCACGCTCGAAGCGGAATACCGCGTGCCCGTGACCCGCGACCTCGAGGACGCCGAGATCAAGCGGACAGCCGTCTGGCGGCTCTAACGCTCAACCCCTCTCCCCGCCGGCGGGGAGAGGGGAATGGTTGCAGAGAATCAAAGCGAATTGACGAAGGCGAGGAGAGCTTCGCGCTCCTCCTTCGAGAGGCCGGCATAGGCGTCGCGCGCGGCCTGGGCCTCGCCTCCGTGCCAGAGGATCGCCTCCTCGACATTGCGCGCTCGCCCATCGTGCAGGAAGAACGTGTGTCCGCTCACCGTCTGGGTGAGGCCGATGCCCCACAGCGGCGCCGTGCGCCACTCGCGCCCGTCCGCCACGCCCTCGGGCCGGTTGTCGGCGAGCCCTTCGCCCATGTCGTGGAGAAGGAGGTCCGTATAGGGCCAGATGCGCTGGTTGCTGAGCTGCGGCTGGCCCTCGACGACGCCGGTCGTATGCGACGGCGTGTGGCAGCCCGTGCAGCCGATCGCGCTGGAACGATGCCCTTGCCTGCGAGCACCTCGGGCTTGTCGGCCCCCCGCCGCGCCGGCACGGCGAGGTTCTGTGCGTAGAACACCACGAGGTCCATGAGGTCGTCGCCGAGCTCGTATCCGCCGCTCCGCTCCGAATTGCCGTTGGGCGCGCCGAGGCAGGCCGTCTGGGTCGCCGTGCAGTCGCCCGCCGGCCGCGGCGCGAGCGAATTGGAAAGGCCGATGTCGCCCGCCGCCGCGTCCGCGCTCTGCTGGCGGATCGTGGGATTGCCCGCCTTCCATCCGAAGCGGCCGAGCATCACGCGATCGTCCTTCACCGACCACACCTCGTTCGCGCGCCCCGAGATGCCGTCCTTGTCGGCGTCGTCGGGATCGGCGCCGGCGCGGATCGCTGCCTCCGGGATCGCCTCGATGAGCCCCAGCCCGATCATCGGCGGGGCGACGCGGGGCGACAGCATGGTCTTGGGATGAAGCGGCCCGAAGCCGAGCTCGGTGATCGAGTAAGAAGGCTTTCTCAGGGTGACTGTCTCGCCGCCGGCGAGCGTGACCGGCACGTCGGCATAGTCGATGTGCATGTGGCCTTCCGCCGTCTGGCCCTGGATGGCGATATTCTGCAGCTGCCCGCCGTAGACCGGCTCGCCGATGACGTTGGCGCGGTGCTCGGCGATGAGCCGTACGCTGCTCCTCGGTCTCGGGCGGAATCGAGAGGCGCAGGAACATCGACACGGCCTCGTCCTGCGGCCAGTTGGCCGAAGGCGGGATGTCCGCGCCCGTCCTTCAAATGGCAGTTCTGGCAGCCGCGCGCGTTGTAGAGCGGGCCGAGCCCGTCGGCCGACTCGGTCGAAGCCGGCGCCGACACCCAGAGCCGGCGGAAGATCGCGTTGCCGATCTTGAACTTGGACTCGCCCTCGAGCCCGATGCCGTGGGAGAAGTGGGAGAACGCGTCGCGGTTGTCGACGCTTTCCCGCGACGTCGCTTCGCCGCCCGGCAGCTCCTCGCCGGGCTCCAGGGCGGCGGGAATAGGTGCCGTCGCGCCTCCCGCAAGGCCGCCGGCAGCAAGAGGAGCGAGCCCGGCGAATAGGATCGCCAGGGCTCCCTTCACGCCAATACCGTCACTGCCGGACCTTTCCGACATCCTGGTCACCACGAGCCTCTGACAACGGCGAGAGACTGCCGGAACTTATCCGGCAGTCTCCCGGGAGAAGGCGCGACGGGAGGACGCGCCCAGTCTTAGGCCCGCGCTCAACCTGCAGCGCTGAGCCCGGCCCGGCTCAACAGCTCAATAGGTGACCGTCGTGCGCAGCCCGAACACCGCCGCGTCTCCGACAGCCTTCCCGTTCTCGTCGGGAACATTGCCGCCGGGATTCCAGAAGTACTGAAAGTCCGGCTGCAGCGTCCAACCTTCGACGATCTGGGCCGTGTAGACGATCTCGAGAACGCTCTCGTAGTTGAAGATCACGGTGTCGCCCGCGTCGACCGCAAATGCCGCGGCGTCGTCCGAGATGCCGGTGTAGGCATAACCGATGGCAAAGGCATCATCCGGCCGATTCGGGATCACACCCGTAAACGTAAAGCCGCCCTGGGCAATGAAGTCGACCAGATTGCGGTCCGAGGGCGCGCCGATGACTTCGCCGAAGAGGGCGATACCCTTGGGATCGTCTCCCGGCACCCGGTAAAGGAGCTGGTCGATGATCCCATAGAACCCGTAGTTGCCATCGATGACGCGTGCAGGCTGCCCGGTGATGGCGATGAGTCCCCCTCCCGAATCGAAGCGCAGGCTCTCGAAGTCGCCGAAGTGATTCCAGCCGCCGACCGTGATGAGGCCGCGAAGACCGTTGGGGTTGTACTCGTAAGAGCCCTCCGCGATTAGGAGCGGCGGGTCTTTCAAGCGAAAGTCGAGACCGTTGTCGTTGCAGACCTGCGGGTCGCCGTCGCACGGTCCCACGGGATCCCCGTTGAACACGCCGACGCGCAGCGTCACGTCATCCAAAGGCTTCAGCTGCAATCGCACGCCCGGCGTCGCCAGCGGATAGGCGGGCCCGCCACTCTGCAAGTCGGCGGCTGTGATCGATGGCCAGCCCCACGTGCCGTTGATGAAGTAGCCGCCGCCTTCGCTCAGCAGGAATTCCGAATCGGCCGCAAGCTGTCCGATCCTGATCGAAACGTTCTCTCCGAAGCTTTGCTCGAACCAGAGCTCGAAGAGGCGGGTCGCGGGCGTTGCCTCGATGAAGCTCACCGGCATGAGCGAGCCGAGGTCCTCGGCGGTGATGCTGGTGCCGTGGATCTGATAGGCGTTGGCATGGAAGCAGAGCCCCCGCCAGCCGATCATCTTGCGCATGTCGATATTGAGGAACATGTCGAGCCGGCCGTCGTATTCCGTGCCCTGCTGGATGCCGCCCGAGGGATTGCCGAACACTTCGCCGATGTATTCGGCGCCGACCAGGATGCCGCTGCGGGCCAGCGCCGCGCGCACGCCGGCCGGGTCGGCAAGCCCTGGCGGAAGGCTCGATGCGATCGAGCCGTCCGTGATGCCATTGTCCGTCACGTCGCAGTCGGCCCATGCCGGGCCGGCAAAAGATAGTGCTGCCGAGAGCGCCGCGGCCCACAAACCAATCACACCTTTAGAAAGCATAGATCCGTCCCCCGAATTCGAAAATTCAGAATGCGCTTCTCCTGAGCGCACGCTCCCCGCTCCCTTATTTCTGCACCTCGGCCTTCTTGTCCGGCATTTCGACCTTGCTCGGTTCGTCGAGGCTGTCGGAGCCCTCGAACTTGATCGCCTTGAGGTCGAGGGCGGCGATGGCGCGCTCGAATTCCTTCGATTGCGCGATGAGCGAATCGATCGCTCCCTGCACGACCGCGTTCCCCTCGGCGTTCCCCTGTCCGATCATCTGGTCGTAAGCCTCGACCTTCTTCCCGCGCTCGACGAGCGCGGTCATGCGCTCCATAGTCTTGTCGAGGGCGGCGCGCACATTCGCGTCCGTCTCCGCCGATTTCGCTTTGACGAGATCGGAGACGCTCGGACCCGAGACCACCGATCCGTCGGTGCGCTTGTAGCTGCCGAGATAGACGTTACGGATGCCCAAGGCGTCGTAGTAGTGCGAGTTGTAGGTGTTGTCGGAGAAGCAGTCGTGCTCCTCCTCGGGATCGTGGATCATGAGCCCGAGCTTCATGCGCTCGCCCGCGAGCTCGCCGTAGGAAAGGCTCCCGAGACCGGTGAAGATCGCGGTGAGCCCGTCGTTCTCGTCCTTCATGACGGCGGCGCGCGCCTCGCCCTTGTCGCCCCACTGCTCGGCCATCCATGCGAGATCGTCGACGAGAAGGTCGGTCGCAGCGCGGAGGTAGGCGACGCGCCGGTCGCAATGGCCGCCGGTGCAGGCCTTCACGTCGAAGTCCGTGGCCGGACGGTTTCCGGCGCCCGGCCCCGTGCCGTTGAGGTCCTGGCCCCACAGCAGAAACTCGACGGCGTGATAGCCGGTCGCGACATTCGCCTCGACGCCGCCGGCCTCCTGCAGCTGCTCCGACAAGAGCGCCGGCGTGATCTTCGACGTGTCGACGTCCTTCCCCGAAATCTTGATCGCCGTATTGGCGATGACGTTGGCCGCGTAGAGCTCGTTCTCCGGGTTGTCGGCGCCGTACGCCTCCCCGACATAGTCGATAAGGCCTTCATCGAGCGGCCAGGAGTTCACCTTGCCTTCCCAGTCGTCGACGATCTTGTTGCCGAAGCGGAACGCCTCGGTCTGCATGTAGGGAACGCGCGCATCGATCCACGCTTGACGCGCCGCCTTGAGACTCTCCTCGGTCGGTTTGGCGAGGAAGGCATCCACTGCCGATTTGAGCTTTTTGGCCGAGGCGAGCGAGTTGGAATAGCCAGCCTCGGCAATGTCGGCGTACGTCTTGAGGACGTCCTTGGCGGCGGGTGGCGCCGCATGCGCCGGGGCCGCGAGCGGCAACAGCGCAAAGATCAGGGCGGCAAGGGACAATGGGCTCGATTTTGGGCGGATGATCACGAACGCGTTCTCCTAAATGCAGGGTTCAAGGCCCTGAACAAGGCGAGGGGGCCGCGCCTGCGTGTAGCGGACCGGGCCCAGGCTGATCTCTAGTTTAATTTGACACGGATAGTCAAGAATGCTTCTGCTTCCGGCCGCCGGCGGCCCGTCCGTCCGGCAACGGACGACGGCGGTAAACCCCCTGATTCTAACGGCCACGCTCGATAGTTTGTGCAAATTGAGGGCTTTGCGCTAGAATTCGAGGTAGATGACGCATCTAGGTGCTTCTCGGCGAGAAGCGGCGCTCATGATTGGACCCCTATGCGCCTGAGCAAGACAACCAACTACGCCATTCGAATTCTGATCGACTGTGCCCGGGCGGACACTCGCCTCGTCAAGGTCGCCGATATCGCCGAGCGTCAGGACATCACGCCGCAGAACACGTTCAAAATCGTGCATCTTTTGTCGCGGGCCGGGTTCATACGGGCCGTGCGCGGCCGTCACGGCGGCGTGCAGCTTGCGCGCCCGTCGGAGAAGATCCGGATAGGCGACGTTGTGCGCGCCATGGAGGCGATGCGGGTCGACGGCGAGAGCGAGGATGCACCCGCCAAGGGTCGATCCCGCGAGCAGATCCGCCAGCTCACCTCGCTCTTCGATTCGGCGCTCGAGGCGTTCATCAGCGTGCTCGACGAGCATACGCTCGAGGAGATGGTCCGTGGCTCGAGGCCGGATGCGCCGGCCAAATCGCGCAGGTCCCGCACGAGCGGGCAGCCTTTGCGGATGTCCAGGCCGGCCCGTCGCGAGGCCGGCTCGAGCTAGCTCGACCACTTCGGGTGGCGCGAGCAACCGGCTGCGATCGAGCCTCTGCTTCCAGCGCAAGCGGCGTCGCGCGGACCACTGATTAGAAGCATTCAAAACATTGATTTGAATGATTCTATTCTCATTGCTTGCGGCAATTGTTCCCTTGACTTGCCGTACCGAACACGGTTGCTTGGCGTGCGGCCGCACTCAATCGGACCGTGGACACAAATCTCCTTTTCGGGGCCTTGAACCCCGACAATAGGACCGTCGATGTCTCATCACCCGATCCCCCGCCTCGGGGCGCTCTGCCCGCGTCGCATGGCTTCCGCAAATCCCGGGAGCTGATGCATGGCAAGCAAGCGAAGATCTTCCCATATTTCCCGTATCGAGCCGGCCGTGAGGCCCGCCGTGCCGTCGAGCCCCGTGCGCCTCGTCGGTCTCGGGTTTCGCTACTGGGTGGCCGGCTATCAGTCGGGCGACATCAACCATTGGGAGGAAGCCTGGCGCATCTATGCCGATGCACTCGGGCCGCAACCGGCGAAGGCCGCCGTCTCGGAGCTGTCCGCCTGGGTGCGCGCAGTGAGCGCCGCAGCGCGCCGCGACATCGAGGTCTGGCCGGGAGAATGCTCGCATCTCGGCCGTGACGAATGCCTCGCCGTCTCGATGATCGCCGCGTGTCAGCACAACACCTGTCCGGCGATGAAAGCCTGCGCCTTCGCGTTGATCGAAAGCTCGCTCATCGACGAGGTCGTGCATCATGCCGGGAGCTTCGCGCTCACCCTGCGCGGCCTCGATCAGGTGCTGTCGCCCGGCCTGATCGTCAACGCGGCCGCGCTCGCGCCCGCCCCGGAACTGGTCTTGAAGCAATGAAGCGAGCGAGTGACAGACCATGATCGTTTGCTCGTGTGCCGCCGTCTCGGATCACGACATCGAGCTTGCCCTGCTCGAGCTGCTCACGGGACCCGAGGCGCTCATCCCGACGCCGGGGATGGTCTACCGGCACCTGTCGCGCCGCATGAACTGCTGCTCGTGCGCGCCGCTCGCCGTCGAGACCATCTATGCCAAGGTGGAGGAGCTCGAGAGGAAGGGCCTCATCTGCCCCTACCGCGGCCTCTCGACCAGGGAGCAGCTCATGCGCCTGCGCTTTCGTTCGCCGCACAAGCCCAAGCCGAAATCATCCGAGCCGTTTGATGGCGCGTGTGAGACGGTCGGCCGTGAGCGGCGAAAGAGCGCAGATCGCTAACCGCTCGTGGCGCTTTCCGAGGTCCGCACCGGCGCTATGGCATGAACCGCAGCTAGTCTCTCGAGGGCGTCACCCAGTGCGGTTCCTGAAGCCGTTGACACTCGCGACTGCCGCGATGGTCCTTTTTGGACTGCAGCCGGCCGTGGCGGAGCGCAAGACCCATGCGGAGATGGTGCATGCAGCCATTGACACGCATATCCTTCTGCGGCTCGAGCGCCTCGAGACGGCAACATCGCATCTCGAGGCCGCGGTGTCCTCTCTCTGCAGTGGAGCGGAGGGCGCCCGGATCGGCGCCGACGCCGCGTTCAAGGAGACGGTACTTGCATGGGGTGCCATCGACTTCGTGCGGTTCGGTCCGATCTCGGAGGGACACCGCCTCGAGCGGTTCTACTTCTGGCCCGACCCGCGCGGGATCACCGCGCGCCAGCTTTCAGGAGCGCTTGCCAAGCGCGATGAAGCGCTCCTCGCGCCGGGCGCCCTCGCGATGCAGAGCGCCGCGATCCAAGGCCTGTCGGCGCTCGAATTGCTCCTCTACGATCAGGCCCATTTGCTGGACGCCGCCGATGACGACGCGCGCTATCGCTGCCGCTACGCCGCGGCTGTCGCCGCCAATCTCAATACGATCGCCCACGAGGTCTCCGAGGCGTGGCAGGGTCCCCAGGGCTGGCACTTGAAGATGGAGGCGCCGGGCTCCGACAATCTGCTCTACAAGGACTCGTCGGAGACGGCGCGCGAGGTGGTGAAGACGATCCTCACCGGACTTCAGATCGTGCAAGACCGTCACATCATGCCCCGGCTCGATGCTGCGGCCAAGGTGCCGCCGAAGCCCCCCCGCCTCGCCTTCGAGCGCTCGCAGCTCACGGCCGATTACATCGGCGCGGAGATCGCCTCGTTGAAGGCGCTCTACGAGGCAACGGGCATCGCGGCCTATGCGCCGCCCGACAAGCCGTGGATGGCGGCGTTTCTCGGCCGCTCGTTCGACGAGCTCGCGGCCGACAACGCGAAGCTCGCCAAGATCGATCCCAAGGCGACGCCTGTCGCCGAAGAGACGCTGACGCTGATGCGGCACATGCGCTTCACCCTCAACGGCCTGCGCCAGATCATCAACCGCGAGCTGGCGCCGGCCGCGGATCTCACCCTGGGGTTCAATGAGCTCGATGGCGATTGACCGGCGACGCTTTCTGCTTGGCACGGCGCTCCTGATTGCGGGCGGGCGACGGACGTTTGCCGCCGCTCCCGGAGACGAAGCGCCCGTCTTCGCCTCCGCGTGTCGGCGCGGCGACGGCAGCTTCTCCGTCGTGCTGCTCGATCCCACGGGCCGCATCATCCGCGAGGTGCCGATCTCGGGGCGCGGCCACGACATCGCGCTCCATCGCCCGTCAGGGCGCGCCGTCGTGTTCGCGCGCCGGCCGGGCTTCTTCGCCGTCGCCTTCGACCTCGAAGGACAGAGCGAGCCCACCGTCTTCGCGCCCGAGGAAGGCCGCCATTTCTTCGGTCACGGCGTCTTCTCGCGCGACGGACGGCGGCTGTTCGTCAGCGAGCACAATATCGACACGGGCGACGGCCTGATTGGCGTCTACGACGTGGCCGCCGGCTATCAGCGCCTCGGCGAGTTTCCGTCTTGCGGCGTCGGACCGCACGAGGCCATCCTGATGGCCGACGGCCGGACGCTCGCCGTCGCCAATGGCGGCATCGCGACCGATCCCTCGACCGGCCGCGAGACGCTCAACCTGCCGGCGATGGAGCCGTCGCTCGCCTTCATCGACAGCGAGACCGGAGAGCTCAAGGCCAAGCACACGCTGGCTCCCGAGCTGCACATGCTCTCGATCCGCCACATTGCCGCCGACGGGCGGGGCCAGGTCTGGTTCGGCGGCCAGTGGCAGGGCGGCGCCGAGGACGCGCCCGAGCTCATCGGCTTTGCCTCGCTCGATCGCCCCGTCAAAATTCTCGAGCCGGCGAGCCCGCTCGGCGTTGCGCTCAAGGGATACGTCGGCTCGGTTGCCATGAGCCGCGACGGCAGGATCCTCGCCGCCTCCGCGCCGCGCGCCGGGCGCATCGTCTACGTCGACACGGACACCGCATCCCTTTGCGCCGAGACGACGCTCGCCGACGGCTGCGGCGTCGCCGGCGTCGTCGAGGAGGAGTTCGCGCTGTCGTCGGGTCTCGGCGTCGTGCGCCTCGAGATACCCGGGGGAGCGGTGCGGTCGGAAACCCGCATCGAGGGCACCGAGTTCGACAACCACCTCCGCCTCATTATCTGAAACGAAGAAGGGCTGCGCCGGGAAGCGCAGCCCCTATGACTTCGGCGCCCGAAGCCTGTCATTGCTCGTCGCCGTCCTTGTCTTCCTTGTCGTCCTCGTTCGAGTCGCGCTTCTTGATCGCGGCCTTGAAGATGTCGCCGAGGGAAGCGCCCGAGTCGGAAGAGCCGTACTGGGCCACGGCCTGCTTCTCCTCGGCGATCTCGAGCGCCTTGATCGACACCGTGATGCGCCGCGACCCCTTGTCGGCCGTCATCACCGCCGCATCGACCTTCTGGCCGACGGTGAAGCGCTCGGGGCGCTGCTCGGAGCGGTCGCGCGAAAGATCCGAGCGCTTGATGAAGGTCGTGATGTCGCTGTCGGCGAGCTTCACCTCGATGCCGTTCTCCTGCACGGCCACGACCTCGCAGGTCACCTGATCGCCCTTCTTGTACTTGGCGAGCGCGTCCGCGGGATCGCCCGAGAGCTGCTTGATGCCGAGCGAGATGCGCTCCTTCTGGCTGTCGACGTCGAGCACCACCGCTTTGACGGTGTCGCCCTTCTTGAAGTCCTTGATGACCTCGTCGCCGGGCCTCGACCAGTCGAGGTCGGAGAGATGGACCATGCCGTCGACGCCGCCGTCGAGCCCGATGAAGAGGCCGAACTCGGTGATGTTGCGGATCGGACCTTCCACGACGGAGCCCTTGGGATGCTGCCCAAGGAAGGCATCCCACGGGTTGTCCTGCGTCTGCTTGAGCCCGAGCGAGATGCGCCGCTTCGCCGGATCCACCTCGAGAACCTGCACCTCGACCTGCTGGCTGGTCGAGACGATCTTGCCGGGGTGGATGTTCTTCTTCGTCCAGCTCATCTCGGAGACGTGGATCAGGCCCTCGACGCCGGGCTCGAGCTCGACGAAGGCGCCGTAGTCGGCAATGTTGGTGACCGTCCCCGTGAGACGGGTGCCGATCGGGTACTTCGCCTCGATCGCCGCCCACGGGTCGGCCTGCAGCTGCTTCATGCCGAGGCTGATGCGCTGCGTCTCCGGGTTGATGCGGATGATCTGCACTTTCACCGTGTCGCCGACGTTCAGGATCTCGGAGGGGTGATTGACGCGCCGCCAGGCCATGTCGGTGACGTGGAGCAGGCCGTCGATGCCGCCGAGATCGATGAAGGCGCCGTAGTCGGTGATGTTCTTTACGACCCCGTCGATGACTTGGCCCTCGGCGAGGCGGGCGACGATGTCGGCGCGTTGCTCGGCGCGCGTCTCTTCCAGCACGGAGCGGCGCGAGACGACGATGTTGCCGCGCCGGCGATCCATCTTGAGGATCTGGAACTGCTGGGGCTGGTGCATGAGCGGCCCGATGTCGCGCACCGGGCGGATGTCGACCTGCGAGCCCGGGAGGAAGGCCACCGCGCCGTCGAGGTCGACGGTGAAGCCGCCCTTCACCTTGTTGAAGATGACGCCCGTCACCTTCTCGCCCTTCTCGGAGAGCTTCTCGAGGCGCGTCCAGCTCTCCTCGCGGCGGGCCTTGTCGCGCGAGAGGACCGCTTCGCCGAGCGCGTTCTCGATGCGCTCGAGGAACACTTCCACCGTATCGCCCACCTTGAGATCCGCGGGCTTGCCGGCGGTGGCGAACTCCTTGAGCGCGACGCGGCCCTCCATCTTGAGGCCGACGTCGATCACCGCGAGGTCCTTCTCGATGCCGACGATCTTGCCCTTGACGACGCTCCCCTCGAACACGTCGTCCTTGGCGAGGCTCTCGGCCAGCATGGCGGCGAACTCGTCGCGCGTTGGGTTCATTTCTTTGCTTGGTTGGGCGGTGCTCATTCGTGCTCCTTCGTCGATTTCGGTTGCGGACCGCGCTCGCGAGACTGGCACGGCCGGGTTGTGGGAATTGGCCAGCGGCAACGCCGGTCGCGCAACGCGGGACCGGACAGTCTCCTGCCAGCTCGAGGTGTGAATTCGATCTCGGCGCCGCCGTGATGGGCCTAAGCCCGCCAATCCGTATTAGAGCGCCATGCGCTCCTATTGGCCGATCTTCCTCTTGATCAATCCGACGGCGGCGTCGAATGCGGCTTCTATATCCAAGTCCGAGGTGTCGAGCAAGACGGCATCGGGAGCAGGGCGCATGGGGGCCTCCGCGCGGCCGGAATCGCGGGCGTCGCGATCCTTGATCACGGCCAGCACGTGCTCGTAGGCGACCTCCTCCCCCCGCTCCTCGAGCTCGAGAAACCGGCGCCTTGCGCGCACCTCCGGCGTCGCGGTCACGTAGATCTTCACATCCGCATCGGGGCAGACGACGGTGCCGATGTCGCGGCCGTCGAGGACGGCGCCCGGCTTGCGCCTGGAAAAAGCCCGCTGGTAGTCGAGAAGCGCCGCCCTCACGTACGGGATCTTGGCGACGATGGACGCCGCGTCCCCGGCCGCCGCGCCCCGGAGCCCCGGGTCGTCGAGGGTCGCGAGATCGAGACCGCGTGCGGCGGCGAGGGCGGCCCACGTATCGTCGAGCCGGAAGCCGAAACGCGTTATGTCCCGCGCCGTCGCCCGGTAGAGAAGCCCGGTGTCGAGCCAATCGAGCCCGAAATGGGCGGCAATCCGCTTGGCGAGCGTGCCCTTGCCCGAGGCTGCCGGCCCGTCGATGGCGATGAGCATCGATCCCTCTCCGCTTTGACGGTCACCGCCGATAACGCGGGCAAGCCGTCCGCCGAGACCAATCCCGATCGCGAGGGAGAGAATGGCCGGCGCGGCATTGACGGCAAGATTGAACCCGAGAGCGAGGAAAGCAAGGACGGGCGCGGGGGCGTCCCGGTCCTTGGGCACCAGCGGCTCGGTCGCCATCATGACCACGATGCCGAGCACGCCCGACACCAGCGCCGCAACGAAGCCGCCGACGACAGGAGGCGTGAGCGGCAGGCTCGAGCGGCGGCGGATGACGAAGCCCGCCGCGAAACCGACGGCAAGGCACGCCGCGATCAGAGGTACCGTCCAGACCTCGAACAGCATTGGCGGCCTCCGGCGCCGGACAAGCTATGGAGATGCGAAGCGAGCGCCGAGGCTTTCCATCAGCCGGGCGAAATCGGGAAAGCTCGTTGCGATCATGGAGGCGTCGTCCACCGTCACGGGCTCGGTCGGCCGCGAGCCCGAGGACAAGGAACGACATGGCGATGCGGTGGTCGAGGTGGGTTGCGACCGTCCCGCCGCCCTTGACCTCGCGCGAGCCCATGACAGTCAGCGTGTCGCCGTCGACGCGGGCCGCGACGCCGTTCGCGGCGAGGCCGGCGGCCGTCGCAGCCAGCCGGTCGCTCTCCTTCACCTTGAGCTCGGCAAGGCCCTCCATCACGGTCGCGCCGTCGGCGAAAGCGGCCACGGCGGCGAGGATCGGGTACTCGTCGATCATCGAAGGGGCGCGGGCCGCGGGCACCCGCACGCCCTTGAGCCGAGAGCTTCGCGCGCGGATGTCGGCGACCGGCTCGCCGCCTTCCTCGCGTAAGTCGAGCAACGCGATGTCGGCGCCCATCTCACGAAGCGTCGTGTAGAAGCCGGTCCGCGTCGGATTGGCGAGGACGCCCGCGACCGTCACGTCCGATCCCGGAACGATCAACGCCGCGGCGACGAGGAAAGCCGCCGAGGAGGGATCGCCGGGCACCGTCACGTCGCGCCCCTCGAGCTCGGCGTCGCCGCGCACGGTGATGCGCGTCTTGCCGCCGGCACTCTCGGTCGAAACTTGCGCGCCGAAGTAGCGCATCATGCGCTCCGTGTGGTCGCGCGTCGGCTCGGCCTCGATGACGCTTGTCTCGCCCGCGGTCATGAGCCCCGCCAAGAGAACTGCGCTCTTGACCTGTGCCGATGGCACGGGAAGCTCGTAGACGATCGGGACCAGGCTCGCCGTCCCGCGCAGCGTGAGCGGCAGCGTCTCGCGATCGTCCACCACCTCGAGCCCCATCTGCTTCAGGGGCAGAAGCACCCGGCCCATCGGCCGGCGCGACAGCGAGGCGTCGCCCGCGAGCGTCGCCTCCATGTCGTGTCCGGCGATGACCCCCATCATGAGCCGCGAGCCGGTCCCGGAATTGCCGAAGTCGAGCGGGCCCGGGGGCTGGCTCAGCCCGCCGACGCCGCGTCCGAGCACCTCCCAATGCCGGTCCCGGCTCGACGCCGGCGCACCGAGGGCCGCGACCGCGCGCGCCGTGTTGATCACGTCCTCGGCCTCGAGCAGCCCGCGAATGCGCGTCCGCCCGGTCGCGAGAGCGCCGAGGATCAGCGCCCGGTGCGAAATGGACTTGTCGCCCGGGACCCGCACGCGCCCCAAAAGCGGTCCGCTCCTCCCGGCGGTGAGGGGGAGAGCGGGGGATTGTTTCACGTGCAGCATCGCCGAAATTGCCTTGGCCGACGGGGGATTGCGCGAGGGCACCGGCCTGTGCCGCCCGCCTATCCGCGTGCGATAGAGCCGAGGCGGAGAGCCCATGTCAACGGGCCGGCCGGAGCGCGCCTCGGCCGCCGTCAGGGCCGGCAATCGGCGCCTGGATTTGCTTTTGACAGCCGCCCCCGCCTGTGGCAGACCGCTCGAAACATCACAAAACCAGAGCAGAGCCATGGCGACGAAGCAAGCGCGCGGAACGAAGCGTACCTGCCAGAGCAACGAGTGCGGGGCGCGCTTCTACGATCTCGGCCGCGACCCCATCATTTGCCCGATCTGCGGGACAGTCTACGCGCTCGCCTCGTCGGCGGGCGCAATCGCGGCGAGCGCGCCGGAGGTCAAGGCCCCGCGCAAGCCGAAGAAGCCCGAGCTTGTCCCCACGCCGGAGTTCGCCGCCGACGAGCCGGCGCCGGCGGCCGAGGGCGAGGAGGCGCTCGTCGACATCGAGGACGCCGAGGAGACCATCGCCACGGAGGAGGACGAGACCTTCCTCGAGGAAGAGGAGGAGGAGGGGGGCGACATGTCGAACATCATCGGCGGCCCCGTCCAGGAGGGCGAGGAGGAGGTCTGAGCCTCGGGCGCGCAGTTGGCCTGAGCGCAGCGCTCGATCCTGCATGCTCGATGTCGAGCGGCGGGGAATCTGCTCTTGCGATTTCACCCCGATCGGCCTATTGAGCCGCTTCCTCACGGGCGAGGCCCGTCTATAATGCCGCTCGTCCGATGTTTATCCCAGGTTAGGGGCCGTAGCTCAGTTGGGAGAGCGCGTGAATGGCATTCACGAGGTCACCGGTTCGATCCCGGTCGGCTCCACCAACTAGATCAGCTAGCAAAATAAGTAACTTATAGCTATTCGGCGAGTGGCGCGCTCGCGAGCATATAATCATACTGCGCCACAGCCACACCCCAAATCGCTGAAAAAGTCCTCGCATCGCGATGCCCGTCGACCTAGGCAAGCAAGCAGAGGTAACGGCCAATGCGCTGGGAGTCCCGTTCCTCTGCCCGCGCGCCGGCGTACGCCGAACCAGCCCCGGGGGTTTCGTCCAAAGAGGACTCTCGCGGGCGGATCGTTACGCTTAGCTATGCGAGCGGACGCGTGGACGCAGGTCCGCCCAGCGCGCAGGCAGAGAGCGAGTGAGAGAGAGAAAGGGCGGCCCGTCGCGACGTCCCTCGCGACCCGGGCGCCACAAGGTGTCCCCCGCTTTTGTGGCGCCTTATCTCGCTCACTGCATATCGCGTGCGACTTCGGTGCGCCGCGAACCGCGAGCCCTGGAACTTCATCGGGAAGGCGAACGCCGGAACCGCCGGCCGCCCGTGGCGTTGCTTCCGCTAAGACCATGGAGGAAGCGATGAATATACCTGATGACAATCGCCCGTCCTGGCGTACCAGAGAGAGCAACATAGGCCTCTGGGTCCTCGGCGCACTCGGTGCATTGGTCCTACTCGGCATTCTGTCGTGGAGCACGTCGGATACCATCGACAATGCCCAGAGCACTGCGCCGCCGCCGATTGCGGATCAGGCCGACAGACCCGCTACGATCGGGGAGTCCACGGGAGAGACCGGTAAAGGGCAGTGAATCGTTAGCAGTCACCGGCGCCGCGCCTTCCGAGCGACGGCGAGGCCTTGTCCTTGCCGTCGTCTGGCACGTCCTCGGTATCCTCGCCCGTCGCAGGCGGGCGACCTTGACGGCGTTGCTGATCACGTCGGCGGGGTGCTTCTCGCCTTTAGGGCCTTTGGGCATTTTCGCACGTTCCTGGGCCTA
The DNA here is from genome assembly GCA_963699485.1 of uncultured Alphaproteobacteria bacterium. Lineage (GTDB taxonomy): Bacteria > Pseudomonadota > Alphaproteobacteria > Rhizobiales > Hyphomicrobiaceae > Hyphomicrobium_C. Next base: position 286,360 of record CAVOUC010000022.1, on the reverse strand, counting down.
GCCTCACGGTCGCACCCGCTGCATCCTCGATGCGATACCCGGCTTTGGGGTGGCTATCTCTGAAGCCGACTACTCCGATCATGGCGACATCCATGGCCGCTTCGAGGGATGTGGCGAACGCTAGGTGCAACTCAGTCGGCGTCGGCGAGAAGGGGTCGTCAACAAACATGATCCTGTACGTCATAGCACCATACCCTCCTGATGCTTTGCGCCAAACATACCATGAGTTCGGAGCCGAGCTCGCCCGCGTCAATCCCCCTAAATTCTCAAACTGAGACACGACCAGAGACACGAACCAGCCGGTCCGTCAGACGCCAGCGAACGCGAACACCGGCCGTGGAACTTGTCGCCGACTAAACCGTTCTCTTGTTCGGTGGAGTCTAGCTCGGAGAAGGGGTCGAGCCGTGGATGACGATGATGATAGGGGATCGCCACCGGATGATGACTCGCTACCCATCAGCTTGGAAATTCCGACACGACCAGAGGGAAGAGGCCCGCCCCGGCGGAGGGAGCTTTTACTTCGACTTTCCCAAAGAGCGGACTAACGAGCATCGCGACAAACGCAGTGCGCCGGTGTTGGGGCAGGTCGCTTGTAATCGTGAGCGCTTCGGCGTAAGGTCTGCTCCTCGGCAAGGCGTGGCATGGCAACGCAAGTCCGCCGGGCGCGTGCGGTCCTGTAGGCCATAAGGTCGCTACCCTTACCGCCAGCCGCGACACTCATCGTCCCGCCGCGTCCTTGCCGACTCCAAGCGGTTATGAGAACCCCCTGCTACGGAGCCCTGCCGCCGCCGTGGCGCTGTGAGAGCGCACCTTGAGAGCCGACGAAGGCCCAAACGCCAGCAGCACCGACGTGCTGCTATGCGGCCACTTTGCCGTGCGCCTTGATCAGTTCGAGCGCTCGCTCGATGTCGTGGCGCCGTTCGCGGTAAACCGCATCACGGGCTTCAACCTTCGCCGAGTCGCTTATTTCTGTCAGAGCCGCGTAGCTTGCGTTGACATAGTGGCGAATTGACTCGCGAATTTCCTCAAACTCATTGCGCGCCGCGTCGTCGTCCCAAGCGCGCTCTGCGAGAAGCACCTTCTCGAATTCGGATTCGTAGTCCATCCCAGTACTCCCGGTGCCTGCCGACTGGCGCACTCTTCGCCCTTCAGCGCTGCGAGAGACTTCCGAGCAGCCTTGCCGTAGCGCCTGAACTCGTCGCATGACAGTACGACTTCGCACCATGCCGTCGGAGTTTGGCGGAACGCGCGGACCGCTCGACGAGCCAGTCGACAGCGAGACGACATCGCTTCAGACTGTCAGCGAAGTGACCAGTACGGCCGGTGGAGTAAATGGGTCGATCAGCGAATGTAGAACGCCGGCGAGGGTTGTCGCAGCCTCACGCCTTGAGCGACACCGACGTCGGCGAGCGAGTCGGCCGCCCTGCCCGAAGAGCACGTCGTCGCCGCCTTGCCCTGCGAGATGATCGTCCAGGGCGCCGCCGAAGAACGTATTGCCCGCCTCGTCTCCCGTCACCGTCTCGGGGTTTACGTCGGTGACGGCGATGGTGAAGCTCTTGTCGGACGTCAGTCCCTCGATGTCCGTGACCCGCACCGTGATCATGTGCGAGGTGGCCTGCTCGAAATCGAGCAGCAGGCCGTTGGCGACCTGGAGCAGATTGCCGACGATGGCGAAGCGCCCGCCGGCATTGTCCAAAAGCGTAAACGTGAAGGTATCTTGAAAGTCGGGATTGATGGCTGCGAGCGAGCCGACGACCGTGGCGGCGGCGGCGAACTCCGCGGCCGAGCCTCCGGAGAGCGAGATATCGAAAGCCGCAACCGCGGCAGCGATTTGGCTACCCGCTGTCTCCCTATTGACCTCGATGTCATTGCCGACGGGAACTCGAGTGAGGGACATGGACGCTCTCCTATACAGCTACAGCTACAAATCCACGTAGCGCTCACGTACGCGCGTGAACGACGCGCGCGGCACTCCGCAAAATTCCCATGCTATGAAGGAAGCCCCCGCCCCCTATGCCCGCATGACTGATCCCCTGTCAGGTCACGAATACTCGGTCGCTCTGACAGGTTCGTGACGGTCAGACCCGTGACGGCGGCGTGGCTGACGATTCGCCGGGTCAGTCACACAACTGTCATTGAAACCATGTCAGTTTGGAGTTGGCGCGCCGTAGGGTTTTCCTCCAGACCCAAATTTCACGCGGGTGCGTCGGCGCGCCACTTCATCGCCGGGAACAGCACTCTGCTGGGGTATGCAGCGAGCAAGCGCATGAAGCGCGACGAGCGCGAAGGGGATTCCATGTTCCGAAGCTCGGAGCAGCAGGCCCGCGACGAAGCAGCCCGTGTGCTCGAAATGGACAGCCCATGCAGGCGCAGCTCCTCAGCGGGACCCATCACAAGAGTGAAACGGAGAAGGTACTGGAGAAGGCCGCGGATCAGAATTCGCAATAGCCTTCGACCGCAGCGTAGAAAATTGCCTAATTCGATGACGCCTCGCTCCGCCTCGGGGCGTTTTATTCGACCGCTTTTTCAGTGAGTTGGCATCGGGCCGCAGCTCCGAGCGTGCGGCCGGCCGCTTCTTCGGCGAGACGCCGCACAACTGCCACAAATACGCCTTGGTACGAGACGAGTACCAGCCGAGGCATACGTCGAATTGGGGGCGGGCCAGGGCATGCGCCTTTTATCGAGGAAAAGGGCGACTATCGGCCTCATCGCCGGGGCCGTGCTGCTCGCCTGCACAGCCGCCCGGGCCGATGAACTGATCGTCATGCCCTACGCGTGCTCGGCTGCCGGCGGCAAGCCCGTGCTGACCCCCTCGAGCGACCAGGGCTATTCGATCATCGGCCGGCGCGAGCAGCGCGAGTTCAGCTCTTGCTCCCCGGTCAATCCGGACGTGTGCCGCAAATGGACTGTCTATCGGTTCGACCTCGATTGCGGCGGCGCGCGCGTGCCCTGGATTTCCGTCGTCGCCGCCGCCGACGCGCGCGGGGCGGGGCGCTCCTCGATCGAGAATGGGCGGTTGCAGCTGGAAATGCCGCTCTGGTGGAGCGACCCGTGCGCCCGACCAACGGACTTTAATCGCGGCCGGCGCTCTCCCGGGTTCGGCGACTTCTGCGACGAGCGCAGGGGCCCGGCACGCCGCGATTTCGTCGAGATGCCGGCAGGGTTTGCCCCCATGCTCGGGATCGATGCGATCTTCGTCGCGGCGCCGAAATCGCACCCCGCTTCGCCGTTGGCCGCGGCGAACCAATCTGCCGCCAAGGCCCCGCACGCCGAGCCGCCCAAGCCGCCATCGGAGCCTGCCGCTGCCGAGGGCCAAAAGACCTCAGCGACCGCGCAAGACTCGCCAAAGTCCGAGACACGGACAGCGGCTGCGCCTGCTGCGGACGGCGCCGCCAAAGGCGGCGCGCCGATAGTCCCGGAGATCATCAATCGCGCGAGTCCTGAGAACAAGGGGGAGGCCGCCGATCGTGAGACGAGCGCAATCCCCCAAGCAAGCTCGTTGAGTCCGGAGGCACGCGAAGCACTCGTCGCGGCGGCGCCCCCGACGGAAACGGGCGCCACACCTGTCCCGGCCCAGTGGACGCCGGAGAGCACGACCCAGTCGATCTCGCAGAGCTTGATCGACAGGATCCGGCTTCCGCTGGGCCCGGCCGCGGTCGCCATCGGCGGGCTCATGATGCTCGGCCTCTTCGCCGTGACCTGGATGGTGCGGCGCGAGCGTGCGCAGACGAGCCTACCGGCCCGCGACATCGCCTCCGTTTCGCTCGATGCGAGGAGCCGGGGCCAGGAGCTCATCGTGTCGCGCGGCCGGTTGCCAACGAAGACACAGCCCAAGGCGAACGGCGTCCAACAGCAGGCGGGAACTGGGCTGCAGACGAATTGGGGCGAGGCCATTCCGAGTACGCGCGATGAAGCTCTCCAGGTGTTGGGGATGGGCGTCTCTCCGGACACCAGCGAGGCCGCCGTCAAGAAGATCGTCGACGGCCTGCGCTTGAGCTGGCACCCCGACCACGCGAAGAGCCCTGCCGACCAAGATATGCGCGAGCTGCGCATCAAGCAGATCAACGCCGCGTGGGAAATCATTACCGGCAAACGCGCGGAGCAGTGACGGTCGCCGTCTTCTGCCCAAGCTTCGCGCGTTGTGGCGAAAAAAACGGCAGAAGCGCCGCAAGCATCCGAGAAAACTGCCTGTCTTTCCGGCGTATTCGGGCTGGCACGGCCTATGCAATTCCCCTCGTCATAACGCCTCTAGGGTTCCGGCCGCAGCCACGCGCGGTGCTGGTCCGAGAGAGGCTCTCCCTGCGAGGCCCGCGCCTCGCAGGAGCCACGGCGGGATAAAAGCCCGGGAGACCTGTGCCGCGAGAAGCTTCGGCTATCGGACGGACGGCCTCCCCTCTGCGCTTGCCTCCCGTCCGATCTCCCGAAATCTCCGAGCGGCTCATTGGCCAACGTGCGGTGAGAGAAGGAGATCGTCATGCGAAGCCCGCTCACGAGACTAGTCTGCCTCTGGCTTGCGGCTGCCCTTGTGCTGCCAGCAGACGGAGCCGCTGCAGCGGAGAAGAAGGACTTCAAGGTCGCCTGGTCGATCTATGTCGGCTGGATGCCATGGGGCTATGCCGCCGACACGGGCATCGTCAAGAAGTGGGCCGACAAGTACGGGATCAACATCGAGGTCAAGCAGTTCAACGACTACGTCGAGAGCATCAACCAGTACACGGCGGGCGCCTTCGACGCCGTCACCGTCACCAACATGGACGCGCTCTCCATTCCGTCCGCGGGCGGCGTCGACACGACCGCGGTCATCGTCGGCGACTTCTCGAACGGCAACGACGCCGTCATCCTGAAGGGGAAGGACAAGCTTGCCGACATCAAGGGCCAGAACGTCAACCTCGTCGAGTACTCCGTCTCCCATTACCTGCTCGCGCGCGGACTCGAGCAGGCGAAGCTCGAGGAGAAGGATCTCAAGGTCGTCAACACGTCGGATGCCGACATGGCGGCGGCGTATAAGACGCCCGAGGTGACGGCCGTCGTCACGTGGAAGCCGATCGTCTCGACCATTCTCGAATTGCCCGACGCCAAGAAGGTGTTCGACAGCTCGGCCATTCCCGGAGAGATCATCGACCTGATGGTGGTCAACACAGAGGTCCTGAAGGACAATCCCAAGTTCGGCAAAGCGCTCGTCGGCATCTGGTATGACACGATGGGCGCGCTCGCTGACGGCACCAAGGCGAAGGAGGCGATGGCCAAGGCCTCCGGCACCGACCTCGCCGGATTCGAGGAGCAGCTCGCGACCACGAAGCTCTTTTCGGATCCCAAGAATGCGGTCGCCTTCACGACGGGCGCCGAGCTCAAGTCGACGACGGAGCGCGTGTCGCATTTCCTGTTCGAGAAGGCGCTTCTCGGAAAGGACGCGAAGTCGGCCGGCGCGATCGGCGTCGAATTCCCCGACAAGACCGTCTTCGGAGACAAGGCCAACGTGAAGTTCCGCTACGACGCGAGCTTCATGCAGGCTGCCGCCGACGGCAAGCTCTGAGGCTCGGCCGGGGCGGCCCGAGAGCGCGGGAGGCGGCGAGGGCGCCATGCGTGCCATCAATATCAAGCCCGACAGGACGGCGCGCGTCGCACTCGCATGCCTGCCGTTCCTGCTCGTGCTCCTCGCCTATGTCGTCGGCTCCAACATTCGGCTTGCCGAGAACCCCAACGACAAGCTGTTGCCGAGCTTCGCCGCCATGGGCGACGCTCTCAAGCAGTATGCCCTGCTGCCTGACCCGCGGACCGGCGACTACCTTCTGTGGTCGGACACGGCGGCGACGATGGCCCGGCTCCTCATTGCGCTCGCGATCTCGACGGCCATCGCGCTCATCTTCGGGATCGCCATCGGCCTCTTGCCGATTGCGGGCGCGATGCTCGGCCCCATCGTCGCCGTGGCCTCCATGGTTCCGCCGCTTGCGATCCTTCCCATTCTCTTCATCGTCATGGGGCTGGGGGAAGCCTCGAAGATCGCCCTCGTCGTAATCGGCACGGCGCTCAAGCTCGTGCGCGACATTGCGCTGCGCGTCGCCGACCTCCCGCGCGAGCAGCTCATCAAGGCACAGACGCTCGGCGCGTCGAGCCCGCAGATTGCCACCCGCATCGTCGTCCCCCAGGTGCTTCCTCGCCTCATCGATGCGCTTCGCCTCGAGATCGGCCCCGCGTGGCTGTTCGTCATCGCGGCCGAGGCGATCGCCGCGGATTCGGGCCTCGGCTACCGGATCTTTCTCGTGCGGCGCTACCTGTCGATGGACGTGATCATTCCCTACGTCGCCTGGATCACCTTGCTCGCATTCCTGATGGACGTCGCCTTGCGGCTCCTGCAGCGCCGTGCCTTCCCGTGGTTCGCCGAGGCGAGGAACGCATGACCGCGATTGCGATCGAGAACCTCTGGAAGGAGTACGGCGATATCATCGTCCTCGAGCGGATCGATCTCTCCATTGCTGCGGGCTCGTTCGTGGCCCTGGTCGGCCCCTCCGGATGCGGCAAGACCACATTGCTCCGCATTCTGCTCGGCGAGGACAAGCCGACGAGGGGCCACATTCTCGTCGATGGCAAGCCGCTCAAGCCCGAGCCTCACGCCGACCGCGGCGTCGTGTTCCAGCGCTACTCCGTGTTCCCGCACTTGACCGTGCTCGGCAACGTGATGATCGGGCGCGAGTTCGAGAGCGCGCCCGGGCTCGGCCGCCTGTTCGGCGCCGCGCGCCGCAAGGCGGCGGCGGAGGCGCGCGCCCTGCTTTCGGCCGTCGGCCTCGCCGGCCACGAGGACAAGTACCCGGCCGCCCTTTCGGGGGGAATGCAGCAGCGGCTCGCGCTCGCCCAGGCGCTCATGCGCCGGCCGAAGATCCTGCTTTTGGACGAGCCGTTCGGCGCGCTCGATCCCGGCATCCGCGCGGAGATCCACGCGCTCATGCTCAAGCTCTGGAACGCGAGCGAGCTCACGGTCGTGATGGTGACCCACGATCTCTCGGAGGCCTTCCGGCTCGGCACGCGCGTCGTCGCCCTCGAGCGGCGGCGCAACCTGCCGGAAGAGGCGGCGCGGTACGGGGCAACAATCACCCAGGACATCGACGTGTGGCCGCGCAAGGTCGCGCATCACCGCAACGGCGGCACTCGCCCGCTCGACGGCGCGGGGGACGTGGGGAGAGGTTGACGGGCGCATGCCCCGGACGGGGACGGCCCCGCCCGATTTCTTGAAAGTCCGGGACGGCCCGGACCAACGCGAAGCGGACCGGATCAAGGCCCCTTCGAGGAGCTTGGAGAATGAACACGCCCCTCTACGCGGACACGCTGCCCGGCGGCAAGCACTGGTCGTTCGTGATGCGCCGCCACGCTCACCTCAAGCTCATCGATCTCGAGGGCGGCGCCAACGTCGGCATGCTCTTCTACAATCCGGCCAATCTGCTCGAGCGCTACAACGCGCCCGATACCCTCAAGTGCCAGCACACCTTCAAGCTCACGAAGGGGCACTGCCTCTATTCCGACATGGGGCGCATCTTCTGCTCGATCGTCGAGGACACGGCGGGCTGGCACGAGACGTTCTGCGGCAACACGACGAAGGAGACGGTGGCCGCGCGGTGGGGCGGCGCGAGCTTCCAGGTCCATCGCAACGATTGGCGCCAGAACGGCCGCGACAGCTTCCTCATCGAGGCGGCCAAGTACGGCCTCGCCCGCCGCGATCTCGCGGCCAACGTCAACTGGTTCAGCAAGGTCACGGTCACGGAGACGGGCCAGATGGCTTTCGACCCGGCGGGGTCGTTTCTGGGCGCCGCCGTCGATCTGCGCTTCGAGATGACAACGCTCGTCCTACTCCACACGTGTCCCCATCCGCTGAACCCGGCGCCGACCTATCCGCGCAAGCCCGTCCGTTACGAGGTCCGCGCCGGCGACCCGCCGGCCGCCGACGATATCTGCCGGCTTTCGGCGCCCGAGAACGCGCGGGGCTTCGAGAACAACCGCATCTATCACGCAGGGTTCTGCTGAGGACGAGGACGCCATGATCAAGGAAAGCCCACGCACGGAGGATCTGGCGATCTACCGCAGAATTATCCCGGCCGGCGACTATTGGATGCATGTCGTGACGCGCGGCGAGACGCTGCGCATCGTCGACCTCGAAGGCAACCAATCGGCCGATACGATCTTCTTCAACGCCGACGATCCTCACGAGCGCTATTCGGCCGTCGATACGGTGCGCGAGCAAGGCAACCTCTACCTCACCACCGGCACAATTCTTCTCTCGGACCTCTGCCGTCCGATGCTGACCGTCACCGCTGATACGGTCGGGCGCCACGATACGGTGGGCGGCGCTTGCGCCGGCGAGAGCAACACGGTGCGCTATGCGCTCGACAAGAAGACGATGCACAGCTGCCGCGACAGCTACATGCTGGCGGTCGCCGAGCACGAGGAGTTCAATCTCGGCAAGCGCGACATCGGCCATAACATCAACTTCTTCATGAACGTGCCGGTGACGCCGGACGGCCGCCTTACGTTCGAGGACGGAGTGTCGGGACCCGGCAAGTACGTCGAAATGCAGGCCGAGATGAACGTCATCGCGCTCATCTCGAACTGCCCGCAGCTCAACAACCCCTGCAATGCCTACAACCCGACGCCGCTCGAGGTGCTGATCTGGGCGAGTGGGACATGAGCCCGCCGTTCAGAAGGTTCTCATCGCCAATCGCGGCGCCATCGCCTGCCGCATCATCCGCACGCTTGAGCGGATGGGCGTAGCGAGCGTCGCGGTCTACTCCGAGGCCGACCGGCACGCGATGCACGTCGCGCGGGCGACCGAAGCGGTGGCCATCGGCCCGGCGCCGGCAGCCCTCAGCTACCTCAATGTCGAGGCGATCCTCGCCGCCGCGCGGACAACGAGCGCGGAGGCGATCCATCCGGGCTACGGCTTTCTCTCGGAAAACCCGGACTTCGCCGAGGCCTGCGGGGCGGCCGGAATCGTCTTCATCGGCCCCAAGCCAGCGCAGATGCGCGCCTTCGGGTTGAAGCACAGGGCGCGCGAACTCGCCCTTGCCGCCGGCGTGCCGCTTGCCCCGGGCTCGGGGCTCTTGCGCGACCTCGACCACGCCCGCGCCGAGGCCGACGCGCATCGGCTATCCGGTGATGCTGAAGAGCACCGGGGGAGGCGGCGGCATCGGGCTCCAGCTCGTCGCGTCGGACGCTGACCTTGCGCCGCTCTATGAGAGAGTCGAGCGCCTCGCGCGCAACAACTTCAAGGACGCCGGCCTCTTCCTCGAGAAGTACGTCGCGCGCGGGCGTCACATCGAGGTGCAGATCTTCGGTGACGGCAAAGAGCGCGTCATCGCGCTCGGCGAGCGCGACTGCTCGGCCCAGAGGCGCCATCAGAAGGTCGTCGAGGAGACACCGGCACCGGGACTTTCGGAGGCGGCGCGCGCGGCCCTTTGGGAGACGGCACGTCACCTCGGCCAGTCGGTCTGCTACGAGAGCGCGGGCACGGTCGAGTTCCTCTATGACAGCGACACGGGCGCATTCTACTTCCTCGAGGTCAACACCCGGCTCCAGGTCGAGCACGGCGTGACGGAGGAGGTGACGGGAGTTGACCTTGTCGAATGGATGGTGCGCCAGGCTGCGGGCGAGACGCTCCCCCTCGATCAGGCGCTCGTCAAGCCGCAGGGCGCCTCGATCCAGGTGCGGCTCTACGCCGAGGACCCGGGGCAGGACTTCCGGCCGAGCGCGGGGCTGCTTACCCATGTCGCGTGGCCACCCGAGACGCGCGTCGAGACGTGGGTCGAGACGGGAAGCGAGGTTTCGCCCTTCTACGATCCCATGCTGGCGAAGATCATCGCGAAAGGCGCAACGCGCACGGAGGCCCTCGAGAAGCTCAGGCGCGCTCTCGAAGCAACCGAGATCGCCGGCCTCGAGACGAACCTGCTGTACTTGCGACAGCTCGCCGCCTCCGAGGTCCTCGCCAAGGGAGAGATGCTGACCGGCACGCTCGCGACGTTTCCCTACGCGGCGCCGACGATCGAGGTCATTTCCCCCGGTACGCAGACGACAATCCAGGACTGGCCCGGCCGCGTCGGGTACTGGCCGGTCGGCGTGCCGCCATCGGGGCCGATGGATCACCGCTCCTTCCGCCTGGCAAACCGCATTCTCGGCAATCGCGAAGGGGCGCCCGCGCTCGAGATCACGCTGTCGGGGCCGACGCTGCGCTTCAGAACGGACGCTGTGATATGCATCTGCGGGGCGCAACTCGAGGGCAAGCTTGGCGGCCGCGCCATTCCGTTCTGGCAGCCAGTCTCGGTTGCGGCGGGAGAGACGCTGACGCTCGGAACGGTGACGGGCGCCGGCGCGCGGGCCTATCTCGCGGTGCGCGGGGGCTTCGATGTCCCGGCCTATCTCGGGAGCCGGGCGACCTTTACGCTCGGTAAGTTCGGCGGCCATGGCGGGCGCGCGCTGCTTCCCGGCGACGTCCTGCATATTCATCCACCGAGCCACGACGCGGCACCGGAGGGTCAAACGATCGCCGGCGCCCTCATCCCCGAGATCGCGCACGCGTGGGAGATCGGCGTGCTCTACGGGCCGCACGGCGCCCCCGACTTCTTCACGCCCGAGGACATCGAGACGTTCTTCGCGGCCCGATGGGAAGTTCACTACAATTCGAACCGCACGGGCGTGCGGCTCATCGGGCCGAAGCCTCAATGGGCGCGCGCCGACGGCGGGGAAGCGGGCCTACATCCGAGCAACATCCATGACAACGCCTATGCCATCGGCGCCGTCGATTTCACCGGCGACATGCCGGTCATCCTCGGACCCGACGGACCGTCACTCGGGGGTTTCGTCTGCCCGGCAACCATCGTGCAAGCCGAGCTTTGGAAGATCGGGCAGCTCCGCCCCGGCGACACGGTCCGTTTCAAGCGCCTGACGCCGGCCGAGGCGGCCCGGCTCGAAGACGAGCAGGATGCCGCGATCTCAGCACTCGAGCCGGCGGTGACGGCGAGCCGGCGCGACCCCGCCACGCTCGGTGCCGACGATTGCATCGTCGGGGTTTGCGACGCGACGGGGACCGGGCCGCGCGTCGTGTATCGCCGGGCCGGCGACCGCTACCTCCTCGTCGAGTATGGGGCAAACGTGCTCGACCTCGAGCTCCGGTTCCGCATCCATGCCCTGATGCTCGAGGTCGAGAAGCGCCGGCTCTCCGGCGTCATCGAGCTCACGCCCGGCATCCGCTCGCTCCAGATCCACTACGACAGCCGCACGCTCCCGCTCGCCTCGCTTCTCGGCGAGCTCGCGGTGATCGAGGACCGCATGGGCGAGGCGAGCGACATCGAGGTCCCCTCGCGCATCGTCCACATGCCCCTGTCGTGGAACGATGCCGCCGTCCAGAAGACGGTCGACAAGTACATGCAGTCGGTGCGCCCCGACGCGCCCTGGTGCCCGTCGAACATCGAGTTCATCCGCCGCATCAACGGGCTCGACAGCGTCGACGAGGTAAAGCGCATGGTCTTCGCGACGACCTACCTCGTGCTGGGGCTCGGCGACGTGTACCTCGGCGCGCCCGTCGCGACGCCCGTCGATCCGCGCCTCCGGCTCGTCACCACGAAGTATAATCCCGCGCGCACCTGGACCCCCGACAACGTCGTCGGCATCGGCGGCGCCTACATGTGCATCTACGGCATGGAGGGGCCGGGGGGCTACCAGCTCTACGGCCGCACCTGCCAGGTGTGGAACACTTACCGGACCACGCGCGAGTTCGAGGGCGGGAAGCCGTGGCTCCTCCGCTTCTTCGACCAGATCCGCTTCTATCCCGTCACGGCCGACGAGCTTCTCTCCTTCCGCGATGGATTCCTTCAAGGCCAGCGCCACCTCGAGATCGAGCCTGCGATCTTCAAGCTTGCGGACTACAGAAGGTTCCTCGCCGAGAACGCCGACAGCATCCGCGCCTTCAAGGCTCGCCAGCAGGCGGCCTTCGAAGCCGAGCGCGCGCGCTGGCAAGCGAGCGATCAGGCCGGGGCGGCGCAAGTTGAAGCTTCCGGCGGCGACGAGATGGACCAGGCTCTCGAGCCGGGATCGCTCGCCGTGCAGAGCCCGGTCCCCGGTGCCGTCTGGAAAATCGCAGTCAGCGAAGGCGCGCGCGTCGCCGCGGGCGACGTTCTCATCGTCGTCGAGTCGATGAAGATGGAGATGACAGTCGCGGCGCCCGCGGCGGGGACCGTCGCCGAGGTCCGCTGCGCCGTGGGCCGCGCCGTGGCGTTGGGACAGACGCTCGTCGTGCTCGTCGAGGACGGCGCGGAGGCGTCGCCATGACCGCGTCGCTCGACATCAGCGCACTTGCGCGCGGCTATGCCTCCGGAGCGCTTGCGCCGGCCGACGTCGTCAAGGAGGTTTACGGGCGGATCGAAGCCGGCGGCGAGCGCCCCATTTGGATCAGCCTCGTCCCGCTCGCCGAGGCGCTCGCCAAAGCTCAAGCCGCGCCGAAAGGGCCGCTCCATGGCATTCCCTTCGCGGTCAAGGACAATATCGACATCGCGGGATTGGCGACCACCTGCGCCTGCCCCGACTTCGCCTACGTGCCCGTGCGCTCGGCCGCCGTCGTCGAGCGCCTCGAGGCGGCGGGCGCCGTCCTCATCGGCAAGACCAACCTCGACCAGTTCGCGACCGGCCTCGTCGGCACGCGCACGCCCTACGGCATCCCCGCGAGTCCCTTCGACACACGCTACATTTCCGGCGGCTCGAGCTCGGGCTCGGCGGTGGCGGTTGCGAGCGGACTCGTCTCGTTCGCGCTCGGCACCGACACGGCCGGCTCCGGGCGCGTTCCCGCCGCCTTCAACAACCTCGTCGGCTTGAAGCCGACGCGCGGGCTCATCAGCACGCGCGGCGTCGTTCCGGCGTGCCGGACGCTCGATTGCGTTTCGATCCTGGCACTCACGAGCGCCGATGCAGTGCGCGTGCTTTCTGTCGCGGCGGCGTTCGACGCGGAGGACGCCTATTCGCGCGAGGCCCCGCAAAGCCTCCGCGCCGCAAAGCTGGACGGCGCGCTCAGCGTCGGTGTCCCCTCGCACCGGCTCGAGTTCTTCGGCGATAACGAGGCCGAGGCGCTCTACGCCAAGTCGATCGAGAGGGCAGCCCGCCTCGGAGCTTCCATCGTCGAGGTCGACGTCGCGCCGTTCCTCGACGCTGCCAAGCTGCTCTACGAGGGCCCGTGGGTGGCGGAGCGCCTGGCCGCGATCAAGGATTTCGCCGCGCGGCGCCCCGAAGCGATGGACGAGGTGGTGCGCGGCATTGTGCTGGGGTCCTCCAAACGGTCTGCTGTCGAGGCCTTTGAAAGCTTCTATCGCCTCGCCGAGCTTGCGCGGGCGGCCGAGGCCCAATGGCGGAAGGTGGATGCGCTGCTCCTGCCGACCGCGGGCACGACCTACTGCATCGCCGACGTTCTCGTCGACCCGGTCCGCCTCAATTCCAACCTCGGCACCTACACGAACTTCGTCAATCTGATGGATCTCTCGGCCATAGCCGTCCCGGCCGGATTCCGCAGCAACGGACTGCCGTTCGGCGTGACGCTCATCGCGCGTGCTTTTGAGGAACTCCGAATGGCCCCGCTCGCCGACAAGTTTCATCGATCGCTCGAGGATGCGAAGCTCGGGGCAACGGGAGCCGCCCTATCGGGCACCGAGCCCATCGTCGCCCCCGGCGCGCCGCACCAGACCATCGAGATTGCCGTCGTCGGCGCCCACCTCACCGGCCAGCCGCTCAACTGGCAGCTCACGGACCGGGCGGCCCTCCTGCGGCGGACTGCGCGCGCAGCGCCAGGCTATCGTCTCTATGAGCTTCCCAACTCGACGCCGCCGAAGCCGGGCCTCGTCTTTGACGGCGAAGGCCCCGGCGGCATCGAGCTCGAGGTCTGGGAGATGGACGCGTGGGCGTTCGGCTCGTTCGTTGCGGGCGTGCCGCCGCCCTTGTGCATCGGGACTGTGAAGCTTCTCGACGGGGGCGCTGTCAAAGGCTTTCTCTGCGAGCCGCACGCGGTCGAGGGGGCACGCGACATCACCTCCTTCGGCGGCTGGCGCGCCTGGCTCGCCGCCAAGACCGTCGCGCCCTAGGGCCGACACGCCAGTCCCACGAGCGCAAAAAAAACGGGGCCAAGCGGCCCCGCTTTCGCAATTCTTTGGCGATCGAGTACGGCCCGCTCAGGGCACCAAGTTCACGCCCGCCGAGAACACGAACCGCGCGTCGGCCAGGCCATCGTCGATGGTCGTATCCCAGTAACGGAAGTCCATGAAGTACTTCTCGACCGTGAGCTTGAGACCGGCGTTCCAGTAGACGTAGTTGTCATCGCCGAGGAACCATCCCGAATCTTCGGGAGCCTCGCTATACCCGACGATGCCGCCGATGACCGGCGTGAAGATCCCGCAGTTCGGCAGCGTGTAGTTGACGCCGCCCTCGACGGTCCACGTCTCGAGCGTGGCGACAAAAGCGCTGTTGGACTGTTCCGGCGTGTAATAGAAGGTGAGGCTCGTGGACAAGTTCGTGAAAGGCGTCGTCGACGCCGCAGCCTTGAGCTCGAGGTAGGAGAGATCCCCGGTGGTAAGTGACTGCCCGGTATCCGGCCCGGTAAGCACCTTACCTTTCGCGCCGTAGAAGTAGTACCAGGCGGCGAAGTCCCAACTGATGTCGTGGCCCCAGACCTTCGTGACGGGTCGGACACCGGCATAGATGTCCTGCTCCCAGGGTCCATATGTGTCGAAGTAATCGATGTTGGAGGTCCAGAAGGCGAGGTAGGCGGTGCCAAAGAGCGACTTCGTGTCGTAGTCCGTCTCGACGTACGAGTTTATCGTGGGATCTTCATTCGTGTACGAGATGCCGCGGAACATGTACTCGCTCGCCCCCGTCAGGGTGACGTAGTAGCTGAACCTATCGCGGTCGAACCTGCCGCTGTCGTCGTCGGCCTGGGCGGCGCCGCCCGCTAGGAGGGTTGTGCATGCCGCGACTGCCGTCCCGACCACGCCAAGCAATCTTGGGAAGCTTTTCATGTGCGTACCATGCTCCTTTTAAGTGAGATGCTCGGTACGCGACTGCCAACCCGGCGCATTGCTGATGCCAGGGAACCAAAAAAGCCACGTGATTCGATAGGGTCAACCAAGGACTTCCACGAGAAATGTGCTCCCAGTGATACATGAGTGCATCAGTTGCTCATGCATGACGGCGTAAATTGCGGGCCCTCCGAGGGGAATTTCAACACACCATTAACAAACAAGCCTGGGGGGGTCGGGTCGCCCCATGATCTCGTTGGCCATCGGACGCGCTAACACCAACTGCACAGAGCGGGACCCCGAAGGGCCCCGCTTTCGTCGTTCGCCGGCAGATTTGGTCAGGGCAGCAGGTTCGAGGAACACCAAACCGCTCGTCGTTTGAACCAAATTGGGTTCGTCTTGCCAAAATGACATTTGGCGCTCTCGAGGTGAAATTGGGTTCGTTCTGCCAAAATGCTCCCCGGACGAACGGGCTCCACAGCGCCCGGTGTTCAAGGCAGCGGCTTTTTCAACCGCACGCCAGGTCCGTTCTTTTCATCCTGGTCGATGAACACAATCCCGGCTGCCTCGAGGGCCCGCTGGATGCGGGCCATAGTTTGAGCAGTCCCCCGTAATTCCGTGCCCGCCGCTTCCAACCGCTTCACAGTCACTACGCTCATCGAAGCCTTACGAGCGAGTTCTTCCTGCCCCATGCCGAGCAGGCTACGCGCGGCCCGCACTTGGACAGGATAAATCAACGGCGCTCGCTCGCTAAGTGCAAAAAATCCTTGCGAGGGCACCGATAAGATACTATAAGTAACATATCGTGTGTAAAAGGTTTCAGAATGGCCACTAATCCTGTCCGTGACATAACTATCCGGGGCGAACTCGCGACGTACCAATTTTTGCGCGATCGCCTCGTCGCTGAGATCCCCGACCTCGACGAGGGCACGCTCGCCGACACGCTCGAGGGAATCACCGAGCTCAAGGAGATGCTAGCCGAGCTCGTCCGCTCGGCACTAGTCGATGAAGCCCTCGCTGGCGCGCTCTCCACACGTCTTTGCGACATGAAGGCCCGCCTCGAGCGGCTTGAGGCCCGTGCCCAGCGCAAGCGCCAGCTCGTGCTTGAGGCGATGACGCAGGCCGAATTGAAGCGGCTCGAGGAGGCGGACTTCACCGCATCGCTGCGCCAGGGCGCCCCCGCGCTCGAGGTCATGGCGGAGGACAAAATTCCTGTCGCCTATTGGAAGCCGCAGCCTGCCAAGCTCGACCGGCAAGGGCTGCTCGCAGCCCTCAAGAACGGCGTTGACATCGACGGCGTGGGCTTGGCCGCGCCCAGTCTGCAACTCAGCGTGAGGACCAAGTGAAATGGCGTTCACCGAACAGCAGTGTCAGGCGCTTAAAGCCAAGCTCAAATATCGTCATGTGAAGACGAGGGCCAGCAACGGGGCGACCATCGCCTACGTCGAGGGCTGGCATGTCATTGCCGAGGCCAACCGCATCTTTGGCTATGACGCGTGGGATCGCACCACCTTATCGCCCCGCTGTCTGTGGAGTGAGATGCAGCGCGGCCAATTGCTGTGCTGCTACTCGACCAAGGTGCGCATCACCGTGCGGGCCGGCGGCACCGTCACCGTGCGCGAGGGCATCGGCACCGGCATCGGCCGCTCGTCTTTCCCAGAAGCAGCGCACGAGATGGGGCTCAAGGCCGCGGAAACCGACGCCACCAAGCGGGCGCTGGCGACATTTGGCAATCCGTTCGGGCTGGCGCTCTACGACAAGGACCTCGCCCACGTCACGCGGCGCACCAAGCAGGCATTGTCAGCCGCCGCGCCGGTGCCGGAGGCCGACCAACCACAGCTTGTCCTGCGGGCGGAGACCGGCCGTGACGAGCGCTTCGAGAACCCCAACGCGTTTGTTGCGGCAACCCTCAAGGCGATCGCCCGGCTGCGCACGCTAGACGCTGTGTACGCGTTCTGGGAGCAAAATCTCCCTGCACTGCGTGCCTTGCGCCAGATGACCGACGGTCGCGTCTCCGATCCGGTAGCGACCATCATCGCCACCCTCAAGGGCAAGGCGCGGGCGTTAGGCTGGCCCCCGCACAAGATCGACCAGACTAACAAGGGAACAGATGGTCCGGCGACCAACGCGGCGAGCGATCGACCGGTGCTTGCCTATCCGAAAGATCAGCGTCTCCGCGACAAGCCGCATCTGGCCTTCGTCGCCAGCCAGCCGTGTCTCGTTTGTGGGCGCCGCCCCTCGCACGCCCATCATCTCCGCTTTGCGCAACCCCGGGCCATGGGCCTCAAGGTGTCGGACGAGTTCGCGGTACCGCTCTGCCACGGCCATCACGATGAACTGCACCGAACCGGCGACGAACGCGCCTGGTGGGCCCGTCATGGCATTATCGAGCCGCTTAAATATGCCGCACGATTGTGGGCGGCGTCTCGACTGCGGCGGGATAGATCAGAGGCGAACTCAGAACAAAGCCCGATCGACACTGTGGAGCCAGCATTCACCGATGCGAACGATACGCCTCGCTAGGTCGCTGAGGTGAGTATGAGTATATGTGGGATAGTCCATGATCGTGTCGAAGTGCCACGGGTGTAAACAGCGAGGTAGTCTATGGCACAAGTGAGTTCGAGGTAGGACAACGTCGGCTCGGAGAACGCGCAGAAGATTCGCTGTTTGTGATGATGGTGATCGAGTAGCCGAACTCCATATCTTCGGCCTGCGATCGGCCACCAAGAGTTGCGCACACCGCCGACCCCCGCGGTGATCGTCGCAGGCAGTCGGCGACGCTCCCCGCCGAATTGGATTCTGATCGTCGGTCGTTCCGTCCTCGGGACCGATTGATAACTCCAGAGCCCGAGATCACACTTAATAGAGCGGGACCCGACAGGGTCCCGCTTTCATTGTTCGCTGGCTGAGCTTGGTTGGTCAGGGCAGCAGGTTAAAGCCGGCCGAGAACACGAACCGCGCGTCGGCGAGACCATCGTCGATGGACGTATCCCAGTAGCGGAAGTCCATGAAGAACTTCTCGACCGTGAGCTTCAGACCGGCGTTCCAGTAGACGTAGTTGTCATCGCCGAGGAACCATCCCGACCCATCGGGAGCCTGGCTATACCCGAAGACGCCGCCGATCACCGGCGTAAAGTTCGACCAGTTCGGCAGCGTGTAGTTGATGCCGCCCTCGACGGTCCACGTCTCGAGCGTGGCGACAAAAGCGCTGTTGGACTGTTCCGGCGTGTAATAGCCGGTGAGGCTCGTGGACAAGTTCGTGAAAGGCGTCGTCGACGCCGCAGCCTTGAGCTCGAGGTAGGAGAGATCCCCGGTGGTAAGTGACTGCCCGGTATCCGGCCCGGTAAGCACCTTACCTTTCGCGCCGTAGAAGTAGTACCAGGCGGCGAAGTCCCAACTGATGTCGTGGCCCCAGACCTTCGTGACGGGTCGGACACCGGCATAGATGTCCTGCTCCCAGGGACCGTAAGTTTCGAAATAATCGATATTGGAGGTCCAGAAGGCGAGGTAGGCGGTGCCAAAGAGCGACTTTGTGTCGTAGTCGACCTCGACGTAGGAGTTTATCGTGGGATCTTCATCCGTGTACGAGATGCCGCGGAACATGTACTCGCTCGCCCCCGTCAGCGTGAGGTAATAGCTGAAGGCGCTGTCGTCGGCCTGGGCCGCGCCGCCCGCCAGGAGAGTTGCGCATACCGCACCGGCGGCCGCTTTCGCTAGCTTGCTGATCGTACGCATCACTTTTACTAGACCCCCATCCCATGAGAACCGCGCCCTGACGCTCAACCAAAATTGAATTGGGCGACGCCTCAGGCCTCGTATGGTTAAGGGAACCCAAAACAGGCGGCCATACAAGCTAAACTCATTGCTCGGCTGAGTTTGCGAACTGGTCTGTGGCGCGGTCGCCACGCACCTTGGCCTTACTGCATCGTCTGCATGCAATACACAGGGGGCGATGCCTGAGATTGAGGCAAGTCGGAGTATAGTGCGCGTCCGCGATTCGGTGGTGGCGCTGCTAGGCTGCTAGGGAGCGAGACTGGAAGCGGGAATCGCCCGGCTCGCGACCTCGCGCAGCGAAAAGCTCGACTTCAATCGCGCGACTCCCGGAAGCCGCGACAGTTCCTCCTTGTGGATGCGCTCGAAATCGGCAAGGTCGCGCGCGAGCACGGTGAGGAGATAGTCGTCGTCCCCCGACATCAAATGGCAGGACACCACGGAGGGCGCGACGGCGACCGCCTTCTCGAAGGCCGCGAAGACCTCGGCGTTCTGGCTCTGCAGGCTGATCTGGACGAACACCGTCATATTGAGCCCGAGGGCACGGCGGCTCACGCGCGCCTGATAGCCCTCGATCACGTTGGCCTCCTCGAGGGCCCTGATCCGCCGCGCGATGGCCGTCGGCGACAACGGCACGCGCTCGGCGAGCTGTACCTGGCTCTGGCGGCCGTCGTCGAGAAGGGCAGCCAGAATAGCCTTATCCAGCGTGTCCAAGACCATTTTAGCTTATTTCCTGCGTGATGGTATTATAGATCGCCTAAAATCTGCGCAATTGTGAAGAACATCAATAAAAATTGCAAGGTATCGCTCTCAGAGCCATGCAAAAGTCCGCTGTAAGGATCGCCATTTGATCCATAAAAAACGTAGAGATATCATGCGCTTATCCTTGCTGTGGCCGGCGAGAGGTCGCCGCCAAGCGAGGCCGGGCACGCCGCGCTCGTAAGGGCCGGCACGAGGCAACAGGCTGGGAGGCATTCCATGCGCATCGGCGTTCCGACGGAGATCAAGAGCAACGAGTTCAGAGTCGGGCTTGTCCCGGGCTCGGTGCGCGAGCTCGTGGCCCGCGGCCACGAGGTCCTAGTGCAATCGGGGGCGGGCAACGGGATTTTCGCCGACGACGCCACCTATGCCAAAGCCGGCGCCCGCATCGTGCCTTCCGCCGAGGCCGTCTTCGCCGACGCGGAGATGATCGTCAAAGTGAAGGAGCCCCAGGCCGTCGAGTATCGCCGGCTGAAGCCTGACCAAATCCTCTTCACCTACCTCCATCTCGCCCCCGATCCCGATCAGGCGCGCGGCCTCATGGCCTCGGGCGCCACCGCCATCGCCTACGAGACGGTGACGGACGCTGCGGGCGGTCTGCCCTTGCTCGCTCCCATGAGCGAGGTCGCGGGCCGGCTCGCGATCGAGGCCGCTGCCATTGCGCTGCGCCGGCCGACGGGCGGGCGCGGCGTGCTGATGGGCGGCGTGCCGGGCGTGCGCCCGGCGAAAGTGGTTGTGCTCGGCGGCGGGGTCGTCGGCACGCACGCCGCTCGGATGGCCGTCGGTCTCGGCGCGGAGGTGGCGATCATCGACCGGTCGCTGCCGCGCCTGCGCCAGCTCGACGAGATGTTCCACGGCCGCGTGCGCACGCTCGCGTCCACCATGGACTCGATCGAGACCGAGGTCCTCGGCGCCGACGTCGTCATCGGCGCGGTCCTCGTCGCCGGCGCGAGCGCGCCCAAGCTCGTCACCCGCAAGATGCTGCGCGACATGAGGCGCGGCGCGGTCCTCGTCGACGTGTCGATCGACCAGGGCGGCTGCTTCGAGACCTCGCACCCGACGACGCACGCCGACCCGACGTTCGAGGTCGACGGCATCATCCACTACTGCGTGGCGAACATGCCGGGCGCGGTCCCCGTCACCTCGGCCCAGGCACTCAACAACGCGACGCTGCCGTTTGTCATCAAGCTGGCGGAGAAGGGCCTTGCCGCCTTTGACCGCGATCCCCACCTCGCCGCCGGCTTGAACGTCAAGGCCGGCCGCATCATGCACGCCTCGGTCGCCGCCTCCCTCGGCTTCGACGGGGGACCATTGGGAAAAGGTCTTCCCGTCGCGGCTGAGTAAGCGCGCGGCGGATCTCATCCTCCCTGGGCGCACCCCCCGCGCCCACTGCCGGTCCCGATCCCTCGATCGGACCGGCTCTTTTTTTTCGAACGCAGGCATGTGAAGGCGTGAAATCGAGCCGCGGCCCTTGCAACTCAACCGGGAGAGGTCGGGCCAAGCGGCAGATTTTCGCCACGCCCAGGGCTATATACTGCGCCTTCATCGTGGGTAGGGAGCGGGGAAGACATGTCGTCGGCTCTGAAGCGCGCCGCGTGGGTGGCCGGGTTTGCCTTCAATGCATGCCAGGCCTTCGCACAATCCCCATCCCCCTCACCAGTGCCGGTGCCGCCGGAATCCAGGTCGCTCGCGCCGATGCCCATGCCGATTCCGTCGCTCGCGCCGATGCCGATGCCGGTTCCCTCGCCTGCGCCCACTCCCTTGGATGTCATTCCGCCTCCCCTCCCCTCCGGGGTAGTGCAAGTGGATCTCGCCGCCCTCTATCGGCAGATCGTCGATCTCTACGGCGCCGGGCGTTACGAGGAGGCCGTTCCCTTGGCCGACAGATATGTCGCCGCTGTTGAGCGGAGCGTCGGGGCGGACAACCTCTCCTATGCGAGCGCGATCAGCCTGCTGGCGCGGATCTATCAATCTCAAGGCCAATTCGCCAAAGCCGAAACGCTGGTCAAGCGCGCGCTTACCATCCATGAGCGGGACCGCGGCCCGGAGCACACCGACGTCGCCGGCGATCTAGACGCGCTAGCTCAGCTCTATCAGAGCCAGAACCGGTTGGATGAAGCAGAGCCCCTCTTTAAGCGCGCGCTCGCCATCAACGAGAAGGCGACCGCATCCGATCCCGCCAACGTCGGCCGGTCGCTCAACAATCTCGCATGGCTCTGCCAGGAGCAGGGCCGCTACGCGGACGCCGAGCCGCTCGTCACACGCGCCCTTGCCATCATCGAGAAGACGCTAGGGCAGGCGCATGCAGATTACGGCCGGGCTCTCGATACGCTCGCCAAACTCTATGAGGGCGAGGGCCGCATTGCGGAGGCCGAGCCGCTCTATCGGCGCGCCCTGGCTATTCTGGAAAAGGCCCTTGGACCCGAGCACGAGAGCGTCGCGACCACACGCGAAAATCTCGGTGGTCTCATCAAGGCGCAAGGGCGGCTCGACGAGGCGGAGCCGCTTCTCAAGGCGGCGCTCTCGTCCAAGGAGCGGGTGTTTGGAAAGGATCACGTTGGCGTCGCAAACGCGCTTGCCCAGCTCGGTGACCTTTATCGATTGCAGGGCAAGGCCGACGAGGCC
Source organism: uncultured Alphaproteobacteria bacterium (assembly GCA_963699485.1). GTDB lineage: Bacteria > Pseudomonadota > Alphaproteobacteria > Rhizobiales > Hyphomicrobiaceae > Hyphomicrobium_C. Next base: position 264,176 of record CAVOUC010000022.1, on the reverse strand, counting down.
GAGCAGCTCTTCGAGCGGGCGCTCTCCATTCGAAAGACCGCCATCCGCGAGGTTCCCGTCTTCTTCGCCACCGATCGCAAGCAGGAGCAGAACGACAAGGCCGTCACCTTCGGCGGCGATCGGGCTCGCTCGCTCGTCTTCGGCCGGGCGACCGTCATCGTGGCCAAGCCTCAGCCGGTTGCCAGTCGGGCGCAGATCGCAGCGGCCTCGGCGAGCGCCCCGCCAATCAAAGACGCGGCGGCCGTTGAAACGACGGAAGTGACCCGGCTCGCGATCCGAAACATAAGCCTCGTGCCCGACGATCACTTCTTCATGCAGTCGGCGCGGCAACGAATGGAGGCGGCAAGCGCGTTTCCGAAGCAAGTCTTCGTCTTCGTGCACGGCTTCAACGTGTCGTTCGAGAACGCGCTGCGTCGCGCGGCTCAGATTGCCTATGATTTGGACTTCGACGGCACCCCCTTCCTCTTCAGCTGGCCGTCGCGCGGCAGCTTGTGGAGCTACACCTCCGATCGGGAAAGCGCCGAGATCGCCGTCGATCACCTCATGGAGTTTCTCGAGACGATCATTGCCGAGACGCAGCCGACGAAGATCCACCTCATCGCCCACAGCATGGGAAATGTCGTGCTGCTCAATGCGCTCGAGAAGATCAAGCTCAGCCGGGTCAACCAATCGAATGCACCGTTTTCGGAGATCATCCTCCATTCGCCCGACGTGGACAGCGATCGATTTGGACAACTTATGAAGGCAATCAACGGCCTCGGCGCCAACGTCACCCTCTATGCCTCAACCAACGACCGCGCGCTCGGGCTCTCAGGCTGGATTTGGGGAGTGGTCGGGCGAGCGGGCGCCGTACCGTCCGTGGTCCCTGGGGTCGAAACCATCGACGTCACGGCCGCGGGATCGAGCCTCTTGGGTCTCAATCACGATCTCTACGCGACGAACCCGGCCATATTCAACGACATGAGGCTCGTGCTCCAGCTCGGCAAGCATCCGCCCGATGCACGCTCTTCGTCGTTCGAGCCTACCGCGACCGACGACGGGACGTATTGGCTCTACCGCCGGCTCGAAACAAGCAGCACACGCTAAGGTCCTGCGACCTGCCCTACTTACGATCCTCCCCGGGCGCACCCCTCCCCGCGCCGTTGCCGGTCCCGATCCCTCGATCGGACCGGCTCTTTTATTTCCAACGCAGCGCGAAACTCCGTGATCGCGCGAGGGCAGAGGGCCGCCGCACCGAGAAGGCGCCACCGGTCACACGGTCCTGAGGTAGTATTCGAAATCGATCGGCTGGGGCTCGGCGAAGAACCGGTCAGCCTCGACCTCCTTGATGGTCGCGAACACGTCGATGAAGCGGGCCGCGAAATAGTCGCGCATGACGGGCGACTGGCGCAGCGTGCCGAGAGCCGCGAACCAGTTCGTGGGCAATGGGTCGGCGGGCTGCGCGTAACCGTTGCCCTCGACCGGCGGGCCTGGATCGATCTTGCCCTTTATGCCGTAGTGTACACCGGCCAGCACCGCCGCCATGGCGAGGTAAGGGTTGGCGTCCGCGCCCGACGCGCGGTGCTCGACATGGCGCGCCGCGCCCGAGGTGGCCGGGATCCGCAGCGAGACGGTGCGATTGTTGAATCCCCAGTTGGGTGCGATGGGCGCGTAGGTGGATTTGCGGAAGCGGCGGTAGGAATTGGCGTTGGGCGCGAAGATGGCCATGGCGTCCGCCATCGTTGCCTTCATGCCGCCGATGGCGTGGCGCAGGAGCTCGTTGGCCGTCGCGTGGTCGGATCCGAACACGTTGCCGCCGTCGCCATCGGCGAGACTGACGTGAAGATGCATACCGCAGCCCGTCCACTGGGAATAGGGCTTGGCCATGAAGCTCGCAATCATGCCGTGCCGCTCGGCGGTTGACTTCACGAGGCGCTTGAACTGGATCGCATCATCGCACGCTTGGAGCGCATCGGTGCGATAGCGCAGCCCGATCTCCATCTGGCCGGGCGAGTACTCGGAGAGCAGGGCCTCGAGCGGCAGTCCTTGCGTCTCCGCCGCCCTGTAGAGATCGCAGAAATAGGGCGCGAAATCGTCGAGGTCCTGAAGATTGTAGCCTTGGAAATGTCTCTGCTGGGCCGGGACGGTGAGACCCTTGGGCGGCTTCGGGGCTCCGGCGAGCGCGCTGTCGCGGTCGAACAGATAGAACTCGAGCTCCACCGCCGCGACCGGCGTGAGAGCGAGATCCTCGAAGCGCTCGATCACGCGGCGCAGCGCGTGGCGCGGCTCTGCCAGCGCACCAGCGCCGTCGATCTCGTAGAAGGAGCCCAGGTATTGCGCTTGCGGCTCGAGGGCCCATGGCACGCGCTTGAGCGTGCCCGGCACCGGCCACAGCAACCGGTCGGCGTCGCCGATGTCCCAGATGAGCCCCGTCTCCTCGACGTCACGGCCCGTGACGTCCATCGACATGGCAGAGGACGCGAGGAAGCGCCCGCTCTCCCAAGCCGGCAGCAGCTCGGAACGCGTCAGCAGCTTGCCGCGCTGCACGCCGACGAGATCGGTGAAGATGGCGACGGCCTGGCGGATGTCGGGATTGGCTTCGAGGAACGCGCGCGCCTCCTTGGCAAGGTCCGCCTTGGGTGCGGGGCTGATCATGCGTCGTCCTTCGCCTTGGATGGTTTTTTTCTCGTGACCGGCCGCTCGCTGAGCTCCCCCATTGCGCCATCGAGGGCGTCGAGCAGCTGCTCGATATCGGCCGACCGCGTCTCGGGGCATACGAGCATCATGTTGTGGAACGGCGTGATCACGACTCCTCGATTGAGACAGTAGAGGTGCAGCGCGTGCTCCATCTCGCTGTGCGCGAACAGCTTGGCCTCGCCTCCGTTGCGCGGCGGCACCCGCGCCGCCACGATCTCGGTGCGAAGTCCGACCCGCACGACGTGCCAGGGCAGGCCGTGATGGGCGATGAGCGCGGCAATGCCGTCTTGCAGGGCTTCGGATAGCGGCATGGCCCGAGCATAGACCTCGTCGGTCAGAATCTCCTCGAGCACCGTGCGCATGCACGCGAGTTGCAGTGCGCTGCCGCTGAGCGTGGTGCCGATGCCGCTGTAGCCTCCCTCATGCTCACCGAGATAGGCGCTGATGCTGCGGTCGACGTCGGCCGACCAACCATAGACGGCGGCCGGGACGCCGCCCGCGATCGGCTTTCCGAGCACGAAAAAGTCCGGCTCGAGCCCGTGCGTGGCCGTGTATCCGCCGGGGCCTGAGCTGATGGTGTGCGTCTCGTCGATGCAGAGCAGGGTCCCGTACCGGCGCGTCAGGCGCCTCAGCGCGTCGTGGTAGCCCGGCTCGGGCAGAACCATGCCGCAGTTCGTCATCACGGGCTCGGCGAGCACGAGTGCAACGTCGCCGCCTTCGAGCGCCTGCTCGAGCGCGTCTGCGTCGTTGAACTCGATCACGGTCGTCGCGTCGGTGATGTCGCGCACCTCGCCGACGAGCCCGGGACGATTACACGCCTTGCCCTCCTCGATAGCGACGAACGTGTCGTCGACGGCGCCGTGATAGCAGCCATTGAAGACCAGGATCTTGCGGCGCCCCGTCGCCGCCCGCGCCCAGCGAATGACCGAGCGGTTGGCGTCCGATGCCGTGGCGGTCACCTGCCAGATCGGCAGCCCGAAGCGCCTGGCGAGAAGCTCGCCGACGATGACCGTGTCGGGGCTCGGCAGCATGACGGTGAGCCCGCGCTCGGCCTGCCTGCGGAGCGCGCCGGCGATCGGTGCCGGCGAATGGCCGAACATGGCGCCGGTGTCGCCCAGGCAGAAGTCGACGTAGCGATTGGCGTCCGCATCCTCGAGCTCAGCCCCGCGTGCCTCTACGATGAACAGCGGAAAGGGCGTGCCCCAATCCACCATCCAATGCATGGGCACGCCGCCGAGCCAGTGGCGGGCGGCCTCCTCGGCGAGCGCATGCGAGCGCGGGTTGCGCCGGGCGAAAAGCGCGCGCTCGGCCTCGAGCACGGCGACGACGCGCTGAGACGGGACGCCGCTTTGTCGACTGTCCATGGAGGAGACACCTTCGTGGCGGCGGGATCGGGGCCACGGCACTCTACCGAGGGCGGAAGGGAATGGTAAAGCGGACTCGATATGCGGCCCAATCGGCTCCGATGCGATCGGATCCTACTCGACTGCGGCAACCGTGACATTGATGCTGTGCACCGCGCAGCTCTCCGCGAGATCCGCCTTGCAACCGGGATTGAGCGCGTTGATGTTGCCCTCGACGCTGCTCGCCGGCCAACGGCCCTTGGGAGCGAGAATGACCCCCATCGGCACGTTGGGCGAACTCGCGACCCTTAGCGTGATCTCGCCGACAGGGCTCGCGAGCCGGACGCGCCCGCCATTCGCAATTCCGCGGTTACGCGCCTCGTCGGGATGCACGAAGGCTTCGTCGGCCCCGAGCCGTTTGATGATCTTGGGGTCGTTGCCGTAGCTGCTGTTCATCAGCCATTCCGAGGCGGGTGACAGCAAGCGCATCTCGCCACCCGGGGGGCGCGCCTCGGCTGAGGCGAAGGGGGCGCGCGGCAGCCCCGCTGCCACGAAGGAAGCGCCGGAGAGCTCGATCTTGCCGGAGGCCGTCCGATAGTCATGGCCCTCGAACTGCACGGCGGGCTGGGCCGGGTGGAACACCGTTCCCGCCTTGGCGAGCGTCGTGAAATCGAGGCCGGGTTTTGCTTGCCCCAACAGCGTATCGATGAGGCTCGCGTCACTCTCGAACAGCTCGGGATCCGTCAATCGCATGGCTCTGGCTAGGCGCCGGAAGATTTCCTGATTAGGCAAGGATTCCCCCAACGGCGCCAGCGCCTTCACCTGCGCCGAGATGGACGAATTGAAATAGGACATCACGACGTCGTCGAACTCGAGGAAGCTCGCCGCCGGAAGCACATAGTCGGCGTAGTTGGCTGTATCGGTCTGGAACAGGTCGAGCGTGACCTGGAGCAAGTCCTCGCGCTCGAGAGCGCGCCGGAGACGCTTCTGCTCGGGGCTCGAGACGGCGATGTTGTTATTCCAGGTGACGAGCGCCTTGGTCTCGGGCGCCTCGAGCCGGCTCGCGAGATCCATGTGGCTGACGGAGGGTGCGGGCATGCGGTTGAGGTGGGCCGCAGACAGGTAGGCCGCGTCGACGCCGCGGGTATCCCAGCCGTTCAGATAAAGGAAGCCCGCGCCGTACTTGCCGACATTGCCGGTGGCGGCCGGCAGCACGCCTACGGCGCGCATGGCATTGCCCCCGTACGATTGGCGCTGGAAGCCCTGCCCCATCCAGAGCAGGGAAGGCCCGGCTGCATAGGTGAGCGCCGCCTCCTCGATGAGGCTCGCCGCGATGCCCGTCACCGCTTCCCCCCAGGCCGGCGTGCAGGCGTCCAATTGCGCCTCGATATCCTCCCAACCGAGCGAGCGCGCCGCGAGAAATTCCCGATCGATGCGCCCCGCCGCGCGAATAGCATGCAACATGGCGAAGGCCAGCGCGCCGTCGGTGCCCGGGTAGAGCTGCAGGTGGATGTCGGCTGCCGCCGCGGTTGCATGGCGGATGGGATCGACGACGATCCTCGGCAGTCGCGCCTTCGAGAACCAATGCTCGTGCACATGGGGCGCCGCGGCCGATGGATTGGCGCCCCAGATCATGAGGCATCTCGCGCCGTCGACGGTGCGCGGGTCGAAGCCGCGCGTCGATTCTCCATACATGAGCTGCAGCGCCGCGTGGCCGGCTTTGTTGCAGACCGTGTCCGGGTCGACCTCTGTGGCGCCGATGCGATTGAAAAGGCGCAGCGGAAAAGCGCCGGCGATCAGCGAGCAGGTGCCGGTGTAGTGAGTCTGGATGATGGCCGCTCCGCCGTCGCGCTCGCGGATGGCATTGAGGCGATACGCGATGTTCCCGAGCGCCTCGTCCCAGCCTATCGGCTCGAATTGGCCCTTTCCTTTGGCCCCTCTCCGCTTCAGCGGGCGCGCGAGGCGCACGTGCGGGTCGCGCCAGACACCGTTGTAGGCAATCGAGCATTTGCCGCACAGCGCGCCGCGGCTGACGCTGTGCTCGGGATCGCCGACGACGCTCACGGGACCGGCCGGCGACATTTTCACCAGGATGCCGCAGGCGTCATAGCAGTCGCGCGGACAGGTTGTGCGAATCGAGGTGGCGCCTTGCATCGGGGGTCCTCTTCCGGGTCGCACGACCGGTCTCGGGCGCAGGCGCTCGAGACCTGTCTCCGCCCACTTAGCGCGCATTCTTGATCATTGTCGATTGTGGAGCGCCAGTCGAGCGACCTCCAGACGGCCCCCTGCTCGGGACGCAACCGTACTAAAAGCGACACTGTTCCCCGGGTAACAGAAGGAAGCCACGTTCCTGGTCAATTCTGCTCCCACGCGAAATTCGCGTCCGAGAGCAATCGAGAGGGGTCGGATGACCAAGATCAGGCTTGACGTGTTCGAGGGCGGAGCGGCCGCCGCGACGATCACAATCCCGGTATGGGTGATCAGGGGAGCATCGAAAATGCTGCCCAAGTTCGCCGGGAAAGAGCTCCGAGACCATATCGACATCGACCGGATCGTCAAAATGACGAGGGATCCGGAAGCGAGCGGCGTCGTCCTCGACATCGAGGATCACGCGGGCAACGAACGCGTTGTCATCTCGATCGTCCGCGACGAGTGAGGCGAGCGTCAGGGAAGGGGGGCCCGATGTACAAAGACATTCTGGCTGGATTCGTCCGGACCTCTGTGCCCCTCCTGGCTGCCGTCTGCTTGGCGGTCTTCGCCCAATCCGCACCGAGAGCTTGGGCAGAGCCCGCCGCCGCCGAGCAGCAGAAGGCCGCCGAGCTTGCCGACCTCTTTCAGCGCTGGCGCGAGACCCAGGACTCCGAAGAGAAGATCGCGCTCGGCGAGCAGGCGCTTCTCCTCGAGCCCAAGCTCTCGTCGTGGACGCTCAACATTGCGCGCGACAGCCTGAAGGGCGAGCTTTGGTTCGGCCTCGGCAGCGCCTATGCGAGCCGGGCGCTCGGCGTGCGCGCCGAGAACCTCGAGAAATCCATTGCGCACTTCGAGTCCGCGCTCACCGTCTTCACCCGCGAGGCGGACCCGCAGAATTGGGCCAGCACGCACAACAATGCCGGCATCGCCTACTGGGGCCGCATCCGCGGCGATCGCGCCGACAATCAGGAAAAGGCCATCGCCCACTTCGAGGCCGCGCTCACGGTATTCACACGCGAAACCTTCCCGCAGCCGTGGGCGCAGCTCGAGAACAACCTCGCGGCGACCTACTGGAACCGCATTCGAGGTCAGCGCGCCGCCAACATAGAGGCGGCCATCGCCCACTTCGAGGAGGCGCTCAAGGTCCTCACGCGGGAGGCCGCGCCGCAGTTCTGGGCCGCGGCCCAGAACAATCTCGGCAGCGCCTATCAGGTCCGCGTCCAAGGCGAGCGGGCCGCCAATCGCGAGAAGGCGATCGAGCACATCGAGGCGGCGCTCACCGTGTTCACGCGCGAAGCGGCCCCCCGCGAGTGGGCGCAGAGCAACCGCAACCTGGCGATGGCCTATCTCGACCGCGTTGGCGGCGAGCGCGCCGACAATGTGGAGGCGGCCATCGCGCATCTCGAGGACGCACGGGGCGTCTTCACCGAGGATGCGTTTCCGCAGGAGTGGGCGACGACCCTGCGCGCGCTCGGCAACGCGTATGCGAGCCGTCTCACGGGCGAGCGGACGAGCAACCGGCACACGGCGATCGCCGCCTACCAGGGCGCGCTCACCGTCTTCACCCGCGACGCGAGCCCGCTCGATCACATGCGCACTGCCCGAAGCCTCGGCCGCGAGTATCTCGAAGCCGGCGATTGGGCCAAGGCGGGCGAAGCCTATGCGTCGGCGCGCGAGGCCTTTCTCTTGCTGTTCAACCAGGGGCTCGAGGAGAGCGAGACGCGCGCGCTCATCGCCGACGCCGGACCGCTGTTTGCCGAAGCGGCGTTGACCGCGCTCAATCGCGGCGAGCCCGAGACCGCTCTTCTCCTCGCCGACGAGGGCCGCGCCCGGCTGCTCTCCGTCTCCTTGAAGCTGCAAGGGCTTGAGCTTCCCGACGAGCAGCGCACCCGCCTCGACCGGCTCCGCGCCGAGATCCGCGCCGCGCGCGCCGACGTCGAAGCGACGCACGGGCCCGAACACGCCGCAGCGCTCGACAAGCTCATCGACCTGCGCCAGGACCTGCTCGATCTCGTCACGGCCGCGCAAGGACCCGAGCGCAAGGGCGCTTCCGCGCTCGACCGCGCCCGGGCGGCCGTCGGCGCCGAGAGCGTCATCGCCGTCCCGATCGTCACCGACATGGGCGGAAAGATCGTGATGACCGGGGGCGGCAAGGACAAGAGCCTCTCTGTGATCGACGCGCCGGAGCTCACGACCCAGCGTCTCTCGGCGCTCCTCGCCGGCGAAGGCGACGATGCCACCTCGGGATGGCTCGCCGCCTATTTCATCAACTATCTGGATCGCGCCGAGCAGCGGAGGCGCTGGCCGGAATGGGCCGCAGCGATCGACGATCTCGGACCCGAGCTCTGGCGCCTATTCGGGGCCCGACTCGATGCGAGCCTGAAGCAGCGCGGCGTTAAGTCGGGCACGCGGCTCGTGTGGCTGCCGTCGGGCTGGCTCGGTGTCCTCCCCCTCGGGCTCGCTCAGGACCCGTCGAGCGGGCGGCGCCTCGCCGACGCCTACGAGATCGTCTACGCGCCGAACCTCGAGGCGCTTGCCGCCGCGCACGATGCCGAAGCCGGCGACGCCGCACACTCCTCGCTCGCCGTCGTCATCAACCCGACCGGTGACCTCCCGGGGACCGAGAAGGAAGGCGCCCTCGTCGCGTCGCACTTCGCGAGCGCGGCGCGCACCGCGCTGAAGCGCGACGCCGCCACGCCCGACGCGGTCCTCGCGGCCCTCAAGGGACGCACGCACTGGCACTTCGCCTCCCACGGCACGTTCTCGTGGAGCGATCCGCGCCGCTCCGCGCTGGTGATGGCCGGCATGGCGCGCCTCAGCGTCGACCGGCTCCTCGCCGCCGACGGGCTCGGCCACCCGCGACTCGTCGTGCTGTCGGCGTGCGAGACGGGGCTCACCGAGATCACCGCCAACCCGGACGAGTTCATCGGGCTCCCCGGGACCTTCCTCGCCCTCGGCGCCGCCGGCGTGATCGGCACGCTGTGGCCGGTCAACGACGCGGCGACCGCGCTCCTCATCGCCAAGTTCTACGAGCTGCACATGGGGGACGGGCTCGCTCCGCCCGCGGCCCTGAGCAAGGCGCAGGCGTGGCTCCGCCAATCGACGAGAGACGAGCTCGACGTCTATGCCCAGGCCGCGGCTGGCGAGGGGCGCCTCGAGGGGCGCCACCTCGCCGAGATCGATGAGGAGCTCGGCGCACAGGGTCTTGCGCAGTCGCGCAGCAGGGCGCTCGCCGAATGGGTCAAACGCGATAGTTCAGCATCCCTCTCGCCGAGCTCGGCCGAACTCTCCGACCCCGAGCGCCCCTACGCCCATCCCTACTACTGGGCCGGCTTCATCTACACGGGGCTCTAGGGGCGGCCGCCTCCGAAGCGGCCTTGTCGGCACGGAGTGTTCCGCCCCTAACCCTCTAGAGAGTTCGCACTGGATCGCGAGCGTCGGCGCTCGTAGTCTTCTTGTGGTCCCCCGTATGGTTCGGTCCGTCGAGCGATCGCCCGCGAGCAAATCAAATGACCCGTGACCGCGTCGTGCTCATTGGGCTTTTGTTCTGGGGGCTTCTCATGATCGTTCCCGACCTTGCGCGGGTCGTAAGGCCGCTGGCTTCGTTCGGCTTCTATGCGAACAGCGACGGACTGATCTACGACGTGTCCGGGCCCTTTACGGACGAGACCGCATCGCCGGCGTGGAAGGCCGGAATCCGCGAAGGCGATCGGCTCGACCTCGCGCTGATGCGCTGCTTTCCCTATGACTCCGGCACCTGCGGCAGCGTGCTTATAGCGACAGGGGGCATCCAATTTGTCGTGCCCGGCCGTGTCGCCACGCTCGACCTCGTCGCGACGCCCGAAAAGGCTGCGAGACGCGTGACGCTCACCGCAGAGGTCCGCCCGACAAACTGGGTCCTCCGGGGCGTATTGCTGCTCAATCAGCTGGCCGGAATTCTGGTCGTGCTCGCCGCGGCGTGGCTGGTGTGGACCCGTCCGGGGGGAATGAGCTGGGGATTTTTCCTCTATGTGTTGTGGTTCAACCCGGGGCAGAGCTTCGAGTTTTATGCCCTGCTGCAGCAGCGCCCGCCGCTGCTGCTCGCCCAGGACGCAGCCGGCTCGATCGCCGAGGCCGTGGCATATGCCGGGCTGCTGCTATTTGCCATGCGCGTTCCCACGGATCTCGCCGCCCCCGAGTGGCGGCCGCTGGAGCGTGCTCTTCCCATCGTGGCGCTCCTGTTCGCAGCGGCGATGATCGCCTCGTATGGGTGCCTGTTCGGCTACCAGACGGAGACCCTGACCAGGGCGACGATCCTGATGGGCTTTGCAGTCGATCTCTGCGCCCTGGCAATTCTGGTCAAACGGAGCGAGACGCAGTCCCCGACGGATTATCAGCGCATTCGCTGGGTGATCTGGGGATGCCTCATCGGCCTGCCTGCGTTCATCATCGCCGATCTCGCCGAGGGCACCACTTTCTTCAAGACGTCGTGGGGCGACTTCACGCCTCCTGAGCCCGTCATCGGACTGCTCTATCTCGTCAACGGCATCCTCTGCCTCTTCGTCTTCGAGGCGGTCCGCCGGAACCGGGTGGTGCATGTGTCGATCCCGCTGAGGCGCGTAACCATTCTCGGGCTCACGCTCAGCATTCCCGTTCTGCTGCTCCATAACGCGGTCGAACGCATTCGCGAAAGCTTCGAAGTGCCGAGCTTGACCTGGCTCGGCATCGGAGCGGTTGTCCTCTTTGTAATCTCGCGACTGCACGAGGTGGCCGTCGAGCACGCCGACCGCTACTTCAACAGGGCGCTCGACAAGGCGGAGGCCGAGCTGGGTCATGCCATCTTGGAGGCAAAAGACCCGAACCAGATCGATCGGCTGCTGTCCGACGGGCCGGCTCGAGTGCTCGGGCTCGCCTCCGCCGCAACATTCCGCAATGCGGGAGCCGACTTTCGCCGGCACGACAACGCGGACGGCTGGGACGACACCGAGACGCGAACCATTCCTGCCGACGAGCCATTGCTCGCGCCCCTAGCCAAGGGAGCGACCTTAAGCATAGGCGATCGTGACGCCGATGGCATGAGACTGCCGTCGGGCTTGGAACGGCCGGTCCTCGCCGTTGCGGCGGCCAATCGAATTCGCTGCTTTGCCGTCGCGCTTTACGGAGCCCACGCGTCGGGCGCCGACATCAATACATACGAGCGCGCCATGCTGAGCCGTCTCGGCGATCACGCTGCCGACGCCTACACTCGCGTCGAGGAACGCGACCTCAGAAGCAGGATTACGGCGCTCGAAAGCGAGTTGATGGCGATCCGCTCGGGCCAATAGGGATGCCGGGTCAAGCCGAACTGGCCGGGAACCTACACCTCCCGCGAGAGCTTTCGATTTGGAGCCGGCTCGGCTTTCTGGGAGGGCAGGCTACTCGTCATCACCCGCCCGGTAACAGTGGCTTGAGACCACAGCCGATTCCAGTATCCCTCGTCCCCCGCCACCACGAGAGCGCGGCCAAGTCGCGCGCGCTGACCCTCGGACAGGACGTCCAGCATTCTCGCCCACAGAATATCGACGTTGTAGATGCCGCGCATCTGATCGAGACAAACCGGCACCACTGATTGGATCGGGAGGCGAAGGTCCAAGGAGACCGCGAGTAGCGCCTTGCAAATGGACTGCGCCTTGGGGCTCTCGCCACGATCGAGGTTGTAAGGAGGACTCCAATCCAAGATGGGCTGCAGCTGGTCAATGTGAGTGTGAACGGCAAGGACCGGGGGGTGGCGGCGCTCGGCCCGGGCCGCGAGCCGCAGAGCATCGACCACTCTGCGATCTCGTCCGCGCTCGGGGCCCATCGCAGAAGTAACCCATATCAGGAGATCGCAGTGTTGGGCCTGCGTCTTGAGGCTTTCGATGGCGACATCGTCGGCCTCGATGCCGGGACTGTCGATCAATAATGCCTCGGCCACTCCCTCGTGCTTGAGCTCATAGGCCCTGAAGCCCTTGGTCTGGCCCGACACGTCGGCCGCGGCCTTGATCTCTCGGAAGAGAGCGCTGATGAGGCTCGACTTGCCGGCAGCCACCTGGCCCCCGACCAGGATGCGCAATGGCTTCGCCTTCTCCTGCGAGGCCTCCGCCGCTTTCGTGTCGGCCCTCGCCGGGGCCTCGGGTGAGGAACGCAGGCGTCCGCAGTAGAGGTCGATGGCGGCGCGGCCCACTTCCCGCACATAAGCGGAGGCGAGGCGGCGGCCAAGCTCATTTCGCTCCCATTCGTGAAGCCGGTGCGACGCTTGCTCCCGCGTCTCCTGTGCACCGGCAGAAGCCGGTTTCGTGAGCTGGGTGAGATGCCAAAGTTCGTGTGCCGCCTCCGTCACGCCGATGACCGACCGCCACTGGTAGATGGACATGGCCTGACCGACCGTCAGACTGTCGCCGAATGGAATATTCTCGCGCACCACGCGATCGAGCGTATCGCTGACGCGCTTGACGAGCGCCAAGAGCTCCGGGACGGTGAATCGCCACAGGGGATTGTCCTCGCCGGAAAACATGGAATGGCCAACCGCGTCGATCGTGCGGGTGCCGAGGGCAAGGAAGGCATTGCGGCTGTTGAGCCTTCCCGGATCGACATCGTCGGCAATCGTCCGCACGACATCCCAAGCCTCGGCCTCGCGCTCGGTCCAGAGGGGGTCCGAACGTCTAAGCTGCTCGCGCAGCTGGTGCCGATTGGCCGTCGCCTCCTTGAGGAACGAACGCTCGAAGCCATAAACCGCTAACGCGACGAGGCAGGCGCCAGCGGCCCACGGGAGGATGAAACCGTTCTCCCACAGCCAAAGCGTGCCGAGCAGCATGAGCGAGCCACAGGGCAGCGCGAGCGCCACGATCAGCATCGCGGTACGAATGTAGCCAGCGGCCCGCGTCGCCTTGTTCATCCGGTTTCTCGCTTACCGACCGCTGATGCCCGCTCACCCGCGAGACGGAGCAGAACTCAGGGCATTCTTGTAGGCTGACGCGACGCCCGCCGGACCGTGTCCGGCGAATTTGCGGAGGAAAGCGTGAGAGTAGCATGCGGCTTTAACGACTGCATAGGTCGCCGCACTCCCTTTCCCCATGGCCGGAGGGTTCGATCGCGACCCATTCGGGAAAGCCATCGGCGCTGCGTAGTTGGTGTGGGGCGGGTGGATATCGGTTTCAGCTTCGGGGACGTGAGACGTGAGCGGCTCCAGCGCACGCGACAGGAGAATGACGCGCTCGGCCCAATGCTGCCGTCGAGGAGCGGTCCTAATCGCGCTCGATGGCGCCCCGGCCCGCCGCCTTCCGCTACTCTCTGCACGCTACTTGTCCGTCAGGACTTTCGCCTTGGCGCCCTTCTCGACGATCCCATCGTTCCCGACCGAGTCGATGGCCTTCATTTTTGCGGCCTTCTCGACGACGCCGCTGTCCTTCTCATCGGCCTTGGCTTCGCCCGTCTCCTTCGGGGCCGCTTGCTCGGTCTGGCTCTTGTTGGTGTCTTCTTCAGCCACCGCAGGTACAACGAAGAAAGCCAATGCCGCCAAAGATGCGAAAATCCGTTTCATAATCCGGTCTCCTTCTTTTTCTTCGAGTTCGGCAGTGCGACGCGCATGCGAGAGAGCGAGTCGGGCGTCCTGCCGGCGTTGATCTGAATCAAACAAACCGAAATGTCGCATCTTGCGAGAATACTAGGTATTTTCCCCGAGCGATTGTCGCAGGCTTTTGAGTTTATTAGGCTGATGAGCCGGTCCGGGGGAGGACCAAGCGCCCTAGCCAAGTCCCTCCGGGGGAGGGGCATGCTTTCGGGAGGGATCGCCGAAAGCCTTCAAAGCGACGTTGCAGCCAAGCTGCGGGTACCACTGCCGTCCACATGCAGCAATAAGACAAAAGGGTAATGTAATAGCGCTCAGTTTTCGGGCACGCTTGGTGCTCCTGCACTGCCCAACGGGTGAACCAACATGGGCTACATCGACGACAGTCTCGGCCAAACTGAAAGCGTCATATACCGGGCGCAATTCCCTTGGGTGTATCCCGCTGCGGCCTGGGGCTCACTTATCCTCTTCGGCGGTATCGGCATAGCCTCGAATGTCTGGGGTTACGGCTGGCTGCGCTGGGTCGCGCCCCTTGCTGGCATCTTCCTTTTCTTGTCGATCATGGCTCCGATCTGGACAACTGAGATTGGCGTTACGAACCAACGCGTGATCTACAAGCGAGGGCTTATCCGTCGCAGCACGCAAGACTTTCAAGCGAGGTCGATTGAAGAAGTCAAATTGAGCCAGGGCTTCTTGGGGCGGATCTTCGATTTCGGAAGGCTGATCATTCACGGCACCGGAGTGGGCGACATCACGCTTCCTAACCTTGCCGATCCCATCGGCCTGCGTAAGGCGATGCAGGATGCAGCCGCCTCGTCTCACCCCTCAGTCCAAGTTCCGCGCACATGAATTTCCGCGAGTAGTCGCGGCGTCGCAGAGCGCCGACGTCCTGCAGACGAAGCTCGGCAGATAAACAACACCGCAAATTTAACCAACATAACTGTCATGGGCGGGACTTCGCCGCTCTGGTTCCATGAGCGGCTGAGGGCGTCGAAGTATCTGCTTCTGGCCGCGCATGAACGTGTTCGTGACGGCCGCGCTCGCCGACCTGCACAAGGAGCTCGCGCCCTACTACAGCGACATCGGCCGCCCCTCGGTCGACCCCGAGCTCATGATCCGGATGCTCATCGTGGGCTATTGCTACGGCATCCGCCACGAGCGGCGCCTCTGCCAAGAGGTCGAGCTGCACCTCGCCTACCGCTGGTTCTGCAAGCTCGATGTCGACCAGACGGTTCCGCACCACTCGACGTTCTCGGCCAACCGGTTGGGCCGCTTCCGCGACAGCGACATCCTGCGCCACATCTTCGAGCGCGTCGTCTGGTCAGCGATGGCCATCGGTCTCGTGAAGGGCGAGGGCTTCGCCGTCGATGCGAGCGTGCTCGAGGCCAATGCCAGCCGTTACCACGGCAAGGCTCCCGACGAACTCGATTGGACGGATGCGCAGCGCCAGCGGCGCGCCGTGGCCGAGTATCTCGCCGCGATCGAGGCAGAGGCCGAGGCGAAGGCGACATCCAATTCTGCCGTCGAGGAGCGGTCCTAATCGCGCTCGATGGCGCCCCGGCCCGCCGCCTTCGCCAGCAGCTCCGCCGCGACCTCCGAATCCTTCTCCTCCGTCAGGTTGAAGGCATAGTTGCCGTCGCCCTCCTTTCCCAGGAGCGGGTTCTTGGCCAGCTTGACGATCGCCTTCTCGCCGAGGCCGTGGCCGGCAAGAAGCTCGCCGAAGGGCGTCTCGGTCGGCTTGATGGCGGACTTGCCCGCGTGATCGGAGAAGAACCGGCAATACTCGACCATGGCCTCGAGCGGCCCCGCCGAGCAGTGCACGCCGTTGGTCGCGGTCCTGACGTCGCGGAGCCCGAACTGGCGCTTCCTGTCGAGCAGCGTCTTGCGGATCGATCCGGCCATCGCCCGCGACGGGTCGGTCGCTCCGGTCATTTCCTGTCTCAAGACCTCCCATCCCGTGTCGCTCCAGCACTCGAAGACGACGATCGTGCGGCCCGGCGGCGTGAAATGCATGAGCTGGTAAGGGTGGAACGGGTTCAAGACCGCGATCGGCTCGCCGGCCACCTCGACGAGGATGAAGTATTTTCCGCTGGCGATCTTCCTGGTGCCGAGGCTGTCGGCGATGACGTTGAGTGCGAAGGCCGAGACGTCGGGGAACTCCTCGAGAAACTGATGGGCGCCCAGAATGCGATGCTCGACGCCCTTGCATTCGGCGACGAGCCTCTTTCTCGTCGGCGGTGACAGGGCTCCCTCGCCGAGCCTCGAGACGCGATTGATCACGCCGTAGTGCGCCTCCATGAGGCGGTACTTTGCGAGGTAGGGGCCGTTCAAGACGCGGATGGCCCCGGTCTTCACGCCGTGGGCGCGCAGCGACGAGAAGACGAGCTCGAGAATTGCCTCGACGCGCGCCCCTTCACCGAGGGCCAGGACCTCGGGCTTCAGGAACACCACGCAATGGTTGCGTGCGCTGAGCCCCCGGTAGCCGATCGGGCGAATCCACTTCTCGGCGGCATTCTCCTCCTCGGAGAGCTCGGATACGGCCTCGAGAATCTTCGCAGTCAGATCCATCCCGCGGCCTCGCTCTTGCCCGCGGCCGCATAGTGCGCGTAGAGCGCCACCGCCCGCCCCTCGCTGAGCGGCTGGCCGCAGCCGTCGAGCCACGAAAGAGCCTCTCGCAGCATCCGCCCGTCGCGTCTCGGGCCGGGCGCCGGAGGGCCCAGGTCCTGGCCGAAGTCGACGGCGAAGACGTCCGCGCCGTCGGTCCGCAAGCTGTGAAAGAGGGAGATCGGACAAAAACCGAGCCTATCCAGCACCGCCGCGAGCCGGATGACCTGATGATCGAGGCGGCTTGCCGCGGCCGGCGCCTCGCGCAGGAAATCGGCAAGGTTGTATGGAACGTACTGCTCCATCAGGAGCGCCCGTCCGGCGCAATAGAGCTTGGGCGTGCGGATTCCTTCGCGGTCGAGGAGCCGGCGTCGTTCGACCCAGTCTTGCGCGATCCCGGAGAGAGATTGCGTCAACGAAAACCCGACGATGGCCTTGAGCAGCACGTCGTGGGCGGTCGCGCCCAGCACGACGCGAAACCGGTAGATGTAGGTTTCGGCGCCCGCCCGCGTCCAATCCTGCACCTCCTCGAGGATAACGTCCGGCGACGGCTCGCCGATCACGCCCAGGCGCCACAGCGCCTTGGGCAGAGACCTCACCTTGGCGAGGCCGCACAGCTCCTTCTCCAGACTCCATGGACTAGCCATCGGACCTCTCACGTCCAAGTACGAACGTCGCTTATCGCCCGCTCGCCGGAAGTCTGCAACACCAAGGCGGCGAGACGCCGGTTGATGGAGGAATTGCCAGGGCTTAAGGTCGGTTCGGACGGTCGGGACTACCGCTGCCTCAAGAAGGCGAGCGAGGTTCAGGTCATGTCCCAGATGTTCAAGCTCCTTGCTGCGATCGTCCTCTGTGCCGGCCTGATCGGCGCCCCTGGCACGTCACAGGCCGGCGAGTGGGTCGATCGCGAATATTTCGACGACGATTTCGACGGCCCTTACACGCGCTATGTCGCGCCGCCCCCGCCGCCACCCGTCGTCATCTACCGCGAGGTGCCCGTTGCGGTTCCGGAGTTCGCTCCGCCCGTCTATGGCTGGGTCGACATGCGCCCGCCGAGCTGCGGCAAATACCGGTACTGGGATGGCGACCAGTGCCTCGACGCCCGCGACGATCCCCCCTACGTCGGCCCGAGGTGGTAAGCGCTACTCCGCCATTTGCTCGCCCGACCCGCCGAACGCGGCGGGAAAATCCTTGAGCTTCGGGAGGCCGTCGCGCATCGGCAGCACGGTCTCGGCGTAGTTGACATGGACGGCAGGGCGAAACGTCAGCGTCGGCAGCGTGGCCGCGTACACGTCCACCAGCCCCAGCAGCGGGTGATTGGTCATCAGGTGGCCTCCGCACCTCTTGCAGTATTGCCGCTGGCTTCCGGGAGTCTTCTGGAACATGCCGACGTGCTCGGCTCCTGCCGTGACGCGCACGGCCTCCGGCTTCCAGAGCGTGAACGCGTTGACCGGTGCGGCCGACCACGAGCGGCAGGACCGGCAGTGGCAATACCCCATGACCTCGGGCTCGCCCGACACCTCGAGCTCAACAGCCCCGCAGAAGCATTCGCCCTTGTGAGTGGCCATTGCTCTACCTCCTTCGTTTCCTTTTCTTCGCGCGGCGAGCCGCTTCTCCTGCGGCATCGCCGCGCCGCTTGCAAGTGAGTTCCGGGGAGAGAGCCTTAGCCCGCCTTGCGCTTTTGCGCTTCCGCAGATTGCGGAATGCGCATGTCGGCGCCGGTCACGCGCCTCACTTCCGTGATCGAGTCGTAGGGAAAATTGATTGACGCGTGGGCCTTGCGGATCGCCTCCTCGTCCGGGCCGGACATGAAGCAGAAGGCCTTGCCGTCCTTCAAATTTACGTGCGCGGCGTGGCCGAAGGCGCCGAACTGGCCGGCCGCCTCGTCGAGCGCGTCGAAGTTCGCGAAGAACTCCTCCTCGGTGAGCTCCTGCTCCGGGAAGCTGCCCTTGGTCTTGTCGTGGGTGTCGATGAAGTATTTCATGTGCGGGTCTCCTACGTCCATTGTCGGTTAGTCGTGTAATTACACATGTCAGGTGTCGTTTATTCGCTCGTTCGCACTCCTCCTTTCAGTTCGTGCTCGGGAAGATCGGCGGCGATTGCGCGCTTCTCACGCCGCCGGCGAAGCCGCGGACCTGCCCTGCGTTCAGCTGGTTCTCTTACGGCTTGGGCGTCGGCTGATCCGGCTGGTGTACGAGCACTGAGCAGCCACCCTTCATAACGGGCATTGGACAGGTCCAACCGTTCGCTTGCGCCGTCCCGCCGAAGCCGGTGACAGCTAACAAAGCGAACGCCGAGGCCGCGATTAGTGATTTCAGCTTGGTCTTGTCGTGGGTGTCGATGAAGTATTTCATGTGCGGGTCTCCTACGTCCATTGTCTGGTTAAGTCGTGTAATTACACATGTCAGGTGTCGTTTATTCGCTCGTTCGCACTCCTCCTTTCAGTTCGTGCTCGGGAAGATCGGCGGCGATTGCGCGCCTCTCACGCCGCGCGAATGAGATCGTCCAAATCACTGCGAATAGCGTCCCACCGCCGATCGCCCAGATTTCTCTGCAGTGTCTCTTGAGCCTTCTCCCACAGGGGTACCGCTGCTCGTAACCGCGACCGCCCCTTCTTGGTGATCTTCAAGGTGCGGCTTCGCCGCCACCCTTCGTTCCCGAGCGCGATCAACCCTTCCGCTTCGAGGGGGCGCAAATTCCGGGTCAGCGTGCTGCGGTCCATACCCATGAGCTTGGCCAGCGCCGTGATGGAGAGAGCCTTGTCTGCCGCTGTCGCAACCAGGACGGAAAGCTGCGTGGCGCGAAGCCCGGTGGGGCGCAACGCGTCATCGTAGGCTCGCGTCACGACTCGCGCCGCGGTCCGCACCCGATGGCAGGCGCAGCTGGCAAGGATTTCCCGCTCGGTGATCATCTTACCTCTCGCGTGTCGTGCATATGCACTATACGAGGGCGCGGCCCTTGTCAATGCGAGGTGCGTCGGCGCAAAATGCCGCGAGCCGTCCGCACCGGCAGCAGCGTCTCGGTTCGGAATCCGACGCCGGTTCGGCAGGAGTGCGCGCTTTGGTCCAGCTGTTACGGCCGGAATTGGCACGAACTGAACCTGTCGCGGCAGCTCGATCTATACTATCCACCCCGCGCTCGACTTTCCCTGCTTGTGGGTGAAATGTTTAGGGGACGCAAATTCAAATGACCCGCTTAGGCACGATACCAAAATCCTTGTCGTTGATGGACTGGCTGCCTTGCTGGGTCGCGCAACGAGCGTCGTCTTCGCGATGTTAAGCACGCACTGATCTCACTCCATCGGCGCGCTGTTCCCTATGGAACAGCTAGTCCTCTGCTCTCAGGCGAAAACCGACTTTCAATTCGTCTCGATCATCGACGCTCTTGCGTCCACGCTGGGTCAACTCATGAGGTTATCGTGAGCCTCCACTTCGATACCTTGAAGGGCAAGTGGCCCTCGACGCCCGCGGCGTATGAGACCGCGCCGCGCTTCGACAGAGACGCGCGTCCCCGCCTCGATTCGATCGACCTCTTGCGCGGCCTCGTCATGGTCGTCATGGCGCTCGACCACACGCGGGACTTCTTCGGCACCGGCGGCATGAATCCGCGCGATGTCGCCGATCCGGCGCTGTTCCTCACGCGCTGGATCACTCACTTTTGCGCGCCGATTTTCATATTTCTTGCCGGCGTGTCGGCCTACCTCTATGGCACGCGCGGTCGCAGCACCGCCGAGATCAGCCGCTTTCTCTTCACGCGCGGCTTCTGGTTGATCGTGCTCGAATTCACGATCGTACGCCTTGGCTGGACATTCTCGGCAGGTTTCGGCTACTTCGCCGCGCAAGTGATCTGGGCCATTGGCGCCTCCATGATTGTGCTCGCCGGCCTCGTGTGGCTGTCGCGTGCAGAGATCTGCGCCATCGCAATCGGCATGATCGTCGGGCACAACCTGCTTGACGGCATTCATGCCGCGGATTTCGGGTCGGCCGGCTGGATATGGAATTTCCTGCACGAGCCCAAGCGCCTGACCTTGGCACCCGGCGTGCAGCTTTACGCCCTCTATGCCCTCATACCATGGGCAGGCGTGATGGCATTCGGCTACGCGCTAGGGCCCGAGTTTGAGCGGCCCTCATCGGAGCGCCAGCGGCGTCTTCTCGCCCTTGGCGCGGTGATCACGGCAGGTTTCGTTGCGCTGAGATTGAGCAACGTCTACGGCGATCCTGCGCAGTGGCACGTCCAAGAGACGTTGCTCGCGACCGTGCTCTCGATGCTCAATGTCGAGAAGTACCCCCCATCGCTGCTCTACCTAATGATGACGCTCGGACCCGGGCTGATGCTGCTCGCCGCCTTCGAGCGAGCGCACGGAACGCTCGCGACATGGATCACGACCTTTGGCCGCGTGCCGCTTCTCTACTACGTGGCGCACATATTCCTCATCCACGCGCTCGCAGTCGTTGCGGCCTGGGCCACGTTGGGCGACGCGTCATGGCTTTTCGGCGCGCTGCCGTCGAACAAGCCGGCTGGGTGGGGATTTAGCCTGCCGGTCGTCTACGGCGTGTGGCTGTTGGTCGTCGTCATGCTCTACCCGATGTGCCGCTGGTTCGCGCACGTAAAGCGCCAGCGCGACGATTGGTGGTTGAGCTACCTCTAAACTCATCGCGGCTCCGCACTGCTGCCCCCGTTGCAACCCCATAACTCGAGAGACAAGCCATGTCTGAGATCAAAAATGTCACCGGAACGGCGTTCGTTGTGGCCGAGTTTCGCGCAGAAGAGAACTATGCCGCCCAACCCCTCTATCGAGACCCCATCGTCAGCTTGCTGCTCAACACGGAAAGCCAGCAGGCAGCGGCACGCATCGCGGCCGCCTTTCCAGTAATGAGGGAGATGGTCAAGATCAGAACCAAATATTTCGATGATATGCTGGATCGGCAAATATCCTTGGGGTGCCGGCAGGTGCTCCTGCTCGGCGCCGGCTTGGACACACGCGCAATCAGAAAACCCGCGGCCGATGTCACGTATTTCGAGATCGATGACGGCGCGACGCTTAAGTTGAAGCGGGACTGTCTCGAAGCGCATGGCATACATGCAAACGTAAGATTCATCGCCGGAAATTACGTGACCGACGGGCTGATCGGCATGCTGAGCCGAAACGGCTTCGATCCCGGGCTGCCGACGTATGTCATTTGGGAGGGCAACACCATGTACCTCTCAAAAGAGACCGATCGAGCAATCATGGGCGAGCTCAGGGACAATCTCCGGGATTTTCGCTTGTCGTTCGATTATTTCGCCGAGGCGGTGATAACCAAGACCACAGGCGAGGACGGCCTGACGCGGATGACGGAGAGCTTCGCGAACATGGGCGCTCCTTGGGTCACCGGTTTCGACGACATCGAGGGCTTGGCCGGCGATGTGTCGTTGAGGGTGATCGACGATTTCACGACCGGCGACTTGTATCGATCTTACCGAGCCTGCCCCAACCAGCCGGCTTTCGGCCCCTTCTATTCCGTCTGTACCGTTGGATCGCGCTAGAGCTTGAGCCCTCGGGGCTTCCGCTATCGGTCCGCCCTATTTCAGGCTCGGGAAGTTGAACTCGGCGCCGGCGCGGATGCCCGTGGGCCAGCGGGCCGTCACCGTCTTCAGGCGCGTATAGAAGTGCACGCCCTCGGGCCCGTAGATCGCATGGTCGCCGAAGAGGGACCGCTTCCAGCCGCCGAACGAGTGATAGGCGACGGGCACCGGGATCGCCACGTTGACGCCGACCATGCCGGCCTCGATCGAGGAGGCGAACGCGCGTGCCACGTCGCCGTCGCGGGTGAAGATCGCCGTGCCGTTGCCGTACTCGTGGCTGTTGACGAGGTCAGCGGCCTGCTCGTAGCTCTCGGCGCGCACGACCGAGAGCACGGGGCCGAAAATCTCCTGCTTGTAGATCGTCATATCGCGCGTCACGCGATCGAACAGCGAGCCGCCGAGGAAGAAACCGCCCTCGTAGCCCTGGAGCTCGAGGCCGCGCCCGTCGACGACAAGCTTCGCACCCTCCTCGACGCCGCGCCCGATGAGATCGGCGATGCGGCGCTTGGCTTCCGCGGTGATTACCGGGCCCATCTCGAAGTCGGGGTCGCTCGCCGGCCCGACCTTCATGCGCCGCACGCGCGGGGCCAGCATCTCGACGAGGCGGTCGGCCGTCTTCTCGCCGACCGGAACCGCGACGGAAACCGCCATGCAGCGCTCGCCGGCCGAGCCATAGCCCGCGCCCATGAGCGCGTCGACCGCCTGGTCCATGTCGGCGTCCGGCATGACGATCATGTGGTTCTTGGCGCCGCCGAGGGCCTGGACGCGCTTTCCCGCAGCCGAGCCCCGCGCATAGACGTACTCGGCGATCGGCGTCGAGCCGACGAAGCTCACGGCCTTGATGTCGGGATGATCGAGGATGGCGTCGACGGCCGCCTTGTCGCCGTGGACGACGTTGAGCACGCCCGAGGGGAAGCCCGCCTCCTGGAACAGCTCCCAGATCAGCATCGGCGCCGAGGGGTCGCGCTCGGAGGGCTTCAAGACGAATGTGTTTCCGCAGGCGACGGCAACGGGAAACATCCACATCGGCACCATGGCCGGGAAGTTGAACGGCGTGATGCCGGCCACGACGCCGAGCGGCTGGCGGTCGGACCAGCTGTCGATGTCGGGGCCGACGTTGCGGCTGAACTCGCCCTTCAGGAGGTGCGGGATACCGCAGGCGAAATCGACGACGTCGATGCCGCGCGCAAGCTCGCCCAAGGCGTCCGCGTGCGTCTTGCCGTGCTCTTTCGAAATGGCGCGCGCGATATCGTCGGCATGGCTCTCGAGCAGCTCCTTGAAGCGGAACATGGGCTTCGACCGCTTGACCGGCGTCGTCGTGCCCCAGTCCTCGGCCGCGCGTTTGGCGGCGGCGACGGCTGCCCCGACCTCGTCGGCCACGGCGAGGGGAAGCACGGCGGATTGCTCGCCCGTCGCCGGATTGAACACGGGCGCGGTGCGCTTCGAGAGCGACGTGACCTTGCGGCCGGCGATGGCGTTGGCGATGATCTCCATGCTCATTTCCCCGCCTTGAGCACCTTGGTCAGGATGTCGATCATCTCGTCGATCTCTTGCTTCTCGATGATGAGCGGCGGGGAGAGCGCGATGATGTCGCCGGTCTGGCGCACGAGCAGCCCGTTGTCGAAGGCGTTGACGAAGTGCGCAAACGTGCGCCGTCCCGGCGCGCCCACGATCGGCTCGAACTCGACCGCGCCGATCAGGCCGATGTTGCGGATGTCGATGACGTGCGGCAGCCCCTTCAAGGAGTGGACCGCCTCCTCCCAATAGGGCGCGAGATCGGCGGCGCGCGTGAGCAGCCCCTCCTCGCGGTAGATCTCGAGGGTCGCGATCGAGGCCGCGCACGAAAGCGGGTGGCCCGAGTAGGTGTAGCCGTGGAAGAAATCGATCGCATCGTCGGGCACGGCCATGAACGCGTCGTGCACCTTCGACGACACGAACACGGCGCCCATGGGGACCGCACCGTTGGTGATGCCCTTGGCGGTGGTGATGATGTCGGGCAGGACGCCGAAGTAGTCGGCCCCGAACGGCGTGCCGAGGCGCCCGAAGGCGGTGATCACCTCGTCGAAGATGAGGAGGATGTCGTGCTTGGCCGCGATCGCGGCGAGCCGCTCGAGATAGCCCTTGGGCGGGATCAGCACGCCGGTCGAGCAGGCGACCGGCTCGACGATCACCGCGGCGATGGTCGAGGCGTCGTGCAGCGCGACGAGGCGCTCGAGATCGTCGGCGAGCTCGGCCCCGTGCTCGGGCTCGCCGCGGCTGAAGGCATTGCGGGCGAGGTCGTGGGTGTGGCGGATGTGATCGACGCCGGCGAGGAGGGCGCCGAACATCTTGCGGTTGTTGGTGATGCCGCCGACCGAGGTGCCGCCGAAGTTCACGCCGTGATAGCCGCGCTCGCGGCCGATGAGGCGCACCTTGGACCCGTTCCCTTTCGCCCGGTGATAGGCGAGCGCCATCTTGAGCGCGGTGTCGACCGATTCCGAGCCCGAGTTGGTGAAGAACACGTGGTCGAAGCCCTTGGGCGCGATGTTGACGAGCTTCGCCGCGGCTTCGAACGCAATGGTGTGACCCATCTGAAAGGTGCCGGCGAAATCGAGCTCGCCGGCCTGCTTGCGGATCGCCTCGACGATCTTCGGCCGGCAATGGCCGGCGTTGACGCACCAGAGGCCCGAGGTGCCGTCGAGCACGTGGCGGCCGTCCTGCGTGACGAAGCGCGTGCCCTTGGCGGCCACGAACAGGCGCGGGGCCTTCTTGAACTGCCGGTTCGCGGAGAACGGCATCCAGAAGGCCTCGAGATCGTTGGTCTTGAGCTTCGCGCTCATTCGCATCCTCGTTTGTCTCAAGCGGACGCGGTCAGGCGACCCGGTTGACCGCCTCGGTAAGGCTCGCCTCGACAAGGTCCATGCCTTCGCGCACGAGCGCGTCGCTCGCGGTGAGCGGCGCCAGGAAGCGGATGACGTTGCCGTAGGTGCCGCACGAGAGAAGGATCAAGCCGTTCTCGTTGGCGACCTTGAGCAGGGCCGAGGTGAGCTGCGGGGCGGGCTCGCCGCTCGCCGCGTCCTTGACGAGCTCGATCGCGCACATGGCGCCGAGCCCGCGCACGTCGCCGATGCAGTTCAGGTTCGACTGCTCCTTGAGCTTGCGGCAGCGGTCGAGGATGATCTTGCCGATGGCGTTGGCGCGATCGCAGAGCTTCTCCTCCTCGATCACGTCGAGGACCGCATGCGCGGCGGCGCACGCCACGGGGTTGCCGGCGTAGGTGCCGCCGAGGCCGCCCACTTGCGCCGCGTCCATCACGTCGGCGCGCCCGGTGATCGCCGAGAGGGGAAAGCCGCCGGCGAGGCCCTTCGCCAGCGTCACGACGTCGGCTTTGACGCCCGAATGCTCGAGCCCGAACATCTTGCCGGTGCGGGCAAAGCCGGTCTGGATCTCGTCGCCGATGAGCAGAATGCCGTGCTCGTCGCAAAGCGCCCTCAAGTCCCGCAAAAACTCGAACGGCGCGATGTAGAACCCGCCCTCCCCCTGCACCGGCTCGATGATGATGGCGGCAATGCTCGAGGGATCGGCCGTGTATTTGAAGAGGGCCTTGAGACTCTGCAGGCTCTGCTCGCTCGAGACGCCGTGATAGGTGCTGGGAAACGCCACGTTGTAGACGTCGGCGGGAAACGGCCCGAAGCCTTTCTTGTAGGGAACGACCTTGCCGGTCAGCGCCATGCCCATGTGGGTGCGGCCGTGGAAACCGCCGGAGAACGAGACGATCCCCGGCCGCCCGGTGAAGGCGCGCGCGACCTTGACCGCGTTCTCGACCGCTTCCGCGCCGGTGGAAGCCAGCATGGTCTTGGCCGGCCCCTTGACGGGGGCGATCGCATTGAGCCGCTCCGCGAGGCGCACGTAGGACTCGTGCGGCGTCACCTGGAAGCAGACGTGGGAGAACGCCTTGAGCTGCTCCTTGACGGCGGCCACCACCTTGGGGTGCTGGTGGCCCGTGTTGACCACGGCGATGCCGGCGGCGAAGTCGATATAGCGGCGGCCGTCCTCGCTCCAGATCTCGGCATTCTTGGCGCGCTTGGCATAGATCGACGTCGCGTGGCCGATGCCGCGCGCGACCGCGGCCTGGCGCCGCTCGTGAAGCTCAGCCGACGTTGGCATGTCTACCTTCCCATCCAATCTCACGCACCGACGCCGAGGCAGATGTATTTCGTCTCGAGATACTCCTCGAGGCCCTCGGCGCCGCCCTCGCGGCCGAGGCCCGATTCCTTGACGCCGCCGAAGGGGACGACCTCGTTCGAGAAGATCCCCTCGTTGACGCCGACCATGCCGGCTTCGAGGCGCTCGGCGACGCGCCAGGCGCGGCTCGTGTTCTGGCTGAAGAGATAGGAGGCGAGGCCAAACGGCGTGTCGTTCGCAAGCTTGACCGCCTCGTCCTCGGTCTCGAAGCGCACGAGCGCCGCCACCGGCCCGAAGATCTCCTCGCGCACGATCTCCATGTCCGGAGTGACGTCGCCGATCACCGATGGCTGATAGAAGAGCTTGCCCGCCTTGTGGCCTGCCCCTCCGATGAGCACCTTGGCTCCCTTCTTGACGGCGTCGCCGACCAGCGTCTCGACCTTCTCGATCGCCTCCTTGTTGATGAGGGGGCCGATGGTCGTGCCCGCCTCGTGCCCGGAGCCGACGGCGAGCTTCTTCACCGCCTCCGTCAAGGCGGCGGCAAAGCGGTCGTAGATGCCCGCCTGCACGAGAATGCGGTTCGCGCACACGCACGTCTGGCCGGCGTTGCGGTATTTCGAGGCCATCGCCCCCGCGACGGCCTGCTCGATGTCGGCGTCGTCGAAGACGATCAAGGGCGCGTTGCCGCCGAGCTCGAGGGTGAGCTTCTTCACCGTGTCGGCGCACTGGCGGTAGAGCGCCTTGCCGACCGCGGTCGAGCCGGTGAACGACAGCTTGCGCACGCGCGAATCCTCGCACAGCACCTTGCCGACGTCCTTGGCGTGCGTGGTGGTCACGATGTTGATCACGCCCGCCGGCACGCCGGCATCCATGGCGAGCTTGGCGATGGCGAGCGCGCAGAGCGGCGTCTCGGCCGCCGGCTTGATGACGATCGTGCAGCCGGCGGCGAGCGCCGGGGCCGCCTTGCGCGTGATCATCGCGATCGGGAAGTTCCACGGCGCAATCGCCGCGACGACGCCGATCGGCTGGCGGATCGTAATATAGCGCTTGGAGGCGACCGTGGTCGGAATCGTGCGCCCGTAAGCGCGCTTTCCCTCCTCGGCGAACCACTCGACGAAGGACGCGCCGTACGTGACCTCGCCGCGGGATTCGACGAGGGGCTTTCCCTGCTCGGTCGTCATGAGCTGGGCCAAGGCCTCCGTCTCGGCGGTGATGAGATCGAACCACCGCTTCAGGATGACGGCGCGCTCCTTCGCCGTCTTCGCCGACCAGGCCGGCAGCGCCCGGCTCGCCGCGTCGATCGCGTCGCGCGTCTCCTTGGGGCCGAGATTGGGAACGCTCGCCACCTCGGCGCCCGTCGCCGGATCGTAGACCGGAAACGTGTCCTTGGAGGTGACCCATTTGCCGTCGATCAGGGCCGATGTCGGAAACTTCTTGGAGATGATGCCCATAGCTACCTCCTTCAACGCAACGTAATCGACACGGACTTCAGGTCCGCATACTTATGGAGCGCGTGCAGCGAGCGGTCGCGACCGAAGCCCGACTGCTTGAAGCCGCCGAACGGCATGGTGATGTCGCAGGAGTCCCAGCCGTTGACCCACACGAGCCCGCTTCTGATCTCGCGCGCCGCCCGGTGCGCGAGCGAGACGTCGCGCGTCCAAAGGCCCGCCGCCAGCCCGTAGACGGTATCGTTCGCGACCCGGATCGCCTCCGTCCGGCGTCCTTGAACGTGGTGACGGCGAGCACCGGCCCGAACACCTCCTCGCGCGCGAGCGTCGTTCCGGGGCTCACGCGATCGAACACGGTCGGTTCGACGTAGTACCCGCCGCTCTCGACGCGTGCGCGCTTGCCGCCGAGTCTCAGCGAGGCGCCGTCCTTGCTCGCGTGCTCGATGTAGCGCAGCGCCGTCTGCATTTGATCGGCCGACACCATGGCGCCGAAGCGGGTCTCGGGCTCGAGCGGGTCGCCCGGCACGATACGCTTGGCGATCGTGAGCAGCTTGTCGACGAACTCGTCGGCAATCGGCTCCGCGACGAGGAGACGGGACGCCGCCGTGCACACCTCGCCCTGGTTGAAGAAGATGCCCCAGGCCGCGTGAAAGGCCGCGGCGTTGGTGTCGGGACAGTCGGCGAAGACGATTTGCGGGGACTTGCCGCCGAGCTCGAGGGACACCCGCTTGAGGTTGCTCTGCCCCGAATACTGCATGAGGAGCCTGCCAACGGCGCCCGAGCCGGTGAACGCCAGCATGTCCACGTCCATGTGCAGGGCGAGCGCCTTGCCGGCCGTCGTTCCGAACCCGGGGACGACGTTGAGCACGCCCGCCGGCAGGCCGGCCTCGAGCGCGAGCGCGCCGAGCTTCAAGGCCGTCATCGGCGACTGCTCGGCCGGCTTCAGGACGACCGAGTTCCCCATGGCGATGGCCGGCGCCACCTTCCACATCGCCATGAGCAGCGGGAAGTTCCACGGCACGATGGCGCCGATGACGCCGAGCGGCTCGTGGACGGCATAGGAGAAGCGGTCCTTCGTCTCCGGGCCGACCTCGCCGTAGACCTTGTCGAGGGCTTCCGCGTAGTAGCGCAGCGTGCGGATCGAGCTCGGAACGTCGATCGCGAGCGCATCCTTGATCGGCTTGCCGACATCGAGGCTTTCGAGCACGGCGAGCGCCTCGGCGTCGCGTTCCATGAGGTCGGCGAGCTTGAACAGGATCTTCTTCTTGTCGCGATAGTGGAGGCTGCGCCAGCGCCCGTCCTCGAACGAGGCCCGCGCGGCCGCGACAGCTGCATCGATATCGGCGCCGTCGCACTCGGCGACGCGGTTGATGACGCTGCCGTTGCGCGGCGTCACGTTGTCGAACGTCTTGCCGGACTTACTCGGCACCGCCTTCCCGTCGATGATGGCGAGATGGGGGAGCTCGACGGCTCCGGCGACTTTCTCGAAATGGGCGAGCGACGTCATGGGGGCCTCCTCACGCTACTCGCGAGTACCACAGGTGATCGAGCGGGGTCACGATGCGCTCGAAGTTCATGCGCTCGGTATGCTTAAGCCGGGCGAACACGTCCTGAAACCCGGCGCCGAAGGCTTCGCGCACGATCGCCGAGGTCTGGAAGCGGTCGAGCGCATTGACCCAGGCGGTGGGCAGCGCGGGCGCCTCGATCGTCTCCGAGTTGCCCTCGGCTGCAGGGCCTGGATCGATTTTATTGGCGATCCCGTGGCTCGCGCCGGCGAGGATCGCGGCAAGCACGAGATAGGGATTGGCGTCCGCCCCCGCAACGCGATGCTCGACGCGGGTCGCCGAACCGTTGGCATGGGGTATGCGCAGCGCCACCGTGCGATTGTTGAACCCCCAGTGGGCGGCCATCGACACGTAGGACTTGGGCACATAGCGCCGGTAGGCGTTGGCGGACTGGGCCCAGATGCCCATGAAGTCGGCCATGGTCTCGCGCAGGCCGCCGAGCGCATGGCGGAAGAGGGGAGAGATGGGATCGCCGGCGAAGAGGTTCTCGCCCCTTGCCGTCGTAGAGGCTGAGGTGAACGTGCAGCCCCGAGCCCGCCCAGTCGTGGTGGGGCTTGGCCATGAACGTCGCGTCGAGCCCGTGGGCGCGCGCCGCCGCCTTGACCGCGCGCTTGAGGAGCAGGCCGTCGAGCGCGGCTCTGACGGCATCGTCGCGGTGCTTCAAGTTGATCTCGAACTGGCCGGGGCCCGTCTCCTGCATGACCGCGTCGACGGGCAGGCCCTGGGCCTCGCACACCTTATAGATGTCGTCGATGAACGGCCCGAGCGCGTCCATCTCCTCGAAGCCGAACGTCATAGGCCGGTCGGGATCGTCCGAGAGCCCGTCCGGGACCTCGAGCGCGAACCCGTTGGCGCCGCGCTTCGTCACGTAGAACTCGAGCTCGACGGCGGCGACGGGCTTTTGCCCTGCGCGCGCGAGGCGGGCGACCTGCTTTGCGAGCACGGCGCGCGGGCAGAGCTCGTCGCCGCCGTCGACCGCCATCACCGCCTGGGCGTGGCGGCCGTCGCCGACGGGAACCGTCGCCAGCGTGCCGGCGAGCAGGTGGCAATGGATGTCGGGGTCGCCCGTCTCCCACAGCCGCCCCGTCTCCTCGATGCAGTTGCCGAGCGGGTCCATGATGAAGACCGTGCTCGGCATCATGACGCCGCTCTTGGCGACGCCCGGAAGATCGACGCGCCGGATGCGCTTTCCCCGCGGGATGCCGTTCAGGTCGAACAGGAACACGTCGATCCATTGGACCGACGGGTTGGCGTCGAGGAACGCGCGGA
Source organism: uncultured Alphaproteobacteria bacterium (assembly GCA_963699485.1). Classification (GTDB taxonomy): domain Bacteria; phylum Pseudomonadota; class Alphaproteobacteria; order Rhizobiales; family Hyphomicrobiaceae; genus Hyphomicrobium_C. The sequence goes on along the minus strand of CAVOUC010000022.1, from coordinate 233,788 downwards.
TCTCGTCGACCGTGATCCGCTTCTCAGTCGTCATGATGGCAAGCCCTTGGCGGCCGCGCCGAAGCGGCGAAAGAGGGAGACGGACACGGGGTTCTGCTTGGCGGCCCATTCGGGGTGCCACTGGACGCCGAGGCAGAAGGGATGGTCATCGGGCCCGCGCACCGCCTCGACCAGGCCGTCCTTGGCGAAGGCCTCGGGCGTGAGGACCTTGGCGAGGCGCGCGAGCCCCTGCCAGTGAAGCGAGTTGACCATGATCTCGTCGGCCCCGACCCAGTCGCGCAGCTTCCCCTTGAGCGAGACGGGATGCGATGGCCCGTACCGCTCCTCGAGGGAGAGCTCCGAGCGGTCGCGATGATCGTCGTGGCCGTTCACGGTGTGCACGGCCTGATGCAGCGTGCCGCCGAGCGCGACGTTGAGCTCCTGGAACCCGCGGCAGATGGCGAACAGGGGCACCCTCCTCTCGACGGCGGCGCGGATCAAGGGAAGCGTCAGGGCATCGCGCGCCGGGTCGAGCGCCTCGGGTTTGAACGGCGCCTCGTCGCCATAGTGCACCGGCTCGACGTTGGAGGGGCTGCCCGAGAGCAGGATCGCGTCGGCGACCTCGAGCACGGCGCCGATGTCCGCCATGCTCTCGCCGAGCGGGGCAAGGAGCGGCTGGCACTCGGCCACCTCGGCGACGGCGGCCGAGTACTTGCGGCCGACCGCGTCGAAGGGATGGCCATCGATCATCTTCGTGCAGGCCGGGATGACGACGATCGGGCGGCTCATGCGGCGATCTCTCCCGCCACCTCGTTGAGCGTGAGATCGAGCGCTTTGCGGATCACGCCTTCGGCCTCGTCGAACTCGGCTTGCGTCCACGTCAGCGGCGGGGCGGTGACCATGGTGTCGAAGATCGCCCGCATGATGAAGCCCTCGCGGAAGAAGTGGTCGCGGCAGATGAGCCCGACGCGGCCGAGATTGTCGAAGCGCCGCCGCGTCCTCTTGTCGGCGACGAGCTCGATGGCGCCGAGCATGCCCGCCGAGCGGACCTCGCCGACGAGCGGGTGGTCCTTGAACTTCGCCAGCATCTTCGCGAGCAGAGGCCCGGTCGTCTCCTTGACGCGCGGCACCAGCCTCTCGCGCTCCATGATCTCGATGTTCTTCAACGCCACCGCGCAGGCGACGGGATGGCCGGAGAAGGTGTAGCCGTGGTTGAAGTCGTCGTCGTGGTTCATGAGCGCGTCGACGATTTTGTCGTCGACGATGACGCCCGAGAGCGGCAGATACCCCGACGTCGCCGCCTTGGCGAAGGTGATGATGTTCGGGCGGATGGCGTAATGCTCGGAGGCGAACCACGTCCCGAGGCGGCCGAAGCCGGTGATGACCTCGTCGGCGAGGAGCAGGATGCCGTACTTGTCGACGATGCGCTGCACCTCCGGCCAGTAGCTGTCGGGGGCGATCTTGACGCCGCCGGCCCCTTGCACCGGCTCGCCGGCGAAGGCGGCGACGTTCTCCGGCCCGACGGCCAGGATCTCGTCCTCGAGCGCTTTCGCCGCCCGCAGGCCGAACGCGTGCGCCGTCTCGCCGTCCTTGCCTTCCCCGTACCAGTAGGGGTCCATCACGTGGCGGAAGCCCTCGTAGACGGGATAGGTGTGGGCGTGCACGTGCGGCATGCCGCCCATGGAGCCGGCCGCGATCGTCGAGCCGTGGTAGGCGTTCCGGCGCGAGATGATGATGCGCCGCTTCGGCTCGCCCTTGAGCACCCAGTAGTGGCGGATGAGGCGGATCGCCGTGTCGTTCGATTCGGAGCCCGACGAGCCGTAGAACACCTGCTTCAGGTTCGCCGGCGCGATCTCGGCGAGCTTGCGCGAGAGGGCGACGACGGGGGGATGCGTCGTCTTGAAGAAGGTGTTGTAGAACGGCAGCTCGAGCATCTGCTCATAAGCCGCCTCGGCCAGCTCCTTGCGGCCGTAGCCGACGTTGCAGGTCCACAAGCCCGACATGCCGTCGAGCATGCGGCGGCCCTCGCTGTCCCAGATGTAGGGGCCGTCGGCGCGCACGATGACGCGGGCCCCGCCCGCACGCATCGTCTTGTGATTGGTGAAGGGGTGCAAATGGTGGAGCGCGTCGAGCTCCTGCAGCTGCTTCGTCTGATAGGTGTTCGTCACGGGAAATATCCTCCAGCTCGGTCATGGCCCAAGGCGTTCCATGGGGCCGCTCGATCAGTGCTGGAAGCTCCTCGGGGGCCAAAAGCCGACGCGCGCGCAAAGTAGCAGCAGGCGCGCCTTGGGGTAAGGGCCGCGCGGAGCCGCGCCCTCGCCGACGGGGCCGGCCGAGGCGCACCCTGCTGCCAAATCTCTCGGACCTCTTGCGCTCACGTTTTCCATCCGCTTCACCCCTCGAACGCGGGCCTTGCGGCGGCGGCGCGAAGAGGATATGGCTACGGCGAAGACTTTATTGGCTACGGTGTAGAATTGTCAAGAGCCACGGCACGGACGGCGGCAAAAAGAGCCCCCAAAGCGAAGGCCCGCCCGCGCGGGCGGCGCGGCCTCGACCGCAACGACATCCTCGACGCAGCATTTACCATGCTCTCGCGCGAGGGCGAAGGCGGATTTTCGGTGCGCAAGCTCGGCGTTGCGATCGGCGTCGACCCGATGACCGTGCTGCACCATTTCCGCTCGCGCGAGGAGCTTCTGCGCCAGGTGGCCGACCGGGCGCTCGACTCGGTCGAGCTGCCGCTTCCGAGCGGCGACTGGAAGGGCGACATGCGCGCCGTCGCCGACGCCTACCGCGACCTCGCCCAGCGCCACCCGCGCCTCTTCCATCTCCATTTCCGCTTTCACGCGACGGGGCCCGCCGACCACAGGTCGAGCGAGGTCGTCTACCGCGCGCTGAGACTGGCCGGGCTCCCCGACGCGGAGGCCGCGGGGCTGGGGCTCGCGTTCTACGCCTTCATCCTCGGCTATGCGCTGGCGGAAGCGGAGGGGCTGCTCAGGCCGATCAGCGGCGAGGACGAAGCGGAGCTCGGCGCCCTCGACCCGCTCGGCTACCCGGCAACGCGCGCCCTGATCCCGGCCTTCAAGACGCTCGACGCCGACGCGACCTTCGAGGCGGCTATCGCGTCGTTCATCGACGGGGTAGCGGCGAGGTGCGGGGGGTGAGTTCCGCGCATCGCCGTTGAGCGGACTCCTCGATGGCGTGCGATGAGCGGTTTTCACACTGAGCGGACTTCGTCGGTCTGGCGCCCCTACCGTTCGCGGACTACATAAAAATCGCGATGAGTTGGTCGGAACTTTGCGCGAATGAAATAGCGGAGGAGTGCACTCCCCCGCTTTTCATTTAGCTTCCGCGCCACCGTGTGATGATGCGGTCGATGATGTTGAGCAAGATGAGGACACGATAGCCCCAAACTCGCCAGAGCCAATCTAACGCTTCCCTGCGCGCCATCGCATCAGCTGCGGCCTTCCCGCCGTAGTTCAGCTTACTGCGATACCGAGCTCGAAGTCCTAGTACCCACTCCTCTCGAACCTCCCTTGGCGCCGAACAAAACACCACACGTTCAGTCCACTTGGGCGGTTTAACTCTGTTGGGGACTTTCGTACCCATGTTCCGTTACCCCGCTTTTGAGGGGCATCGGGTCACCGTAGAGTTTAGACCCCGCTTCTAGTGACCGCAGGCCCGATGCCGAAAGTTTATAGATTCGGCGGGGTCTTCCTCGACGTCCTGCAGGTCGTTCGGTTTCATCGTGACCAATCACAAGCCCCTGTCTCTCAAGTCGCATCAGTGCGACATAGACACGGGAGCCTTCCAAGGCCTCGCCTGTCTGGTGGCTCAGGTAGTTCCGAATCTCGGTTCCGCTTGCGCGAAGCCCCAAGAATTGGATCGCCCGCACCACTCCGAACATCAGGCCGCGAGGGACTTGTACCTTTGGCTGTCTCACTCGGATGGTCTCCGGAATCTCGTGCGGCTTTTTTTGTCATTCATAGACCTTCTCCCAATCTGCGTTGGCAATCGACCTCGGCACCATGCCGAGGCCCTCGGAACGCGTGCTACTCCTGATTGTCGGGCCGGCACGGCAGGCAGCGGGGTAGCGCCCCCCGTCGCGACTCGACAATGACACCATATCATTTGAAAGGTTATTCGCAAAGTCCCTGCTGCAGGTCTATGTGGAAAGATGCAGGCGCTGACATGGCGTGGCGACAGCGAGGGGCCGGGCGCGTAGCGGAAAGGAAAGCGCGGCGAATAACGATCCCCAGCGGCTGCGGCGAGCAGCCGTGAAGCCAATCATCACAGGGTGCGGTCACGACACTCGCCCAAAATCCACGCGACGGCGTCGGCAAGGTCGTCGCTGATACGGTCGGGCGTCATCGGTAGCGCCTTCTCGTCGCCAGGGCGGTACTTTCCGGTGCGGACCAGGACCGTCCTGAGTCCTGCCGCCATCGCGCCGCCGATGTCGGCTTCCGCATCGTCGCCGATCATCGCGATGCTCGCCGGCTCATAGCCGAGACCGTCGATCGCGAGCGCGTAGAACTCGGGCGACGGCTTGCCGATCAGCTCCGCCTTCGTCCTGCTCGCGTATTCGAGGGCGGTGACGAAGGGGCCGGCATCGAGGCTGAGTTCCCCGTCGGCGTCCTTGAAGTTCCGGTTCATGGCGAGCGCCAGAAGCTTCGCGCCGGAAAGAACCTTGCGGAAGGCGCGGTTGAGGCGGTCGTAGGTGAAGTGCTCGCCCGCGTCGCCCACCACGACGGCCTCGGCCCCGCCCAACGCGAGACCCGCAAAATCCTCCTCGAGGTCCGGATGCACGAGGAGGAACGGCGATAGCCCGTGCCGTTCGAGGTAGGCCCGCGCCAGGAGCGCCGGCGTGAGCAGCTCGGCCTCCGAAACCTTAAGACCCATTTGCCCGAGGTCGGCGATCACGCGGCGCCGGCAGCGGCGCGTCGTATTGGTGATGAAGCGCACCGGAAGACCGGCGGCGCGCAGCCGCTCGATCGCGGCGAGCGCGCCTTCGATGGGCGTGCTCCCGACATAGACGACGCCCCCGAGGTCGAGGAGGACGCCTCGGATCGCCGCCGCGCTCGTTTCCGCTCCTGGCACGGACCACCTCCCGGTCGCATATTCTATAGAATGCCGGCCGGCTGCGAGCCGATGCTCGGCTCGAAGATCAGCGCCGTTCACACCCGAGGTCCGCATGCCCAAGTCGCCGATGCTCGAGATCACGTACTGCCGGCTGTGCGGCTGGGGGCTCAGGGCGGGCTGGATGGCGCAGGAGCTGATGGCGACGTTTCGCGACGAGCTTGGCTCGGTGACGCTCACGCCCGACGTCACGGGCGGCGTGTTCGAGATTCGCCTCGAGGACGAGCTCATCTGGTCGCGAAAGGAGAAGGGGCGCTTTCCCGAGATCAAGGAGGTGAAGCGTCTCGTGCGCGACCGCATCGCTCCCGATCGCTCCCTTGGTCATACGGACGAAGCGTAGACGCGAACGCGGCCCACACGGCGTCCCGGCTCCGGCCGAATAACGGCGGTGCGTCAGGGCGCGAGCGATGTGGCGAGCGTTCGCTGGGAGACGTCCTCGCCGCCGTCGAACGCGCTTTCGTCGCGGTTGTAGAGGTCGTTGCGGAACTGCACGAGGCCTTTGTCGACCCAGGCCGTGACTATGGCCCTATGCCGATCAACGATCCAGAGAAATCCAAGTGGTCTTCAACTCTGTATACTTCTCCAGCGCATGAAGAGATTTATCGCGGCCAATGCCCGATTGCTTGTACCCACCAAACGGCGTGGTCATGTCGTCACAATCGTAGCAGTTGACATAGACGAGGCCTGCACGAATGCGCTTTGCGAGCCTGTGAGCGGTGCTTAAGTCATTCGTCCACACCGAAGACGCCAAGCCATAGGGTGAGTCGTTAGCCACCCGCACGGCCTCGTCCATATCCGCGACCGGAATGATGGAGAGCATGGGACCGAAAATCTCCTCACGCGCGATCTTCATATTGTTGTTGACGTTGTCGAACACGGTGGGCTCAACATAGCAGCCTCCGGTGTCAAGCCGGGCACGGCCGCCACCTGTGGCAATTGTGGCTCCAGCGCTGCGCGCGGCATCGACAAAGCCCAATACGCGCTGCGCATGCCGCTCATCGACCATCGCGCCCATTCGTGTCGCAGGATCCAGGGGGTCGCCCGGGATGTATGTTCCCGCGACCTTCACAACGGTATCGACGGCGCGCTTGTGCACCGAGTTTTCGACAATCAATCGCGATGGTGCCGTGCACATCTCGCCCTGATTAAAGAAGATCGAGTTCGCCGCCTGAGCCGCCGCATGTTCAACATCGCCGTAGCTGCTGAGCAAGATGAACGGGCTCTTGCCACCAAGCTCGAGGCCTATCTTCTTCAAGTTCGACTTCGCCGCGTATTCCATGAAGTAGCGGCCGACCTCGGTTGAACCGGTGAAGAACAGCCCGTCGACGTCCATGTGCAGACCGAGCGCGCGGCCCGCCGTCGGCCCGATGCCGGGGACAACGTTGAACACGCCTTCCGGGAGGCCTGCTTCAATAGCAAGCTCGGCGAGACGCAGCGCAGACAGCGACGATTGCTCGGCAGGTTTCAACACCACCGAGTTGCCGACGGCGAGCGCGGGAGCAAGCTTCCAGGCTGCCATGACCATAGGAAAGTTCCAGGGGACCACCGCGGCCACGACGCCAAGCGGTTCTCGCGTCACCAGGGCTAAGGATGCGTTGCCGGTCGGGGCAATTTCATCGTAAACTTTATCGATCGCCTCTGCATACCAATCGAAGCAGTTTGCAGTTGACCGGACATCGACCGACAAGCTGTCGGCGATTGGTTTGCCCATATCGAGTGTCTCGATCAGCGCCAACTCCTCACCGTGCTCGCGGATGAGCGCAGCGAGCCTCTGCAGAACTCTCTTGCGCTCGACCGGAGCTCGACCGCTCCAACGGCCATCCTCAAAACACCGGCGAGCAGCGGCGACGGCGCGGTCGACATCTTCAACGCCGCAGGCTGCCACCTTTGTGAGCAAACGCCCGTCGATGGGGCTGACGCAGTCGAATGTCTCACCGCTTGCCGCATCAACAAAGCGGCCTTCAATGAAGGCCTGCGATCGAATATGCAGCGCCTTGGCCTTCTCTTTCCAATCGTCGACCGTCAACTCGCTCATGAACAATCCTCCATTTTGTGATACTATTTACGAACTAGATATCACAAAATGTCAAGCACTTACGCCGCCTCGGCGTCACCCAAAATCTTCCTGAGGGCTTCCCGCCCAAGGCGGCCCACACCGTCACGAACATCCGCCTCAATCGCCATCGCGACGGCGATAGGATCACGCTTGCGTAGCGCACTCAGAATTTCCTTATGACGATCGAGCCGGTAGAAGTCGTCCACATAGGTCATCGCCATCCGCTGGAATGGACCGAGCTGGAGCCACAGACTTTCTACCATCGACATGACCACTTGGGTTGGGTTGGCCGTGTAGATGCCCGAATGGAACCGGTGGTTGAGCAGCACCAATTCATCAAATTCGCGCTGCTTCAAAGCTTCGTCCATGCGCGCATCAATGCGCTCCAAATCATCGATAACTATTTCTGTTAAATAGGGAATTGCCCGCTCGGCTGCATGGCATTCCAGTGTACAGCGCAGCGCTATCAGCTCCTCGAAGCGTCGGCTGTTCATTTCCGGCACCATAATGCGCCGGTTCTCGAGCACGGCTATTGCGTTCTCGCTGCTCAGCCGCCGCAGCGCCTCTCGGACCGGTGTCGGACTAAGGCCAAGCGTTGTCGCCAGGCCGCGAATGGTAATCGCGCACCCAGGGGCGATAGCGCCGATCATCAGAGAGTGGCGCAGCCGGTTGTAGGCATATTCTTGCGAAGTTGCATGGGAAAGACCACACCGGCTCCGGCAACTTCATCTGATGGCTCTTAGGCATTATCCGCACCTCCATTCCTAAATTAGCATCTTGACAGCCTCAAAAAAAGTGATATCTTATCGAGAAATGTGATCACAAAAAAATCACCCCGCAGTGAGGAAGCGTCGATGGCCGTCACGGAAATGTTGAGATGGCTGGAGGAGCATCCAGAGGTCACCAGCCTGCGCGCCGCAGTCTGCGACCTCAATGGTGCATTGCGCGGCAAACGGACTCCAGCGGCGCAAGCCAAGAAGGCGTTGACCGGCGGTGTGCGTATGCCGCTCTCGGTTGCCGGCGTCGATGTCTGGGGCGAGGATATCGTCGGCGGCAAGCTGGTGTTCGAAACGGGTGACGCCGACGGCAATTGTGAGTGGACGGGGCGCGGTCCGCTGCCGATCAGCTGGACTGCGCAGCCCACAGTCCTAATACCACTTTGGCTTGCAAAAGATGACGGTGCGCCGTTCCTGGGTGATCCACGTCGGGCGTTGGCAGCGGTTGTTGCGCGGTACGCTGCTCTGGGCTTGACCCCCGTCACGGCCACCGAGCTCGAGTTTTATCTGGTCGATCCCTCGGGCAGCCGTCCAACGGCCCCTATTTCGCCGACGTCCGGCAGACTGCTCGACTTCTGATTCGGTTCTCGCATTAAGCGAGCTCAACCACTTCGAGCGCTTCCTCGACGATGTTTACGCCAACTGCGAATTACAGGACGTGCCGGCCGATGCGGCGATCGCCGAAAACGGGCCGGGGCAATTCGAGATCAATCTGCTGCACCTTGCCGACCCACTTAAGGCTGCAGACGATGCGGTATTGTTTAAGGAGATCGTACGCGGCGTTGCACGTCGTCACGGCTTTGCAGCCACCTTCATGTCGAAGCCCTATGGCGATCGCGCCGGCAGCGGCTTTCATGTTCACTTCAGTCTGATAGACCGCAATGGCGTGAATGTCTTCGACGACGGCACGGAAGCCGGGTCAGATACCATGCGGTACGCCGTTGCGGGGCTGCTCGCGGCGATGCCTGAATCGACGTTGCTGTTTGCCCCGCACATGAATTCGTACCGTCGGCTCCGCCCCGGCTCCCACGCGCCATCGGCAGTGGCTTGGGGCTATGAAAACCGCACAGTTGCAATCCGTATTCCGGGCGGCTCGCCCAAGGCGCGCCGCATCGAGCACCGCGTCGCTGGCGCGGACGCCAACCCATACCTAGTGCTCGCGGGGATACTCGGGGCGGCACTCGTGGGAATCGAAGGGCGCATGATCCCTGCCGAGCCGATCATCGGCGATGCCTATGCTCAGCGACTTCCCAGCATTCCTCCAGACTGGGCCTCCGCAGTCGCCGCCTTCGAGCAAGGGCCAATGATCCCCCTTTTCCTGTCGACGACGCTGCAGCGCATGCTCGTCGATTGCAAGCGTCAGGAGATGGAGGTCTTCGCTCAACGTGTCACTGACTTCGAGTACCACACATATTTGGAAACAGTCTGATGGTCGCCAACCAACAAAGCTATGCCGGAGACGGCAGTCACACCCGCAGCTACTATGCGGCCTCCGCTAACCCCTCGCCGAAGCGGCCCGAACTGATCGGCTCGCAGAGCATCGATATCTGCATCCTTGGTGCTGGTTTTACCGGTCTTTCCACCGCGGTGCACCTGGCGGAGAAGGGCCACAAGGTGGCGATCGTCGAAGGCGCCCGCGTCGGCTGGGGTGCGTCAGGGCGCAACGGCGGCCAGATCGTCAACGGCTTGAATGCAAGCCTCGGGACGATTGAGCGGCGTTTTGGCCCGCAGACCGCCAATGCGGTCGGAAAGATGCTGCAAGAGGGCGGCCAGATCATCCGCGACTTCATTCAGCGTCATGACATTAAGTGCGACCTGAAAAACGGGAAACCTCTTCGCTGCCTACACGTCCAAGCAGATGCGCGAGCTTGAGGCCAAAAAGGAGCTGTGGCGCAAGCACGGCATGGACGACCACGAGATGGTGGACAAGGCTGGTATGCGCAAGCACGTGCAGTCGGACGTCTACCTGGGCGGCATGATTGACCACACCGGCGGCCACATGCATCCGCTCAATCTGGCGCTCGGAGAAGCTGCCGCCTTCGAATCGCTGGGCGGCGTTATTTATGAGCATTCTCCGGTCGTCTCCGTGACACAGGGCGCGAACCCGAGTGTGAAAACCGCCAAAGGTGAAATGCGTTGCTCAACACTTGTGCTGTGCGGCAACGCCTATCTGGGTCACGTCGTTCCCGAACTGACCTGGCGCACCATGCCATTCTCGACACAGGTTATGGCGACCGAGCCGCTAGGCGATCGCGGCAAACGACTGTTGCCGTCAGATCTTTGTGTGGAGGACGTGCGCTACATCCTCGACTACTACCGCCTATCGGCGGACAAGCGGCTACTGTTCGGCGGCGGTACCGTTTACGGCGGTACCGATCCCGCAAACATCGAAGCCAAGCTGCGGCGCAATATGGATAAAGTATTCCCGCAGCTGAAGGGTGTCAGGATCGACTACGCCTGGAGCGGCAACTGCGCGCTTTCCTTCACGCGCGTGCCGCAGATGGGCAAGCTCGGCCCCAACACGTACATCGCCCATGGCTATAGCGGGCACGGCGTGTGCGGCACGCATCTGTTCGGCCGCATCCTCTCGGAAGCGATCAACGGCGATCTAACTCGCTTCGACGTCTTCGCGAAACTTCCCTGGTACCCGTTCCCCGGCGGACTAACGTTGCGGGTGCCTTACTCGATTGCCGGTTCCTGGTGGTATGGGCTGCGCGACAAGCTCGGAATCTAGTCGCTCACGAGAGATCAGCCTAGGAGCAAAGTCGATGAAAAAGTTGTTTGCGTCCATTGCAATTGCAGGGACCTTCGCCGTCTCGGCAGCGGCGGAAGAGAATATCGTCAACATCTCCAATTGGTCGGACTATATCGCCGACGACACGATCGCCAAATTCGAAACCGACACCGGCACTAAGGTGCGTTACGACGTGTTCGATTCGCATGAGGCGTTGGAAGCCAAGCTGCTGACCGGAAATGCATTTCTCGGCGCGCAGAAGTGCATAACGCAATGATTGTCGCATCGGGTGTGATTTCCATTGAGAAGAAGGCGACAGATGAAAATTGGAATCCTGCAGACCGGCCGCACTCCCGAGGAGTTGCGCAATAAGCATGGCGACTATGATGATATGTTCCGCCGTTTCCTCGGTGGGCGCGGTTTCGAATTCATTACCTATCCCGTGCTGGACGGCGTCACTCCCGACAGTGTTCGTGATGCAGATGGTTGGTTGATCACCGGCTCGAAATTTGGTGTCTATGAGAACCATTCATGGATTCCGCCGCTCGAGGATTTTCTTCGCCGCGCCTATGCTGAAGCCGTGCCAGTGGTGGGCATCTGCTTTGGCCACCAGATCATGGCCCAGGCGCTCGGGGGCAGCGTCGAAAAATATCCCGGCGGGTGGTCAGTAGGTCCCGAGGTCTATGAATTGGACGGGATCTCAGACAAGGCTTGCGTCATGGCCTGGCACCAGGACCAAGTAATTGAGAAACCTATGGGCGCAGAGATCGCGGGCTCGTCCGCGTCTTGCAAATATGCGGCGCTTTCATACGGCGATCGGGCATTTACTATTCAACCTCATCCTGAATTCGACGCCGCGTATGTCGCCGATCTTGTCGTGGCCCGACGCAACGTTCTGCCCGATAATTTGCCCGAAAAGACACTCACCAATATCGATAAGCCTTTATCGTCGGCTGCAATTGCCGACTTGATCGAGGCGTTCTTCAAGAGACCGCGGGGATGAAAGTGCCATGATTTCCACCCGGCAGCCACTTAAATACCCGGGAAGTCGCTGGCATTCGGCTACAAGCCGAAATGCAGTAAGACCTCGCTCCCAGACGAGAGTCCGCGAACGACTGAAACGCAGCCACGACCAGAAGTATTCTGGAGGGCCAAATGGTCTTTTGATTTCGCTTAACGGACTGCTTTCGAGGCGGGTCACTCCGTTTATCGAGAACTTAAAATCAAAGAGGTTCTTTCGGCAACCGTCGTCGATCTGCAATCCCGTTTCTACCGGGGAGTCTACGGCAGTCGGATATCGCGACCGGTGTGCCAATGTGCCCTCTCCCAGTGAGCGCCGGCGTCGCCATGCGAAGAGTTGGAACGGTTGGATTGCCAAAGCCAGTGCCTTGCGGGAAATGCGCAACTATGGCGGCGAGATGGAGACGACAATGAACCAGAAAGACGCTAAGGCAGCAAAAAAGCCGAACGAGAAAACAGCACGAAAGGACTTACCTGCCCGGGCGAAGCCGCGGAAGAAAGCAAACCTGTCACCCAGACCCAAGCTTTCAGGCTTAAGCGACATTTATCAGTTCCTGCGCAGGAACAAGACGCCGATCTATATCATCACGCCGACGCCCTTTAGCCTTCTGGGGCTTGACCAATGGGTCGGAGGACTGGAGTTCATAAATTACTTCGATATATTCGACGGACTCCATCCTCGCGTCTTCGTGCCTGCCTTGACGGAACCGCAAGAGTTCAAATCTATGGAGGATGTTGCAAACTATCTTGTTGCCCATCCTCAGTTTCGCGCCAAAGTGAAATCGCAGGTCAAGGGCAAGGCGATCTTTGTCATGTTCGATGAGGAGACCGAGAGGCTCTGCCGCGCGATCGACCTTGACATTGCCCTTCCTCCCGCCGCGCTTCGGACCCGTGTGGACTCGAAGATCGAAACGACACGGATTGGCAACAAGGCAGGCGTGGCAAGCGTGCCAAATGCTCTTGGCAAAGCGGGTTCCTATGCTGAGCTGACGGCGCTTGCAAAGAGCGCAATGCTTGGTAGCGATCTGGTTGTCCAGACGCCGTACGGCGATAGCGGGCGCACGACCTTTTTTATTAGCTCTGAGGGCGACTGGAAGAGGTACGCCCCGAAGATCGTCGAACAGAAGCTGAAGGTGATGAAGCGGATCAACCACCTTCCAGGGACTATCGAGGGTTGCGCTACCCGTCACGGTACGCTCGTTGGACCGGTTATGACCGACATCACGGGGTACAGCGAGATCACTCCTTATAAGGGCGGCTGGTGCGGCAACGACATATCGCCAACAATTCTGCCGGAGGGTGTGCCCGAGACGGTTCGGGAGATGGCGCGCAAGTTCGGCGACCGGCTCTACGCGGAAGGCTACAAGGGTGTATTTTGTGTCGACTTTCTGCTAGATACGGATACCAACACAGTCTACCTCGGCGAGTTGAACCCACGCGTTAGCGGCGCCACGCCGCCAACAAACCTGATTACCTCGACGTATGGTGGCTGTCCGCTGTTCTTGTTCCACCTTCTGGAGTTCCTTGACGTCGACTATGAGATCGATCTTGCCGCGGTTCAGAGCCGCTGGCCCGACTACGATCACTGGACCCAGCTCATTCTGAAGCAGACCGAAGACAAGGTGGAGTTGATTACCAAGGCGCCACGGTCAGGCATCTGGCGCATGGATGATAACGGCGAAATTTCCTTCTTGCGGTCTGCTCTCAACTTGGCCAGCCTTGGCGATGAGAGCGAGGCCTTCTATCTGCGCGTCTACGGTGTTGGCGAGTACTGCTATCATGGGGCCGACCTTGGCTGTCTGATGGCACGCGGACGGATGCAAACGGGCAAGCGGGAGCTGACAGCACGTGCACGGCAATGGAATGCTGGAATCAAGGCACAGTTCCAAAGTGTGCCGCTTGCGCCATCCTCGCCGCTAATCCTGCCAGAGGACATGTCAGCCGGTAAATGGTTCTGACCCCACTCTGGGAGAGGAGCCCATTTTTAACGCCAATTTTCAACAAGGGACTATCGTGTAACTCACGAGCAGGGAACCAAACGGCATAGATGTCGTTCCAGATCCAAAAATAACCGTCTCAAGCTCGGAGCCATCTCTCCAATCAATCTAGGCTGCCCCACTCGTTTCAACCATCTGTGGTGCGATCTTGACACGGCGACTCATAGCCGGAATACCGGCACCGAGATTCATGATATATCATGGCTCAAAGGTAACAGCTGAGTGGTCGGACAAGTTCATTCCATGGAACTGACTTTTCGGGGAATTGCCGAAGAGGCCCCTGGCGCTGCGTGGCTTGAGGTCTTCCAGCGCGGATGGCCTGGATGGCGCAGTTGGTACCTCGAGCGCGGAGGTGACCGGGGACCAAGTGTTGATGAAGCTGCCCGGGCGCTGCGGCGGTATATGCCGGAGTTCGAAGGCCTGTGGGAGAGGCTGGTGTCGGCCGCGAATGCAGGTGACGAGGCGGCACGCTTCCTGAGTTTCTGGCGGCCACCTCAATACCTCGTAAGTTGCTCGCAAGCGGTTGCGGTCAATTCAGAAGGCCCTTTCTTGGTCCGCAACTATGACCTCCATCCGGAACTCAACGAAGCGACGATGCTCCTGACCCGATGGCGGGGGCGGGCGGTGATCGGTATGGTCGACGGCATGGCTGGTCTCGCCGATGGGATGAACGATGCGGGACTGGCCGTTTCGCTATCATTCGGAGGACGCACAGTCACCGGCCCAGGCTTCGGGATCCCCTTGATTATCCGATATCTGCTTGAAATCTGCTCGGACGTTGCGGAGGCCATCGAGGCGTTGCGCGCCATTCCCTCGCACATGTCCTACAATATAACGCTTACTGATCGAAACTGCGAGTGGGCTACAGTTTTTGTTGCGCCCGACCGTCCCTCGATTGTCATGCCTACGCCTTGGTCGGTCAATCATCAGCTGGGCGACGAGTGGCCACGTCACTGTCGGAGATCCAACACACTGAAACGTGGCGCGTATCTTGATTCACTCTATACATCGCATCCACCATCAGGAGCCGAACTTTCCGCTGAGTTTCGCCGCGCGCCGCTATTTTCATCAGGCTATAATGAAGGTTTTGGTACGGTTTACACCGCCGAATACCGGCCGCATGCTTTAACGGCGGCACTGTCATGGAGCGATGGGACGGTTCATCAGTGGCAGATGAACCATTTTGTGCCGGCATGTTTGACCGTGGCATACCATTCCCACGGTTCGACGGTTCTGCATGCTACTGCAAAAGCTTTAAGTGAAGCAGACAGTCATCAGAACAAGATCACGACGCGAAATCTTGAATGGTATGGGCGAAGTCGGTCAAATCCCGCCGCAAAGCAGGGAAAGGCGTGAACATGACCCATTTTGCGATTGCCGGCATACAGACGCATATCGGCATGCACAACAATCTGGAGGCTTTGCGCAGCCGGATTGGAATCCTGATGCATTTATATCCATGGACGCAGATGGTGATACTTAGCGAGCTCGCCGCACATGGTCCAGCATTACACTCGGCTCAGCCTACCGATGGTCCTATAGAGCAAGAGTTTCGAGAAATGGCTCGACATTTCAAAATCTGGCTGGTGGCGGGGTCAGTTTTCGAACAACGGGACAGCGCGATCTATAATATGACGCCGGTGATTGACCCAGAAGGCGAAGTCGTCACACGCTATCGCAAGATGTTCCCGTTCAAGCCATATGAGGCAGGCACAACCCCAGGGAACGAGTTCTGCGTTTTTGATGTGCCGCAGGTGGGGCGCTTTGGAGTCGCCATCTGTTACGACATTTGGTTTCCCGAAGTTGCACGGACGTTGACCGCAATGGGCGCTGAGGTAATCCTGAATCCTGTATTGGCCCATTTCTTGGATCGTTACGCTGACCTGGCGATAGCCCAGGCAACGGGCGCGATGTTTCAGACTTACGTATTTCACATTAATGGTCTGGGCGCCGGCGGCAACGGCGAGTCCGTGATCGTGGATCCGACGGGAAGGATACTGCACCAAGCTTACTCTCACGAGCAATTCATGCCTATCGAAATAGATCTCGGTGTCGTGCGGCGTCAGCGCGAGCGCGGACTCTTGGGACTTGGTCAGCCACTGAAAAGCTTCCGCGATAGCTCGGTGCAGTTCGACGTTTATGGTCAGAATTTTGATCGAAGATACCTCGAAGCACTTGGCCCGCTGGAAAAGCCAGGGCGCTCTAACTAAGTGCATGCAGATCCCTAACGCAGGCAGGTACGCTCGCGCAGCTACCCAACGAGACGAGGATGACCCGCTCATTGGGGTCGACCGACCGTGCCGCGGAAATGGCGCGTTCTCATCATTTTGACCCGAAGGCGACACTTGCGAGTGTCCGCTTTTGGAGCACGCAACAACTAAGGCCTTCCTCATCAGCCACTTGAAGCGACGTCCCTGCGATTGCTCGCGGTCACGGGCGAGCGTAAGCTTGCGGCCCGTTCCCTCGTGGAGGGGGCGATGACCCCCTAAGACGACCCTAAGAAACTGTTTCTTCAGTTCCTCGCCCTCGGCATCTTCATGCAACTTGGTTTCCTGGGCATCCTCGCCTGGGACGGTCCCGAGCACATGCCGGGGCAGTGGGACAGCCGCCTCGGCTCGATGTGGTATGTCGGAAGGCAGACCCCTGTCCTTATTCAATTCGCGTTCTGGGGTTCACTTGGACGAAGACCCGCTTCGGGGGCTTTATGCCGATCCTACGCTCCTGGTGCCGCCTTGCTCTCCGCCAAGTCGTGCCGCCTTGCTCTCCGCCAAGAGCCCGAGATAGTGCTGCAGCACAGTCGCCCCGGCAATCGAGGTGATGTCGGCGTGGTCGTAAGCCGGGGCGACTTCAACCACGTCAGCGCCGACGATATCGAGCGAGCCGAGTTTGCGCAGGATCATCAGCGCTTCTCGCGAGGACAGTCCGCCCGCAACCGGGGTACCCGTGCCCGGCGCGTAGGCGGGGTCCAGACAGTCGATGTCGAAGGTAACGTATGCCTTCGCATCGCCAACTCGGGCCTTGATCCGCTCGATCACACCCTGGACGCCGAGGGCCTGCACATCGTCG
Source organism: uncultured Alphaproteobacteria bacterium (assembly GCA_963699485.1). Taxonomy (GTDB): domain Bacteria; phylum Pseudomonadota; class Alphaproteobacteria; order Rhizobiales; family Hyphomicrobiaceae; genus Hyphomicrobium_C. The sequence goes on along the minus strand of CAVOUC010000022.1, from coordinate 217,027 downwards.
CCGTAGATAATCTCAATGCCGCAATCATCCGGAGCGTGCGTTCTGATCCCGACCTGGATCGAGTGCTCAGGGCAGACAATGCCGGCGCGCACGGCCCGCGCCACGAAGGAGCCATGATCGAGCCGCGCCTCCTCGTCGAACCAGGTGTCCTGGTGCGCATCGAACTGGACGAGCGCCATCGGCCCGTGCCGTTTCGCGTGAGCCCGGAGAAGCGGCCACGTGATGTAGTGATCGCCCCCAATCGAAAGCAGCGTCGTCCCGGCGTCGAGGATGGCCTTGGCGTGGCCTTCGATCTGCTGCGGCACATCGAAATGCCGGCCAAAATCGAGGGAGCAATCGCGCTTCAAGGACGCGGCCGTGGAACTGAAGCTCACGCCCTCTGCTGTCAGCCGGCACATCCGCACCCTGGAAGACACGTTGGGACTGCCACTCTTCGAACGCAATTTCCGCCAGGTGCAATTGACGGAAAGGGCCGTCTACTACGCTCAGCGGCTTTCCGAGGCGTTCAAGATCATCCAGGAGTCGACCGAAGAGATCGGCGCCTACGGGCCGGCGCGGCGCCGCAAGCTCAAACGCGTCACGCTCTCCATCAACGCAACATTCATGAACCTCTGGCTCGCGGACCGGCTTCCGCGCTTTCGCAGCACCTGTCCGGACTGCGAGCTCGAAGTATCGATCCACGACGACAGCGGTAAGGGCGGTAATCCGCGCGCGGATCTCCGCATCCTCTTCGCGAACTCCGAAGTCGATGATCCCTCGCTCACTCCGCTCACATACTTGGTCATCATTCCAGTCTGTGCACCGGCGCTGACCAAGGGTCCTACGGCCCTGCGCAAGCCGAGTGATCTCGCCAAGCACCGGCTGCTTCACGAGAACACGACGTTCTGGTGGGAGGAATGGATCCGCGGCGAGGGTGTGACCGGTGTCGACGCCACGACGGGCGCGATCTTTCACGATCCCTCGCTCGCCATCCGTGAGGCGGTCAACGGCGGCGGGGTGGCGCTGGCCGACAATATCATGGCCGAGGATCTGCTGGTCCGTGGACTGCTCGCCGCGCCCTTCCCAATCAGGCGCCGGATCCCGGGCTGCTATTGTCTCGCACAACGCCCCGGCGCCTCGTCCCTCACAGGGGTGAAGCAATTCCGGCAATGGCTAATAACCGAGATCGCACGGCATAAACGGGCGATGAAGTTAGATTGAAGCGTGCCTGCTCTAATCAGACCGCAGGGCAAAGATGCGTCACATTACTTCAGCCGCGGGCGAGGATATTGGTCAGCGACGTATGACTGCTCGTGGCCCTCAGCGTCGGTGAGGGACCGCACAACTTTGTCCGCTGATCGGGATAGAGCTGGCCAGTCTCGGAAGTGTGAGGACCTTCTCAGTTTGACCCTTGGAGCCTTGGGCCTTCTTCCGCTCGGAGGTGTCGGGCTTATCGTCCAAATCGGCGGCCAAAGAAAAAGCCGCAACCCCGGGCGAGGCTGCGGCTGTTACCGGGCGGGGGGTAACCGGGGGCTGGGAATTTGGCGTCCATCGGGACGCACTACTACCGCATCGGGATCTACGAGAGCAGGTCTCCCAACCATTACAATCTGGCAAAAAAACAAGAAAGTGTGATGGTGCAACCGGCCTCGCGGATGTCCGCAGCCGAGGTCGATACCAATCCCACTAGCTCGAACTTCAAGCCTTGCCTGCGGTTCACTCCCGGGAGCCCGCGTTGGCGTTTTGGAAGCCTGCGCTCAGCGTTGATCGGCGGGCAACCCAGCACTGCGGGGTGGCGCGCCGAGGTGCCGCCTTCCGGCTCTGCTGGAGTGAGCCTTGTGTTTCACGCCCGCAACCCTCGCGTTCGAAGCGCGATGCCTAGCCTCGCGCCCCTTCAGCTTGACGCCGTAAAGGTCGGCCATGGCCTTGGCATGCCGACAGGGGCTGACTTGCCAAGCTTCGCCCCGACGCCTGAATAAATAAGGCACTCGCGAATGGCACCGGAAGGCGTAGCGGCCATTGCTCTGGCCGCGACACCTATGAGCCGTCGGCCCCGCGATTGCCGCCCAAGTCGGACATCGTGGACATGGGTCCCTACCCAGCCGTCGATGCGGATGGCTGATGATATGCTTCACTCATAGAATGCGTAAAGCTTCTTCGCCGGCTCCAGAACCTCCCATGTCCCGGTGAAGCCGGCCGGCGAGACGAAGGCGTCGCCGGCGCGGAACGTGCGCTCGGACCCGTCGTCGCCTCGGACGATGATCACGCCCGCGACGAGACGGCAGAACTCGCTCTCGGTGAACACGACGCGCCACTTGCCCGGCTGGCACTCCCAGATCCCGCAGTTGAACCGCCCGTCGGCGCTCTGGAACAGATTGGCCGCCGTCTGCACGGGGTCGCCCGAGAGGATGCGATCGGCGCGAGGACGGTAGGGCTCTGACATTGGTGCGGGATCGGCGAAGCTTACAACGCTGGGTATCGACGACATCGTGGATTCTCCAGTCATGACCTGGCCCTGCTCAGCTTGCCGCGAGATATCCGAGCCCGGCGGCGCGCAACGCCGCGACCGACTGGGCGATCTCGGCGCCGAGCCAGGTCCGGAACGCGGCGGCCGGTTTCGATTCCTTCTTCTTCGCGCCGCGCACCACGTAATAGGCATGATGACGCACGGCCATGTCAAAGGGGCTTACGAGCCTCTTCGCCAAGAGAGCGTCCGCCGCCTGAACGGCGTCGGCGAGCGCGAAGCCCTGGCCCGCCTCCGCCGCCGCGATGGCGAGATGGCCGTTGAGTGTCGGCCCGGCAGGCACGACCTCATCGGCGACGCCTGCCGCCTCGAGCCAGCAGTGCCAGTGCTGTTTTGGGTCCTCTTGCAGCAGCGTCACGCGCGCGAGGTCGCGCGGCGTGCGCACCTTCGATCTCCTGAGGAGGGCCGGGCTGCAAACGGGCGAATCATCCGCATCGAGGAGCTTCGTGGCCACGACGCCCTCCCAGCCCCCCGCGCCAAAGCGCAGCCCGAGGTCGACGGCGTCCTTGTCGAAATTGATGACACGATTGGTCGGGTCGAGGACGAGGTCGACGTCGGGATGGGCGGACGTAAATGCACCGAGCCGTGGCACCAGCCATAGGGCCGCAAGCGAGACCTCGGCGCTGATGACGAGCGCACGGCGATGGCGCGGACCCGGAAAGCGGTCGGTCGCCTCGGCCATGAGATCGAAGGCCGGCGTCAAATCGCGCGCGAGTGCCTGGCCGGGCTCGGTCAGCACGACGCCGCGCCCGGTGCGAGTGAACAGCGTCGCGCCAAGCCAGGTCTCGAGATCACGAATGTGGCGGCTGACGGCGGCATGGGTGACGTTGAGCTCGGCGGCGGCGAGCGAGAAGCTCGCGTGGCGGGCCGCGCACTCGAAGGCGCGCAAGGCGTTCAGAGAGGGGAGTCGACGGACCATGAGATATGTAACAAAAACTTACATCAGCTGTAAAGCAATGCCGTTTGTCTTCGCAGGCGTGCCCGACTAGATTGCTCTTCAACAGAAATCGATTATCACGAGGAGAATTAAGATGATCCGCACGATTGAAGTATTCATAGAGTTGATAGAGAGCTATTTCTATCCAAAATCCGCTCGCCACGGCAAGAATGGGCGCAATTGAGCGCAATAATCATGATCCAGCTCAAAAGGATGGACAAATTTCTTGCCTGGCCGCTAGAGAATTTGGGATTTGTCTTTCCGTTGAGCTGGATCTCACCTCACCGCGAAGGCTCCGAAAGTCTGGTTTTACACCGTTCATCCAGCACATCGAAGGCTTGTTACGCCAAGTCGCCGCACCGGCAGGTCGCACCCGGCAGTGAGAATCGTTCACTAACTCTGAGGCCCCTCAAACGCTCAAGAGCAGGTGCTCGCGCTCCCAGGGGCTAATCACGCGCATGAACTCCTCGAACTCCGAGCGCTTGAGCTGCAAGTAGAGGTGGCAGAACGCCTTGCCGAGAACCTCGTGCAGGCTCGCGCTTTCCTCGAAGTCGAGCAGCGCCTCGAGCAGTCCGCGCGGCAGCTGATGCTGGTTGCGGTAGGCATTGCCGGTGACGGGAGGGCGCGGTTCGAGCTTGTTGATCATGCCGAGATAGCCGCAGGCGAGACTGCCGGCGATGGCGAGATAGGGGTTCGAGTTGGCGCCGGCGAGGCGGTTCTCGACCCGGCGCGCGCTCGCGGGTGAGACGGGAACGCGCAGCCCCGCGGAGCGATTGTCCTCGCCCCACTCGACATTAATCGGCGAGGCGCTCCCCGGCACGAGGCGCCGGTAGGAGTTGACGTAGGGCGCGAAGAGGCACATCGCGGCCGGCAGATACTGCTGCTGACCGGCGAGGAACTGGTAGAAACGCTTGCTCGGGGTGCCGCTCTCGGAGGTGAAGATGTTGCGGCCCGTCTTGGTGTCGACGATGCTCTGATGAATGTGCATGGCGCTGCCCGGCTCGTTTTCCAAGGGCTTGGCCATGAACGTCGCATAGCAATTGTGCCGGAAGGCCGCCTCGCGGATCGTGCGCTTGAACAAGAACACCTGATCGGCGAGATCGATCGGGTCGCCGTGGAGCAGATTGATCTCGAGCTGCGCCGCGCCGCCCTCCTGAATGATCGTATCGATCTTCAGGTACTGGCGCTCGGCGAACTCGTAGATGTCGTTGACGACCTTGTCGTACTCGTCGACGGCGGCGAGGCTGTAGGCTTGCCGGCCCGCGCCCTTGCGCCCCGAGCGGCCGATCGGCGGCTCGAGCGGATAGTCGGGGTCCGGGTTCGTCTTGGTGAGATAGAACTCGATCTCGGGCGCGACGACCGGCAGCCAGCCTTCGTGCGCGTAAAGTTCGACCACCCTCTTCAGCACGTTGCGGGGGGCAATCTCGGCCGGTGAGCCGTTCTGCCACATCGTATCGTGGATCACCTGCGCGGTCGGGCTCGTGGCCCACGGCGCCGGCCGGAGCGTCTTCAGATCCGGTACCATCATCAGATCGCTCTCGGCATAAAGAGCCTGCGAGTTCTCGTCGAAGCCGACGTAGTCGCCGGTGATCGTCTGGTGGAAGATCGAGATCGGCAGGTGCACGGGGTCGAGCTTGACGAATTTCTCCGCCGGCATGGTCTTTCCACGCGCGACGCCGGCAATATCGGGAACGGCGCAGTCCACCTCCGAGATCCGGTTTTCGCTGAGCCAGGCCCTGAGGGTCTCGGGCGTGGCGCCCACCGCGTAGGTCGGGCTCTCCGCGCTGCTCGCAGTCTCGCCGATTTCGGGAGTCATGACTGACACTTGGCTGATATTGAGATTGAGATCAATCGAATGGACGTACTTCAAGGCTTTGCAACATCGATGCCGCCGCCCGGACGCCCGCTGGGTGCGTTCGGCCAGGGGCCGGAACCCGTTATTGGCGCCTCGAGGGAGGCAAAGGGGCGGCAAACGGTGCGGCCCGCCGAAGGTCCGCTCATCGCCTGCATAGTGTGATCACAAAATCGCAGTGAGCTCAAGCCGGTCCACCCCGGGCTCAACGCGAAACTTGGCGCGTTAGTGTTAAGCGACCATGCGGGAGCCCGCTGCGATTGCTCATTGCAGACCGCCCAGCGCCGCATCGCCGATGAACCCCATGCCCTGCCCGGCGTCGGCGGCGATGGCGGCGCGGAGCGCCCCCTTGTCGCCGCGCCGCATGGCCTCGAGCGCGGCCTGGTGGTGGTCCTCGAGCTTGGACGTGCCAAGACGGCCATACGCCATGCGCATGAACGGTCCGAACTGAAGCCAGATGCTTTCGACGAGGCTTCTCAGCGTCTCCGCATCCGCCCACTCATAGATTCCGAAATGGAAGCCGATAGTTGGCGCGCATATAGCCTTCGACGTCGCCGCTGATCATGGCCTCATCGATGCACTCGTCGATGACGGCGATCTCGGCGATGTCGGGGGCGCGCATCCGCGGCAAGGCGCGCGCGGCAAGCTCCGGCTCGAGCGTGCAGCGGGCAAACAGGATCTCATCAAACTTGGCGCGCGTCATCGCCGGCACGAGCACGCGCCGGTTGCCCTGCATCGTGAGCGCGCGCTCGGCGATGAGCCGGCGCACGGCCTCGCGCACCGGCATGGGACTGACGCCGAGCTCCTCGGCGAGGTCGCGCAGAGTGACGGCGCCGCCAAGCCGAAAGCCGCCGAAGAGTATGCGCTCGCGCAGCTCGCGATAGACGGCCTCGTGGGTCGGCACGTCCAGGTCCGGCGGCGTGATCGCCAGGACCGGCTGAACCGCTCCCGCTCCGCTCGCTTGAAGCCTTCTGCTCAACTCGTACTCTCTCGTGCCCAATGGCTGACCGAAAAAGCGACGGCTGCGAACTCCGGCGCATTAATCCACTCCCGACAAGATCGCGCCGACCCGGCCAGGCCCCATTGGTCCAAACACAACAATTGTAATTGTACAATGAGGCATTTGTGATCACAATAGAATGACCGGCAGCACGCTCGAGGGCGTCGGCGTATGAGTGGTCCGGGCAAGTGCCGCTATCGTTGTCAGAACTGGAGATCTTCAATGAAGTGGACTAGACGCGCCCGCCGCGCGCTCGCGGGCACCATCGCGGTTGCGGCGCTCGCCTCCGGCCAAATGGTCCTAGCCGCGGAAAAGGTCGTGAGGGTCTATAACTGGTCCGACTATATCGACGAGTCGATCCTCGAGGACTTCACCAAGGAGACGGGCATCAAGGTCGTCTACGACGTATTCGACAGCAACGAGGTGCTCGAGACCAAGCTGCTCGCCGGCAAGACCGGATACGACGTCGTCGTTCCGACCGGCCAGTTCCTTAATCGCCAGATCAAGGCCGGCGTCTTCCAGAAGCTCGACAAGTCCAAGCTTCCGAACCTGTCGAACATGTGGCCCGAGGTTACAGAGCGCGTCGCCGTTTACGATCCCGGCAACGAGTACGCGATCGACTATATGTGGGGAACGACCGGCGTCGGCTACAACGAAGCCAAGATTAAGGAGCGCATGCCGGACGCCCCGGTCAACTCGCTTGACATGATCTTCAAGCCAGAAATCGTATCCAAGTTCAAGGACTGCGGCATTCACGTCCTCGATTCCCCTGACGACATCCTCCCGGTGGTCCTCAACTATCTGGGCTTGGATCCAAACACGAACAAGCCGGAGGACCTCGAGAAGGCTGCAGCTCTCATGCAGAGCATCCGCCCCTACATCCAGAAGTTCCATTCGTCCGAATACATCAATGCGCTCGCCAACGGCGACATCTGCATGGCGTTGGGCTGGTCGGGCGACATACTCCAGGCTGCCAATCGGGCGGAGGAGGCCAAGAACGGCCAGGTCATCCACTATGCGCTTCCTTCACAGGGCACGCAGATGTGGTTCGACATGATGGCGATCCCGAAGGACGCCGATCATGTCGAGGAAGCGCACGCCTTCCTCAACTACATGATGAAGCCGGAGGTCATCGCCAAATCCTCCAACTACATCAGCTACGCGAATGGCAACCTCGCCTCGCAGAAATTCATCAACGAGGATATTTTGAAGGACACCTCGATCTATCCCGATGAGGCGACGCTCAAGAAGCTCTTTGTCAAGCTGCCTTACGATCCCAAGACCCAGCGCATCGCGACGCGACTGTGGACCAAGATCGTGACCGGCAAATAGAAGGATCGGCGGCCGCGCCCGCCGGCGCGGCCGCCCCTGCAGACTGAGCCCGCTCGAGTATTCAGTACGAAGGAGTAGCCATGACCGGGGCAGCAACGGGTGGAACGATGACCGGCGCGGCGCCTGCCATCGGCGCGAACCGGCTCACGGCGCGAACGCCGGCTCCACAATCGGAATTTGCGCCCTGGAAAGATCCCTCCAAGACACCCATCGTCCGCTTCGAGAACGTCACCAAGAAATTCGGCGACTTCGTCGCCATCAACAACGTCACGCTCGACATCTACGAGCGCGAGTTCTTCGCGCTCTTGGGACCATCGGGATGCGGCAAGACCACGCTTCTGCGCATGCTCGCCGGCTTCGAGACGCCGACCGAGGGCCGCATCATCGTCGCCGGGGAGGACATCACCGGCGTTGCTCCCTACGAGCGGACCGGCATCAATATGATGTTCCAGTCCTACGCGCTCTTTCCGCACATGACGGTCGAGAGCAACGTCGGCTTCGGTCTGCGTCAGGAGAAAATGGCGAAAGCCGATATCGATGCCCGCGTGAACGAGGCGATGTCGTTGGTCGAGCTCACCAAGTTCGCCAAACGCAAACCGCATCAGCTTTCGGGCGGCCAGCAGCAGCGCGTCGCTCTCGCCCGCGCCATCGCCAAGAAGCCGAAACTCATGCTGCTCGACGAGCCGCTCGGCGCCCTCGACAAGAAGCTGCGCAACCAGTCTCAATTCGAGCTGATGCGCATTCAGGAGCGCACCGCCACGACATTCGTCATCGTCACCCACGACCAGGAGGAGGCGATGACGGTCGCAAGCCGCATCGCCGTCATGGATCACGGCAAGATCGATCAGGTCGCGACCCCCGGCGAGATCTACGAGATTCCCCGCTCGCGCTCCGTGGCACAGTTCATCGGCGAAGTGAATGTCTTCGAGGGCAAGGCCGCCAATGTCGGGAACGGCGTCGTCGATATCGCATGGCCCGCCGGGAATTCCACATTCAAAGCGCAGGCTCCCGAGGGCTGCGTCAGGGATCAGCAGGTGTGGCTGGCCCTGCGGCCCGAGAAGATCCGCATCGGATTGGAAAGGCCTGCGGGCGCCGTCAACGCCATCCAGGGCAAAGTCATCGAGGTCGGTTATCTCGGCTCGATCTCGCACTACCACGTGCGGGTCGCATCCGGCCAGAAGGTGACGGCGCTGAGAGCCAACTCCGCTCACACGGTCGAGCGCACCATCAGCTGGGACGACGACGTGTGGCTCGATTGGCCGGCCGACGCCGGCATCGTCTTGACGAGCTAGTCCAGGAGAGGCCGTCCGGGTCAACGTTTGGAGGAACCATGCGCCGCTGGCTCGTCATTGCAGTTCCCTACTTGTGGCTCCTGCTGTTCTTCCTCGTGCCGTTTTTTATCGTCTTCAAGATTTCGCTGTCGGACGTAACGATCGCCATTCCGCCCTATGTCCCGGTCCTCGATCTCTCGCAGGGCTTCGCCGGCCTGAGAGACTACTTTTCGCAGCTCGATTTCGAGAACTATGTCTTCATCTTCAATGACGCCCTCTACACCAGCGCCTACTGGTCGAGCCTCAAGATCGCGGCGGCTTTCGACCTTCCTCACCCTCCTCGTCGCCTACCCGATCGCCTACGGCATGGCGCGCGCCCCGCGCGAGTGGCAGCCGACCCTGGTCATGCTCGTCATCCTGCCGTTCTGGACCTCGTTCCTGATCCGCGTCTACGCGTGGATCGGCATCCTCAAGAAGGAGGGCCTGCTCAATCTCTTTCTCATGAACCTTGGGATCATCGACCAGCCGCTGACGATCCTGAACACGAATACCGCCGTCTACATCGGCATCGTCTACTCATATTTGCCGTTCATGATCCTGCCGCTCTACGCGAGCCTCGAGAAGATCAGCGGCTCGCTGCTCGAAGCTGCCGAGGATCTGGGCTCGCCGCCGTGGCGCGCCTTCTGGCAGGTGACGTTCCCGCTCTCCATCCCCGGCGTGCTCGCCGGCTGCTTCCTGGTCTTCATCCCCGCCGTCGGCGAGTTCGTGATTCCCGACCTGCTCGGCGGATCGGAGACGCTGATGATCGGCAAGACGCTGTGGAACGAGTTCTTCAATAACCGCGACTGGCCTGTGTCGTCGGCAGTCGCGGTCGTGCTGCTCCTGGTGCTGGTCATCCCGATCGTGCTGTTCCAGCGCATTCAGCAGAGCCAGAGGGAGGCAGGCGTATGAGCAGGCGCTTCTCCTGGTTCAACGTGACGTCCATCACGATCGGGTTTGCGTTCCTCTACATCCCGATCCTGCTGCTCGTCATCTACAGCTTCAACGATTCGAAGCTCGTCACCGTCTGGGGCGGCTGGTCGACCCGCTGGTATGCCGGCCTCCTGAACAACGAGGGCCTGATGAACGCCGCCTGGGTGACGATCCGCGTCGCGCTGCTCTCGGCCACTGTCGCCACCGTGCTCGGAACGCTGGCCGCGATCGTGCTCGTGCGCATCGGCCGCTTCCCGGGACGCACTCTGTTCTCGGGCATGATCTTCGCCCCCCTCGTCATGCCCGAGGTGATTACCGGTCTCGCGCTCCTGCTCATGTTCGTCGCCATCAACTTCGACCGTGGCTTCTGGACCGTCACCATGGCGCACATCACCTTCTCGATGTGCTTTGCCGCCGTCGTCGTCCAAGCGCGCTTCCAGGATTTCGACAAGTCGGTCGAGGAGGCGGCCATGGATCTCGGCGCCTCGCCGCTCATGACGTTCTTCCAGGTGACGCTGCCGATCATTGCGCCCTCTGTCATTTCCGCTTGGCTATTGTCCTTCACGCTTTCGCTCGACGATCTCGTGATCTCGAGCTTCACGACGGGACCCGGCGCAACGACGCTGCCGATGAAGATCTACAGCCAGGTGCGGCTCGGCGTGACGCCCGAGATCAACGCCATCTCGTCGATCATGATCGGGGTCGTGACCCTCGGCGTGCTCGCCCTGTCCTACACGACGCGGCTGTCGGAACAGCGTGCGGAGCGGGAGAAGCGTGCGGTCGACGCCGGAGCGGCCTGAGCAGGGGTATCCGCTTTTGTGATCAGGGCGGCGTTCACTTGCTGCTCGTCTGACATTGGCAATTTGTGATCACAATTTCAGAGCGGCACGAGACGCAATAAGCCCCATCGAACCGGTCCCAATGGCTGAGCCCCACATCAACTCGTACTACGCGGCGACAGCCAACGACGCGACCCGCTATCCGCGTCTCGAAGGCCGCCACAAGGCCGATATCTGCGTCGTCGGAGGCGGGTTCTCGGGCGTCGCGACCGCCCTCACGCTCGCCGAGCGCGGCTATTCCGTCGTCCTGCTCGAGGCCAACCGCATCGGCTGGGGCGCGTCGGGACGCAACGGCGGCCAGTTGATTGCCGGCATGAGCGGCGCGACGGCCATCCGGCGCCAGCTCGGAGAGCGGGGCGCGAGGCTGCTCACCGAGCTGCGCTACCGCGGCCACGACATCATCGAGAGCCGCGTCGAGAAGTACCAGATCGCCTGCGACCTGAAGCACGGCTGGATGGAGGTGGCCGCGCGTCCGCGGCACATGACGTCGCTTCGCCAGCGCTACGAGGAGGCCTCTGCTACCGGACACGGCGATTACATCGAGCTCGTCGAGCAGGGCGAGCTCGGCTCGCTGCTCGAGACGGAAAGGTACTATGGCGGCTTCATCGACCGGCGCAGCGGCCACCTTCATCCGCTGAACCTCTGCCTCGGCGAGGCGCGCGCGGCCGCCAACCTGGGGGTGGGAATATTCGAGGATTCGGCCGTGATCGACCTCGCCGGCGGCGCCAAACCCTATGCCGCAACCAGAGACGGGCGGGTCGAAGCCGGCGCGGTCGTCCTCGCGGGAAGCACGTATCATACGTTTCGGCGCGGGCGCTTGAGAGGACTAGCGCTTCCCACCGGCAGCTACATCATCGCCACCGAGGCTCTCGACGAGGCGACCGCCGACGCGATCAACCCCCAAAACCTCGCGGTCTGCGACAGCAACGTCGTCCTCGACTATTTTCGCCTGACGGCAGACCGGCGGATGCTGTTCGGCGGCCGCTGCAATTACTCCAACCGCGATCCCACCGACCTCGTCGGCGCCATGCGCCCGCGGCTCGTCGAGATCTTTCCCCGGCTCAGAGACAAGAAAATCGAGTTTGCGTGGGGTGGGCGCATCGACATCGTCATCAATCGGGTGCCCGCGATCGGCCGCCTCGAGCCCAACCTCTACTACCTCGAGGGCTATTGCGGCCACGGCGTCAACACGACCCACCTCGCGGCCGAGATCGTCTCCGACGCCATTTGCGGCACAACCGAAAGGTTCGACCTCTTCGACAAGATCCGCCACATACGCCTGCCGGTCGGCCAGTGGGCCGGCAATCAGCTGCTCGCGCTCGGCATGCTCTACTACCGCCTCCGCGACATGCTCTGAGGCCCGTGCGGGGCGCTCATTTCTCGGGATCGAACTTGATCGGCAGCGAAATGGGCCCGGTGTTGCCGCTGTCGGGAAGCCACGTCGGCTCGCCGTCATAGGCCGGGTTCTTGAGGCGCCGCGCGAGCAGCCGGAAGGCTTCCGTCATGTCGGTGCGGGCGATGATGTGGCCGAGGCAATGGTGCGGGCCGGCGCCGAAGCCGTAGTGGTTCTTGCGCTCCTGCGTGACGTCGATACCCGGCGCAAACACCGCCGGATCGGTGCCCGCAAATTCGGTGAAGAGGTGCAGAGTCGTGCCCTTCGCGATGAGAACGTCCTTGAAGAGGATGTCCTCGAGCGCCTCCCGCGTCACCCAAGTCGTGGTGGGCCGCGTGCGCATCACCTCCTCGACGGCGCCGCGGGCGAACTCAGGATGCTCGCCGAGCAGCTTCCATTGCTCCGGATTGTCCATGAAGACGCTCATGCCGAGACCGAGCTGGTTGCGCGTCGTGTCGATGCCGCCGAACACGGCGAGGACCACCATGTCGTTGAGCTCCTGGTCGGAGAGCGCGGCCTTGTCCTTGTTGGCCTCGATCAGGTGGCTGACGAAGTCCTCGCCCGGCGCCTTGCGCCGCTCCTCGATGATGCGGGCGGCGTAGTCCGAAAGGCGCTCGGTCGCCGCATTGATCCTGTCCTGGTTCTGCCGGTAGGTGACGCCGAGGGCGAGCCCCATGTCGGCCGAGATGTCGGCGAGCGCGCGCCAATGGTCCTGCGAAAAACTCAAGAGCTCGCAGATGACGCGCGTGGCGAAGGGCTCGGAGAATTCCGCCATGAACTCGCAAGTCCCGCGCGAGGCGAAGCGGTCGATGAGGTCGTTGCCGATCTCCTCGAAGCGCGGCTGCAGCGGCTCGGCAACCTTGGGGCCGAAGGCAGGGTTGACGAGGCGGCGCAGCCGGCTGTGATCGTCGCCGACGCGGTTCAAGAGCATGCGCAGCCACCAGTCGGCGAACGAGCCGGAAGCCTGGTTGTGGGCCGGCCACTTGTAGCTGCCCTGGCGCAGGCGCGCGTCGCGCAAGAGGACGCCGACCTCGGCATGGCGCAGGACCGCGAGTCCATAGGGCGTCCGCGCATACCAGCTCCGCTCCCGCGCGTCCCGCACGGCCTGAGAGCGGATCGAGAAGCCGGGATTGGCGAGGTCGAGGAAGGCAACGTCGTCTTTGTCCGTCACGGCCCTATTCCGTCCCTCAACCTTGGTCATGGCGAAGCGGCCCTCCTCAGCCGGCCTCGAGGTAGCGCCTGATCTCCTCGGGGCTCACGGCGCGGCGCAGTGAAGCGTCCTCGGCTTCGCACAGAGCCGCGAAATGCTCGACGAACGCGTTGCCGAAGATGCGCCGCGCGGCCGCGCTTGCCCGCAGGCGTCGCGTGGCCTCGAGCAGGTCCGACGGAAGGCGCGGAACGCCCTGCGGGATCTCCGCGGGTCCGCCGGTGGTGATCGGCCTGGCATCGAGCGCGAGCTCGCGCTCGATCCCGTCGAGGCCGGCGCCCAGCATCAGAGCAAGCGCGAGGAACACGTTGCAGTCGGCGCCCGGCAGGCGGAACTCGAGCCTGGTCTGCTCCTCCGTCTCGGCCGCGGTGCGGACGGCCGCAGCGTAGCTGCCCGGAGCCCAGCTCATCGTCTTCGGCGCCCAGCTCCCGGGCGCAAAGCGCCGGTAGGCGTTGACCGTGTGGGCGCACAGCGGAAAGGCGTCCGGGACGACATCTATGAGCCCGGCAAGAAACGATCGGGCAGTGCCGGAAAGGTCATGATCGGCGCCGGTCCTCGCGAACGCATTGCGCCCGCTCTTGTTGTCCTTGAGCGAAAGCGCGATGTGTCCGCCGAGGCCGGGGAAGCTCTGGCCCAGGAGCGCCATGAACGAGGCGGTGAGGTCGCGCTGGCGGCAGAAGGCCTTCGTGAACATGCGCAGAAACGCGGCATCGTCGGCGGCGCGCAAGGCGGGCTTGTGCCTCAGGGTCGCCTCGAAGCACCCGGGTCCGAGCTCGACCGAGAGCGAATGGAGGTCGATGCCGGCCTTTCCCAGCATCGCTTCGAGATCGGACACGAAAGGCGCGAACGTCGCAGCGGTCTGCCCCGACCAGCAGCGGTTGTCCGGCGCGAACAGAGCAAGCGTCGAGAACTCCTTGGACCGAAGCGAGGAGGCCGTCTCGTTGAGGACGAGAAACTCGAACTCGAAGGCCGCCTCGACGCCGAAACCCATGGCGTCGGCTCGCTGTATCTGCGCGGCGAGCACCTGGCGCGGCATGATCGCGGCCTGGGGACCCGTGTAGTCGGCGACGATCGCTGCTGCGCGCGGCTCGAAGGGATAGGGCCTCAACGAGCCGGCGTCGACGGCGATGGTCTCGCTGCCGTAGGGACCGGGAAACAGGATCTGCTCCGCCGAATCCCATTTCGGCAGCACGTTGGCGAAGACGGCCGTGTCGATGTTTGCGAGCAAGTCCGCGCGGGAGAGGCGGCGCTCGCGGAACATCGTCGCGTAGTCGAATACGCCCACATGGACGATGTCGGCGCCGAGCTTCTCGAGAGCCTCGCCGACTTGAGCACGGACGAGATGCGTTCTTGGCCACGTCACTCCTTCAGCCGGCGAGCCTCCGGCGCGCGATGCCCATGAAATTATCGTAGAAGCGGCGCGAGTTGGCCCAGAGCTCGGGCATGGCCGCCGCGACCTCGCGCTCGACGCGGGCGCCGGCACCGCGGCCGTGGAGATGCTCGACGTGAGCGGCGCCTGCCGGCGTCTCGGCCCACTCCCCGACGAGCTCGCTCGTGGCCTCGACATGGTACTGGACGCCGAAAGCCGCCGAGCCCACGGCGAAGGCGGAGTTGACGCACTCGGGCGTAGACGCAAGTGCGACGGCGCCCGGCGGCAGCTCCGCCACTTCGCTGCCATGCCAGTTGATCGCCCGCTTGCTCGAGCCGAAACCAGCATAGAGGGGATGGCCCCGGCCGGCCTCCGCAAGAGCGATCTCGGACACGCCGACCTCTCCGCGCGCCGCGCGGGCGACGCGCCCTTCGAGCGCATCGGCGAGAAGCTGATGCCCGAGGCAGATGCCGAGCAGCGGCTTGTCGAATTCCTCCACCCACCGCCGGATTGCCGCCTTCTCCGCGACGAGCCAGGGATGCTGCTTCTCCTCCCACGCTTCCATGGGACCGCCGAGCACGATGAGGACATCGAACCTGTCGAGATCGGGGATGGCAGCGCCGCGGTCGAGCTCGAGAACCGTCGGCAGGAGACCATCGGCTGCAAGATGCTCGCCGAAGGTGCCGAGGGGACAGAAGGAGGCATGCTGGAAGGCGAGCACACGCGGCGCCATTTGTGGTCTACTCCCTGCGGTCTATTTGCGGCTCCCAAGGTGGCCCGCCGACCGCCCTGCGGTGGCCCCACACCGTCGCGTGATGAGACCAATTATGTACCAATTAAACCATTTGGCACACGTTCCTGACCATGCTAGCATTCAATTTCTAAGCGCGATAGCATCGGAATCCTGATTAAGGTCGCTTGCTGCGCGGAACCAAACACGCAAGTGGTCCTATGTGGTATAGGGGGTTTGCATGTCGCTGCCGGAGGGCGTGAAGGTCCTCGTCGTCGGTGCTGGCATTCACGGCCTGAGCACGGCCTACCACCTCGCCAAAGAGCTCAAGGCGCGCGGACAGGGCTCGGGCGCCGACATCCTCGTCGTCGACAAGAAGGCCTGCGGCGCCGGCGCATCGGGCATCGCCTGTGGCGTCGTGCGCAACAACTACTATCAGCCCGCCATGCGGCGCCTGATGGCGCACAGCGTCTCCGTGTGGGAGCGCCACGCGGAGGAGCTCAGCTACCACTCCGTCGGCTACATGCAGATCAGCCCGGAGAGCATGCACGAGCAGGTCGGCACGATCTACGAGCAGGAGAAGGCCATAGGCTATCCCTCCGTCTTCATCGAAGGCGCGAAGGATTGCGACCGCTACATGAAGGACATGTTCCACGACTGGCGGGCTCAGAACATCACCTCCGTCCTGCACGAGAAGAAGGGCGGCTACGCCAACAACATGCGCAGCGTCGAGGGGCTCGCGAACCTCGCCCGCTCGGAGGGCGTGCGTATCGAAACCGGCGTCAAGGTCGTGGGCTTCGAGCGCGCCAACGGCGCCTCGAGCGCGATCACCGCTGTCGTGACCGACAAAGGCAAGGTGCGCTGCGATGAGGTCGTGGTCGGCGTTGGTCCGTGGATCAAGCAGATCTGGGACATGCTGAGCTTACCTGAGACCATCACGATCAAGGGCCGCGACGGCAAGCTCTACGACGGCCGACAGATGTGGACCTTCTGGTCGCTGCAGGAAGGAACGCTCGGCGTCGACCCGAGGCATCAGAAAACCAACGACGGCAAGATGCCGCCCGTCATTCA
Source organism: uncultured Alphaproteobacteria bacterium (assembly GCA_963699485.1). GTDB lineage: Bacteria > Pseudomonadota > Alphaproteobacteria > Rhizobiales > Hyphomicrobiaceae > Hyphomicrobium_C. The sequence goes on along the minus strand of CAVOUC010000022.1, from coordinate 200,551 downwards.
CGTCGACACCGATGCCCCCCTCTACTCCGACATCGACGGCTCGCTCATCACCGACAAGCTGTGGGGCATCTACTACAAGCCGGACTTTTATTTCGGCGGCGTCCAGGGCGGCGCCATGCCGTTCAAGATCGAGACCGATGCCGACAAGGTGGCGGTCGATCCCTATGGCCCGGAAAGCCCCGACTTCATCGTCGGCGAGGATTTCCGGCGCATGTGGTGCTCGGCGCTGGCCCACTGCCAGGAGCGCTTTGCCGGCCAGAGCAGCGTCTACCGCGACGAGCCTTCGGGCGGGATCGGCTGCTTCACGCCGGACAACTTCCCCGTCTTCGACCGCTTCTGCGAGAACGTCTATGTGATCGCCGACAGCAACCACGGCTACAAGATGATCGGCGTCGGCGAGCTCGTCGCCAAGGAGCTCGCGGGCGACAGGCATGAGCTGCTCGAGCCGTTCCGCTTCGCCCGCTACGCCAAGGGCGAGCTGCACCCCGTTTCCAACAGTCCCTACCCCTGGAGTTGACCACGGCGGCGGATCTCGCCGCCCCAGTAAAGAGAGGGTTCCATGCACCCGACGACCGACCTAGAGATGCACGTCAACGCTCCCGGCCGCAGCGACCTCGTGCGGCAGGTGCGAGAGAAGATCAACAAGCTCGGCATCACCTACATCTACTATCAGTTCATCTCGGTGACGGGCCGCATCGTCGGCAAGGGCATCCCGGCCGACCACTGGGAGCGCACCGCCGAGAAGGGCTTCCAGCTCGTCTACGGCGCGACGGCAAACCTGTTCGTCGATCGCCACGGCCAGTATATCGGCTACGGCCCCGAGGCCTCCGAGCTCATCGGCATTCCCGATCCCGAGACCTTCATCCAGCTCCCCTGGGACAAGCGCGTCGCCCGTGTCTTCTGCACCTGCTTCCGCAATCGCGAGGAGGACGACAAGGGCGGCGGCCACCTCTCCTCCGACTGCCGCGGCAACCTGCGCATCCATCACGCCGAGTTCCAGAAGAAGCACAACATGCAGCTGCGCATGGGCTGCGAGCCGGAGATGATGTGGCTGAAGAAGGACGAGCTCGGCCGCCCGAACGGCGGCTTCTCCAAGCCCTACTGCTATCATATCGACCAGTTCGAGAGCCTGCGCCCCGTCTTCATGCGCGTGATCGAGTACGCCAACCAGATGGGCCTCGACATGATCCAGGGCGATCACGAGGACGCGCCCGGCCAGCTCGAGCTCAATTTCACCTACGACGACGCGCTGCGCACGGCCGACCGCCTCGCGACCTACCGGCAGATCTGCTCGCAGGTCGCGCGCGAGAACGGTCTCATCGCCTGCTTCATGTCGAAGCCGTTCATGGGCGTCTCGGCCAATGGCTGCCACACCAACATCTCGCTCTGGAGCGGCGGCCAGGACGCCGTCAATTCGCTCGGCCAGAAAGAGATTGCCGGGATGCCGTACAACTTCACCTACGTCAACGGCGGCACCAACTACTTCATGCCCGACAGCTCGGCCCACCCCAAGAAGCCCGGCCCCGTCGGCCTCAACTGCATCGGCGGCGTGATCGACCATCTCCCGGCGCTGACGGCGATCGGCTGCTCGACCGTCAACTCCTATCGCCGGCTGTGGGACCAGGGCTTCTGGGCGCCGGTTTACGCGGACTGGGGCTACCAGAACCGCACCTGCGGATTGCGCGTCTCGGCGCCGGGGCGCTTCGAGTACCGCGCCGTCGACAGCATGGTGAACCCCTACATCCTGGCCTCCGCCCTGCTGATGGCGTTCGACGACGGCCTCGCCCGCAAGCTCGATCCGGGCGAGCCCGAGAGCCGCAACATCTATCAGGCGATGAAGGAAGGCAAAGCCGTCAAGAAGCTGCCGCTCACCCTCGGCGAGGCTCTCGAGCGGCTCGACGACGACGAGGTCATCAAGAAGGCCATGCCGGACGAGATGTACCGGGTCTTCACGCACTACAAGGGCGACGAGTGGGCCAGGTTCAACGCCCAAGTCACCGAGTGGGACGTCGCACGCTACATCGACTGCCTGCCGTAGCGGCTCGAAGTCGCCCGGCGGGCGCCGCTCTGCTTCCGGCGCACGGCCAAGTCGGGACCGGCGAAAGCGTCGGGCGCGGGCTGCTTGCGAGACGAGACGAAGAAGGAGATCTTTCCATGTGTGGAATTGCTGGCCTCATTCATCGCGGACAAACCGGCGATATCGGTGAGGAGATGACGGCGATGCTGCAGTCGCTGAAGCATCGCGGCCCGGACTCGACGGGCTACGCCCTTTACGGCAAGAGTGGCGGCAAGAACATCTACGTCCTGCGATTCAAGGTCGCCGAGCAGGAGGAGCTTCGCCACGGCTTCAAGATCCGCGAGCTGATCAAGGAGCGACGCGCCGAGGTCGACCACCGGCTCGCCGAGCTCGGCGCCAAGATCGTCGAAAAGGAGGACTCGACCGGCTACGCCAACAAGTACGTGATCGAATACACGGGCGAACTGAAGAAGCTCGTCGACTATCTCGAGGACGTCGAGGCGGTCGAGCTCTTGTCGATCGGCCACGGCCTCGAGCTGGTGAAGGACCTCGGCGACGCGAAGACGGTAGCAGATCAGTACAAGCTGCACGGCTTCAAGGGGACGCACGCGCTCGGCCACACGCGCATGGCGACCGAGTTCTGACGTCGATATCCGCTCGGCGCACCCCTACTGGGCCTACCCGTTCAGCGACGTGGCCGTCGTGCACAACGGGCAATTGACCAACTACTGGAACAACCGGCGCGAGCTCGAGCGGCGCGGGCGCCGCTTCATGTCCAACTGCGACAGCGAGCTCATCGCCGTCTATCTCGCCGAGCGCATGGACCAGGGCGACACGCTCGAGGAGGCGATGCGCCGCTCGATCGAAGAGCTCGACGGCGTGTTCACCTATCTCGTGGCGACGGCCGACAGCCTCGGCATGGCCAAGGACACGATGGCCGCCAAGCCCATGGTTCTCTACGAGGGCAAGGATTTCATCGCGCTGGCCAGCGAGGAGGTGGCGATCCGGTCCATCTTCCCGAACGAGATCGACACGTTCGACCCCTATGAAGGAGAGGTGCGCGTATGGCGGAACTGAAAAAGGCCCCCGCCCAGGGCATGCACGCCGAGCAGCTCGCGGGGCGCACGCAGCAGCGCTTCTTCGACGTCAACGCGGGCAGCGACCGCTTCACCTACCCGTGGGCTTACGAGGTCGACTTCAACAAGCGCGCCGAGTTCGACGCCAAAGGGATGGACACGCGCGCGATAAACGCGCAAATCCGCAAGCTGATGAGCGAAGGGAACGGCACCATCGTCGTGCACAATCCCGGCGCGAAGCACTCCCTCGGCGTCGGCATCCTGAACCGGATCAAGCTCTACTTCGAGGGCTCGCTCGGATACTTCGGCTGCGGCCTCTTGGACGGCCCGAACGTCCACATCAAGGGCCGCGTCGGCTGGTCCTGCGCCGAGAACATGCTGGCCGGCACCGTCGTCATCGAGAAGAACGCCGGCTCCTGCTTCGGCGCGGCGATCCGCGGCGGCGACCTCGTCTGCAAGGGCGACGTCGGCGCGCGCACCGGCATCGACCAGAAGGGCGGCACGATCCTAGTCGGCGGGCGGACCGGCGCGTTCTCGGGCTTCATGATGCAGCGCGGGCGCATGGTCATCCTGGGCGACGCGGGCGCGAACCTCGGCGACAGCATGTACGACGGCACGATCTACGTCGGCGGCAAGATCGCAAGCCTCGGCGTCGACGCGGTCGAGGGCGAGATGAGCGATCTCGACGTGGCGTGGCTCGAGCGCAAGCTCAAGGCCTACGAGATCGACCCGCCCAAGGACTTGAGCAAGATGACCAAGATCGTCGCCGGCAAGCAACTCTGGAACTACGACAGTCTCGAGCCGACCGAAAAGAAGCTGGTGCTCTAGGAGGACGACGACCATGGCACCCAAAGCCGCAACCGCCAAAGGCCGCGATCCCGAGGCCTTCAATCCGCAGGAGCGCAACACTCAGCTGCTCGGCCACAGCCGCATCTTCACGCCCGAGGTCATCGACGACATCCATATCAAGTCGGAGCTCGGCCGCTACCGCATGCGCGGCTTCTCGCTGTTCAAGAAGATCCCGCACTGGGACGACCTGACCTTCCTGCCCGGCACGCTGACGCGCTTCGTCATCGAGGGCTATCGCGAGAAGTGCATCACGAAGACGGTGCTGGGTCCGCGCGCCAAGCGGCCGCTCGTGCTCGACATTCCGGTCTACATCACCGGCATGAGCTTCGGCGCGCTCTCGTATGAAGCCAAGATCGCGCTCGCGCGCGGAGCGACGATGGCGGGCTCAGCGACGTGCTCGGGCGAGGGCGGCATGATCCCCGACGAGCGGCGCTATTCGGCCAAATGGTATTACCAGTGCATCCAGAGCCGCTACGGCTTCAACCCGCACCACCTCCGTCTCGCCGACGCGGTCGAGTTCTTCATCGGCCAGGGGTGCAAGGTAGGCCTCGGCGGCCATCTCATGGGCCAAAAGGTGACCGACCAGGTCGCCGAGATGCGCTCGCTGCCGGCCGGCATCGATCAGCGCTCGCCCGCGCGCCATCCCGACTGGCTCGGCCCCGACGACCTCGCGCTCAAGATCGAGGAGATCCGCGAGGCCACGAACTGGGAGATTCCGATCCAGCTCAAGCTCGGCGCGGCGCGCGTCTACGACGACGTGCGCATGGCGGCCAAGACCGGGCCCGACATGATCTACATCGACGGCATGGAAGGCAGCACGGGCGCCGGCCCGCACCTTGCCACCGAGGACACCGGCGTGCCCGGCATCGCCGCCATCCGCCAGGCGAGGAAGGCGCTGAACGACGTCGGCAAGTCGGGCGAGATCTCGCTCGTCTACGCGGGCGGCATCAGGAACGGCTCCGACATTGCCAAGGCCCTCGCCCTCGGCGCCGACGCGGTCGCGATCGGGCACTCCTCTCTGATGGCCCTCAACTGCAACAAGGCGATCCCCGAGGCCGACTACGAGAGCGAGGTCGGCGTCCCGGCGGGCTACTGCTATCACTGCCACACGGGCCGCTGCCCGGTCGGCGTCGCGACGCAGGACCCGGTCCTGAGGAAGCGCCTCGATCCCGACAAAGCGGCCGAGCGCGTCTACAATTTCCTGCACACGCTCACCATGGAATGCCAGATGATGGCGCGTGCCTGCGGCAAGACCAACATCCACTCGCTCGAGCCGGAGGACTTGGCCGCCCTCACCATGGAGGCTTCCGCCATGGCCATGGTGCCGCTCGCGGGCACGCAGCACACCGTCGGCCGTCCCGACATGACCCGGTACTGAGAAGGAGCCCGGCCCATGGCCAACATCAAGCCCGGAAAGCCCGTCGCCGTCGCCACGATGTCCAAGGACGTCGACCATTTCATCAAGAGCGACGGCGTCGAGACCGAGCGCGAGAAGCAGATCGGCCAGCACATCGGCTACCGCTACGACGTGAACCTGCTTCCCGACTACAAGCGGCTGACCCCGTTCCTCAAGAGCTACATCGAGACCATGGGCTGGAGCGACTTGAACTGGCTCGAGGACGTGCACATGGGCTACGAGGAAGGCCGCCCCGCCGTGTTCGACCGCAACGTCAACGGCTGGGTCCAGGTGCCCTCCGACATGAAGCTGCCCGACAATCAGCAGGACCGCGACATGCTCGCGCGCGAGCTCCTGATCAAGTTCCAGATGAGCGAGGACCATCCCCTCGTCGCGCTGCGCAACGCCTACGCCAAGTTCTGAGCGCGCCGCCCGGAGGCCGCGCCATGGGCACCGGCGGCGAGCGGATCGAGCCACCCCGCGCCGTCGATCTGGCGCAAGGGCGCGTCGCTGCAAACTCAGCCATAGTCTTTCAGCCCTATTGGTGGGACGCGGCGCCGCCGCAAAGCGGTCCGGCGGAGCCGCTGCCGCGTGAGGCCGACGTCGCCATCGTCGGCTCGGGCTTCACTGGCCTCTCGGCGGCGCTAACATTGTTACGGCGCGGGCGCAGCGCCGTCGTGCTGGAACGCGGGGTGCCGGGCGTCGGCGCGAGCACGCGCAACGGCGGACAGATCGGCACCGGGAACCAGAAGCTCAGCGTGAAGAAGCTCGCCGGCCGGGGCGGCGAAAGCAAAGCCGCCGAGCTGCTCCGCGAAGGGCTGCGCATTCTCGACTACATCGAGCACGTCATCACGAGCGAGCGGATCGATTGCCGTTTCACCCGCTGCGGCCGCTTCCGCGGCGCGATGCGCCCCGAGCACTACGAGACGATGGCACGCGACATGGAGGAGCTCCGCCGCCTCGCCGGCCTCGAGAGCTTCATGGTGCCGCGCTCCGAGCAGCATAGAGAGATCGGCTCGGAGGTGTTCTTCGGCGGCCTCGTCCTGCCCAACGACGCCTCGCTCCACCCGGGCCTCTATCATGCCGGCCTCATGCGGCGCATCGGGGAAGCGGGCGGCAGGATCGTGGCCCATGCCGAGGTCAGGTCCATCTCCCGGCGGGGAGAGGGCTACCGGCTGTCTACGCCGGCAGGGGACATCGTGGCCCGCGACGTGATCGTCGCCACGGACGGCCATACGGGCGGGCTTGCCCCGGAGCTCGGACGGCGCATCGTGCCGATCGGCTCCGCCATCATCGCAACCGGTGAAATTCCCGCGCCGCTGCTGGCAAAGCTACTCCCGAAGTCCCGCGTCTACGGCAATACCCTTCGCGTCTTCTCCTATTTCCGCGCCGCGCCCGACGAGCGGCGCATCCTCTGGGGCGGGCGCGTCGGCCGGACGGCCCCCTCGACGTCGCCGCGCGCCTTCAGTCATCTCGCGCGCGACATGCTGCATTTCTTTCCGGAGCTAAAGGATGTCCCCGTCACACACGCCTGGGACGGCCTCATCGGCCAGACCTACGACGGCGTGCCCCACATCGGCCGGACCAGCAACGGCCTCTACTATGCGCTCGGCTATTGCGGGAACGCGGGAGTCTCGCGCGCGACCTACTTCGGGCACAAGATCGCGCTGAAGGTCCTCGGCGACCCCGACGGCCGCACGGCCTTCGACGATCTCGCCTTCCCGAGCTTTCCCGTGCAGCCGATTGCCAAGCTTCTCGTTCCGGTCGTCGAGACCTGGTACCGCCTGCGCGACGGAGCGAATATCTGAAGCCCAACATCGACCCGATGAGATGGGAAAAGGGGGCGCCGGCCCCCCGGGGGGGTGAAGGCCGAGCGCCCTAGCCAAGCCCATCGGGGGGATAGGCATGCTTCCGGGAGGGAAGAGCCGGAAGCTTGGCTAGCCACAAGAGAGGATGTGGCCGCTGTGGCAGATATTGTTCGCTGCCAAAACTAACAACGTGACATAGGGTCGAACTTTGTCCATTGCGGCCGAAAAGAAATACCGACTCCCCTTCTCGCCTTTGCTTTGACAAGGTTAATTCGGCCTCGGCGGCGGAAGTCAGCAATTGGCGTGCAGCGTTCATTCGCCGAAGAGGTATTCTTCGATATTTGTGATTTCCTCCGAAGTGAATTGTAGCTGCGGCATCTCTTTGTGTCGTGAGCCTATGCCCTCGGAAAGCTCGAATTCAAGTCGCTCCACGGGATACGAGCGAAGGACGATCCAGAGGTTTGGCGCTTCCTTGAGCGGGCTTGGCGGCCCTGCCGTAAGCGCGTGGCATCGCCCGCAGTTCTTTTCCAGAAGCGCTTTCCCGCTGGCCTTATCTCCAGCTTCGCTGGAGTTCGCAGAGAGGAAAAGCAAAAAGCCCAAGAGCGCCGCCCGACGAAACCGCATGTTATCCTCCACTCGAGAATTGCGTCAAAGAAAGGGGAGCCTGCGCACATGAGGTCCGGCGAAGGCGGTGAGACGACCGCCGATGTGTGTCCCGCGCTCGACGGCTGCGACAAGATCAGGTGTCTCGAGATGGCGAGCCGGTGCTCATGTCGACGTCGGCTTGTTGCGAAGCGCCGGCCAGTCGGAGAAGGCGAGAACATAGAGCGCTATCACGTTGATGAGTGGCAGCAGCATGAGGAAGCTGAGCCAGCCCGAATATCCGGCCTTCGTGAAGATTTGCCAGAAGGGAATAACGACGAAGGCCGCGACGATGAGGAGATGCAAGGGCCCGACGCCGTACCCGTGAACATAGAAGTAGTGGTCGTACATCATTGCTGGCCTCCAACTGCTTGTTGTCGGCGTTGCGTTTGCAAGTCTCGAGATCGTCTTTCCGCAGGTCGAGTTAGCGGGGCGAAGGCGAGCGCAACCCAACCAGCCTCACGCCTTAACGCGCGTCTTCTCGGGATCGTAGAACGGGAAGCGGACCACGGTCGCCTTCAGGCGCTTCTGCTGTTTGTCGAGCTTGCCGATCTCGACCGCGGTGCCGATCTCGGCGTGCGCCACGTCGAGGCGGGCGAGCGCGATCGTCTTTTTGAGGATCGGCGAGCGCGTCGAGCTCGTCACGACGCCGATTTCGGCCCTGCCGATAAACACAGGATCGCCGTGGCTCGCCTTCTCGTTGCCCTTGATCTCGAGGCCGACGAGCATCTTCGCCGGATTGGCGCGGCGGCGCTCGAGCGCGGCCTTGCCGATGTAGCCCTCCTCCTTCTTCGACGGCACGGTGAAGCCGATCCCCGCCTCGAACGGGTCGGTTTGTGAGCAGAATTCGTAGCCGCCGAACACGAGCCCTGCCTCGATGCGCACCATGTCGAGCGCCTCGAAGCCGAGCGGCGCGATGCCGTGCTCCTTGCCCGCCTCCATGATCGCGTCCCAGACGGCGGGGGCGTCCTTCGGATGGCAGAAGACCTCGTAGCCGAGCTCGCCGGTATAGCCGGTGCGCGAGACGAGGACGGGAATGCCGTCGTAGCCGCCGAAGCGGCCGATCGTGAAGCGGAAGAGACCGAGCTCCTCGAGCGTGGGGCGCGCGGGCGCCGTCCACAGGATGCTCTTCAGAATGTCCCGCGACTTCGGCCCCTGCACCGCGACGTTGTGGATCTGGTCGCTCGCCGTCTTGAGCAGAACCTTGACCCCGCTCTTGGCGGCCTGCTCCTTGATCCAGATGAGGCTCGCATCGTCGCCGCCGATCCAGCGGAAGTTGTTCTCGCCGAGCCGGAACAGCGTGCCGTCGTCGATCATGCCGCCGTGCTCGTAGCAGATGGCCGTGTAGAAGATCTGGCCGACCGCGAGCTTCCGGATGTCGCGCGGGAATAGCCCTTGCAGGAACTGCTCGGCATCGGGTCCCAGGATCTCGAGCTTTCGGAGCGGGGAGAGGTCCATGATCACGGCGCGCTCGCGGCACGCCCAGTACTCGTCGATGGCGCCGCCCTTGGCGTAGGAGTGGGGGACCCAATAGCCGCGATACTCGCCGAACGAGCGGGTGAGCGCGGACGTGCGCGGGTGGAAGCCCGTCTCGCGCGTGAGCTGAAGGGGGGCGTCGGGTGTCATGCGGAATCCAATCGCGCGCTTGAAGTAGGCCTCTTTCGGATAGACCCGGACCAGGATCTCGGAGAGCCGCCAGCCGTTGGCGGGATCGATGTCGTCCGGGCACGACGAGGTGGCGCACACGAGATCGGTCAACGCGCGCATCAGCACGTAATCGCCGGGGCGAGACCACGGCTCGTCGAACCAGATGTTGTTATTGGCGTCGACGTTGGTGTTGTAGAAGAAGTTGATCGCCGGCCAGCCGCGGTACTGGCCGACCTCGTAGGCCTCGAGGGCGCCGTTGAAGTTGTCCGAGCAGTTGGCGTGGCCGAAGTAGCCCTGGTCCTCGTAGGTGCGCCGCGTGCAGGCGAGGCCGAACGTGTCGTGGCGCCCGACCGTGTCCTGGATGACCTCGACCAGGGGATTGCGGTCGCGGTCGAAGAACTTCGAGAAGAGACCGGGCTTGGGGTAGGCGGCCCCCAGCATCGAGCGCGTCGTCGTCGAATCGAGCCCGAGCACCGTGCCCTTGTCGAGAGCGCGGCGATGGAAGGCGAGAAAGTCCGAGCACTGCCGCCCGGCCAGGTCGACGATCTGGATGTACTCGCCCTCGAACGCCTCGAAGCTCTCGGCGCTGGCGATGTTGATGAGGATCTCGAGGCGCGGCTCGGCGAGCGGCTCGGGCCGGCGCGCCTCGCCGGCCGGGACATTGCTCGCCCGGCGAATGAAGACCAGCACGTCGGAGGGCGGCGTCTGGTCCCAGACGGTCATCGGCTCGGCCGGCGCGCCGAGCACGACGACGACGCCGCGCCCGGCCTTGAGCCTCAGCATCTCTCCGGCCGGCGCATCGGGTCCGAACACCTTGGCGGCCTGCGCCCGTCCGATATCGAGGTTGCGGCGGAAAAGCCCGAAGCGCACGCGGGCGGCATCCTCGCTCTCGCCGGCAAGAATCTTCTGGATGCCGGTCGGCTTGGCGCGGCCCTTGAGGCCCAACGCCGCGAGGTCGCTCTTGCCGGACGGAGCAAAGGCGACGATCTCGACCGTCTGCGAGCCTTCGAGGAGGGCGACTCTCCAGCGTGTCGTCGCGGTCGAGGGCGTAGACGCCCGTGCCGCCGCCCTTGAGCACGTAGCGCTCGACGCCGGGCTCGAGGGTCGGAGCGCCGGGCACCATGATCTTCGGCCTCTTCGCCAGAACGGCAGATGGCTTGTCCATGGCTCGATCCCGTTCCACGTCCCCGTTTTTGAGGGGCGCGGTGTGACCCTAGGCCCTGGCCGCGCGCCCGAATAGCCGACGCCTGCTCTACTTCGTGAACTAGGAGCCGGACGGCTTGTTCGCAAGGAACGCTTCGAAGGAATCGTCGAGCGCTTTCATCCACGTCGTATGATGCTGGGGCGCCATGGTGCCAGTGAGCGTCGATGGATAGGACCTGTCGCGATAGGTCAGGATGTTCTCGGCCTTGTGGTGCTCCCATTCCTTGAACAGGCGCGCCACCTCGTCGACGTTGAGCTTCGGATAGTCGGTCGCCTTGAGCAGATCGCGCGTGTACTCGGTCTGGAAGTCAATGGCCTCGAACGCGTTGGTGACGGCTTCCTCCATGGCGGTCCACTTGACAATGTCGGCCGCCTGCTCCTCGAGCGAGGGAAGCTTGATGCGGCCAAGGATCACGTCGCGCGCGTACCATGCCTGCGCGTCGAACATGTTGAAGGTGTAGTACTGGTCCTGCATGCCGATGTACATGAGCTTCGGATTGCCCCACCAGAAAATGCCCTTGTAGAGGTTCGGCGGATAAAGCCGGTTGCGCGACTTCAGGCGCAAGGAGTCCTCGATAAAGGGGTGATAGTGCAGGTAGCCGGTGCACAAGATGATGGCATCGAGCTCTTCGGAGGAGCCGTCGCCGTAGAAGACGCGGCTGCCCTCGACCCTCGCCAGATTCGGCACCTCCTTGCACCCCGCCGGCCACTTGAAGCCCATGGGCCTCGTGCGCCAGCAGAAGGTCACCGACTTGGCGCCATACTTCAGGCACTGGATGCCGATGTCCTCGGACGAGTAGCTCGAGCCAACGCACAGCACGCGCTTTCCCGCGAACTCGTCGGCCGAGCGAAAGTCATGCGAGTGCATGACGCGTCCCGGAAAGGCCCGGATGCCTTCGAACTCGGGCACGTTCGGTGTCGAGAAATGCCCGCTCGCGGCGATCACGTAATCGAACTCGGACATCGAGGTCTCGTCCGACTTGAGATCCTTGACGGTGACCGAGAACTTGCCGGTTGCGTCGTCGTAGGAGACCCAGCGCACAGCCGTGTTGAGCTTGATGTATTGCGTGACCCCGCTCTTCTCGATGCGGCCCTTGATGTAGTCGTGGAGCACGGCGCGCGGGGGGTAAGACGGGATCGGGCGGCCGAAGTGCTCCTCGAACGAGTAGTCGGCGAACTCGAGGCACTCCTTGGGACCGTTCGACCAGAGATAGCGGTACATGCTCCCGTGCACGGGCTCGCCGTATTCGTCGGTCCCCGTCCGCCAGGTGTAGTTCCAGATGCCGCCGTAGTCGCTCTGGCGCTCGTAGCAGACGAGCTCCGGGATATCGGCTCCCTTCCGCCGCGCGCTTTCGAACGCCCGCAAAGCGGCAAGACCGCTTGGACCCGCACCGATGATCGCAACCCGACCCGCCATAATTGTCCTCTTTCGATTCGACTTCGTGACTCAAGACCTTGGACATACCAGAAAAAGGGGCGCGACCGGTGAGCCGCGACCCTTCAGCTGAGATTGCAGTGGTGGCGCATGTCCCGCATTGACCGGCATCAGGCGGGCATCTGGAAGAGCCAGTTGGCGATCAGCACCACGGCGAGGCCCGCAGCCAGCGTCAGATAGGGCAAGATGCCCGCCTTCCGCTCGCCGAGATCCTGACCCTTGAGGCCAAGCTCCTCGAGCGCGCCCGCCGGGAATTGCCCCTTGTCTTGGAGGTAGTGCCGGAAGGCAAACACCGGGATGATGAGCGCGGCAAAGGCGAAGCCGACCCAGAGCGCGTTCGAATAGCCCCAGACCTTGGCGCCGGCTCCCATGAAGAGCGCGTTGACGAAGGCGAGGACCGTGTTGAGGCCGATCAGCCACGTCGGCGCCCGGTAGGGTCGCTCGATATGACCGCTGTCGACGCGGTGCATCCAGCCCGCGTTGAGGTTCAGGAAGTTGAAGATGATGTAGCCGACGTTGGACACGGCAAGGATGAAGTAGTAGCCGGCCGCGTCGGACGCGATCGCGAGCAGGAACAGGTTGAACACGAGATCGGTCCACATGGCGCGAGTGGGCGCGCCGTGCGAGTTGGTGTGGCTCAAGTAGCGCGGCAGCCAGCCATCGACCGAGCCCTGGTAGAGCGTGCGCGAGGAGCCCGCCATCGCCGTCATGATCGCAAGCACGAGGGCGAGGATCATCAGCGCGACGAAGATCTCCTTGATGAGGATGCTGCCTCCCGCGACCATGTTGGCCATAGCGTCGGCCACGCCGGTGCCGGCGACGATTCCCGGATCCTTCATGCCCTCGACGCCGAGCACGCCCTGGAAGGTGAACGGCACCAGGATGAAGAGCAGGAGGCAGAGGAGGCCCGAGTAGAAGATCGCCTTGAAGGTGTCGTTCTTGGGATCGCGGAACTCGCGTGTGTAGCACACGGCCGTCTCGAACCCGTAGGTCGACCACGCCGCGATGAAGAGACCGCCGAAGAAGAGCGTCCATCCGACGTTGTCGCCGACGCCCGGCCAGTAGGGACCGGCGACATTCGCCGCGTTGAACCCGCCGTTGAACAGCGGCACGATGCCGACGATCAGCATCGGGATGATGACGATGAGACCGATCCACTTCTGGGCGTTCGCCGTGCCGAGGATGCCGCGATGCTGGATGGCGAACACGATCAGCATAATCAACGCGCCGATGAAGAACGACGAGTTGAAATTCAGCGTGCCGAGGCCAGGGACCGCGACGCTCATAGGCATTGAACGACTGCAGCGCGGGAGTGTGGAGCGCGGTGATCGCCGCGATTGCGTCGGCTGCCGCCTTGCCGGCATTGGCCGGATCGGCGAGCCAGGCGACCACCTCAGGCGAAGTCTCGGTAAAGGCCGGAATCGGCGCGACGGCATTCAGGATATATCCGGCGGCAATCGCGCAGCCGAGCGAGAGGACGGGCGACCAGGCGAACCAGTTGCACCACACCGACAGCGGCGCGATCACCTTCGAATAGCGAAGCCAAGCCGTCGCGCCATAGATCGAGGCGCCCCCGGACTTGCCGGGAAAAAGCCCGGCGATCTCGGCATAGGTGAAGGACTGGAGGAACCCCATGATCATGGAGATCGTCCAGACGACGAAGGCGAGCTTGCCGGCGGTTCCCGCGATGCCGCCGATCGAGAACAGCACGAGGGCGGGAACGCCGCTCGCCACCCAGAATGCGCCGCGCCAGTCGATGGCCCGGTGCAGCGTGCCGGTCGTTGGACTTGCGTATGTTGTGGTCATGGTATTCCCCCGAAGTGGGTTCGACTTAGCCGTGCAGACGAAAACCGCCACGCATCGGGCTCCGATGCATGGCGGCGTGAAGGAGCCGAAGTGGTGCCTGGGCGCTTTGCCGGAAACGGAGAGACCAGCCAGCGGATGCACGGGGTGCCATCACGCGGCGGCGTGCGGAGCGCGGCCGCCCAAGGTGCTTGCCGATGCATCCAAGTTCGACGTTGCCCAACGCGGACATGCGAACTCCTGTACCACATGAGACCAATTTAAGTGGTCACACTGTTGAAAGAAAACTATCACAAGACAATGACTGTGCCAAACGCATAAAGTGGGCTATAATTGGTATGTTGTTGATATGTGTCAATGCGGACCACAGAGGGACGCCTAATGCCCAACCAGGTCTCCTCCGACGTTCCGCTCGCGGGCTTTCCCCCGCGGGGAGCCTCAAACATTGCCCGTGACCTCGAGCGGGCGATCACGTCGAGCATCTATACGTATGGCCAGCAGCTCCCCACCGAGCGGCAGTTGGCTGAGTCCTACGATGCGTCGCGCACGACGGTGCGCAAGGCGCTCGCCATGCTCGAAGACCAGAAGCTCGTGCAACGGCGCGCAGGCAGCGGCACTTACGTCAGCTACCAGGCCGGGGTCAGCGAGCACGACATCGCCGAGCGCACGAGCCCCCTCGAGCTGATCGAGGTGCGCGCCGCGATCGAGCCGCAGATGGCGCGCCTCGCCGTGCTCCATGCCAGCGCCGTCGATCTGGAAAAGTTGCAGGTCCTCGTCCGGGAGCTCCAGGCCGCCGAGGAGAGCGCCGACGCGGAGCGCTATTCGGCGGCCGACGAGCAGTTCCACCTCGCGATTGCGTCGGCCACGTCCAACCCGCTCCTCGTGTGGCTCTACGAGCAGATCAATGTGATCCGGACTCATACCCTGTGGGCCGAGATGCGTCAGAAGATCATCACGCAGGAGAACATGCGGGCCTACAACAAGCAGCATGCGGCGGTGGTGCGCGCCATCCAGAGCCGCGATGTACAGGCCGCGGCCGAGACCATGGTCCGCCACATGGAGAAGGCGCGCAACGATCTCATCGGCGCCCAGAGCCGCTAAGAGAGCTCAACGCTCAGCTCCGGGCCTGCGTCATGAAATTGCGATAGAGCGTCCTGGCATTGGCGGCGAAATCGGCCATGTGCGGGCGCGCCGCCTCGGCCATGCGATCGAGACCGCCGGCGCCGTGCGTGCGATCGAGCGCCTCGGCATAGGCCGGAACCAGGCCCCATTCGGGAATGGTCGTGTCCTCGATCTCGACGTGATACTGCACGCCCCAGGCATGCTTGCCCACCCGCAACGCCTGGCAGCGGCAAACCGGAGAGCCAGCGAGCACTGTGGCTCCCTCCGGAGGCTGCGCCACGGCGACCGAGTGCCACTGCAGGGATTTGAAGGACCCGGGAAGCCCCTGCATCAGCGGGTCGGCGGACCCGGCCGGGGTCAGCTCGATGTCGAGAACACCGATCTCCGGCGGCCGCTGGGGTCCGCATGTGCCGCCGAGCGCATCGGCGAGCAGCTGATGGCCGAGGCAGAGGCCCAGGAACGGGCGATCGAGCTCGCGCACCCATCGGCGAATGGCGCGCTTCTCCTCGATCATCCACGGACAATCCTCCACGTCCCAGACATCCATGGGCCCGCCCATGACCCAGAGAGCGTCGTAGCCCTCGAGCGCCGGGATCGCCTCGCCCGCGTCGAGCTCGACCGCATCCCACGCGACCCCGTCCTCGCGCAGGAACGAGCGCAGTATGCCGGGATGCTCGCACGCGATATGCTGAAACACGAGTAGCTTCACGGGGCTCCCTCCCATTTCGTAAGTGCACGTCGAAATTTGCGGGCTGGAGTTCTCGCACAACGCGGGAGACTACGCCATGGCGCAAAAGCCGATGACCGGTCGCTGCCTATGCGGCGCCGTCCGTTTCGAGCTTTCGCCACCCATTCGCGACGTGATCGTCTGCCACTGCCGCCAATGCGCGCAGTGGACGGGATACGCGGTTGCCGCGACCGCCGTCGCGACGGGCAATTTCAAGTTGCGTGAAGGCACCGAGCAGCTCAAGTGGTACGCCGCATCGGCACATGCCGAGCGGGGGTTTTGCGGGGTGTGCGGATCGAGCCTGTTCTGGAAGCCCGCGGACGGAACGCGGATCGCCGTGCTCGCCGGGAGCCTGGACCCTCCCACGGGGCTTCGCGTCGGCGCGCATATCTTCGTCGCCAGCAAATCGGACTATTACGACATCGCCGACGAGGCTCCGCAGTTCGAGCACGGGGCGGGTGCCGCCGCCCTTGTCGAGGACGAGGAGGGCTCGCGGCAAGCGTGAGCTCGAGCGGGGCTCAGTCCTCGCGGAAAGTCCGCTCCAATTGATCGGAAGAGCGCGGTGCGTTCGCCGGTTACATTTGAAGGTGCATGCGAGACTTCCGCTCGGTCGGCGCGGCAGATGAGCACAGCGGCGCACGTGCGCTTATCAGTTGGTCGGGCCGACACGCCACTCTAGGCAGCGTCGTTAGTCTCCTGACAGCACGATAATTTTCTGGCGCCGGCGCAGCGCCGCGCAGCCACCCCCGAACGCCGTCCCGGCGACCAAAGTCTAACCCCGCAGTGTGAGAAAACTCACATTCGCTCGCGCCGCTGCCGTCGCATGACCCGGGCAGATGAGCGAACCGATCTCTCCGGAAGAAACATATGCAAATCCGCAACCTAAATGACCTTTTCCTGCATACGCTGCAGCTCACTCACGCGGCCGAATTGGCCATCGCAGAAGCATTCCCGCAGATGGCGAGGACGGTTCGCTCGAGCGGTCCGGAGATGCCCCTCGAAAGCTACATCGCGCAGACGAAAGAGCGAATAAAGCGTCTCGAACAAGTGTTCAAATTGGTCGACAAGACGCCGGAGACCACGAAATGCCCGGCAATAGACGACATCCTCGCCGAAGCCACCGAGCTGACCGGAAGGATCGAGGATGAGGACACGCGCAGAGCGGCGATCGTTGCCGCCTTGATGAGCGCAAAGCACCTCGTGCTCGAGCGCCATGCGACGCTCGCCGCGTGGGCCAGGGAGCTTCGTTTGCCCGATTCCGCGCAGCTCTTGCTGGCGACACATGAGGCGGAGCCGAAGGCCCACATGCAAGCGCCTGGCGCTGCCGAGAGGCACCCCGACAAGGAGCTTGTTCGCGACTTCAGCATGGGTGAGCGCCTGACCGCGCTCTTCGACCGGAGCAAATAAGCCGGCGCCTGCACTCTCTATTCCCCCGTCGCGTCATGAACCATTTCACCCAAGCGCTCGACATCCTTGACGAGGAGGGTGCGGCCCTGCTGCTCGATGACGCCGAGGCGCGATAGGCGGTTGAACTCGCGCGTGACGGCCTCGCGGTGCGTGCTCACCCGGCTTGCGATCTCTGCATGAGTGGGCGCCGTGTCGATGCGCGCGCGGTTGCCCTCCCTCGGCGCAAGCATTGCGAGGCGCAGGACCTCAGCCTGGATGCGGTTGCTGACCGCAAGCGCGCTGAACTCGTAGATGCGCGTCGTGAGCACGCGAATCCTGCCGACGACTTGGTGCAGCAGGGCTTGAGTCACCGACGGCTCGGCGAACAGGACCTCCCTGAACACGGAGGCCGGCATCGCGGCCACGAGGCAGCTCGTGCGTGCCTCGATGCGCGCCGACCGGGTGCCCCCGTCGATCGCAGCAATCTCGCCGAACATCTCCCCCGGCCCGAGATCGGTGAACGTTACCGCCTTCCCGGACACGGAATAGAGACTCGCCCGCGCGTCGCCCGAGACGATGAAGAAGACGTCGTTGGACGCATCGAGGTGATCGACGATCGTCTCGCCCGGCTCGTAACGGCGCCACGCGCAACGCTTTTGCAGCCGAGCCAGGCTGCTCGGAGCCAGCCCCGCAAAGATGCCGACACGCTCGAGAGATTGAGTAACTGCCTCTGCGTTAGGTCTCGTCATGGCTCATGCCCCTGGGACCGCGCTGAATTCGACCTCGCCCACGATCATAGGCCGAACAGTGCCTCCCGGGCATGCTCGAACGATGACTGCCGCGGGAGAGGGGGGCAAATGCCCCCCTTTCGATGAAATGAGTGAATCTGGACGCCTGCTCAGCGATTTTCGGCCGCAAAATGCGCGACCCGATCGAGCTCCTTCACGCTCATCGCCTCCGCCCGCTCGTCGCACGAATACTCGAGCGATTTGCCTTGCGCCACATCGAAGCGCGCGCTCGCGCCGGAGCCGACCGTCGCCTCGAAGCGCACCGTCGTCAGGTCCGGCACGTCCTCGCCGTTGAACGCATCGCCGACCATGACCGTCAGCCTGCAAGCCCCGCTCTCGTTCTGGAAGTAGCTCACCGCCTGCTTCGGACCCAGGCGAAAATTGAGCAGGACCTGCCGGCCGGGGACCGCTCCGTGGCCCGATATCGGGCTCATGGTCTTGACGGCCGGCGGGGGATTATTCGCGTCGCCGGCCGCGGCCGGGCTGGTGGACGCCGAGGCGATAACAGTCGTGACAGAGAACGACGCGAGCAGGAGCTTGAGCACCGTCATGGATTTTTCCTCGATCTGGCTGTTGGCTTTTCGATGCGGGCATCATCTCTCTTTGCTCTGATTATTGCTGTGTCATTTGCCACATGAGAAAGGGACAGAAAAAATTCGACGGCGGCTACGTTGCCGCGCTAAGCATGATAAAAAGCGCCTTTCGATCGAAAGGCGCTTGGCAATTGCAATGGAAATAGGAAGTGCTAATTCAAGTGGACCGGCGAAGCGGCTGAAGCCGGCGTACCGGAATCGCACGCCGCGCCTGTCGGCGCGGGAGCCGTCGATACCTTGCCCATGCATTCGCGCAAGAATGCTTCGATCTCAGGTGACATCGACGTGAAGTGAAGGCCGAGGGTCGTGCCATTGCCGGCCGACGGGCCCGCGACCTTGGCATAAAGGGCTCCGGGAATCTCCTTGCCCTCGGGGCCGATCACGTGCAGCTCGATCGTGCTCATGGCAGCGATCGGACCGCCCAGGCGTGCTTCGGCCCGCTTGAGCGAGAGCCGGGTGAGGCTGCCCTTGGAACGCTCCGCGCCGAGATGCTCGCCTTCCACCACTGCGTAAGTGACGGGGATCTCCTCAGCAAGTGCAGCGAGCTCGTCTTTGGCCTGGGAGAGCGCAAGCTTGTGGGGACCGCCGATGCCGACAACCTCGCAAAGCGTGATCGGCTGCTCGAACCCCTTCGCGCGCACCTCCAGCTGCTTGCCGATCTTGAGAATTGTCCCCACCTCCCGCCGCGTAGCCTCCGAAACCAGAATCTGGCCGCCGGTCGTATAGGATTGTATGCGCGAGGTGAGATTCACGTGGCTTCCGACCACGCCGTATTTCATGCGGTCCGGCGAGCCGATATTTCCCACGACCACCTGGCCTGTGTGGATGCCGATGCCCATTTGCACCTCGGGCAGCTCGTCGAGCTTGTTCTTCTCGTTGACCGCGGCCATGGCGAGCTGCATCTCGATAGCGCAGGCAACCGCCCGGCGCGCGTCGTCCTCGCGCCAGGTCGGCGCGCCGAAGAGAATGAAGATCGCGTCGCCGATGAACTCGTCGATGGTGCCGTCGTAACGCTTGATGATCTTCACCATCGTCGTCGAAGTAGCGATTGAGGATCGACACGACCCACTTCGGAGCGAGGCGCTCGGAGAGCGATGTGAAGCCCCTGAGGTCCGCCATCACCATCGTCACCTTGCGCTTCTCCCCGCCCATCTGCAGGCCGGTCGGGGAATCGAGCAGCGTCGTGACGACCTCGTCGGTCAGATAGCGGCCGAAGGTGTCGCGGATGAACCGGTTGCGCAGCTCGACCTCGTTGGCGAGCCGATGCACTTCGGCCTCGATCCGCTTGCGGTCGGTGATGTCGGCCCACGATCCGACCAGCTCTTTGCCGTTCTTCCCCTCGGTGACCTTGAAGGTGTCCTGAAGCCAGATATAGTTCCCGCGCCGGTGGCGGAACCGATACTCGATCGTGCCTCCGCCGCGCTCGATCAAAGTCGAGATATCAGCGAACACCCGCGGCGCATCCTCCGGATGGAGCCGCTTGGTCCAGAATTTGGGATCGTCGCGCATCTCCCACGGCGAATACCCCATGGTCGTCTTCAAGTTCTCGCTGACGAATGTGCACGCGTAGTTGCCCGAGGCCTGGGTCGTGTAGATGACCGCCGGGCTCGCAGCGACGAGATTCTGCAGGTCGTTCATGAGGGCCATGCGCTCGCCGAGCGCATTCTCGACCTGCTTGCGATGGGTGATGTCGGCCCAGGAGCCGACGATCTCCAGCGGATTGCCGGCTTCGTCGTTGACGACCTTGAACGTGTCCTGGATCCAAACGTACTGACCGTCGCGATGGCGAAAGCGGTACTCAACGGCTCCGCCTCCTTGTTCGACGAGCGGCCCCATTTCTTCGAAAACCCGTTTCGAATCGTCGGGATGAAGCCGCTTCGGCCAGAATTCGTGATCCTCGAGCATTTCCCATTCGGAAAAGCCCATGACGGGATCGACGTTTTGGCTGACGAACGTACAGCGATAGCTGCCAGTTGCCTGATTGGTGTAGATGATGCCCGGCGTCACGGTCAGAAGGTATTGCAGGCGCGCGCGTGCTTCCTTGAGCTCGGCGGTGCGCTCCTCGACATGCCGTTCGAGCTCGTCATAGGCCTTCTGCAGCTCCTCCTGAGCCCGCTTGCGCTCGCGCAGGTCGGTGGCGAAGCCGACCATCCCAACCTCGTGGCCGTGCTCGTCGATAAGAACAGAGGCCGAGATCAGGACGGGGATTGCAGTCCCGTCCTTGGCCCAGAGAACGCTGTCGAATCCGGCGACCATGCCGCCGCGCTTGCGCATCTCGCGCAGAACCTCGTTGGCGCCCGCCTCGCCGCCGTAGAGCAGGCTCACGGGACGGCCGATGATTTCCTCCGCCCGGTAGCCGAGCAGAATTTCCGCGCCCTCGTTGAAGAGCACCATGCTTCCATCCTTGTCGGTGGAGATGATGGCGTCCGGACGAGCTTTCGATGAGGCGCGTGAGCGAGCGCTTCGTCTCCTGCAGTGCGGCGTTGGCTTCGAGCGCCGCTTGCTCCGCGTGCTTGCGCTTGGTGATGTCGGCCCAGGCGCCGACGAGCTCGCGTGGCCGGCCTTCATTGTGCGGCCAGTCGTTCGCAAGGGGCTCTGTGTCGCCATCGATGACTTTGAAGGTATCCTGAATCCAGACGTAGTGTCCGTCCCGGTGGCGAAAGCGGTACTCGACCACTCCGCCGCCGCAGTCGATGAGCGGCGCGATCTGGTTCAGAACGCGCGGCGCATCATCGGGATGGAGACAGTCGCGCCAGTGCTTGAGATCGGTAATCGTCTCCTGGGGCTCATAGCCCATGATCGTCTTGATGTTCTCGCTGACGAAGGTGCACGCGAAATCGCCGGATGCGCGCGTGCTGTAGATGATGGCGGGACTGACGGCGAGGAGATGCTCGAGACGAAGCCGGGCCCTTGCCAGCTCGCTGTCCGTTTCCTCGCGTCCGGCCTGCGACGCCTCGAGGTCCTTGATGCGCTGGCGAAGGGCAACGATCTCGTCCATGAGCTCTTCATTGGTCTTGAGATCGCTGTCCATGAGAATGTCTCCAGATAGCGTCCTAGCCGCCGGACGCGGCCGCTGCCGCAACGGCCGCACAATTCGACAATGGAGTTCCAGAGTATGGCATTGGCCTCGAGCCGGACTGTGTGAAATGCCACAGTCCCCATTCCGGGGAAAAACCTGCTCTGAGGTAATCGCGGTTGGGTCGATCAGCCGAGCGCATTTGCATTCGTGATGATCCGGCGCGCGCGCAAGGGCATTTGCCAAGTCCCGGCAAAAATATCTAGCAGCTTTCAAATGGCGGCGCCAGCAGCCCGAAATGCAAGGCCAGCCCTGGGCTTAGCATTTGTCTCCGCATTTACCTCGAGCGGCAGGCATCGGCCGTCATCGCTCATGTGGGAAACCCCACAGCGTCGGGGCGCAGAATCCTTCATGATTTCAACCATGGCATCGGGCCGGAGCGTTCCGGAGCGATGCAGGGACGAAGACGTACCCTAGCCAAGGATCACAAGGAGGCCACCATGACCACGACGAAAACCATCGCGATCGCCACCGCGCTCGCCGGCGTGCTCGCTTCGGCCCATGCCGGCAGCGTTTATGCCGCGGACGCGTCCGTGCTCACAATGAAGCCGATGCAGGGCATAAGCTTCGATGTGGGAGCCGAGCGCGCGGTCAGCTATTTCCTCACCGAAAACGGCCGGTGCAAGCTGGTCGTGACCCGCGCCGAAGAGCCGAACTGGGACGAGGGCGGCACCTTCCGGACAACCAGGTTCGAAGCCGCCGTCGCGGCCGGCAAGGTGACGCAGTACGAGCCAGGCAACGGCAAGGTGTTCGAGTTCGCCTGCCTCGAAGAGGCTCAGGCAATGACCCTCAAGTCCGTCGACCTGATCGCCGCCGGCGCCGCTCAGTAACCGCGGGGCCGCGTCAAAGACCTTCCTCCTGCCACCTC
This sequence comes from uncultured Alphaproteobacteria bacterium, assembly GCA_963699485.1. Lineage (GTDB taxonomy): Bacteria > Pseudomonadota > Alphaproteobacteria > Rhizobiales > Hyphomicrobiaceae > Hyphomicrobium_C. Next base: position 178,115 of record CAVOUC010000022.1, on the reverse strand, counting down.
GAGGGGCGCCCCCGCCCCTCCTCCTTTTTTCCGCCTATCGCAGGACCGTGGAGGTAGCCATGTCCCAGTTTTTCGCCCTGCTTCTAGCGCTGGCGATGATCGCCTCGTCGCATCCTGCGAGGGCCGGCGGTGGCGATGACGGCGACAAAATTGCCTACAACACCCACTGCCGCACGTGTCACTCCTTCAGGAAAGGGGACAATCGGCTCGGGCCCTCGCTCGCCGGGATCTACGGCGCCAAGGCGGGGCAGGTCGAGGGCTACAGGGGCTATTCCGGCGGTCTCGGCGACGTGACCTGGGACGAGCCGACGCTTGACCTGTTCATCGCCAATCCTGCGGCCATCTCCACGAGCACGAACATGAACTATCCGCCCGTAGCGGATCCCGCCGAGCGCAAGAAGATTATCAACTATCTCAAGTCGATCAGCGGACCCTGAGCGCCGGCCGCGATAATAATCAAGGGCTGTCCGCTGCTCTCTGCGAGCTAGCCAACTGCATCTCGACCAGCGTCGCGAAGTAGCGCAATAGGCTCAGCGCGTCGGCGTCGATCTGGCGCGGACGGTGGTCCAAAACGCACATCGTGCCGACGCAGCTTTCGCCGACGAATATCGGGCAACCGGCATAGAAGCGGATACGCGGTCCCTGGGTAACCAGCGGATTGTCGGAGAACCGGGGATCGTGAAACGTGTCCGGAACCACGAGAACCTCGCGCGAGGAGACGGCATGTGAGCAGAACGAGGTCTCGCGCGACGTCTCCGCGACGTCGAGCCCGAACGCCGATTTGAACCACTGGCGGTCGCGGTCGACGAGGCTGACGAGAGCCATTGGCGCTTTCAGGCTCGACGCCGCAAGACGCGTGATTCTGTCGAAGCGTTCCTCGGGTGGCGAATCCAGGATGCCGAGGCCGTGCAGGACCGCGAGACGCTGTTCCTCGTCCGGCGACGTCATGGCCCGCTCCCAATGGAAGGCGGTCCGCAGCAGGGAAGCGCGGATGCGGGTTCGCGCGTAGGCGGCCGAGAACGGCCTGATCAGCCAGCCGGCGACGGGCAGCTTGCTCCCGGCGAGCGCGTCCTCCTCGTCGGCGACGACGATGACAGGCACGTCGTCGCCGCGCTCGCTGCGCAAGCCCTCGACCCCGGCACGATGCTTGAGAGCGTCGGCAGTCTCCTCCGACCACTCGAGCACGATCAGCGACGGCTGGAGCGATCTCACAGCTCGAAGCGCCTCTTCGACGCCTTCCGTTTCGACGATGGCGATTTCGTCGGCTTGCGCTGCCTCGCGAAGTGTCGCGGCAGCGACCGGGTCCGTCACAGCCATCAAGACCAGCGGATTTGTCACCGCCGGCGCGTCGGAGAGCGTGCCTTCGTTGCTGCGGCGGCAGGGACGGCGCCCGCGAGCCGCCTCTCACCTCGATCGTCTGTCCCTCGGCCGCGGCAAAAATGGCGAGCTCAGGGGTCAAAGCCGCGCTGAGCCTCGCGCGCCTTCCTTACGATCTCGTCGATGGCCGCGTCGGTCCGCTGCGGATCGTGATGCGTGAGCGCGAGCCGCGCCACGCCCGCCTCCCGGCACATCGCGATCGCGTAATCGACCGTGCTATGGCCCCATCCGACCTTGTCGGCATATTCGCTCAGCGTGAATTGGGCGTCGTGGATAACGAGGTCCGCGCCGGCCAGGAACTCGCAATGCTGCCGGTCCTGGCCGTCGATTTCGCCCTTGCCGGAGGCGAGATGGCGCTGGAACGGCTCGTGATCGGACGCGTAGACGATCGCGGCGCCGTCAGCCTCCAGGCGGAAGCCGAGCGTCAGAGCCGTATGGTTCATGTAGCGGGTCTTGACGCTGACGCCGCCGATGCGGAACTCGCCCTCGGTCAGCTCGTGGTAGCGGATCTTGGCGCCGAGCTGATCCAGCCGCACCGGAAAATAGGCGTATTGCATTTGCCCGGCGAGCGTTGCCTCCACGGAAACGCCGAGGCCCTTCGGCGCATAGATGTCCCACTCGTTTCCTTCGCTTAAGAACGGCGCAAAGAAGGGAATGCCCTGGATGTGATCCCAATGGGTGTGGCTGATGAGGATGTGCCCTCGGTGCCCGGACTTTGCGGCGGCGGCAAGTGCCTGCCCCAATCCATGGAGGCCGCTCCCGCAGTCGATGATGATGAGCGTGCCGTCGAGCGTGCGCACCTCGAGGCACGACGTATTGCCGCCAAAGCGCAGAGTATCGGGTCCCGGCTTCGGCAAGGACCCTCGTGTTCCCCAGAAACGTACGTGCATGCATGTACCTCGGACGGAAGCGTTTACGACAGCCCCGCTCCAACAGATCTCAAGCAGCGCGCGGCCCGACGAGCGGCGCCGCAATTTGCGGACGGCTCCCGAGCGCACCCTGCTCAAGCTCACGTAGTGTCGACGGCACCGCCGCGACAGAGTTCCATTGGTCTAGGCTGGCCTCTTTTTTCTTGGCATCGCGGGGGGAGCGACCCCCGCCTCGTCGGAAGGGGGAAGCCCGGAGGGGGCGTCTGCGGCAAGCGCAGACCGCCACCTTCTCCGGACGGGCTTGTCTGCGTCGCCTTACTCGATCTCGGCGGCGGCGAACTGCTTCGTAATCGTCGCGGTCATCGACTGGGCATCCGCGGCGCAAGCGAACTCGACCGGAACGCCATGGGCGGAGTTGAAGTGCGTTGCTTTGCCGGCGGCGACGGCGGCCTCGAAGCGGGTCGATGAGAAGCTGTCGTTCGAGAGGGGCTCCTCGGCCAATGTCAGCACGAGCTTGCAGTGCTCGCCCGTGCTCGTGAAGTAGCCGACCGCGCGCTCCGCGCCGGCGTCGAAGCTGATGCCGTGCAGCGGCTTCATCGTCAGCGAAGAGGTGTCGGCGGCCTCGGCCGTGCCGACGGAGAGGGCGAAGGCGGCGGAAATTGCGCTCAAGGTGATGATTCTGCTCGAGAATGTCATGGTCCTGGCTCCTGCCGATTGAACTATTGCTTCTGGGTCCGGCATCGCTTGTCCGATGCTGGAGCGATCATGGGGCCTCCCTCGAACTCGCGCTGTGGCATTCTTCACAAAGGTCGATTTTCGACGGCGGAACCCTCGAGTGGCCATGTCCCGCGCGGGACAGCGCGGTCGGCCGCCTGGACGTATTGCATCGCCTCCCGAATGAGCGCGATCGGCGCGCTCGAGCCAACTGGAGGAGATCCACCAATGTTGCCGCAAATGATTGCTTTCCGCGCCGCCATGACCCGCACCGGCGAGATGGCAAAGCCGCGTCCCGCAAACGAGACGCGCTAACGCACCGCAAGACCCGCGCCGGCATCCTCAGAGAGTGCCGGCGATTTGATTTGGACGACGAGCGGGGCGACCCTTGAATTGCCGGGCTCGAGCTGCACAAGGCTGACACGGGCGTTAGTGGCGACCCCGGCAGGATTTGAACCTGCGACCCTCAGATTAGGAATCTGATGCTCTATCCACTGAGCTACGGGGCCTTGCCCTCCGGCTCGCGACCCGTCTCCTCCCGAGAGGCGGGGGCGCTCGGCCGGGCCGACCATACAGGAAGCCGCATTTGCAACAAAGCCCGCCCTGGTCTTCGGCGCGCGTTGGGCGCAACTCAGGTCGGATCGGCGGCGACGTCGCGGCGCGGCCGGGGCGCCTTGCGCTTCAAGCTAGCGGCAGTGAGCTTCCCGGAAACGATCCACCCCTGAAGGTATTGCGCGGCGCGCAGCGCCGCCCCGTCCGAGCCGCCGAAGGTCGCCACCAGCTCGCACAGGCTCGCGAAGCGCGCGCCCTTGGCGGCCTCGTCCCACATCATCGCCTCCTCGGGCTCGAGCGCGCGCACGGTCGAGGCCATGTCCTTGCGCCAGACGATGAGGCGATCGGGGCCGCTCAGGACCTCGGCTGCGGGGGGCGCCTCGGCGTCCTTCAGCGCGCGCCAGAGCGCGAACGCATTGGTGGCGAGGTCGAGCCTCGCGGCGGAGGGATGCGGCGTGAAGACGAGATCGCCCCAGGCGTCCGCGGCATGGCGGCCGAGGGCGGCAAGATCGAGGACTGCCGCATCGGCGGCGTCGAAGGCGTCGTTCAAGGCCCGCTCGAGCGCGGCGAGCTCGGCAATCTCGGGCCGCGTCCGATAGTCCGCCTCGGCCGCGATGAAGTCCGGCAGGCGGTGGGAGAACCAGCGCGCATTCTGCGTCTTCGAGGGGCATCCCTTCACATAGGCGCGGGCGAGCCGGTCGAACTCGGCGTCGCCGAGATAACGCGCGAGCATCTCATGATCGCTGCGGATCACCTCGATCAGGCGCGCGACGTAGGCGTGGCGGTAGACGCCGAGCAGCACGCTCGCTCCCGTCCGCGAGTTGTCGGGAATGAGCTCGAGGATCGCGTCGTCGCCCGCCGTCACCGCATCCTGAAATCGGCTCTGAACCTCGGCAAGCGACAGCGGCGGCGAGGCCGTCGCCTTCCGCTTCCGCCTGGTATGCACCCGCTGCCGAGTGGTTGCCGCCATTTCCTGATATCTCTAGTGCGTGACGCACTCCGCCTGGGCGCCCAGAACCTCGGCCGCGATCTCGCGCGCCTTGCCGAGCTCGTCCACCATTTCCGCAAGCGGGGGAATGTTGTCGTCGCGCTCGATGATGGTCGAGATGGGCCCGAAGCGCGCGAGCGCCGTGCGATAGAGGTCCCACACTTCGTCGCACACGAGCGCGTCGTGGGTGTCGATGATGTGGCTCATGTTGTGCTCGTGGCCGGCGAGATGGAACTGCACGATGCGGTCGGCCGGCACGTTGGCGATGAACTCGTGGCCGTCGAAGTCGTGGTTGAAGGCCGAGACGAAGACGTTGTTGACGTCGAACACGAGCCAGCAGCCGGTGCGCCGCGTAAGCTCGGAGATGAACTCCCATTCGGTCATCTCGGAGTGGGTGAATTGCACGTAGGTCGAGACGTTCTCGAGCGCGATCGCCTGCCCCAGATAATCCTGCACATGCTGAACGCGGGCGACGACGTGGTCGAGGGCTTCGCGCGTGTAGGGGATGGGAAGCAGGTCATGGAGGTTCACGCCGTGAACCCCGGTCCAGCACAGGTGATCGGAGATGAAGACCGGCTCGGTGCGCTTGGCGAGCGACTTCAGGTCGCGCAGATACCCCTCGTCGAACGGCGCCGTCGAGGCGATGGACAGCGACACCCCGTGCATCACGATCGGATAGCGCTCGCGGATGCGGTCGAGCATCTTGAGCGGCTGGCCGCCGGGGATCATGTAGTTCTCGGAGATGACCTCGAACCAGTCGATCGGCGGATCGCCTTCGAGGATGTCCTTGTAGTGCTGCGCCCTGAGCCCGAGGCCGAAGCCGAGATACGGCGGGCGAGCCGCCGGAGCGGCCTTCTCATGTGACGGAGCCTCGCGACGGGCTGTGATTGCCATGAGCTCAACACTCCCGATGGACCGTAGCTGCAGCATATCATAAACGGCCCGGCGGCAGGGGGACGCCGCCGAGCCTGCAGATCTCAAGCGGACGACCGGAGCTCAGGTCTTCGGCTTGATCTGCTCGTCGAGGGCCTGGAACACCGCGCCCGAAATCTTCTCGCACTCGACCTTGGTCATCTCGGTGAAGCCCTTGCCCTTGCAGGCATTCTGGCCCTTGCACGCGTTGCTCGCGCCCTTGCAGGCGCTCTGGCCCTTGCACGCGTTGGCGCCCATGCAATGGCCGACGCCTTCGGTGGCGGCCTGCGACTTGGGTACTGCAACCGCGCCGGCGATGAGCAGCGTAGCGGCGGCAGCGGCGAGAGCGGAGCCGGATTTGACGGAGATTTTCATGAGGAGTTCCCTTTGATCCTAGACGTCAACCTAAAGGCCCGGGATCTACGCGATGCCTTCCCTCCCGGGCCGCGCATTGGAAAGCATCGCGTCAGCTACGTGGCGTAAGGAGCGCCGGTTTCGCGAGCGCGGAGTTTTGATTTAGTTAATTCGCAACTCCGCGCCCACGATTCCGGCGCCGAAATTATTTCGCGGGCTCGAATTTCGCGCCCTCGACTTTTGCACACTCTTCGGCGCTCATTTCGGTATAGCCCTTGCCCTTGCAGGCGTTCTGGCCCTTGCACGCGTTGCTCGCGCCCTTGCAGGCGCTCTGGCCCTTGCAGGCGTTGGCGCCGACGCAATGGCCCTTGGCCTCCTCGGCAGCTTGCACCGGCGCGGCGATCGCGCCCGCGAGCAACAGCGAAGCCGCGGCGGCCGCCAGAGCAGAACCGGATTTTGCGCTGAGTTCTCATGAGAAATTTCCTTTCCTTCCCAACAGTTGCTGGATTGCCCGATTGATCGGCGCGCTCCTCGTCCGGGCATCGTGTGCGGGAGCGCCGCACTGCCTACGAAATGAACATGGCAGTAGTTCACGCTGGCCAGCGCATCATGGCACCGTGATGACCCGACTGTGGCAACCGGCACACGGCCCACGGCTGTCACCTTTCTGCCGCGCCGGTACGCACGGCAAGCATCTGCCTGACGGTCTCGGCAATGTCTCCCGGCGCGAACACGGGGAGCGAGCAGATGCGGTTGGCGCAGGCGAATGCCGCGGCTTGATCGAGCTCGGGATATTGCACGTCGGGGTTCGGCAGCGGTCCTTCGCGCGTGTCCCACCAGTCGAGCCGCTTGTAGAGGGCCGGATAGGTGCGCGCCGCCTGGTGCAGGGCTCGAGCGATCGCATCGTCCTTGTGGCCGACGATCGTGATGTGGGCCGGGTCGGCTCCCGTCTCCGCGGCGGCGGCGAGGACGCCGGCCAGCGGACGGTTGAGATCGAGGATCGCCGGCGATGCAAGGTAGCGCATCCCATGCTCGACAAGCGCACGATCGCCGTCGCGTCCGAGATAGCGATGGAGCCTGTTGGCGAACCGCGTCGCCGCCACCTGCTCCTCGAGCGGCTTCACCGGCTTCAGGAACACGCCGGCTCCGGTCTCCGCCGCGAGCGTCGAGAGAAAACCGCCGCTCTCGTCCTTGAATCGGGCGGCGAGGAAGTCGCCGGCACCCTGCGCCACGTCGAGCCAGCGGCGATCGCCGGTCGCCGCATAGAGATCGAGGGCCGCATCGCCCATGGCGAGCGTATCGCCGATATAGGGCCCGCCGCGATCGGCCTCCCCGTGAGCAAACCCGCCGCCGGGCAGCCTGCGATGCGCGACCACCCATTCGGCGGCCTTGAGCGCGGCATCTAGCGCCGCGCCATCGCCCGTCGCGTTGGCATAGGCGGCAAGGCCGGAGATGGCCCAGCCGTTCTCGCGGGCATAGATCGCTTGGTCGATCCTCGGCATGCGGCCGAGCTTCGCCCGCTCCGCGGTAGAGAGCGCATAGAAGTCCTTGCCGTGCGTGGTCTCGTCGAGATCGGCGTCCTGGCTCGTGTAGAAGGCGCCCTCGGGAGCGAGCAAGAGCGTGGTGAGGAAGCGAGCCAGGTTCTCCGCGGCCTCGCGGTAGTGTAGATCGCCCCAAAGCGCGTAGGCATCGGCGTAGTGCCTGAGGGCGCTCGCCTGAAAGGACATGATCTTCTCGTAGTGGGGCGACGACCAGTCGACGGTGTCCGAATACTGATAGATGCCGCCCCATTCGCGATCGAGAAGGGCGAGCGCTGCGTCGAGCGTCTGGCGCGCTTTGGCCGCGGCGCCGGCGTCGCCTCTCTCGGCCGCCGCAAGGGTCCAGTCCATCGCCTCGGCGTCGATGAACTTGTGTATGGTACCCCAGCCGCCGTGTGTCGTGTCATAAGACTCATCGAGCCGCCGTACGAGCTCTGCGCGTTTATCTGCCGGCAGGAAGGCCGACTCGGCCGGCTTCACTTCGGCCTCCTCGACCACAGACGGCCCTGGTGTGGGATCGGCGATCACCGCCTCGAGCAGAGACGTCATGTTCTCCGGCGGAATGTAGCCGCGCCGCTTGGCGATCTCCGAGCCGTCGGGGGCAAAGATGATCGTCGCCGGCCAACCCCAGTTCCCGTAGCGGCTCGCGAGATCGGGATTGGCGTCCTGGTCGACGCGCACGGTGATGTATTTGGATTTGAGAAGCTCTGCGACCTTGGGATTGCCGTAGGTCGTCTGCTCCATGACGTGGCACCAGTGGCACCACACGGCCTCGAGATCGAGAATCACGAAGCGCCCCTCGGCCTTGGCGCGCGTGAAGAGGTCGCCGGTCCACGGCTGCCAGGATAATTCGCCGGAGACCGCCATCCGCGGCATGAGACAGAGGGCGGCGGCCAGAACCAGAAAGGGGCGCGTGCGCATGGGAGAACTCCGCAGATCGGTTTGCCCCGCCTATACGGGCGCACCCGGGTCTACGGATTTGAGCGGCGTGCCGTTTCGCATGGAGAAACGCGTTTCTGTCTAGGGCGTCGCCTTGACGAGCTTGCCCGAGAACAGCACCGGGCCCGTCGGCGCCCCGGTCGGCGAGCCGCCCTCGGGCTCGAGGCTCACGGCGAACGTCGCGTTCATGAACTTGTCGTGCTCCTCGCCGCCCATCATCGGGTGCATGGCCATGTCGCCCTCGGACATCACGCCGAGCGACTTCGGCTTCTCCGCCGGATCATAGACCGCCCACACTTCGTAGCTCTTGTCCGGCGTCTTCGGGACCGAGATCGCCGAGATGACGAACATGTTGGTCTTGGTGTCGACGGTGAGCAGGAAGGCCGGCTGCGACGATCCCGTCTGCAGCACGGCGACATACTGGGTCGGCATTTGACGCCGCTCGTAGTCCTGCCAGGCGACAACGCCGACGAGGGAAGCGGCGAGTGCGGTCATGCCGAGAGCCGCGCCGCGCCAGCGGTTGGCACGGCGCGTCAGCGCCTGCTCGCGCGCCTTGAGCGAGATGACATGCGAGGAGAGGCCGATCTGGGCGCGAATTTTGTTGTAGAGGCCAGCCGGCGGAGCGACCGGCGACACGACCTCGACCAGCGGCCCGAGGCGGCGCTCCCACGCGCCGATCGCGGCATCGAGCGCCGCGTCAACCGCGCGCCGCTCCGACACCGCGAGGCGCTCCTCGCGGCCGAGCGTGCCGAGGACGTACTCGGCCGCCAATGCATCGATGTCGTCGAGCTCGGTCATTGCTCGAGGCACCCTTTGAGTAGCGCGAGGCTGCGATGCAGCCAGGTTTTGATCGTTCCTTCGGGGCGGTCGAAGCGCTTGGCCAGCGCTTCCCTGCTCATGCCGTCGAGATAGGCGAGCCGCACGATCTGCCGCTTCTCGGGCTCGAGCCGCTCGAGGCATCGCAGCAGGCGCTCGACGTCCTCCTTGCGCCCGAGAGCCTCGAGGGGATGCTCGTCCTCGCTCTCGACGTCCTCGATATTGGCGTCGTCTGCGAACGGGCGCGCGACGCGCCGGCGCACCTCGTCGAGGGCGCGGTTGCGCACGATCGCCGACATCCACGTGATCGGGGAGGCTATTCTCGGATCGAAATCCTTGGCCCGCTCCCAAACCCGAAAATAGGATTCCTGCAGCACTTCTTCCGCCACCTCTCGCGTCCGCAAAATACGTAGCGCAACGGCGAAGAGTTTCGCCGACGTTGCCTGATAGAGCGCGGCAAACGACGATTCGTCGCCTTTGGCTACCTCTGCGAGGAGCCGATCGAGCTCGTGGCGCGTGGATTTCATGCGTGGTCGCTGCGGCTATGCCCTCCGGGGCGAGGCGCCGCCACTTAAGACAGTTTGCGCACCTCTGTCGAGATACGACCGGCTCAGGCGTTAATGCCTCTCGCGGCTCGTGCGGCGGTCTTGCGCGTACGTCCCGGCGAGGGCAGATATTTGGCGTCGGCATGAGCTTGATTGACCTCGAGGAGGACCCTTTGCCCCAGATCGCGTCGCCGGCCGGGATTGCGCCGGTGATCATGCTAACGCTCTCCAACGTGTTCATGACCTTCGCGTGGTACGGCCACCTCAAATACAAGAGCACGGCGCTCTGGATCGCGATCGTTCTGAGCTGGGGTATTGCGTTCTTCGAATACTGCCTCGCAGTCCCGGCAAACCGTTACGGCAGTGCGGTCTATACGACCGCCGAGCTCAAGACGATGCAGGAGGTGATCACGCTTACCGTCTTCGCGGGGTTCTCGATCGTCATCCTCAAGGAGCCGGTGACGATCAACCATGCCGTCGGCTTTGCGCTGATCGTGCTCGGAGCCTATTTCGTCTTTCGCGCGCCGCTGTGAGGAGATGATGCCTCGATGAACAGGCTCGAGACCGCCTTCGCCAGGATCGATGCCGCGAACGCCGAGGATCCGACACGCGTCACGGTCGATGGCCGGCCGAAGCCGGCGGAGCTCGTCTATGGCGAGCGCATGACGGCAACCCTCGCCCGCCTCCATCCCGAAGCCTCTGAGACTTTGAAGCTCGCGGTCCGCGCCCAGCACCTGCGCCGGTGGACGGTGCCGCGCGAGAGCTATCCCATGGACCGTGCGGGCTACCTGCGCTGGCGCAACGACCTGAAGCGCCGCCATGCGGAATGGGCGGGAGCGATCCTGGCCGAGTGCGGCTATGCGCCGGCCGAGATCGAGCGCGTCGGCGCGCTCATCCGCAAGGAGAACCTCAGGCGCGATGCGGAGGCGCAGGCGCTCGAGGATGTGGCCGCTCTCGTCTTCCTCGAGCACTACGTCGACGATTTCGCCGCGAAGCACGATGACGCCAAGCTCGCCGGCATCCTTGCAAAGACGCTCGCCAAGATGTCCGACAGGGGTCGCGAAGCAGCCCTCCTTCTCGACCTTTCGCCGCGCATCCGGTCCCTGATCGCGCAGCCGCCGCCCTCGGCGCCGAGCCCATCCCCATGACCACCGTTCTGCACGAGTATCTTGCGGCCGTGCTCGCAGGACACGGCGACCGGGGCGGAGATTCACCCAATCGCTCCCTTCTGGCCCACGCCGAGGCGCTGAGGGAGAAGGACCTCGTCGCGATGGTTTGTGCCGGCGTTCTAAAGGGTCGGCCGAGCCTCGAGGAGGCGCTCGAGAGCGCTGCCGCCTCGGGCGCGCGCGAGATCATTGTCTATCCCGTCTTCATGTCCGCAGGCTATTTCACCAATACGGAGCTGCCCTCCCGCATTCGGGCCGCCGGCTTCGAGCGCCAGTGCCGGATCCTGACCCCGCTCGGGCTGGACCCGGCAATTCCCGGGGTGATGATCTCCGACGCGATCTCGGCAGCACAAGAAGCCGGCCTCGATGTTGCTTCCACGCGTCTCCTGGTCGCCGGGCATGGCTCGAAGTTCGGCCCCGGCTCCGCGCGCGCGACCCGCAGTGCGGCAGCGCAAATCGAGGCGAGCCAAGCCTTCGGCTCGGTCAGCGTCGCCTTTCTCGAGGAGGCCCCGTTCCTCGACGAGGAGCTTCGCGGAGACCGGCCGCCGACCATCGTCTCTGGCTTCTTCTCCGGCGAGGGGCTGCACGCCGGGGAGGATGTTCCGGCAGCGATCCGGGAGAGCAGGGCGCGTGCCGTCTACGCCGGGCCGGTCGGCGCCTCGGCCGGTGTCGCGCACCTCATGGCCCAGGCCCTGCACGAAGCCGCAGTCGCGGGCGGTCGATGACGCGCTCGCGAGAGTTGCACGGCAGAACTTTGGCGCAGCGCCGGGACTTCCGCTGCGATCGACCCATGCAACGTCACGCCCGCCTACGCGAGGACGGCGTTGAGATGGGCCGATGTATCGAGTTGCTGTCGGCTATTCGCGCCGGCGACGCTCGCCGCGGCCGCGGTCGCCGCCACGCTCGCGATCGCGCCGGGGCGGACGCTCGGCGCTGAAGTGCTCCTCGGGCTCGCCTTCGGCGCGGGGAATCTCCTTGCCGGTCGCCTGATCGACGATCTTCATGGAGAGGCGCACCTTGCCGCGGTCGTCGAAGCCCAGGAGCTTGACGTAGACCTCCTGGCCTTCCTTGACGACCTCGCCGACCGTCTCCGGCCGCCCTTGTGTCAGCTGGGAGATGTGGACCAGGCCGTCCTTGGCGCCGAAGAAATTCACGAAGGCGCCGAAGTCCATGATCTTCACCACCTTGCCCTTGTAGACTTGGCCGACCTCCGGCTCGGAGGTGATGCCGCGGATGCGCGCCAGCGCCTTCTCGATGCTCTCGCGGTTGGCGGAGGCGATCTTGACCGTGCCGTCGTCGTCGATGTCGATCTTGGCCCCCGACTCGGCGACGATCTCGCGGATCACCGAGCCGCCGGACCCGATAACCTCGCGGATCTTGTCGGTCGGGATCTTGATCGTCTCGATGCGCGGGGCGTGCTCGCCGAGCTCGGTGCGCGCTTCGCCCAGCGCTTTCGACATTTCGCTGAGGATGTGCATACGCCCGGCGTTCGCCTGATCGAGCGCGACGCGCATGATCTCCTCGGTGATGCCGGTGATCTTGATGTCCATTTGGAGCGCGGTTACGCCGCCCGACGTGCCCGCGACCTTGAAGTCCATGTCGCCCAAGTGGTCCTCGTCGCCGATGATGTCGGAGAGGACGGCGAAGTCGTTGCCTTCCTTGATGAGGCCCATCGCGATGCCCGCGACGGGGGCCTTGAGCGGGACGCCGGCGTCCATGAGGGCGAGCGAGGCGCCGCAGACGGACGCCATCGACGACGAGCCGTTGCTCTCCATGATCTCCGACACGACACGGATCGTGTAGGGGAACTCCTCGGGCGCGGGCATCAGCGGGTGGACCGCGCGCCAGGCAAGCTTGCCGTGGCCGATCTCACGCCGCCCGGGCGATCCCATGCGCCCCGTCTCGCCGACCGAGAAGGGCGGGAAGTTGTAGTGGAGCAGAAACCGCTCCTTCCTCGTGCCCTCGAGCGCATCGACGAACTGCTCGTCCTCGCCGGTGCCGAGCGTCGCCACGACGAGAGCCTGCGTCTCGCCGCGCGTGAAAAGCGCGCTGCCGTGCGTGCGCGGCAAGACGTGGACCTCGGAGAGGATCGGTCGCACGGTCTTGAGATCGCGCCCGTCGATGCGTTGGCCCGTCTTGACGACGGAGCTCCGCATGATGTCCATCTCGAGCTTCTTGAAGGTGTCGCCGAGCAGAACCTTCTCGCTCGGGTCGTCCTCGGGCACCTCGATGCCGGCGAAGACCTTCTCCTTCGCCGCCCCGCACATCTCGTTGCGCTTCTGCTTCTCGCGCGTCGAGAAGGCCGCTTTGAGGTCGGCCTCGACCAGCTCCTTCACCTTGCTCATGTACTTGTTCGCGTCCGGGAGCTTGATGTCCCAGGGCTCCTTCGCCGCCGTCTCGGCGAGCTTGATGATCGCCTGGATGACCGGCTGGAAATGCGTGTGGCCGAACATGACGGCGCCGAGCATCTCCTGCTCGGAGAGCTCCTTGGCCTCGCTCTCGACCATCATGACGGCGTCATGCGTGCCCGCCACGACGAGATCGAGGGCGCTCTCGGTCATCTCATCGATCATCGGATTGAGCACATACTCCCCGCCGATGAAGCCCACGCGGGCGGCCCCGATCGGCCCGAGGAACGGCACGCCGGAAAGCGTGAGCGCGGCGGAGGCCGCAATCATACCCGGAATATCGGGATCGTTCTCGAGATCGTGCGAAAGGACGGTGACGACGACCTGGGTCTCGTTCTTGAAGCCCTCGACGAAGAGCGGGCGGATCGGGCGGTCGATCAGGCGCGAGGTCAAGGTTTCCTTTTCTGTCGGCCGGCCCTCACGCTTGAAATAGCCGCCGGGGATCTTGCCGGCCGAATAGGTCCTTTCCTGATAGTTCACGGTCAGCGGAAAGAAATCGACGCCGGGCTTGACCGCGCGCGCGGCAACGACGGTCGCAAGCACGCTCGTGTCGCCGTATTGCGCAACGACCGCGGCGTCGGCCTGGCGCGCCATATGACCGGTCTCGAGCTTGAGCTTGCGCCCGCCCCATTCAATTTCCACACGATGGATGTCGAACATGTTCGGTCTTTCGTTTCTATGTCGGTTTCGATCGCTTGTTTGCGGTGCGTCTTTAGCACGATTGCCCGAGCCGCCACGAAAGCAAATCGGGCGCCTTTGCCAGTGCTTCGCTCGGCAGACGGAAGAGAGCGGCGCACGCTCGCGACCGCGCCCGGCTAGGCTCAGCGGCGGATGCCGAGCTTGTCGATGATCTTCTGGTAGCGGCTCTCGTCCTTGCGCTTCACATAGTCGAGCAGCTGGCGGCGCTGGCTGACCATTTTCAGAAGCCCGCGGCGAGAGTGATTGTCCTTCTTGTGGGCCTTGAAGTGATCAGTGAGCCCATTGATGCGCTCGGTCAGGATCGCGATCTGCACCTCGGGCGAGCCGGTGTCGTTCGGCTTTAGAGCGTTGTCTTTAATGAGTTTTGCCTTTGCTTCGTTCGTCAGCGACATCGGGGCTCCTTTCTGGTGGGAGTTGAGCGAGGCTCGGTCGCCTCGAGACGGCCGCGGCCGGGATGTCGTCCAGCCGGGTCGCAATATCCGTGCGGGGCCGCCACGGCCCCGCAGGAGATGGGGCCTTATACACAATTCGAGACCGAAGGCGAGGGTAATGTCGCTCGAGATACGGCTGCCCCCACAGCCCCAAGATTCCGCGAAGCCAGGAAATTCGAATGGGTAACGCACTGTAAAGACTAATCTTCTTCGGAAACCTCGGCGAAGCGCGCCTAACCCCGGATCGAAGCGGCCGAACCAGGACGTCCATGAGCCCAGCCTCCGACCCTGCAGCTAATCCAAGTTGAAAACGCGTGTCGGATGAATGGCACCCTTGGCGACTTCGCCTAGCGCAACGAGGCGCCCGCGGCAGACGGCGTAGACCGGGCCCGAGATGACCGGGGCGTCGCGGCCGCGCACGAGGACAGCCCGGCCCTGGGCGAGCAAAGCCGCGTCCGCAGGGCTCACGCCGAGCTCCGGGAGATCGCCGAGGGCAACCTCGACGGGCTTCAAGTGGTGCGCGAGCGCGTCCCCGCCATCCTCAGCCGCGGCCTCGAGCTCGGCGAGGGTGACCGCGTCCCCTTCGTGGAACGGCCCGACGCGCGTGCGGCGCAGCTCGACGACATGGCCGAGGCAGCCGAGCGCGCGGCCCAGATCGCGCGCGAGCGCCCGCACGTAGGCGCCCTTGCCGCAGCGCGCCTCGAAAACCGCCGTGTCGCGGTCCGGAGCGTCAAGGAGGGTCAGCGCCTCGATGATCACCGGCCTCGGGGCGAGGCTCACCTCCTCTCCCTCGCGAGCGAGATCGTAGGCTCTTTCACCGTCGACCTTGATCGCCGAGAATTTCGGCGGAACCTGCATGATCTCGCCGACGAAGCTCAAGAGCGCCGCCTTGACGTCGCCCGCCGCCGGCCGCTGCTCGCTCGTCGCCGTCACCTCTCCTTCGGCGTCGTCGGTCGAGGTTTCGCTGCCCCAGCGGACCGTGAAACGGTAGGCCTTCTCGCCGTCGACGGCGAAGGGCACGGTCTTGGTCGCCTCGCCGAGGGCGATCGGCAGGATGCCGGTCGCGAGCGGATCGAGCGTTCCTGCGTGGCCCGCCTTTTGGGCATTGAACAGGCGCCGCACGAGGCTCACGGCCCGTGTCGAAGTCAATCCTATGGGCTTGTCGAGAACAATCCAGCCGTTGACGGGATTGCCTTTCTTGCGCCGCGCCATGCCTCAGGCTCCGCGTGGAGAGTGAGAAATCAGTCCTTCTCCACGTCCCGGCGGACCTTCGGACTGTGAAGGAGCGCCTCGATGCGATTCACTTCCTCGAACGTCTCGTCGAAGCGGAAGCGAATCTCGGGGGCGAATTTGAGGTTCAAGGCGTGCGAAAGCTCGCCGCGGATGAACCGCATGTTGCGCTCGAGGGCAGCGAGCACCTGCTCGCTGTCCTCCCCGCCGAGCGGCATGACGTAGATCGTGGCGAGCCGCAGGTCCGCCGACAGGCGCACCTCGGGGACGGTGATCACGTGCGCGGCGAGCACGTCGTCGTGAACCTCGCCGCGGGAGAGCATTTCCGCGAGCTTGTGGCGGATGAGCTCGGCGACGCGTAGCTGCCGCTGCGATGGGCCGTTTTGCCCGGAGCTTCTTTTCTTCATTTGCGCGATATATGGGCAGGGGGACCTCGGTGGGAACGGGCGTCAGCCACCGGCTGCCACCGTTCTGATCCCTAATTCCTGGCCCCTGATCCCTAAAGCGACCGCTTGACCGTCTCGATGTTGAAGCACTCGATGACGTCGCCGACGCGAATGTCCTGGTAGTTGGCAAACGCCATGCCGCACTCCTGGCCGGCCGGCACCTCGCGCACCTCGTCCTTGAAGCGCTTCAAGGTCGACAGCGTGCCCTCGTGGATGACGACGTTGTCGCGGATGAGGCGGACCTTCGCCCCGCGCTCGACCTTGCCCTCGGTGACCTGGCATCCCGCGACCTTGCCGATCTTGGAGATCGTAAACACCTCCTTGATGGTCGCGTTGCCGAGGAAGATCTCGCGAATGGTCGGGGCAAGCAGGCCCGACATGGCCGCTTTCACGTCGTCCACCAGATCGTAGATGATGTTGTAGTAGCGGATCTCGACGCCTTGGGCGTCGGCGGCCTGCTTGGCCTGCGTATTGGCGCGAACGTTGAAGCCGATGACGACGGCCCTGGAGGCGTTCGCCAGCGCGATGTCGGATTCGGTGATGCCACCGACGCCCGCATGCACGATCCTCGCCGCGACCTCGTCGGTGCCGAGCTTCTCGAGCGCGCCGCCGATCGCCTCGACGGAACCCTGCACGTCGCCCTTGACGACGAGGGAGAACTCCTTTTTGCCGGCCTCCTTCAGCTGCTGCATCATCTGCTCGAGCGTGCGCGCCGTGCCGGCTGCGCCCAGCGTCTCGCGCCGCTTGCGGAGCCGGTAGTCGGTGAGCTCGCGGGCGCGCCCCTCGCTCTCGACGACGGCGATCTGATCGCCGGCCTCGGGCGCCGAGCTGAAGCCCAAGACTTCGACCGGCACGGACGGCCCCGCCGTCTCGACGTTCTGGCCGCGATCGTCGACGAGCGCGCGCACCCGGCCCCAGGCCGTGCCCGCCACGACGATGTCGCCCACCTTCAGCGTTCCGCGCTCGACGAGCACGGTGCCCACGGGCCCGCGCCCCCGCTCGAGCTTCGCCTCGATCACGATGCCTTCGGCCGAGCGATCGGGGTTGGCCCTGAGCTCGAGGATTTCCGACTGCAGGTGGATGGCCTCGAGCAGCTTGTCGAGGTTGGTGCGCTTCAAGGCCGAGACCGGGACCTCGAGCGTCTCGCCGCCCATGCTTTCGACGACGATCTCGTGCTGGAGGAGATCGGTGCGCACGCGGTTGGGATCGGCGCCCGGCTTGTCGATCTTGTTGATGGCGACGATGATCGGCACCTTGGCCGCCTTGGCGTGATTGATCGCCTCGACCGTCTGGGGCATGACGCCGTCGTCGGCGGCGACGACGAGCACGACGATGTCGGTGACCTTGGCGCCGCGCGCGCGCATGGCCGTGAAGGCCGCGTGGCCCGGCGTGTCGATGAAGGTGATCTTGTCGCCCGACGGCGTCGTCACCTGATAGGCGCCGATGTGCTGGGTGATGCCGCCCGCTTCGCCCGCGACGACGTTGGTCTGGCGGATGGCGTCCAAGAGCGAGGTCTTGCCGTGGTCGACGTGGCCCATGATGGTGACGACGGGCGCACGCGACTTCAATTCTTGCTCGACGTCCTTCTCGCCGATGAACCCGGTCTCGACGTCGGACTCCGACACGCGCTTGGCCGTATGACCGAATTCGGTGACGATGAGCTCGGCGGTATCGGCATCGATCACGTCGGTGATCTTGTGCAGCGCGTCCTGCTTCATCAGGAACTTGATGATGTCGACGGCGCGCTCGGTCATCCGGTTCGACAGCTCCTGGATGGTAATCGCCTCGGGAATGATCACCTCGCGCACGATCTTGTCGCGCGGCTGCTGAATGCCCATCGCTTTCAGGCGCTCGCGCTCGCGCTTGCGCTTCAACGAAGCCAGCGAGCGCTCGCGCTGTTGCTCGTCGAGCGCGTTGTTGATGGTGAGCTTGCCGCGCTCGCGCTTCTCGTCGACGACGGGCGCTTTGACCGGCACGCGCACGAGCTTGCCGCCGCGCTTGATGGCGCGGCTCTCCTCGTCCTCGCCCATGTCGGCAACGGATCGCCCGCGTGTCTCCTTGGCCCTCACGGGCTCGGCCGCGCGCTCGGATCCGGGCTTAGCGATTTCGATCTGCTTGGGCTTGCCGCCCTCGCGCGGCTGGAACGCAGTGTCGAAGCTCGGCGCCTGGCGCGCTTTCTGAGGTCGAGCCGTATCCGGCGGCGCTTCGGCCGCCTGTCCCGGCGGCTCGGCCTTTGCCTCGGCGGCGGGCATTGCGGGCGCTGCCGCGGGCGCCGAGGGTGCGCGGGCCACCGCCCCAGCCTCCGCCTCGGCCGTTTTGGCGACCTCGGCACGCTGAGCCTCCTCGATCACGGCTTGGCGGCGCGCTTCGGCGAGGGCGCGGGCCCGCGCGTCGCGCTCCTCGGGGCGAAGGAGATCGGCCCGCTCGGGCTTGGCCTCGACCCGCGCCGGCGCCTTTTCCGGCACCTTTGCCTCGACCTTCGGCGCTACCGCCGGCGCGTGCGCGACCTCGGGCTCCGGTGCTGAGCCTGGTGTGGCGAGCTTGCGCGTCTTGCGCTTTTCGACCACCACGGATTTCGAACGTCCGTGGCTGAAGTTCTGCCGCACGTGCCCGAACTCGACCGTGCGCTGCAACGACAGCGGCTTGCGGCCGGTCCCGCGCAGGGTCTTGTCGACAGTGTCCTTCGTTTCCGTCATGCGATGTCCGTTCAAACCTCTGATCGCGATGGTGAAGAGCGGCCGGATAGGCTCGAGCCAGACCGATAGCGCGCCAGGCGCTCGGCCTCGCTCAAGAACCGGTCCGTTGCTCCGCCTTGTTTGAGGGCAGCATGTACCACATTTGTGCGGCCCATGGCCAAGCTCAATTGTTCAATTGTCAGGCTGGTTACAATGGGTGCACTGCAACCCTTATCCGACGCGATGGCGACGAACTTGCGGTCGAGCTTCTCCTGCCCGCCGGGGGCCGCGTCGAGCCCGTGTAGGAGGGCCGCGGCAGCGCCCCCCTCGACGAGCTCCTCGACCTGGGAATAGCCGGCAGTCGCCAGCCCCGCCTTATTAGTGAGCGAAAGCGCGTCGGCCACGCGCCGTACAAGCAGGGCATCGACCGTCTCGGCCAGGCCGTCAGGTACTTTGACCTGCCGTTTCAGGCTCTTGGCAAAAACGCCTGTCGTGGCCGCTTGCGATACCGCATTTTTTTCGGCCGTGATCCAGACGCCACGCCCGGGAAGTCGGCGTGCGAGATCGGGGACGATCTCGCCCGAGGGCGACGCCACGAAGCGGATCAAGTGCGCAGGATCGAGCTCCGCCCGCGTGAGTGCGCACAGGCGGTGAGCCTCCGCCTCCTCGCGGTCGTCCTCACGAGTGATATCTTGGCGCCGATCCTGGGGCACGCGCGGTGTTCCTCCGAGGGGTCCATCGTTGTCATTGGCCGGCACCGGCCTCGGCGGCTTCCTCGCCGACGGGCGCTTCGGCCGCCTCGGGCTCCGGCCGCACGAGGTCCTCGGGCTTGATCCAGCCGGCGAGGATGCGGGCCGACATGATGATGTCCTCCGCTTCCTTGCGGCCGATCTCGAAGCCATCGAGCACGCCCTTGTGGCGCACCGGCTCGGCGTCCTTCTCCTTCTTTCTTTCGGTCCAGCCGACGAGATCGTCGGTGGCGCAGTCCGCAAGGTCCTCGACCGTCTTGATGCCGTTCTCGCCGAATGCAACGAGCATCGCCGTCGTCACGCCCGCGACCTTCCCGACTTCGTCGGCGACGCCGAGCTCGCGGCGCTTGGTATCGCGCTCGGCTTCCTGCTTCTCGAGATACTCGCGGGCACGCGTCTGAATTTCGCTCGCCGTGTTCTCGTCGAAGCCTTCGATGTGGGCGATCTCGGAGAGATCGACATAGGCGACCTCCTCGACCGAGGCAAAGCCCTCGGTGACGAGAAGCTGGGCAATGACCTCGTCGACGTCGAGCGCATCCATGAAGGCCTGCGAGCGCTCGGCGAACTCCTTCTGGCGGCGCTCCGATTCCTCCTGCTCGGTCAGGATGTCGATGTCCCAGCCCGTGAGCTGAGAGGCGAGGCGGACGTTCTGCCCGCGCCGGCCGATGGCGAGCGACAGCTGGCTCTCGGGCACGACGACCTCGATGCGCCCCGAATCCTCGTCGAGCACGACCTTCGACACCTCCGCCGGCGCGAGCGCGTTGACGACGAGCGTCGCCGCGTCGGCCTCCTTCGGGTAGTTGATGATGTCGACCTTCTCGCCCTGGAGCTCGTTGACGACGGCCTGCACGCGCGCGCCCCTCATGCCGACGCAGGCGCCGACGGGATCGATCGACGAATCCTTGGAGCGGACCGCGATCTTGGCGCGCGAGCCCGGATCGCGCGCGACCGAGATGATCTCGACCGTGCCGTCGTAGACCTCGGGCACCTCCTGGGCGAAGAGCTTCTTCATGAACTCGGCGCGCGCCCGCGACAGGAAAATCTGGGGTCCGCGCGGCTCGCGGCGGACGTCATAGATGTACGCGCGGACGCGGTCGCCGTAGCGCACGTTTTCGCGCGGGATCATCTCGTCGCGGCGGATGATGCCCTCGGCGCGGCCGAGATCGACGATGACGTTGCCGTATTCCGCGCGCTTCACCGTGCCGTTGACGATCTCGCCGACGCGGTCCTTGTACTCGGCGAACTGGCGCTCGCGCTCGGCCTCGCGCACCTTCTGCACGATGACCTGCTTGGCGTTCTGCGCGGCGACGCGGCCGAAGTCGAGCGGCGGCAACGCTTCCGCGATGAGATCGCCGAGCTTGGCGTCGGGGTTGCGCTTCTGGGCGTCGGCGAGTGAGATCTGTGTCGAGTCGTTTTCAACCGCCTCTACCACCGCGAGCACGCGCGTGAGCCGCGTCTCCCCAGTCTTGGGATCGATCTCGCAGCGGATGTCGTTCTCCGCGCCGTAGCGGGATTTCGCGGCCTTCTGGATCGCGTCCTCCATCGCCTGGATGACGATCTTGCGATCGATCGACTTCTCGCGTGCGACCGCGTCCGCGATCTGCAACAGCTCGAGCCTATTGGCGCTTACGCCCGCAACGCCTGCCATGATCAGTCAACCTCCACGTCGTCCTTGCCGGCTTCGGACCCATCGCCGAGACCGGCTCTTCCTCTTTGCTTCGCGCGGCGCAGGGCCTCGCGAACAAGCTCATCCGTCAACACGAGGCGCGCCTTCGCCACGAGCGTGAGCGGAAGGCCGATCACCTGCGGCCCCGCTTCGCCGATATCGGCGTAAAGGCGCACCTCTCCCGCCTCGAAACCTTCGAGCCGGCCGCGAAACCGCTTCCTGCCGTCGATCGGCTCCTTGAGCTCGATCTTCGCCTCGTAGCCGGCCCAGTCCTCGAAGTCGGAAGCGCGCACCAGCGGCCGGTCGATGCCCGGCGACGACACCTCGAGCCGGTAGCTGCCGGCTACGAGATCGTGCGCGTCGAGCAGCGGAGAGATCGCGCGCGAGACCGCCTCGCAATCGTCGATCGTCATCGAGCCGTCCTCGCGCTCGGCCATGAGCTCGACCGTCTTGCCGTCGCGGCCCGACACGTCAGCCCGCACGAGACGGAAGCCCATGTCGGTGAGCACCGGCTCGACGAGCGCGGCAAGCTCGGCCGCCACTCCAGTCTCGGCGATGAAACGGGCGCCGAGCGCGGCGCCATTTCTGCTCTGCATGTCCGTTTCCGGGGCCGGCACCCTGGCCGGGCGCCACCAAAACAAAAAGAGCGGACCCCTAGGGGCCCACTCTCAGAGTTGAGATGATCATGAGCAAGGAAATATTACGCATGTATGACACGGATTGCAAGAGCATTCGATAAGTGTGGGGGAATTCATTTCGCGTCTGCACTCTCCTTGCGAACAAACCTGAGAAAATGGCAGCTGCGGCCTTCTTTCAGGGCCTTTTGCTCATAGCGCGTGGGAGGCCAGTCGGCCGGGCGCTCGCGCCAGTCGGCGGGGGCCTGCGCGAGCCAGTGAAATCCGCCGTGCCGGAGGGCGCTCTCCAATATCGTGCCAGCATAGTCGCCGATGTCGGTCGCAACTCTCAGCTCGGCCGCGGGCTTCATCGCGCGAGCCAGGAGATCGAGGAGCGGGCCCGACACGAGGCGGCGCTTTCTGTGCCGCGTCTTGGGCCACGGGTCGGGAAACAGGATGAAGACGCGGCTCAAGGAGCCCCGTGGTAGCCATCTGAGCAGCGGCCGGGCGTCGCCGGCGTGTAGCCGGACATTGCCCAGCCCTGCTTCGCTGACGGCGGTCAGCGCCTTGGCAACGCCCTCCTCGAACGGCTCGCAGCCGATGACGCCGGCATGAGGATTGCGCTTCGCCTGCCAGATCATGTGCTCGGCGCCGCCGAAGCCGATCTCGAGCCAGACCTCACGAATGTCCCCTCTCCCCGTGACAACGGGGAGAGGGCCAGAGCCTGCCCCGGACTTGATCCGGGGGTGAGGGGCGGGCGCTGCGGATCGTTGCCGCCCCTCACCCCGACACCTCTCCCCATGAAGAATGGGGAGAGGGGGAAGTGGCACGCTCGAAAAGATGATGGAGCGGCTCGGGCGGTGCGGTCGAAAGATCTATCGAGAGGCGCGGCAGCAGCTCGCGCAGAAGTCCGGCCTGGCGCGCTGAGAGCTTGCGGCCTTTGAGCCTCCCGAACGAGCGCAGCTCGCCCCGCGGCCTATTCTCGATTTCGCTCACGCTCATCGATCTCACGCCCCTGGTCAGGGCCGCCAGGCCCGCTTCGGCTCGGCGCTATCAGCCTCGTCGGCAGCCCCGGCGCGCCCGATCTCACGCGCGAGCGCATAGAGCGCGTCCTTCACGCCGCGGCCAGATACCGCCGACACCAGGAGCGGCTTTTTCTTCGCGGCCTTTTTCAACGCCGCCGCGCGCTCCTCGATCAACGCCTCGTCGATCGCGTCGCACTTCGTGAGCGCCACGATCTCCTTCTTCCTGTCGAGGCCGCCGCCATAGGCCTTGAGCTCGCGCCGCACCGTTCTATAGGCATCGGCCACGTCCTCTTGCGTGGCATCGACGAGATGGAGCAGCACCTTCGTGCGCTCGACGTGGCCGAGAAACCGCGTGCCGAGGCCTGCGCCTTCGTGGGCGCCCTCGATGAGGCCGGGAATGTCGGCCAACACGAAATCGATGTCGCCCGCGCGCACGACGCCGAGATTCGGATAGAGCGTGGTGAAGGGGTAGTCGGCGATCTTCGGTTTCGCCGCCGTGACCGTGGCGAGGAAGGTCGACTTGCCGGCGTTGGGAAGGCCGACGAGTCCAGCGTCGGCAATGAGCTTCAGACGCAGCCAGATAGTGAACTCCTCGCCCGGAAGGCCGGGATTGGCGTGGCGCGGGGCCTGGTTGGTCGCGCTCTTGAAGTGGGCGTTGCCGAAGCCGCCGTTGCCGCCGCGAGCGATTACGACGCGTTCGCCCGGCTGTTTCAGCTCGGCGAGCACCGTCTCCTGGTCCTCGGCGAGCACGACCGTGCCCGGCGGCACCTTGACGATGCAGTCGGCGCCGTTCGCGCCGGCGCGGTTCTGGCCCATGCCGTTGACGCCGCGCCCGGCCTTGAAGTGCTGCTGGTAGCGATAGTCGATGAGCGTGTTCAAGTTCGCGACGCAGGCTATGACCACGTCGCCGCCCTTGCCGCCGTCGCCGCCGTCGGGTCCGCCGAACTCGATGAACTTCTCGCGCCGGAAGCCGACGCATCCGTCGCCGCCGTCGCCGGCCTTCACGTAGATTTTTGCGAGATCGAGGAATTTCATGGCCAACGTATAGGGATGCGTGCTCGTCCTGGCGAGCGCCCGGTCGCTCCGACGGTGAATTTAACCCCCGAGCTAGGCCGCGCGGCGCCAGAAGCGCGCCATTACCGGCCGGCGGCGCTCGTAGCGCAAGGTCTCGACCTCGGCCTGGCGCGCCTCGCACCACGCGGTGCACGGCCCGACGAGGCGGAAGCCGAGCTTGGCGATGACGCGGGCGGAGGCCGGGTTGTCGACGAAATGGCAGCAGGTGAGCCGGCCGATGCGCCGGCTCCCGAAGCAGTAGCGCACCAGCGCCTCGGCAGCCTCGGTCGCGAAGCCTTGCCCCCACCAGGGCTTGCCGATCCAGTAGCCGATCTCGGCCGACCCGTCCTTGGCCGGCATGTAGCCGACGGCGCCGATGAGCTCGCCCGAAAAATCGACCGCGCGCACGAACTCGTCCGGCTCGATGCCGCTGATCCACTTGTGGGCCAAGGGCTCGCTATAGGGAAAGGGAATGCGCGCCGTCATGCAGGCAATGTCCCAGTCGCCGGCAAGCTCGGCGACGCGGCTCGCGTCGCCCGGCTCGAACATTCTGAACTTCAACCGCTTCGACTGCATGCGCGAATCCCGGAATTCATCGATGATACAAAAAAAGGGGGAGACGATGCTATCTCCCCCATTCGTACAGCCAATGCTCGAGCCCATCACTCGGCGGGGGTGGCCTTAGCCGGCTTGACCGAGATGTAGACGCGGCCATTGCGCTTCGTCTCGAAGTGCACCTGGCCCTCCTCGACGGCGAAGATGGTGTGGTCGGTGCCCATGCCGACGCCCGTCCCAGGATGCCACTGGGTACCGCGCTGGCGGCAGAGGATGTTGCCGGGGATGACGGTCTCGCCGCCGAAGCGCTTCACGCCGAGACGCTTCGAGTGCGAGTCGCGGCCGTTCTTGGTCGAGCCGCCGGCCTTTTTCTGTGCCATGTGAGCGTTCCTTCGAAAGTGGCGGTCAGGCGCCGGTTATGGCGGTGATGCGGATCTTTGTAAGGTCCTGGCGGTGTCCGCGCTTCCTGCGCGAGTTCTTGCGGCGGCGCTTCTTGAAAGCGATGAGCTTGGGTCCGCGCGTCTGCTCCACGAGCTCGGCGGTGACCTTGGCGCCGGAAACAAGCGGGCTGCCGACCTTCGGCGCGCTTTCACCGCCGCCGACCATCAGCACGTCGGTGAACTCGAGCTTTCCGTCCTTGTCCGGGGTGAGCTTCTCGACGACGAGGACATCGTCCTTGGCGACGCGATACTGCTTGCCGCCCGTCTTTATGACAGCGAACATGGGGTGCCTCTTCTCGCGCAGTGCGCGCTCAGGGTCTCAATCGCGCCCTGTGGCGCCGCAGGATTATCTGCGGACTTTGAAGACGTTGGCGGTTTTTGATCAACCGTAACGTCAGAGCCTCGGGCTGCGCTCTTGCCGCGAATGGCTTCGGGGCCGCCGCGTTGGCGGCCATATATCTGCGCGCCGCCCGAAAAGTCAACGGGCGTGCGGTGCGCCCGACGGGGTCAGTGTTCTGACGATGATCGGGCTCGTCGAGATCGGGCTTGTGCTCACCTCTGCCCTCTCCTCTCCCCAAATCGTAATGTGTTTGCCGTCCGGAGGTTCTAGAATTGCACCGTTGCGGGTCGGCTGCACGGGTGGAGTGATGTGCAATGCGAGCGAGGCCTCAACGTTCAGGCTCGTCCCATTGCCCTAGCGCAAGGAAAGGAGACGGCCATGGCAGTTAAGGTAGGTAACGGCGGCCCCAACGTTCTCGTCGGAACGGCGCTCAGCGACGTTCTGATGGGTCTCGGCGGCAATGACACCCTCTCCGGTCTCGGAGCCGCGGACTTGCTCGACGGCGGCCTCGGGCTCGACACCATGCGCGGCGGCTTCGGCAACGACATCTACGTCGTGAGCCAGTCGACCGACAAGGTGATCGAGCTCGCCGGACAAGGCATCGACCTCGTCAAATCGGCAGTGAGCTTCACCCTCGGTTTCGCCGTCGACAACCTGACGCTCACGGGAGCAGCCAACAGCAACGGCATCGGCAACGCGCTCGCCAATACCATCACCGGCAACGGCGGCAATAACGCCCTCGCCGGAGGTTCGGGGAACGACAAGCTGTTCGGCTTGGGCGGCAACGACACGCTCAACGGCGGCCCCGGCCTCGATAGCATGTTCGGCGGCCTTGGCAACGATACCTATATCGTCGATCAATCGGCGGACAAAGCGACCGAGTCGCCCGGCCAGGGCACCGACCTCGTCAGATCGACGGTCAACTACACACTCGGCGCCAACGTCGAGAACCTGACGCTCCTCGGCGCAGCCAACATCAAGGGCACCGGCAACGCACAGGGCAACACGATCACCGGCAACGCTGGGGCCAACGACATCACCGGCAATGCCGGCGACGACCACATGTCCGGCGGAGCCGGGGCGGACATTTTCCGCTTCGCTCCGGGATCAGGTCGGGACGAGATTTTCGATTTCACCAACGACGTGGACAAGCTCTTTATCTCTTCCGCCTTCGGCTTCACCCTGCAAGACATCATCGACAACGCATCGAGCTCAGGCGGAGATAGTGCCGTAGATCTGAGTGGGACTGGAGCGGATTTCCCGCGCATTATCCTGCATGGCTTCGACAACCACTTTGACCTCCAGAACGATATTGTCATCTTCTGACGACGGTCAGGGCGAGGGGAAGACTGGCGCGCCGGCGGGACGAGTCCCACCGGCGCTTCATCACATTTGCGAGGATCCAACCGGCTTCGGTTTCTAGCGTGCACGGGCTATGACATGGTCGCCTGATCTTGAACGAGGCTTGTCTTGTCCCACGGATGGACAATCGAGCGCCGTCGATCCGACCGAAAGCGGCATTCCACGATGACTGAGGCCCTCGAGCGACCCCGTCTCGCTCCGATCCCGGTGCTCGACACGGGCCCCTCCTTCCCCATGGAGACCCTGCTCGCCCACGAGGAGCGCGCGCACGCCTTGATCGATCTCGCGACCGGAGCCATCCCGTCGGCGGCGCTCCGCCAGCTCGACCGCGTCTCGCGCCGCTGGCTCGAGAAATGGAACAACGCGCACCTGGCCGAGATCGATGCGATCGCCACCCGGCTTGCCCGCCCCGGCGCCTACTTCTTCTCCGTCAATTACGAATGGGGCTGCACGTGCAAGGTTGCGCCGGCTGCCGATCATCGCAGCGCGCGCCTCATCCGCGTTCTCGACTGGAAGACGCCGGGTCTCGGGCAGAACGTCCTCGCCGCGCGTGTCGAGAGCCCGCATGGGCGCTATGTGACGCTGACCTGGCCCGGGTATACGGGCGTGCTCAGCGCGATGGCGCCGGGCCGGTTCTCGGCGGCCCTCAATCAGGCGCCCATGCGCAAGGCGATCGGGTTCTACGTCTTGGACTGGGCCGCAAACCGCCGCCGCGTCTGGAAGATGCCGCACCCGACACCCGCCCATCTGCTTCGCACCGTTTTCGAGACCGCGCCGACCTTCGACGATGCCAGGCGCATGCTCGCCTCGGCGCCGATCTCGACGCCGGCCATCTTCTCCCTCGCCGGCGTGCGGCCCAAGGAGACGACGGTGATCGAGCGCACGGAAACCGACGCCCGTGTTCACGACGGCGCCAACGTCGCCGCCAATCACTGGCAGGCCCCCGGCTGGCGCGGCCGCTCGCGCGGCGAGGACAGCGCGGGGCGCGCGCGTCTCCTCCACGCAGCAACGCCCGAGCTCGATGCCCGCTTCCCGTGGCTTTCGGCACCTATTCTCAATTCGCGCACGCGTCTCGTCATGGTGGCTGACGCCGCACTGGCCCGCTGCGTGGCGCAGGGGTTCGAGGGCCTAGCGCCCGCGACCGAAGCCCTCGATCTCATCGCCTGATCGCCGCGTTTAGGAACAGTCCTTGCGACCTCGCATTTCCGTCCGCGCCCGGGAGGTGTTCTCTAGGGAACAGACCCACGGCCTGACGCGACCTAGTGTGAAGTGGTAGGCTTCGCGGCGAGCATTTCTTAGATGCGAGCGTCGGCCGCTTGCGCCTGTTCACCTGCGAACAGGCGTGACGACGCCACAATTTGGAGGGTGGATATGGCTGAAAATCAACTCGACGAGGCGCTGGCCCGTGACCAAGTGCGGGCCATCTCGGGCTTCTACTATCACTTCATCATCTTCGTCGGCGTAATCGCGGTGCTCGCTGGCATCAACGCCGCGACCGGGGGCGCGTTCTGGGTCCACTGGGTATTGATCGGCTGGGGGCTCGGCGTCGCCTATCACGCCTACCTCGTGTTCGTCAGGAAGCCGCAGCACGCGGCCGAGCTCAAGGCCCGCCACTCGGGCGCGGCCACACGCACATAAGACGGAGGGCCTAGAACAGGCCCTCGATCTGCCCATGGTCGTTGAGGCGGATCGAGTCCGCCGCCGGCACCTTGGGCAGGCCCGGCATGGTCATGATCTCGCCCGTGATGACGACGACGAACTCGGCGCCGGCCGAGAGTCTGAGCTCGCGCACCGGCACGATGTGGCCCGTCGGCGCGCCGCGCTTATTGGGATCGGTCGAGAACGAATACTGCGTCTTCGCCATGCATACGGGCAGATGCCCGAAGCCCATCGCCTCGAGCTCCTTGAAGCGCGTCTCGACCGAGGAATCGCAGGAGATGTCGGCCGCGCGGTAGATCTCGGTCGCGATCATCTTGACCTTGTCGCGCAGCGGCATTGCATCCGGGTAGAGCGGCCTGAACGCCGCCTTGCCGGAGCTGGCCATCTCGACGACGTGGTGCGCGAGCGCCTCCGTTCCCTTGCCCCCCTCCGCCCAGTGCGTGCACATGAAGGCGCGTGTGCCCATGCTCTCGGCGGCCTTCATCACCTCCTGGATCTCCGCGTCCGTGTCGGTGATGAAACGGTTGACGGCGATGACGGCGGGCACGCCGAACTTGCCCACGTTCTCGATGTGCTGCTTCAGGTTCTCGCAGCCCTTGTTCACGGCCATGACGTTCTCGTTCTTCAGGTTCTCCTTGCTGACGCCGCCGTGCATTTTTAGGGCGCGGACGGTCGCAACGATGACGCACGCGGCCGGCGCAAGGCCCGCCTTGCGGCACTTGATGTCGAAGAACTTCTCGGCGCCGAGATCGGCCCCGAAGCCGGCTTCGGTGATCACATAGTCGGCGAGCTTGAGCGCCGTCCTGGTGGCGAGCACCGAGTTGCAGCCATGGGCAATGTTGGCGAACGGCCCGCCATGGATGAACGCCGGGTTGTTCTCGAGCGTCTGCACCAGGTTCGGCATCAGCGCGTCCTTCAAGAGCACGGTCATGCCGCCGTCGCCCTTGAGATCGCGGGCGCGCACCGGCTTCTTGTCGCGCGTATAGGCGACGATGATGTTGCCGAGACGCTTCTCGAGGTCCTTGAGATCGGAGGCGAGGCAGAGGATCGCCATCACTTCCGAGGCGACCGTGATGTCGAAGCCGTCCTCGCGCGGGAAGCCGTTCGAGACGCCGCCGAGCGAGTTCACGATCGAGCGCAGCGCGCGATCGTTCATGTCGAGGACGCGGCGCCACTCGACGCGGCGGCTGTCGATGCCCGCCGCATTGCCCCAGTAGAGGTGATTGTCGATCAGCGCCGAGAGCAGGTTGTGGGCGCTGGTGATGGCGTGAAAGTCGCCGGTGAAGTGCAGGTTGATGTCCTCCATCGGCACGACCTGGGCATAGCCGCCGCCGGCCGCGCCCCCCTTGACGCCGAAGCACGGACCGAGCGAGGGCTCGCGCAGGCAGCAGATCGCCTTTTTGCCGATGCGGTTCAGGCCGTCGTTCAAGCCGACGGTCGTCGTCGTCTTGCCCTCGCCGGCTGGCGTCGGCGTGATGGCGGTGACGAGAACGAGCTTGCCGTCGGAGCGGCTCTTCAACGATTCAATGAATGGAAACGAAAGCTTGGCTTTCGTCGTGCCGTACGGGATGAGCGCATCGGCGGGCACGCCGAGCCGGGCCGCGATCTCCACAATCGGGCGCATCTTGGCTTCGCGTGCAATCTCGATATCCGACTTGACCGTCACAGGCGTGTCCCCTCTAGAAAAGCGTTTCTGGCGCTCTGCGGCCAAGGCCGGGCGCGCGGCGATATTGGCGGGTCGCGCGCGGTTCGCCAAGCCGGTTGCAGGACGAAGGACACGATGACGCGAGGCCGCGGTTAACGAAGTGCGCGAAAGCCGCGCCCTGCTGCAACGGGCCATGAACACGATTGCCGTGCACCGCCACCGTCAGCCGGTCCTCGCATCGGCGAGCCCGCGCTCGGCCGCTTCGAGCGCCTCCGGACTTCCGACGTGCATCCACAGGCCGTCGAGCCGAATGCCGTAGAGGCGGTCCTTGTCGATGGCGCGGTCCCAGGCGGCGTTGAGCGAGAATCGCCCGGAGCCGGCGCCCTCGAACATCCGTGGGTGTGCGATCGACACGCCGGTGAACACGAACGGCGCGACCCTGTGCTCGGCGCGGCGCCGAATTCTCCCCTCGCCGTCCATGACGAAATCGCCCTGGCCCTCGTAGCCGAGGCTCGTCGCTCCCATTGCGAGCAGCATGAGACAGTCCATGCGCTCCCCGTCCCAGGACGCCATGAGCCGCCTGAGATTGGACCCGATGCCCTCGAGCCAGACCGAGTCCGAGTTATGGATGATGAACGGATCGGGCCCGAGCTGGGGGAGCGCGCGAACGACGGCGCCGCCCGTGTCGAGGAGAAGAGCGCGCTCGTCCGAGATGACGATCGCGGGGCGCTTGCGCCCCTTGAGGTGCGCCGCGAGCCGGTCGGCGTGATGGTGGACGTTGACGACGGCCTTCTCGATGCCCGCGGCAGCGAGGCGATCGAGGACATGGTCGATGAGCGCCTTTCCGCCGAGCGTGACCAGCGGCTTGGGCAGCTGATCGGTGAGCGGCTTCATGCGCGTGCCGAGGCCCGCCGCGAGCACCATGGCAGTCTTGACGTTCGTGCTCATCGGACGGGCTCCGGGATGTGGGCTCGGGTTTCGGCCGGGAAGTTGCGGTCATACCACGCCCGCAGGGACGCGAGCTCGGAATGGCCGAGATCACGGGTAAGATAGCGCCAGATGCGCGGGATGTGAGGAAGGTAGGCGCGCTTGCCGTCCCTGATCGCGAGGCGCGCGAAGATGCCGAGGATCTTCGTATTGCGCTGCGCGCCGAGCGCCGCGTAGGCGAAGGCGAACGCGTCCCGGTCGAAGGCCCACCTGTCATTGCGTGCCCGCTCGCAGTATTCGGCGAAGAGGAGGTCCTCGAGGTCGCGGGGGACGTCGATGCGCGCATCCTGCAGAAGCGAGACGAGATCGTAGGCGGCGGGACCGCGCAGCGCATCCTGGAAGTCGAGAAGGCCGGCGCGAGCGGGGCCTTCGCGCTCGGGCAGCCACACGAGATTGGGCGAATGATAGTCGCGCAGCACCCAGCCCGCGGGGAGCACGGTGAGGCGTTCGAAGATCGAGGCCCAAAGGCCGAGAAACTCGGCGCGCACCCCTGAGGGCAGAGGCGCCCCCTTGACTGCCGGCCAATACCAATCGAGCAGGAGCTCCGCTTCGATCCCGAGCACGCCGGCGTCCTGAACGGGGACGCGATGCACCGACCCGTCCGGCAAGGTCATGGCGTCCGGAACGCGAGACGCGCTCAATTGGACAAGAGCCTCGACGGCCGTGCGCCAAAGCTCGGCCTGGGAGGCGCCGGCCTCCACCTCGCGCGTAAAGACCCGATCGCCCAGGTCCTCGAGCAGCACGAAGCCGCGGTCGAGATCGGCGGCGTAGATCTCGGGCGCGCTCAATCGGGCGTCTCTCAGGGCGCCCGCAACGGCGACGAAGGGACGCACGTCCTCTGCCAGGCGGGCGATCCGGCTGTATGGGAGGCCGCCGCGGATTGCCGGTCCGTCCGGCTGGCGCGGGTGGTCCATGAGCACGGCGCGCCGTCCTCGGGCGGCGATCCGGGCGTAGGATCGCGTCGAGGCATCGCCCTGGAGATAGGCGGCCTTGGCCTGCTCCCAGCCGGGAGCGGAGGCGAGAAAGGCCGCCATCTCCTCGAGCCGAGCGAGCCGGTGCGCCCAGGTTCCGCGTCCCGTGATCGCGAGGCTCCGCGCGCTGGGGCTCCGGCCGTCCCCAATCCTGATCTCGAGCCGGTTCGGGGTGAGAAGCTTGGGAGCCCGTTCCGGCCACTCGACGAGGAGCGCGCCCCTCTCCGCCTCCTCCGAGGCGCCGAGCTCCAGAGCCTCCGCCTCGCTCCCGATGCGGTAGAGATCGATATGGGCCAGCGCGAGCCGCGGCGTGTCGTAGGTCTGCATCAGCGAGAAGGTCGGGCTCGGGACCTCGGCCTCGGGATCGCCGAGAAGCGCGCGGATGAGGGCGCGGGCAAAGGTCGTCTTTCCCGCGCCGAGCCCGCCCGAGAGCGCGACCGCGTCGCCCGGGCGCAGCTTGAGGGCGATCAGCCCCGCGAGCCGGCAGAGGCCCGTCTCGTCGACGTCAGGCGCCGGCCATTCGTGGCGTGTCGGAGATTCGCTGGTCATCCTGAGACTGATCGAGGCCGCGCTCGGGGAAGCGTACCGTGATGCGCGTGCCTCTTCCAGGCTCGCTGTCTAGCGTCATGTCGCCGCCGTGCAGCTCGACGAGGCTCTTCACGATCGAAAGCCCCAGCCCGGCGCCGCGGTGCTTCGAGCCCTGGCTCCTGCTCTCGAAGCGCTCGAAGACGCGCCGCTGCTCCTCCTTCGGGATCCCGACCCCCTCGTCCTGGACCGAGAACACCATGTGTCCCGCCTCGCGCCAGCAGCTCAAGTGAACCACGCCGCCCGAATTCGAGAAGCCGACCGCGTTCGACAGGAGATTGTAGAGGACCTGGCGGACGCGGTGCTCGTCGGCGACGAACTCGGTCGCATCCTCGGCGACACCGATGTCGATCGTGAGGCGCGCGCGCGCGGCACGCTCGCGCACGCCCTGGATCGCCGCATCGATCACCGTTTGCACGTCGACCCTCGCGAGCTTGAGGTCCAGCGTGCCCGCATCGATCGTCGCCAGATCCAGAATGTCGTCGATGATCGCGAGCAGGGTCTTGGACGAGGCCGAGATGTAGTCGAGGTATTCGCGCTGCCTGGCGTTGAGCGGACCGATGCTCGGCGTGGCGAGCAGCTCGCTGAAGCCAATGATATTGGTGAGCGGCGAGCGCAGCTCGTAGGACACGTGGCCGATGAACTGGGTCTTGAGCCGGTCGGCGGTAACGAGCGCCTCGTTGCGCTCGACGAGGGCCCGCTCGTAACGCTTCGAGATCGTGACGTCTGCGAACGCCAGGAGCGTGCCGCCGTCGGGCAAGGGCGTCGCGGCATAGTCGATGACGCTCATGTCGGGGCGCACCATCTGCCCCTCGAGGGGCTCGCGCTTGTCCGAGAACGAGGTGACCGCGCGGCCGATCTTGAGCCAGGTCGCCGCGTCCTCGTAGAGCACGCTCGCGTCGCGAATGAACTCCTCGATATGGGGGCCCTCCTGAAGCTGGCGGCGCGACAGCTTCCAGATGGCGGCGAAGGCCGAGTTGAAGAGCTTGAGGCGCCCGTCGGTCGCGAACACGGCGACGCCTTCCTTGAGGCTGTTCAGCGTCTCGCTTTGTGCGTTGATCAGAGCGTTGTAGCGGCTCTCGAGCGCCAGCCGCTCCGTCTGGTCGTCATAGAGGTAAGTGACGCCCCCGTCGGGTCGCTGCTCCGCCATGACATGCAGCATATGCCCGTCGGGGAGGTGCCACCAATCCTCGTACTCGGTGCCGGTCCGGGCCCCCTTCAGGACCTTCTGGCGCCATTCCCGGTAGTTGACCACCTCGGGCAATCGGCCGAGCTCCTTCAGCCGGTCGAGCACGTCGCCGTCGGCGGGGCCGGCCTCGAGCCAGTCGCCGTCGAGCTGCCAGAGCTTGCGGAAGGCATTGTTGAAGAAGGTCAGCCGCTGCTCGGAATTGAAGATGGCGATCGCGGTCGAGACGCGGTCGAGCGTGCGGTCGTAGGCGGCGATCTGGCGGTCGAGCTCGCCGCGCGCCGTCTCCAAGGCCGCGACGTCGATGGCGACGCCCGCGCTCGCATCC
The DNA here is from genome assembly GCA_963699485.1 of uncultured Alphaproteobacteria bacterium. Taxonomy (GTDB): domain Bacteria; phylum Pseudomonadota; class Alphaproteobacteria; order Rhizobiales; family Hyphomicrobiaceae; genus Hyphomicrobium_C. Next base: position 144,291 of record CAVOUC010000022.1, on the reverse strand, counting down.
CCGAGCGGGAGCGTGATGACCTCGTGCGTCTTTCTCTCGCCGCCGACGATCAGAGGCAGCCGCTCGCCGAACGTCTTCCCCGACTTCAGCGCACGAAGGACGCTCTTGCGCTGGCGCGATTCGAGGAGCTCGATCTGCGCATCGAGGACTTCCGTCTCGGTCTCGGCGTCGACAGCCTTGACGTAGGCCGAGTTGACCCAGACGAGGCGGCCCTCCTGGTCCCGCAGCCAGGCGGGGCTCGGCAGCAGGTTCATGAGGGCGCGGCTCGAGCGGATCTCGCGCGCGAGCTTGCCGTGCTGATCGACGATGACGGAAAGGTCGCGCTTGTAGCCGGCAACGTCCTTGAAGCGGAGGACGGCGCGGGCGCCCGCCGCGCGCCCGTCGGCCTCCAGGTGGCCGCCCGCCCCCGTGCGCAGGATGAGGTTGAAGGCGCGCCCGTCCGCGAACAGCGCGTCGAGCCCGGCCTTGAGGCTCGCCGCCGACTTCTGGTCGAGCCAATAGCCGAAGCGCAGGAGCTCGGGCTGGTTGGCGGGGAGGCCGCGAATACCCGTCAGCGTGTGCATCACGACCTTGAGACCCTTGCCCTGCTCCCAGTAGACGAGGACCTGCGGCTCGGCTTTGACGAGGGCCTCGGCGGTGGCGAGATTGCGCTTGAGCTCCCGGCTTTCGACCTCGGCGGCGCGCGCCTCGCGGCGCATCGAGCCCATGAGCTGGATGAGAATATAGAGCGCAAGCAGCACCCCGCCCGAGACGAGGGCGGCAAGAAGCAGCGCGCCCGCGTCGAGCCCGCCCGCGCCCGCCTTGCTGCTCCCGGCTATCCCAGCCGTCAGCACGATGACGCACGACAGGCTCGCGAGCAGAAGCATGAAGAGCTCCGTCCGCGTGCCTTGCCGTTGCAGCGTAAGCGTCGGGATCCGCATCGATCTCGAGTTGTGACTGCTCATGGCCTAGCCCCGGGCCCCGGAGCAGAGGCGAATCACTTGGATTATGCGAAGCCTACCCCTCCCTCGCCAGTGCGCGGGAGGCGCACTCAAGGCGATCTTGGAGCCGCCGGACAGAGGGCCGGCGGCCTTGATCGCCGGGAATGGCTCAGTAGCGGTAATGGTCGGCCTTGTAGGGGCCTTCCTGGGGTACGCCGATGTAGGCGGCCTGCTCGGGCCGGAGCTTGGTCAGCTTCACGCCGATCTTGTCGAGGTGGAGCTTCGCCACCTTCTCGTCGAGGTGCTTGGGCAGCGTGTAGACCTTCTTCTCGTACCTGCCGTTCTGCGAGAAGAGCTCGATCTGCGCCAGCGTCTGGTTGGTGAACGACGCCGACATCACGAATGAGGGGTGGCCCATGGCGTTGCCGAGATTAACGAGGCGGCCTTCCGAGAGCAGGATGATGCGCTTGCCGTCCGGGAACTCGACCTCGTCGACCTGCGGCTTCACGTTGTGCCATTTGAAGTTCTTGAGCCCCGCGACCTCGATCTCGTTGTCGAAGTGGCCGATGTTGGCAACGATGGCGCGGTCCTTCATCGACCGCATGTGGTCTATTCTGATCACGTCCTTGTTGCCGGTGGCGGTGACGAAGATGTCGGCGCGGGGCGCCGCCTCCTCGATCGTCGTCACCTCGTAGCCCTCCATCGCCGCCTGCAGCGCACAGATCGGATCGATCTCCGAGACGATGACGCGGCAGCCCGCGTTCCTGAGAGAGGCCGCCGAGCCCTTGCCGACGTCGCCGAAGCCCGCGACGAAGGCAACCTTCCCGGCCATCATGACGTCGGTGCCGCGGCGGATGCCGTCGACGAGGCTCTCGCGGCAGCCATAGAGGTTGTCGAACTTCGACTTGGTGACGGAATCGTTGACGTTGATCGCAGGGAAGAGGAGCTTGCCCTCCTTCTGCATGATGTAGAGGCGGTGCACGCCCGTCGTCGTCTCCTCCGAGACGCCCTTGATGCTCTTGGCGAGCTCGGCGAACCAGCCCGGCTTCTCTTTCAGCGTCCGCTTGATGAGGGCGAAGAGGACCTCCTCCTCCTCGGAGCCCGCCTTGTCGAGGAAGCCCGTGTCGCCCTTTTCGGCCCGCAGGCCCAGGTGGACGAGCAGCGTCGCGTCGCCGCCGTCGTCGAGGATCATATTCGGCGTGCCCCCGTCGCCCCACTCGAGGATCTTCCTCGTGAAGTCCCAGTACTCCTTGAGGCTCTCGCCCTTGAAGGCGAAGACGGGCGTGCCGCCGGCGGCGATGGCGGCGGCGGCATGGTCCTGGGTCGAGTAGATGTTGCACGACGCCCATCGCACGTCGGCGCCGAGCGCCTTGAGCGTCTCGATGAGCACCGCGGTCTGGATGGTCATATGCAGGGAGCCCGCGATGCGCGCTCCCTTGAGCGGCTGCCTCGGCCCGTATTCCTTGCGCGTCGCCATCAGTCCCGGCATCTCCGTCTCGGCGATGGCGATCTCCTTGCGGCCCCACTCGGCGAGGCTGATGTCCTTGACGACGTAATCGTTGGCGCGGGTCATGGGCGTCCTCTTCATGGATAAAGCGAGCGCGGCGGCGAGCCGTCTCGGCGCCGGTCCCCACGCCTGCGGCTCTTCTCGAACGGCAGCCGATCGGAGGGCGACCGGCGCCGGCATTTCCCTATAACGGGCCTCGCCGCCGACCGCAATAACATATAAGCAACTCTTTATGTCCTAGCCAGGGCGGTCCGGCTCACACCCGCCGGCGCATCTTGATGGCGGCCGAAAGCGTGCCCTCGTCGAGGTAATCGAGCTCGCCGCCGATGGGAACGCCCTGGGCGAGCCGGGACACGGCGACGCCGGTCGGGGCCAGCTGCTCGGTCACGTAATGGGCGGTCGATTGGCCCTCCACCGTCGCGTTGAGGGCAAGGAGCACCTCCTGCACCTCGCCCGAGCCCGCCCGCTCGACGAGGCGAGCGATATTGAGCTGCTCGGGACCGATCCCGTCGAGCGGCGAGAGGTGCCCGCCGAGCACATGGTAAAGCGCGTTGACCACTCCTGCCCGCTCGAGGGCCCAGAGGTCGCCCACCTCCTCGACGACCACGATCAGGGAGCGGTCGCGGCGCGGGTCCGCACAGATCGTGCACGGCGAGACCGTGTCGAGGTTGCCGCAGACCGGGCACTCGACGATTGCGGCGACGGCCGCCGTCATCGCCTCCGAGAGCGGAATGAGCAGATCGTTGCGCCGCTTGAGAAGGGCGAGCGCCGCCTTGCGCGCCGAGCGCGGCCCCAGCCCCGGCAGGCGGGCGAGGAGCTGGACGAGCCGCTCGATCTCCGGGCCTGCGATCTTCTTTTGCATGTCGGTTCTTAGAGCACGGGCGCCGCGCCCGTGTCACGATGCCGGGAGCCCTTCGCTCCGGCGGCGCGGCGCGAACAGGCGGCGCAGCATCAAGACGAGGATCAGAAGGGCCAGCAGCGCCATGACAACGGCGAGCGGATGCTTCTCCCAGAGGAGAATGGCGCTGACCCTCCCGTCCCAGGCGAGGCGCATGTCGGAGGTAAGCGTCTCGAGCGTGGCGTCGGCCGCCGGCCTCAGCATCATCTCGACGGCGGCCGTCTGATCGGAGCTCGCGATCACGCCGTCGCGCACGCTTGAGGACGCGAGGGCGCGCATCTTGGCCGGCGAGGCGGCGACCGCCTCGAGAACGGTCTGGCGCGGACCCGGCGCGAGCCCCACGAGGTAGGCGGCCAAGGTCTGAAGCTCGGCCTCCGTCAGGCTGCGGGCAAGCCCGGTGAGCTTCCCGTTGTCGAGCTCGAACAGCGTCGCGCGCGCGTCCTTGTCGAGGCCGCCGAGCCGGGTGATGGCGAGCGTATCGTCGAGATCGAGCAGCCGCCCGAGCGAGGCCTTGGTGAAATCGTCGGGCCGCGAGCGCTTGTAGATCTCGGTCTCGAGCAGGATCGGGAGCCGGCCGCCGGCGAGATCCGACCAGGCGAGCGCGTCGCCGACGGAGCGCGTCTCGCGCGCGATCGCCATCGCCGGCTCGGGAAGAAAGCGGACGGCCTCGTTGAGGGTCCCGTCGTCGAGGCGGCGCAGCACGCCCTCCTCGCCCTCGGTGCCGAGGAGCAGCGCCGTCACCTCGTCCAGGCGGGCGAGCTCCGCCGGCCGCACCGCGTCGAGGAACCCCTTGAACGAGGCATTGCGCTCGGCGAGGTCGAGGACCTTCTGATGGGCGCGCCGAAACTCGCGCCAGATCTCGACGATGTGCTCGGCCGATTTCGCCCCGATCTCCTTCAGGTGCTCGCCGATCTGCTCGGAGATCGAAGCGGCGAGCTCCTCCTTCACCTTGTCCTTGCTCGCCTTGGATTTCATCTCCTCGGCGATGATCGGAAGCACGCCGTTGCGCAGGTCCCAGAGGTCCTTGGCGATCAGCACGAGGCCGATGCCGCCGGCGACGACGGAAACGAGCCTCGCGAGCACGCTGCCGGCGAGCCGCTGGCCGATGCGCGCGGCCATGTTGGCGAGCTGGCGGCGGACGATCAGGATGGCGGCTCCCGTGATGCCCTCGCTCGACTGGCGCAGGACGGCCCCGGTCGATACCTCGGCGCTCCCTTTCGTCGCCTCGATGCCGAAATCGCGCTCGGCATCGCCGGTGACCACGCTCGCAACGGTCTGCCCATAGCGGGGACCGAGGAAGGTGCGCAGGCATTCGAGGGCAGGGGCGGCCGCGTCCTGGGTGGCGAGCTCGATGCGGCTGCCGACCTCCTTGCCGACGCTCCCGGCGAGACCCTCGATGGCCTGGGTCATGGCCTCGGAGCGATAGACGCGCTCGGCGACCTTGGTCGCGAGCTCCTGCGCCTTCTCCTTGCTTGCCAGCGACTTCATGAGGTCCGACCAGCCGGTCTCGGAGCGCACCTCCTCGACGGCGAGATCGACCTGCTTGTCGAGGATTTCGTCGATCCCCTGCCGGCGCCACGCCTCGTTGACCGCCCCGGCATAGTCGATGCCCTTGGTGCCGTCCTGGAGCGCCTTGATCGTAATCGCCTCGACGGTGCGCCGAAATGCCTCCTCGTCCGCACCCTGGCAGGCCTCATAGCCGGCGCGTGTCGAGATGGCGCCGGGCGCCGGGCTTTGAGAGAGCGCCGGCGCCATCGAGGTCAAGGTGAGCGCCAATGCCGTGACGGTCGAAACGGCGGTCCGCGGAACGCTGGCCAAGTCAATGCTCCTGCGGCGCGCAGGCGCACTAACCCCAAGCACCGAAACCGGCGCCTCGGCGAGCCCAGAGCCGCATGTGCGAACTATAGGCGAGCAAGGGCGCATGAACAGTGACATTTCGGAAACCAAACGGCGGGCTACAGCGTAAAGGACGAGGGCGTTAACGATATTGCGCTCCTTCTCTGCGCATAGCTCGCGAGGCCTCGTAAAGTGCCCGCTCTACCAGGGAGGGGACCAGAGTTGCCGCCACATTTCCGCCCCATCGACCCGCCAATAGGCCGCGCCCTTGCGCCGGCCGCGCCGAGCGCGTGGGAACGTAACCGCTGTTTGCTGCATTGCGGCATCCTGCCCTATCGTTTATCGTCGGGTCGGATGGCAAGAGCGCTACGGCGGGGGATCGGTGATGATCCCAGGAGATGGCTCAAACGGGACCGGACAGCGGAAAACGACCAGCCGAAGCCGGGACTTATGAAGAGGCCCTTGGTGCTCCCCGCACCTAAAATGGGCCCGGGCCGAAGGGAACCAGGGAGCGACGGACCCGAGCATTCGGGAAGCGGGGGCCAAAAACAGGCCTTGGCTTTTCGCGCTTGTTCGGCTTAAGTCTTCAACCGACGCGTAGGGAGAGTTGATTTAACCTGATAAATCACAAAGAGAAAATAAACGCGTACCGCGGTAGCCTCGTAATTCCGGGCGGCCCAGTTGGCGTGCTCATGGTTCACAGCCTCGGCGGAAATCCCGTCGAGTTGAGGTTCGTAGCCCAGGGCCTCGCGCGCGCCGGGCACACGGTTTATTGCCCTCTGCTGCCCGGGTTGGGCGCGGGAACCGACTCTTCCGGGCTCTCGTCCTGGAAGGATTGGTACGCGGCTCTCGAGGCGGCCCACGACGAGCTCAAATCGCGCTGCGACGTCATCCTGCTCGGCGGCATTTCGGCCGGATCGATGCTGGCCCTGCGTCTCGCCCGCGAGCGCCCCGCGGACGTCCACGGTCTCATGCTGTTTGCGCCGACGATCTGGCCGAACGGCTGGGCGATCCCGAAGACCTTCAACCTTTTCAAGCTCATTCGTCACAAGTGGACCGCGCGGCTGTTCCACTTCCAGCAGCGCCCGCCGTTCGGCATCAAGGACGAGCGCATCCGCAATTTCGTCATCGAGAGCTTCAAGAGCGACGATCGGCCGATCGAGGATCTGTTCGGACGGGGCGGCGGGCTCGTTTGGGAGTTCAAGACGCTGGCCCGCGACGTGAAGCGGCGCCTCGGCATGATCAGTCAGCCGACCCACATTTTCCATCCCCGCGACGACGATCAGAGCGACCTGGCGAATGCAGTCACGATCGCCCGCGGCCTCGGCGGCCCCGTGGAGCTCACCGTCCTCGACGACAGCTATCACATGGTGACGCTCGACAGGCAGCGGAACGTCGTGATCGAGCGCACGGTCGACTTCGCCCAGCGCCTTACGCGGCGCATCGAGGAGAGGGCAGCCGTGGCGCGCCTCGTGAAGAACAAAGGCGTCGCCGAGTGACGCCTTTCCTTGCCTGGGCCCTCGCCCAGTAGCCGTCCTCTCGCGCGGCGGCGCATTAGTCGGTCGCCGTCGCCCCGCTCAAAGCCTTCTTATTAGGAGCCACGGCTGGTTTCGGCTGGGGTGGCACGATGGCCGCGTCGGCCGACGCCTTGGGCGACGCAGCGGATGACGCCTTGGCAGTCTTGGTGGCGGACTGAGCGGGCGGCGCCGCGTTGGTCTGCTGCGGTCCGGGCGGGACGGCCGGCGGCGGCGCGGTCGGGCAGCGTGGAAGATCGGCGGGAGCGCGCGACCAGGTGAAGTTCTTGCTCAGAAACTTCATGCCTAAGTAGCCGGTGACGGCCAGCCGGTCGCGTGAGACAAGCTGAATGGCGGCGTCGTAGGACTTTCCGACTTTGGGATCATAGATCCAACCGCCATCGAACCCGTCGGAGACCTTCGCCAGGTTGCCGAGGACGGGCAAGCCGCAAATGGGCCGCGTCTGGAGGGAGGCATTGGGATTAAAGCGGTCGCGCTTGGGCACGCCCTGTTTGTTGAGCGGCTCCTTGAGCCAGACGATGCGCCCGCACAAGCGATCGGGGCGGTCATTGCAGATGTAGATTTCGACGGCACCGGCGCCGGTATCGTCGACCCACGTCCCGGTCTCGAGCGGGAACGCCGGGGGAGCGGCTAGTGCCGGGCCCACGAGGAGAAGGCCGGCGAGGGTTGCGGCGGCGAGCCGCGGCAGGGGATGTCGAACTGTGATGTTGCTTGCCATGGCGCTCATATGTCGTTGTGGTCGCAGGGCATGGACGCCGACGTGGGACTATGCAAGGAAAAGCGGCGAAAACTGGGTTCCCGTCGGCTCGAATTGCCGGTCCTCCAAAGAACAGCATGACAGGGCTGAAAGGAGTCTTACCATTTTTCCGCCAAAGCGTCCTGATTTGAACTCTTTAACGCTCCAGGGCTAGAGTTTGTTCATCAAGCGACCTATATTTAGGCTGCTTCGACGACTTGCACTGTGAAAGGAACGCGCAGCAACATTACTCCGATCCATTGTGGCCATACCGGCCGGCAGGGTGCTGCGCCGTAGGGCTGCTCCTGCAACTCCAACGGACCTCGTCGATGATCATCACGCTCGCGTTCCGCAACCTCTTTCACGATCGCATCAGGCTTGCGGTGACGCTCGTCGGCATTCTCTTTTCGATCGTCCTCGTGGCGATACAACTGGGGATGTATCTCGGATCGAGCCGCATGATCACGGCCATGATCGAGAGGTCGAACAGCGATCTGTGGATCACCGCGTTCGGCGCCAAGAGCTTCGAGGAAGGCGGCGTCCTGCTCACGACGCGCGAGCGCCACCAGGCGCTGGCCACGCCGGGCGTGAAGGCCGTCATCCCGCTCGTGGTGGCGTTTGCGGAGTGGCGCAAGCCGTCCGGGGGATCGACCCGCGTCGTCGTCGTCGGCACCGATGCGGAGGATGGCGCGCTCGCGCCGTGGTCGCTGGCGACAGGGCGGATGGGAGGACATCAAGTCGCCGGAGGGCATCTCCGCCGACGACACCTATTTCCGGGAGCTCGACATCACGGGGATCAACGACACGGCCCAGATCGGCAACGGACGCGTCAAGATCAAGGCGCTCACCCACCGCATCCGCTCCTTCACCCAATCCCCCTACGTCTTCACGACGCTGTCGCGGGCCCGCAGCCTGCTCGGCGTCGACAGCGACAAGGCGTCCTTCTACCTGGTCCAGCTCGAGCCCGGCGCGAACGCGGAAGAGGTGCGCCAGGCCCTCTCGCAGAGGCTCGAGAGCGCCGAGGTCCTGACGAAATCCGAGTTCCGCGACCGCAGCCTGCGTCAATGGCTGTTCCGCACCGGCGCCGGCCTCGCCCTCATCGGCGGCGCGATCCTCGGCATCATGGTCGGCACGGTGATCGTGGCGCAGACGCTCTATTCGAGCACCAAGGACCACTTGAACGAGTTCGCCACCCTTCGTGCGCTCGGCTCGTCGTCCGGCTATATCTATAAGGTCATCCTGGCGCAGGCGGGCATGAGCGCGATCATCGGCTACACGCTCGGCATCATCATCTCGCTGACGATCCTCTATCTCTCGCGCAATACGCCTCTGCCCCTCGTCATGACGCCGGGCCTTGCCGGAACGCTCTTCGGCCTGACGCTGTTCATGTCGGGCGTATCCGCAATATCGGCCATCATCAAGGTCACCAAGATCGACCCAGCCACGGTATTCAACAGATGACCACTCCCGTCCTCGAGGCTCAGAACGTCGTCAAGGAGCTCGGCAAGGGCGCCGGCAAGGTCATGGCGCTCAAGGGCGTCACCATGTCTCTCGTGCAGGGCGAGCTCACGCTGCTGATGGGGCCGTCGGGCAGCGGCAAGACGACGCTGCTCTCGATCCTCGGCTGCATCCTGACGCCGACGTCCGGGACGGTGCGCGTCGCGGGCACCGCAACCAGCGGCTTGAGGCCCGAGCAGCTCGCCGACCTCCGCCGCAAGCACATCGGATTCATCTTCCAGTCCTATAACCTGTTCCCCACCTTGAGCGCGCTCGAGAACGTGCGCATCGCGCTCGACGTGATCGGCAGAAAGGGCTACCCCGCCGCGCAGCGCGCCGAGGAGGTGCTGCGCGAGGTCGGCCTCGGCAACCGCCTCAACAACTATCCGGCCAACCTTTCGGGCGGCGAGCAGCAGCGCGTCGCCGTCGCCCGGGCCATCGCCGCTTCCCCGTCGGTCGTGCTGGCCGACGAGCCCACGGCGGCGCTCGACGGCGAGAATGGCCATGCGGTCATGGCGCTGCTCGCGAAGATTGCCAAGGAGCAGAACCGCTGCGTCCTGGCTGTCACCCACGACCCGAGAACGCTCGGCTATGCCGACCGGGTCGTACGCATCGAGGACGGCAAGATCGTCGGCGAGGAGCGCCGGCCTGGCGGACTAGATGCAGCCGAAATCACCGATCTCACAAAAAGGCGGAAGGCACATGCTTAAACTCGACCCGACGTTTTCGACGCTCTCGGCGCGCGGGCGTGCTCGCCATCGCCACGAGCGTCCTGCTCAACTGGGGAGCCACCGCTGTCGGACAACAGTCGATATCGCTTGCTTCGGGCGGAACGGCCCAGGCCGCGGATGGCCCCACGGCACGGCCGCAGTGGGCCGCTTCCGCCACCGGCCGCGTCGAGCCCAAGGACGGCGAGGTGCGCATGACGAGCGAGGTTCCGGGGCAAATCGTCGAGGTGGCGGTCAAGACCAACGACGCCGTCTCGGCCGGCGACCTGCTCGTGCGCCTGGACGACACGGATCTCTATTCCAAGCTGGCGGCGGCCGAAGCCGAAGCCCAGGTGCGCGAGCGCGAGCGCGAGGAGGAGCCCGCCAAGGGCGTCGAGCAAGAGCGGCGCGACGCCGAGGACGCGGTCGCGGCGGCCGAGCGTGCGCTGTTCCGCGCCCGCCTTGCGCTCGACGATGCCGCGCGAGTCGCGAAGGCAGGGCCAGGGTGCCGCCGACGCCTTGGCCGCAGGGCGCAAGGCCGTGAAGGACGCCGAGCAGAAATTCGCCGACGAGCGGAAGAATCTCGAAACCGTCAGCGCCAAGGACGGCATGCCGCTGCCGACGCGCCTCGAATTGGCGTTGACGATCGCGCGCGCCGACGTCTCCCAGGTCGAGAACGCCATCGAGAAGACGCGCGTGCGCGCGCCCTCCGACGGCACTGTCCTCAACGTGTGGGCCAAGACCGGCGAGATGTCGGCCCCGTCGCTCGACGCGCCGCTGTTGCTTTTCGGCGATTTGTCGAGCCTTCGCGTGCGAGCCGAGGTCGAGGAGCGCGACGTGGTGAAGATCCGTCTCGGACAAGGCGCGGTGGTGCGCGTCGACGCCTATCCGGACCGCGATTTCGAGGGCGTGGTGACGCAGCTCGCGCCCGCGCTCGGCCCGCCGCGCATCACCACGCGCGGCCCGCGCCGGCCCAACGACGTCGAGGTGCTCGAGGTGCTCATCACCCTCGACGGCCATCCGCCGCTGCTCACGGGAATGCGCGTCGACGCCTTCTTCAAGAACGACAGTTCGGCCGGCGCCGCGACGGGCAAGCCCGTCGCCGAGGCCAATGCCACAACCCCGGCGACAACGTCCTCGATCGGCAAGTAGCAGGGCGGCCGCCGACCAGAAGCCGCAAAATTCCAGGGCGCGGGACCGAAAGTCCCGCGCTTTGCCATTCTCGAGAGGCTGCTATTCCGCCGCGAGCGGCCGCTCGGCGCCGCCAGGCGCCCGGTTCTCGTGGGCCGCGGCAAAGGCGGCCGAGTGCGCCAAGGGTCGCTCCTCCGCTTCCGGCTCGTCGGCCGGGCCGACGAAGCGGGAGAAAAGGCTCCAGATGGAGCGCGCAATGTCGTCCATCAGCGCGAACACCGCCGGCACGAAAAGGAGGCTCAGGACGGTAGACGAAACGAGGCCGCCGATGACGGCAATCGCCATTGGAGCCCGGAACTCGCCACCCAAATCGAGCGCCAGGGCCGAAGGCAGCATGCCGCCGATCATGGCGATGGTCGTCATGACGATGGGGCGCGCGCGCTTCCTCCCCGCATCGACGATCGCCTCCGTCCGCGGCACGCCGCGCCGCATCTCCTCGACCGCGAAATCGACGAGCATGATCGCATTCTTGGTGACGATGCCCATCAGCATGAGGATGCCGATCACGACCGGAAGGCTGATCGGCTTCGAGGTGAGCGCGAGCGCGACGATGGCGCCGCCGATCGAGAGCGGCAGGGAGAACAGGATGGTGATCGGCTGCAGGAAGCTCGAGAACAGGAGCACGAGCACGGCATAGACCATCATCAGGCCGGCGCCCATGGCCTGCTCGAAGCTGTCGAACACTTCCCCCATGATCTCGGCGGCACCGAACTCCTTGATCTCCACTCCGCGAGGAAGGTTCTTGGCGGCGGGAAGCGCCATCACCGCCTCGACCGCCTGTCCGAGCGGCGTGTCGCCGACGAGATCGGCGCCGAGCACGATGCGCCGCCGTCTGTCGTAGCGGTCGATCGACGTCGGACCCTGGCCGAATTCGACCTCAGCCACCGTCGTCAAGGGCACGGCCGTGCCCGACGCGGTCGTCAGCTTGAGCCCTTCGAGCAGCTGACGGCTCTCGCGCGCGCGCTCGTCGAGCTGGACCCGGATCGGCACCTGGCGGTCGCCCACATCGAACTTGGCGAGATTGGCGCCGATGTCGCCGATGGTGGCGATGCGCACCGCCTCCGAGATCGCTTCCGTCGAGACGCCGAGCTCGGCCGCGATCTCGGTGCGCGGATAGACGCGCAGCTCCGGGCGGTCGAGCTCGGCCGTCGACACCGCGTTGGCGATGAGCGGGATGCGCTTGGCCTGGCTCGTGAGCTCGGCGGCCGTCCTTTCGACCTGCGCCCCGTCGCTGCCGGTGACGACGAGCTGAAACTGCCGCTGGCCGTCGTCCTCGACGAAGTAGTAGCGGATATCGGGAATGCTCGCGAGATCGCGGCTGAGCTCCTGCTTGATCTCCGACTGGGTGATCTTCCGCTCGCGCTTGGGCGTCAGCGTCAAGATGAGCGTCGCCTTGCGAACCTCCTCCGTTCCTCCGAGCAGAACGCCGCCGTTGACGAACACGCTCTTGACGTCGGGGCGCGCGGAAATCTGCTGCGCGACCTTGGCGGTGACGGCGCGCGTATCCTCGAGCTTCGAGCCGGGAGGGAGCTCGACCGCGAGCAGGGCGCGCCCGTCGTCCTCGGCCGGAATGAAGCCGTTCGGAAGCAGATAGAAGCTGCCGATGGAGCCCGCGAAAATGAGGAGACCGAGGGTGACGGTGGCGACGCGATGGCGGACGGACCAGCTGACGAGGCGCGTGTAGCCCCTGAGCAGCGCGCCCTCCTCCTCCACATGGCCCTTTGAGCGCATGAAGTAGGCGGAAAGCAGCGGCGTGATGAGGCGCGCGACGAGAAGCGAGAAGAACACCGCGGCGGCGACGACAAGGCCGAACTGCTTGAAGTATTGCCCGGCAATGCCGCCCATGAACGACACCGGCGCGAACACGGCGATGATGGTCGTGGTAATGGCGATGACGGCAAGTCCGATCTCGTCCGCGGCCTCGAGCGCGGCGCGGTAGGCGGACTTGCCCATACGCATATGGCGCACGATGTTCTCGATCTCCACGATCGCGTCGTCGACGAGAATGCCGGTGACGATGGTGATCGCGAGCAGGCTCACGAGATTGAGGGAGTAGCCCAACGCCTCCATCGCCCAGAACGCGGGAATGATGGAGAGCGGCAGCGCGATCGCGGCAATCACCGTGGCCCGGAGGTCGCGCAGAAAGACGAGGACCACGAAGATGGCGAGGACGGCGCCCTCGATCAGCGTCTTCATCGTCGATTCGTAGACGCCGAGCGTGTAGTCGACCGTGTTGTCGATGCGCGCGAGGCGCACGTCGGGGTACTTCGCCGCGATCTCGGCGACCTTATCCGCGACCGCCGCGGCGACGACGGTGTCGCTCGCGCCCTTCGACCGGGAGACGGAAAAGGCGACGACGGGCTCTCCGTCGAGCTCCGCGAAGAGCCGAGGCTCGGCAATCCCGTCGCTCACCCGCCCAAGCTGGTCGAGGCGCACCTTGCGCCCGCCGGGAAGGGCGATCATCGTCGCGGCGAGGTCCTCGACCGAATGCTTGCCGGCAAGGGTGCGGATCGCCTGCTCGCGCCCGCCGATCTCGCCGCGTCCGCCGGCGAGGTCGACGTTCGTCTCGCGAACCTGGCGGTTGACGTCGCCTGCGGTCACACCGAACGCCAGCAGGCGATCGGGATCGAGCGCAATGCGGATTTCGCGGGTGACGCCGCCGATGCGCTTGACCTCCGATACGCCCTTCACCCCTTGGAGCACGCGCACGACCGTGTCGTCGACGAACCACGACAGCTCCTCGGGCGTCATCGCGGGCGCGCGCACCGCGTAGCTCACGATCGGCAAGCCCTCGATCTCGAGACGGGTGGTCACCGGCTCGTCGATCGTTCGCGGCAGGTCGGTGCGGATGCGGGAGATCGCGTCCTTGACGTCGTTCAACGCGCGGTCGACATCCGTCTCGAGACGGAACTCGATGCTCGTCACCGAGGCGCCCTCGGTCACGACGGTCATCATGTGCTTCACGCCGTTGACGCCGGCAATCGCGTCCTCGACCTTCTTCGACACCTGGGTCTCGAGCTCGGACGGAGCGGCGCCGGACTGATAGATCCGCACCTGTATGATCGGGACGTCGATGTTGGGGAATCGCGTGACGGGCAGCGTGTTGAAGCTCGTCACGCCGAGCACGACCAGCACTAGGAACAGCGTGAGGGACGGGACCGGGTGGCGGATCGACCAGGCCGAGATGTTCCAGTTCATCGCTTGGCCTCGCTCACCTCCGCCTCCGCCGCGATTGGCCGCACGGCGTCGCCGTCACGCAGGAACGTGCCGGCCTTGGCGACGATGCTGTCGCCGTCGGCGAGGCCCGAGCGCACCAATATCAGGCTTCCGTCCCTGAGCCCGGTCTCGATGCGCCGGGTGGCGACCTTGCCGCCCTCGACCACCTGCACCGTCGGGCCGTCGTCGCCGTAAAGGATCGCCGATTGGGGCACCGCGAGGCCGCTCCCCTGCGCCGTCTCGATCTGGGCACGGGCGAAGGAGCCGATCTTGAGAGCCGGATCATCGCCGAGGAAAATGCGGACTCGGCCGAGTCGCGAAGCCTTGTCGACCTCGGGCATGACGAGGCGCACCTTGCCCTCGACCGCGTCGAGGCCCGCCGCCTCGACCCTGGCCCGCTGGCCGACCTTCACCTTGGCGAGCTCGGCCTCGGCGACTTCGGCGTCGAGCTCGATCTCGCGGTCTTTGATGATGCGGAACAGCGACTCGCCGCCGCCGGCGACGAAGGCGCCGACCGCGATCGAGCCGACGCGCGCGCTCCTGCGGCTGACGATGCCGTCGGCCGGCGATTTGACCTCGGTATTGCCGCGCCGCCAGAGGAGCTCTCGCCGCTGCGCCTCGACCTGTCCTTTCTGCGCCTCGGCGAGCGTCAGCCCATCCTTGGCGGCCGTCAGCTGGGCGGCCGCCGTCTTCGCCGCCGCCTCCCGCTGGTCGAACACGCTCTCTGAAAGGTATTGCGACTTGACGAGCGGGCGGGCGCGCTCGAGCGCGGCATTCGACTCCGCGAGCCGCGCCTCCGCCTCGGCGATCTGGCTCCTGGCCTGCGCGATGGCGGCGTCCGCGCTTGCGAGGGCGGCGATCTTTTGGGCGATCTGCGCCTCGAGCTGCTCGGAGACGAGAACGGCAAGCACATCGCCCTTCCTGACGCGATCGCCTTCCTCGGCCTTGAGCTCGAGCACGCGCAGCCCCTCGACCTCGGGCGCGACGAGGACCTCCTCGCGGGCGACGAGCGAGCCGGTGACCATGACCCTCTCAACGAAGTCATGGCCGCGCACGTGAGCCACCGATACTGCGGGCGCCGGGATGGGATCGGCGCTCTGCGGTGCAGGAGCGTGCGCCGACGCGTGCAGGCCTTCGGGCAGCCATCCCTTGGGCAGCCATCCGGTCTTAAAGGCATAGCCGCCGGCCGCCGCGAGCCCGGCCAGCCCGAGGCAAACGATCAACGTGCGCGACTTCATTTGGCGGCCTCGCTCTCTTCAGAGCCAGCCCCCCGGCCGGCCTCGGTCTCGATCGGGTTCAGAAGCGTGCGGACGAGGTCGGTGATCGCCGGGATGAGCGTCTTGGCATCGAAGTCCGGAACGATGGCGCGGCGCCAGAGGAGGCCATCGCCGATGACGGCGATGATCTCGGCGATGGTCGCCGTGTCGATGGCGGGCGCGATCTTCCCTTCCGCGCGAGCGCGCGCGAAGAGCTCCCCGAAGCTCTCGAGGCAGAAGGTGTCGACGGAGCGGAATATCTCACCGACGACGGGATTGCGCGTCGCCTCGGCTCCGATCTCGAGGGAAAGCACCCGCTTGTGCTGCGGCTCCTCGACCGCGTAGTGCTCGCCGAGCTTGGCCAGCGCCGCCAAGAGGTCGGGAGCCTGGGACAGCTCTTTGAGCTCGCCTGCGAGCTTTGTCCGATCGCGCTCGGCGATGCCGGCGATGAGAGCTTCCTTCGAGGCGAAGTAGACGTAGAGCGCCCCCGGGCTGATCGCCGCCTCCTTGCAGATGTCCTGCATGGTCGTGCGATGGAAGCCGGAATGCGCGAAGCAGATCTCGGCCGCGTCCAGGATGTGCTCCCGGCGCGCGCGCTGGGTATCGGGCTTGAGCTTGGGCATCGTTGACCGGAGCGTGCGGCCGGAGGGCCGCCTCAAAAAGAATAGCCGTTTTCTTTGGCTATGAACTGCGGCTCTGTCAAGGCGAACGAACGTTCTTTTTGGGATTTTAGATGTAGAGGCAGGCAAAGAGACGGGGATCTAGAACTGGGTGATCCAATTCACGGTCCCATAGGGGTCGGCCTCACCGGTGCTGAGCCCCGCGTAGTCGCCGGAAACCCCTGCCGACGCGGAGACTTCCCCTCCCACCCAATCGTACCGCAGGAAGCCGCCACCGCGGATGTCTTGGAACTCGCCTGTCGAATTCACGCCCCCTTCGAAGCCGAGGGAAACCCGGGAGGTCACGCGATAGGCCGTCCTGAGCCGGGCCGCTCCGGTGTCGTGGGCCGTCGTCCAGTTGAGGTCGAGCGAGCCCCAGGCATTCTCTCCCAAGTTCAGCCAAAGCTCGACGACGCCCTTTGGGCCGACCTCGATGCCTTGCCGGTCGGTGGCCGCGCCGGCGGGACTGACGTCGTGAGAAATGACGGATGCCCCGAGGAACGCCTTTAGTATGAGAGGATCGAGGCGCCAGAGGTAGCCGAAGAGCGCATCGGCAAAGGCCGTCTCGGCATGAAAATTCCCGATCGCGGCGGGCGCACTCCTCAAGTTGTCCTCGAAGTCATACTCGCCGTAGCCGCTTACCAGCCGCATGCGGACACCCTCGCCGTGAATATCGCTCCAGGGCGCAACCGTCACTCCGGAATAGGCGAGCCAAACATCGCTCGAGGCGTCCACTCCGGCCCAGACCTCGCGCCATCGACCTTGGCCGGCGGACTGAGCGAGGACGGGAGCGGCAAACCAAATAGAGGCGCACGCCAAAACGGCGAACCGAAAACCAATTCTTGAAAACGCCCCACCAAAACGCAGCACGGGAAAACCCGCAGCGGGCGCACGCCCGAAGGAGAAAGACTGCGAACGGAGCAATGAAGACTCATTAACCAGATTTGGTCAATGAACACTTGAACAATACTTCCGTTTTGCTACCGGAGCGCGCTTAAGTACTGTAAACACAATTTTAGATTGTATGCGCCACACGGCAGCCGGAGAAACTGAGATCACGGATCTATTTTGCCGGCGCCGGGCATTTTCAACCGTTTCTCCATACCTTTCGCGACGACTAAAGAGAAGTTGCGTTGCAGGCATTCAGGGCCGAGCCTAAGGTTTCACCTTCAACGATAAGCGGGCCGCCGAGAAGCGGAGATGCATATAGGGAGACGAGGGCCATGACTACGCAGTTGAGTTTCGACCCGAAGGTTTTCGGGCCAAGTGCGGAGGCGTTAGAGGTTTTCTTCAACGGGCTTGAGAACGTTCCGTCTCTATTCGCTCCGATGAAGGCGGCCGTGCGCTTGCAGCTCGAGGCGACAGGCTTCTTAAGCAGGCGCGCGCAGGCGTTCCTGGAAATCCCGACCCGTCTCGGCCAATGCCGCACGCCCCAGGATCTCCTCAACGAGCAGATGCGCTTCTGGCGCACGGCCTACGAGCAGTATGTCGAGAGCGCTCAGCGCATGGGCCAGATCTGGAGCTCCGCTGCCGTCTTTCCGTTCGGCGGCGCCGAGCAGCCGTCGCGTCCCGAGCGCGACTACATCACGTTTCCCGAGCCTCCCGAGGCGAGCACCCAGGGCGAGCAGTCCGGATCGGCCCGCGGCCAGCGCCGGCGCGTCGCGTGACGGCGCCCAAGTCCCGCTACTCGAGTGACGCGAGCGCCTCGGCGAACCCGGCCAGCGAAATCGGGATGCCGATCCCGGCCTCCTCGGTTTGAAAGATGATGAAGATCGCCGTCTTGCCGGTCTTGAGCTGGTCGACGAGCTTTTGCTCCACCGTCACCTGCGCATAGCAGGCGAACGAATGGCACCTGAGAAAGGGCGCATGGCCGACGTCGGTGTCATCGATCTTGAGGCCGACGCCGGGCGGCAACAGAACGCCGAGCGGGGCGAACACGCGCAGCACCTGCGTCCCGTTCGAAAATGTCTGGAAGTAGATCGTGAGTCCGATGTTGTTGCGATCCTCCGCGGTAACGCTCTGAACGAGCGCGCAAACCTCGTTCTTGGCTCCCGGAGGGGGCGGCTTGCAGACGACCTGCCAGTCTCCGTACTGGCCCTTGACCGTGCCCTCGCCCGCGTCCGGGTTGAGCGCAGCCGGAGTCTGCGTCTTGGACGGCGTCTCGGGCGCTCCGGCATGCGCCGCAGCAAATGGGAAGGTGAGCGCGAGCAGACCAAGTCCCAGCGCCGCAATACGCACCGCGCTCCATAAGTCGAGGCTCACGCTCGGGATGACAACGGCGCCAGGCATTGCGAGCAACGCTCCGATTGTTCGCCGGCGCGGCTGGGTCGAAAGGCCCATTTAAAAAAAGTCGCGCTGCGCCGCGCGCCTCGTGCGTCTCGACGAGGAAAGAGGCTAAAATGGGACCTCGCCAGGCGACGGGCCGCGACCGGCCGATGATGTTCGTCGAGAGCGGCGCACACACATGACGGAACCTAATTCAACGCGAAGATTTGCCGCATTGAACTTGACTTGAGGTCACAATGCCGATTGTGCTGTCTGTGGGCTTCGGAAAGTCTGGCGAGAGCTGTACGTGGACCCCGCACGCAGAGCCGAGCGTGCCTGTCGGGTGCTGGCCTGAGCCGACCAAGAACGAACAATGGCACGCAAGGGCCCCGGCCGCGGCACCGGGCGAATGGGGAGCGGACTGATGCTGAAGTGGATGCTGACGTGGGCGCCGGTGGCGCTCGTTGCGGGGCTCGTGGCAGTCGTGGCCGCGACCGATCCGACATTTGCGGCCAACGGGCTCGGCCAGCCGGCGCCCGGGCAGATGGGCCTGCAGCAGGCGGCGACGCCGATCGCACATGAGATCCACGCGTTCTACGATCTCGTGAATCTCATCATCATTGCGATCGCGGCCTTCGTGCTGCTGTTGATGCTCTACGTGATGGTGCGCTTCAGCGCATCGCGCAATCCCACCCCCTCGACGACCACGCACAACACCTTCCTCGAGGTGGCCTGGACGGTGATCCCGATCCTGATCCTCGTCACCATCGCGATCCCCTCGTTCAAGCTACTCATGCATCAGTACGACTTCCCGAAGCCTGATCTCACGATCAAGGCCATCGGCAACGCGTGGTTCTGGGAGCATCAATATCCGGACCAGGGCGGGTTCCTCGTGACCTCGAACGTGCTTTCAGACGAGGAGATCGACGCGCGGCTCAAGAAGGGGCTGCCGGCGCCGCGTCTGCTTGCGGTCGACAACGAGGTCATCGTCCCGGTCGACAAGGTCGTTCACGTGCTGATCACGTCGAACGACGTGATCCACAACTGGACCGTCCAGTCGTTCGGCTCCAAGGTCGACGCCGTTCCGGGGCGCGTCACCGCGACCTGGTTCAAAGCCGAGAAGGAAGGCGTCTTCTACGGCCAGTGCTCGGAGCTGTGCGGAATGAACCACGCGTTCATGCCGATCGCCGTACGGGTCGTGGCGGAGAACGTCTTCAACGATTGGGTCGCCGCCATGCAGGCCAAGGACAAGAAGAAGGCCAAGGAGATTATCGACAAGGTGGCTCTCGAGCAGGCTGGCGCGAAGTCCGTCGCCGAGGCCGCCGCACGCTGAGTTGACAAGAGACGGCGCCTTATCGGATGGCCCGTCCGCCGCTTGAGGAAACCGAATTCACCCAAGACTGAAGGGTATCAAGACAATGGGCAGCACCGCAGCACACGCAGAGCACGACCATACGCCGTATGGCATCGGTCGCTGGCTGTTCTCGACGAACCACAAAGACATCGGAACGATGTACCTCGTCTTCGCGATGATCGCCGGCGTCATCGGCGGCGCGCTTTCCGTCGCCATGCGCCTCGAGCTGCAGGAGCCGGGTCTCCAGTACTTCTCCAATCCGCACATGTTCAACGTGTTCGTGACCGGACACGGACTGATCATGGTGTTCTTCATGGTCATGCCCTCGACGATGGGCGGGTTCGGCAACTGGTTCGTGCCCCTCATGATCGGCGCTCCCGACATGGCCTTCCCGCGCATGAACAACGTGTCGTTCTGGCTGCTGCCGGTCTCGCTCGCGCTGCTCCTGACCTCGATGTTCGTCGAGGGGCCGACCGGCATGAACGGCGTCGGCGCAGGCTGGACGATCTACGCACCGCTCTCGACTTCGGGCCATCCGGGCCCGGCCATGGACTTTGCCATTCTCGCGCTGCACGTGGCAGGCGCCTCGTCGATCCTCGGCGCCATCAACTTCATAACGACGATCTTCAACATGCGCGCGCCCGGCATGACGCTGCACAAAATGCCGCTCTTCGTATGGTCGGTGCTGATCACGGCCTTCCTGCTGCTGCTCTCCCTCCCCGTCCTCGCCGGCGCGATCACGATGCTGCTCACCGACCGCAACTTCGGCACGACGTTCTTTGCGGCGGCCGGCGGCGGCGACCCGCTTCTTTACCAGCATCTTTTCTGGTTCTTCGGCCACCCGGAGGTCTACATCTTGATCCTCCCCGGCTTCGGCATGGTGAGCCACATCGTCTCGACCTTCTCCAGGAAGCCGATCTTCGGCTATCTGGGCATGGCCTACGCGATGGTCGCCATCGGGCTCGTCGGCTTCATCGTGTGGGCCCACCACATGTACGCCGCCGGGATAGGCGTCAACACGCAGGCCTACTTCGTCTTCGCGACGATGGTGATCGCGGTGCCGACGGGCGTGAAGATCTTCTCGTGGATCGCCACCATGTGGGGCGGCTCGCTCACGTTCCGGGTGCCGATGCTGTGGGCCCTCGGCTTCATCTTCCTGTTCACGGTCGGCGGCGTGACGGGCGTCATGCTGGCCAATGCCGGCATCGACCGCGCGCTCCACGACACCTATTACGTCGTCGCGCACTTCCACTACGTGCTCTCGCTCGGCGCCGTGTTCTCGATCTTCGCCGGCTACTATTACTGGTTCCCCAAGATGACCGGCTACATGTACTCGGAGTTCTGGGGCAAGGTGCACTTCTGGCTCACCTTCGTCGGCGCCAACGTGCTCTTCTTCCCGCAGCACTTCCTCGGGCTCGCGGGCATGCCCCGCCGGTACGCGGACTATCCGGACGCCTTCACGTTCTGGAACCAGGTCTCGTCCATCGGCTCGTACATGACCGCGCTCGGCACGATCGTGTTCTTCTTCGGCATCTTTGTCGCGCTGGCGCGCAAGGTACCGGCCGGCAACAATCCCTGGGGCGCATCCGCGACGACGCTCGAGTGGACCTTGCCGTCGCCGCCGCCGTTCCATTCCTACGAGACGCTTCCGCGCATCGCCGCCGGCGATCGTCACTGATGCGAGGAGCCGGGACGGCCGGGTACGAGACGAGATCGGTGGGCGGAGAGAGCTGCGCCCACTTAACATAGCGACCTAGGATCGGGATCAACCCGGCGACAGCGGCGAGGAGCGGGAAGCGCCCCGCAAGTGGAGGACGAGCGATGCCAGGGGCGAGTGCTCGAGGCGAAGTCGGCGAGGCGCGCTCGGCGTTCGAGCCGTCGGTCGGCGATTTCTTCCAATTGTTGAAGCCGCGCGTGATGTCCCTCGTCGTCTTCACCGCCCTCGTCGGCATGGTCGCCGCTCCGGGCGGCATTCACCCGGTGCTCGGCATGATCGCGCTCCTTGCCATCGCCGTCGGTGCGGGCGCCTCGGGCGCCCTCAACATGTGGTACGAGGTCGACATCGACTCGCGCATGGCGCGCACGGCGGCACGCCCCATCCCGCGCGGGCACGTCACCGAGGACGAGGCGCTGACCTTCGGCGTCGTGCTTGCGATCGGCTCGATCGTGACCATGGGCGTGCTCATCAACTGGGTGGCCGGTTTCCTGCTCGCGCTCACCATCGGCTACTACGTCGTCATCTACACGATGTGGCTGAAGCGCCGAACGCCGCAGAATATCGTCATCGGCGGCGCCGCGGGCGCCTTCCCGCCCATGATCGGCTGGGCGGCGGTGACCGGGTCGGTCAGCGTCGAAAGCGTTGTCATGTTCCTGATCATCTTCATGTGGACGCCGCCGCACTTCTGGGCGCTGGCGCTGCTGCGCTCGCGCGACTACGAGCGCGCCGGCGTGCCGATGCTGCCCGTGGTTGCCGGTCCCACGGAGACGCGCCGCCAGATCCTCCTCTATTCCCTCCTTCTCGTGCCGATCGCCGTGATCCCGGTCTTCATTGGCCTCGGCGGCGTGGCCTATGGTGCGGCATCGGTCGCGCTCGGGGCGATTTTCCTCTGGCTGGCCTTCGACGTATGGCGGATCAGGGAAGGGCGCGCCGCCGATTGGGCCGCGCGCCGCCTGTTCGGCTTCTCTATATTTTATCTCTTCGGACTGTTCGCCGTGCTGCTCGTCGAACGTCTCGTCGGGCTCGGAGTTGCGGCATGAGCGGGACGGTCGTTGCGGAGCGCATAATGGCGGACGAGAGCGGCGACGAACGGCAGCGCGCGCGGCGCCAGCGCCTGCGCTCGGTCGCGATCGCGGTCGCGCTCGGCTTCCTCGTTCTCCTCTTCTATGCGGCGACGATCATACGGCTGGGCGGCAACGTCATGAACCGGCCACTCTAACGGAAGGCGCGACGTGAACCATTCGAGGTCAGAGAACGGCAAGATGGACGGGGGCGCGGGCAAGCGCCGCGACCGGCCTATCGTTCTTGCCTGTCTCGCCGCGGTGGCCGGCATGGGTGCACTCTCCTATGCCGCCGTGCCTCTCTATAGGATGTTCTGCCAGGCGACCGGCTACGCCGGAACGACTCAGAGGGCGGAGAAGGCGCCGGACGTCGTGCTCGACCGGGTGATCACGGTCCGCTTCGACGCCAATGTGACGCCGGGCATGGCCTGGACGTTCGAGCCCGAGCAGCAGACCGTCGACGTCAAGGTCGGCCAGTCCACGCTCGCCTTCTACACAGCAACGAACACGTCCGATCATCCCATCACGGGGGAAGCCTCCTTCAACGTATCGCCGGATATCGCCGGCGGCTATTTTGCCAAGATCGAGTGCTTCTGCTTCAAGCAGCAGCGGCTCGAAGCGGGCCAGCGGGTGGAGATGCCGGTGTCGTTCTTCATCGATCCCTCGATCATGAAGGATCGCGACGCGACGAGCCTCAAGGAGATCACGCTTTCCTACACGTTCTATCCGGTTGCCGAGCCGGCGCGCGCCGAGGCGGCGAACGGCAAGACCGGTCGGGGGAGTTGAGGCATGGCATTGGCCGGCCGCTGGCCGGGCTGACGGAGGACGGTTGAGACCGGACAGGCCACGGCCCGGCATCACGGGCGCAAGGCGCGATGGTCGAGGCTTAGAGAATTGCGATCGGGGACAACGGGAGACGAGAATGGCCGACACGCACGCCAAGCACCACGACTACCACCTGGTCGATCCCAGCCCATGGCCGGCCACCGCTGCGATATCGGCGCTCTTCACGGCGTTCGGATTGATCATCTGGATGCGCTCGATGGAGGGCGAAGGCCTCTTCGGCATTAGGGGCCCGATCGTATTTGCGATCGGCGTTGCAGGGCTGATCGCGACCGCATTCATGTGGTGGCGCGACGTCATCCGCGAGGCGCACAAGGGCGATCACACTCCGGTCGTGCAGCTTCACCTGCGCTACGGAATGATCCTCTTCATCGCCTCGGAGGTCATGTTCTTCGTCGCCTGGTTCTGGGCCTATTTCGACGCCTCCCTCTTCCCCGCCGACGTGCACACGATCGGCGACAGCGCCAAGGAAGTCGTCGGCATGGTCCAGCGCAACGCGCTGTTCGGCGGACAGTGGCCGCCGGTGCCGGTCGAATCGACGGATGTGACGCTGCCGGCGACCGGGGCCCCGGTGCCGGGATGGTTCAAGTCGACGTTCGACCCGTGGAGCATACCGCTCGTCAATACGCTGATCCTGCTCTCGTCGGGCTGCACGGTGACCTGGGCTCACCACTGCCTGCTCAAGAACGACCGGCGCGGGCTCATCATCGGCCTCGTCCTGACCGTCATTCTCGGCATGATCTTTACTTCGCTCCAGGCCTTCGAGTACCACCACGCCGCGTTCAGCTACGGCGGGCACACGTACGGCTCGACGTTCTTCATGGCGACGGGCTTTCACGGCGCGCACGTGATCATCGGCACGATCTTCCTTCTCGTGTGCCTGTTCCGTGCCTTGGCCGGCGACTTCACGCCGAAGCAGCACTTCGGCTTCGAGGCCGCGGCCTGGTACTGGCACTTCGTCGACGTGGTGTGGCTGTTCCTCTTTGCCTGCATCTACGTCTGGGGCGCGGGGGCCCATCCCGGCGCGGCCCACTGACGCAGCGCACTGTTGTCTCGATGGGGCCTGCCCGGCGACGGGCGGGCCCCTTCTCCATGCTTGAGCCGCGATCCGAGCTGAGGCATGGTCCCGGTCCATGACGGCAACCGGCGCTCCCAGCCTCCTCCGGGCTTCCCTCCTCGGCCGCTGCCCGCGCTGCGGAGTGGGGCCGTTGTTCAAGAACGTGCTCGAGCTCAGAGAGGGATGCCAGGGTTGCGGCCTGAGCTACAAGTTCATCGATACGGGCGATGGGCCCGCGGTATTCGCCATTCTGATCCTCGGGTTCCTGGTGCTTGGCCTCGCGCTCTATGTGGAGTTCACGTACGAGCCGCCCGTCTGGGTTCATCTGGTGCTGTGGGGTCTCGTAACGCCGGTCCTCGCTCTCGGTCTCCTGCGCCTGCTCAAGTCGACGCTCATCGTGCTGCAATGGAAGCACAAGGCCGAGGAAGGCCGGCTGGCTCAAGATTGAAGACCCACTCCATGCTGGCGAAGCTCCGCGAGGCGCGACTGCTGTGGCCGCTTGTCATGACTGCGGCCGCCATGGCGATTCTTCTATCGCTCGGAAAATGGCAGCTCGACCGCAGGGTGTGGAAGGAGGGCCTTATCGCCGCTATCGAGGCGCGCACGAAGGAGGAGCCGGTCGATCTCCTCTCGGCCTACTCGGCGACCTATCAGTCGGACCTAGGCTTCGAATATATGCGCGTCAAAGTCCGGGGCCGATTTCACCACGACAAGGAGCGCTACCTCTACGCCCCGGATCCTGAGCTGGGCCCCGGCTACCATGTCTACACCCCGTTCGAGGTGGAGGAAGGCGGAGGGATCCTGTTCGTCAACCGCGGCTACGTCCCCGAGGCGCTCAAGTCGGCCGACCGGCGTCCGCAGGGCCAGCTCGACGGCGAGGTCGAGGTCACAGGCCTTTTGCGCGCGCCCGGACTGCAGGGCTTCTTCACCCCCGACAACGATCCCAAGCGCAACCTCTGGTACTGGCGCGATTATTACGGCCTCCTTGCCTCCGCGTTCGGCGACACGAGCCAGCCGCATATTGCGGCGTTTCTCGACGCGGAAGGCCCCGCCCCCGGCGGCTGGCCCAAGGGCAGCGCAACGATTGTCGAGCTCCCGAACCGCCATCTCGAGTATGCGCTGACCTGGTTTGGCCTTGCCGGCGCGCTCGCCGTGGTATTCGCCGTCTACGCGGTCTCCCGCCTCAAAGCGCCGGCCACGGGCCAGGGTTAATGGCGAGGCGATGCACCGGCCGGTTTTTTAGTTTGGCCAAGATGCATTAGGCTGCGCCGCCAAGCGGCGGTTCCTCTGGCGAGGGCAGAGCGTGAATTACATTTCGACGAGAGGCGAGGCGGCGGGTCTCGGCTTCGAGGATGTCTTGCTCGCGGGTCTCGCCCGCGACGGCGGCCTTTATGTACCGGAGACCTGGCCCAAGCTCTCGCCCGCGACGATCGCGGGCTTCGCCGGCCGGCCCTTCGCCGACGTGGCCGTCGAGGTCATTCACCCCTTCACCGGCGGGTCCGTCTCGCGCGAAGAGCTCGAGCGCATGGCCGAGGAGGCTTACGCAAGCTTCGCCCATCCGGCGGTGACGCCGCTCGTTCAGATCGAGCCCAACACGTTCGTCCTCGAGCTCTTCCATGGCCCCACGCTCGCCTTCAAGGACGTGGCCATGCAGCTTCTCGCCCGCCTCATGGATCATGCGCTCGCCAAGCGAAAGGCGCGCGCGACCATCGTCGGCGCGACCTCCGGCGACACGGGAGGCGCGGCGATCGAGGCGTTCCGCTCCTCGCGGCGCGCCGACGTGGTGATCCTCTTTCCCGACGGGCGCGTCTCGGATGTCCAGCGGCGGATGATGACGACGCCCGCCGAGCCGAACATTCACGCCCTCGCCATCAAGGGGACGTTCGACGACTGCCAGAACCTGGTCAAGGGCATGTTCAACGATCATGGCTTCCGCGAGCGGCTTGCGCTTTCGGGCGTGAACTCGATCAACTGGGCGCGCATCATCGCGCAGGTGACCTATTATTTCGCCGCCGCGGCGGCGCTCGGCGCGCCGCACCGCGCCGTCAGTTTTTCCGTGCCGACGGGTAACTTCGGCGACATCCTCGCCGGCTGGGTCGCCAAGCGCATGGGGCTGCCGATCGAGCGACTGGTGATCGCCACCAACGCCAACGACATTCTCGCCCGCACGCTTCGAACCGGCGCCTACGAGATGCGCGACGTCGTCGCCACATCGTCGCCGTCGATGGACATCCAGATCTCCTCGAATTTCGAGCGTTACCTGTTCGAGGCCTCGGGACGGGACGCGGCCGCAGTGCGCGCCGAGATGGCGTCCTTGAAGCAGTCCGGCCGCTTCGAGATCGGCAGCGCTCTGGCAAGAATGCGCGAGGATTTCGATGCCGCCGCCGCGAGCGAGACCGAGGTCCGCGACGCTATTCGGGACGTGCGCGCCGCAAGCGGCTATCTTCTCGACCCGCACACGGCCTGCGCCTACGTCGCCCTCGGGCGCTGCCGCAAGCAGAGCGCCACGCCGGCCGTGATCCTCGCCACGGCCCACCCCGCGAAGTTTCCCGACGCCATGGAGAAGATCACGGGAGAGCGCCCGGCCTTGCCACCAAGGCTTGCCTCGCTCCTCACCGACGAGGAGCGCTTCCGCGTCCTCCCCAACGACCTTGCCGCCGTCGAGGCTCATGTCGAGAGCCTGGCCAGTGCCGTGGGAGCCGGAGCCCAATGAGCGCCGAGATCACGGTGCTCGACAACGGCCTCAGGGTCGTGACCCAGTCGATGGCGCATCTCGAGACCACCTCCCTCGGGCTCTGGGTCGGCGTCGGCGCGCGCCACGAGAGCCCCGCCGAGCACGGCATCTCGCACTTGATCGAGCACATGTCCTTCAAGGGCACGGCCAAACGCTCGGCCCGCGTCATCGCCGAGGAGATCGAGGCGGTGGGGGGCGAGCTCAACGCAGCGACCGGGCTGGAGATGACCTCCTATTTCGCGCGCGTGCTCAAGGGCGACGAGGGCGTGGCTGTCGAGCTCTTGGCCGACATCTTGCTCAACTCGCGCTTCGCCCCCGAGGAGCTCGATCGCGAGCGGGAGGTGATCTTGCAGGAGATCGCCGCCGTTCGCGACAGTCCCGACGACATCGCCTACGAGCTCGCGCACGAGGCCGCCTGGCCGGGACAGTCGGTCGGCCGGTCGATTCTCGGCACACCCGGCAATATCAGAGGCTTTGAGGCTGCCGATCTCAGGCGGTTCCTCGAAGGCCACTACGGGGCTGAAAACATGGTGTTATCGGCCGCAGGCGCCGTCCGCCACGAGACCATGGTCCGCCACGCTGAAGCCCTATTCGGGGGGCTCACTGGCCCAAGATTCGAGGCCGCACAAAGCGCGCGCTACGAGGGTGGCACGCGCTGGCACGCGAAGCGTTTCGAGCAGGCCCACATGGTCCTCGCCTTCGAGGCGCCGTCGTATCGCGACCGCGATTTCTTCGCGGCCCAGGTATTCTCAGGCCTTTTCGGCGGCGGGATGTCGTCCCGGCTGTTCCAGGAGGTCCGCGAGACACGGGGGCTCTGCTACGCGATCTATTCGTCGGCGTGGGGCCTTAAGGATACGGGGATGTTCGCGATTCACGCGGCAACGGGGGCAGAAACCATGGCCGAGCTCGTGGACGTGGTCGCAACCGAGCTCGAGCGCATGGGCCGGGAGGGCGCCGCGGCGGACGAGATCGGCCGTGCCAAAGCCCAACTCAAGGCGGGCCTGCTCATGGGCCTCGAGTCCTCCTCCGCGCGCGCCGAGCAGATGGCCCGACAGCTTCTGGGCTACGGCCGCCTCATCCCGACCGAGGAGCTGATGGCGGGAGTGGACGCGGTCTCGGCGGAGAGCGTGCGCAATTTCGCCCGGCGCCTCGCTGCCGCCCGTCCTTCCGTCGCGATCGTCGGAGCAGGCAAGCGGTCGGCCGAATTTGCCAAGTTCGCCGAGCGTCGCCTCGTCCCGTCGGCCGTGGAGGGCGTCACATGGCGTTCCTGAGGTCCGGGCTCGTCACCGA
Organism: uncultured Alphaproteobacteria bacterium; assembly: GCA_963699485.1. GTDB lineage: Bacteria > Pseudomonadota > Alphaproteobacteria > Rhizobiales > Hyphomicrobiaceae > Hyphomicrobium_C. The sequence continues at coordinate 116,012 of CAVOUC010000022.1, read as the reverse complement.
CGGCGCCGTCTTGCAGGGGCAGCGCGTGTGGCTGAGGCCCTTGCAGATGAGCGACTATGGACCGTGGGCCGAGCTCAGGGCCATGAGCCGGATTCACCTCGAGCAATGGGAGCCGGCGTGGCCGCGCGACGATCTTTCGAAAAGCGCCTTCCGCCGGCGGCTGCGCCATTACCAGCGCGAGGCGCGCGAGGACCTCGGCTATGCCTTCCTGATCTTCGCCGCCGACAGCAACGAGCTCCTGGGCGGCCTCACGCTCTCGAACGTGCGTCGCGGGGTGACCCAGGCGGCGACGCTCGGCTACTGGCTCGGCGCGCCTCACGTGGGCCGCGGGTACATGACGGACGCGGTCCGGACCATCCTTCCACATGCCTTCGAGACGCTGCGCCTGCACCGGGTCGACGCTGCCGTGCAACCCCACAATAGACTGTCGATCGCCGTCCTCGAGCGGGCGGGCTTTCAGCGCGAGGGCCTTGCGCGACGCTACCTCAAGATCAACAACGCGTGGCAGGATCACCTCCTTCTCGCACTTCTCATCGATGATTGGCAGGCACGGCAGAGGAAGTCCGCATGACGGGGCCGGCGCGAGGGAGGGGGCGAGCAAGCCGGCGGCGGGGCGCAGCGTCCCTGCCGGCACTCTTGACGCTCCTCGCCGGCGCCTTTCTCGTGTTGCTTGGGCCCGCACCGGCACATGCTCTGAAAGCAATCGAGATCGCCGATCAGGAGCGCATCGAGCTCACCACGCTCGGCGACTTCTACGAGAGCCGCGGCGACAGCATTCAGGTCGAAACGGCCGCCGGCGCCGACGGCATGGTTGCACGCATGTCGGTCGCGGCATCGACGCAGGGCACCAATCCCAACTGGATCGTCTTTGCGCTCTCCAACTCGACGGACAAGCCGATCGAGCGCTGGCTCGCCGCCGACCGATACAGCGTCATCGGCTCGGGGGCGGTGTGGCCTGACCTCGACGCGCGCCGCATCGAGGCGGTGACGCCATCGGTCGGCTTCGTCCCCGAGCGGGTGAAGAGCGACCGCGCCGATATCTTCCGCATCACGCTAGAGCCGGGGCAGACGATCACCTACGTCGCGGAGCTCTCATCCGAGCGCTTCGTGCGAATCTACCTGTGGAAGCCGCTCGACTACGAGCTCAAGATCGCCGATCGCCAGCTCTTCAACGGCATCATGCTGGGGCTCACGGGCCTGCTCGCGATCTTCCTCACCGCGATCTTCGCCGCCAATCACAAGCTCGTCTTTCCCGCCTCCGCTCTGGTCGCCTGGTGCACGCTCGCCTACCTCTGCGTCGATTTCGGCTTCTTCCACAAGCTGTTCCAGCTGCGCCCGGAAGGAAACGCGGTCTACCGTGCGGCGGCCGAGGCCTCGCTCGCCGCAAGCCTCGTCGTATTCCTGCACATTTTCCTGCGCCTTGCCCTCTGGCACGGCCTGATCCGGATGCTGATCAGCGTCTGGCTGCTGGCACAGTTTGCCTTGATCGCGGTCGCGGTCATCGACCCGCGGCTCGCCGCGACGTTCGCCCGCCTCTCCTTCCTCGGCATCGGCGCAATAGGTGCGGGCCTCATCATGGTCCTCGCGCTGCGCGGTCAGGACAGGGCCCTTTCCCTGATCCCGACGTGGATCCTGTTCCTCGTGTGGATCCTCGGCGCCGGGGTGACGCTGACCGGTCGGCTTTCGGGGGACATAGCGGTCTCGGGTCTGGTGGCGGGCCTCGTTCTCATCCTGCTTCTCATCGGATTTACGGTAACCCAGTACGCGTTTCGATCGGCTTCGCCCGCCTACGCGGCCGCCTCGTCCGAGTTGCAGCTCCGATCGGTGGCGCTCGACGCCGCCGGCACCGCCGTATGGGAGTGGAACGCGCGGCGCGACGAGATCAAGGTGAGCCCCATGATCGAGGCCTCCCTCGGCCTCGTCTCCGGCGAGCTCTCGGGAACGGTCGAGGAATATTGCCGCCATCTCCATCAGGCGGATCGCGAGCGCTTCAAGCTTGCGCTGTGGTCGATGCAGGAGCGCAGCGACGGTCGCATTCACGCCGACTTCCGCCTGCGCCAGGCCGACAACAGCTATCGCTGGTTCGAGCTCGAGGCCGCCGCGGTCCCCGGCAACGATCCCCGGTCCTTGAAGTGCGTCGGGCTCATGCGGGACGTGACCGACGCCAAGCGGGCGCACGAGCGGCTACTCCACGACGCCATTCACGATAGCCTCACCGGGCTCCCGAACCGCGCCCTGATGCTCGACCGGCTCGAAGTGGCCATGAAGCGGGCGAAGGCCGAGCCGCAGATCCGGCCGGGCCTGCTCTCGATCGACATCGACAAGTTCAAGGCCGTCAACGCCTCGCTCGGTCTCGTCGTCGGCGACAGTCTGCTTCTCACGGTCGCGCGCCGGCTCCAGCGCCATGTTTCCCCCAACGATGCGCTCGCTCGGATCGGGGGCGACCAGTTCGCGATCCTCGTCGCGGCCGTCCAGTCGCCGGCCGAGCTCGAGGCCCTCGGCGAGCGCATTCGCCGCTCGTTGCGCTCCCCGATCAAGATTGCGGGCCAGGAGATCGTGCTGACGGGCTCGGTCGGCATTGCCGCCTATGACGGCACCGAGACGAGCCAGGACGACCTCTTGAGGAAGGCCGAGATCGCCATGTACCGCTCGAAGCGGTCCGGCGCCGACAGGATCGAGACCTTCCGGCCCGACATGCGCGCCGACCGCGACGAGCGGATCGCGCTCGAGAGCGACCTAAAAAAGGCGCTCGAGAAGAACCAGCTCAAGGTGCTCTATCAGCCGATCATCTACCTTCCGACGGAAGAGCTTGCAGGCTTCGAGGCCCTCGTTCGCTGGGACCATCCGCGGCTCGGCACCATCAATCCCGCGTCCTTCGTGCCGCTCGCGGAGGAGTCCGATCTGATCGTCAAGCTCGGCGCGCACGTGCTGACGCGGGCTGTCGCCGATGCCGCCGTCTGGCAGAAGGCGCTGCCCCGCTCCGAGAAGCGGCTCTTCGTCAGCGTCAACATCTCGAGCCGCCAGCTATTCCGTCAGGACCTCATCCACGAGATTCGCCACATCCTCGGCCGTAATGCCATGCCCAAGGGCTCGCTCAAGCTCGAGATCAGCGAACCGCTCGTCATGGAGAATCCCGAGCAGGCAACCGAGATCCTCGAGTGGCTCAAGAGTGCGGGCGCCGATCTCGTGCTCGACGATTTCGGAACCGGGTACTCGTCGGTCGCCTACCTGCACCGGTTCGCCTTCGACACGATCAAGATCGACCGCGCGTCGATACCGTCGTCGAACGGCGGCCGCGAGGGCGACGGCTTCGTCGTCGTCCGCTCCATGGTCGCTTTCGCCCACGAGCTTGGAAAGACCGTCGTCGCCGAGGGCGTCGAAAGCGCCGACGACGTCGGCCTGTTGCGTTCGATCGACTGCGAATACGCCGAGGGACCCTACTACGGCGATGCGATCCCCGAGGGCGAGGTCATCCAGCTCCTGCGGCTCGTTGCCAAATCCGAAAGCAAGCTGCAGCCGAGAGGCCTCTTCAGGGCCAAGGCCAAGAAGAAGAAGGCTCAGCGCGCCGCCGACCGGGCCACAGGCGCCGCGACGGGAACGCCTGCGCCCGCTCCGACGAACGGCGCGGCCGCGGCACCGCCGGCGTCGGCCGCTGCGGAGCCGCCAGCCGCACCCGCGCGTCCGCCAGCTACCCTTCCCGGTAGCGCGATCCGCCAACGCGTACGTCCGCACTCGCCTTTGTCGACCGCAGGACGGCCGCCGGCCCCCGCCGCCGCGCCGCCGATGCTGGCGCCGCTGCCGCCGGCTCCCTTGGCCGGACACGGGGCTCCGCCGCCCTCTGCCTCGCAGCGGAGAGCCGCACCTGTCCAGCCGATCCTCCCTGCGCCGCCGCCCCCTCCCGCACCATTCCTGCCGCCCCAACTGGCCGCTTCGGGCGGCCGAGCCGAACGCTCGGGTCCGCCGCCTATTCCTCCGGCTGGAGCTGGTCCGCCGCCTGGTGACGGTTTACCCATTTCCGCCGACCCGGCCTCCCGGCCGCATGCGATCGGGACAGTTGGCGGACCTCCGCCCGTCCATTTTGCCCAGAATGGAGCGCATCCGCCCGCGCCCATCATCGCTGCGGTTCCGCCGGCGCCGAAGCCGAGCCCGGCACCCGCTCTGCAACCGGTCCCGCCGCCTGTCGATCCTATGCCGCCCGAATACCGACAGCTCCCGCCGGCAATCGCCGAGAGCTTGGCGCGGCTCGCGGGAGCCATACCTCCCAAACCGAAAGGCTGACCTCGAAGGCGTCCCGCCGGCGGATGCACGCCTCAAGCGTGGCCGGCATCGCTGACGAGGTGCGAGGGATCGATGCCGATCTTGGCAAGCGCACGGACGTACTTCGTCTCGAGTTCGGGATCGAAGATGAGGTCGGTGTCGGCGGGACAATGCAGCCAGCCGTTGGCCTGGATCTCCGTCTCGAGCTGCCCGGCCGACCAGCCGGCGTAGCCGAGCGCGAGCATCGAGCGGACAGGACCTTCGCCTGCGGCGATCGCCTTCAGAATGTCGATCGAAGCGGTGAGGCTCACGTCGCGGTCGATCGGCAGCGTGGAATTGTTGACGAAATAGTCGGACGTGTGCAGCACGAAGCCGCGGCCGGTCTCGACAGGGCCACCGACGTGAACGTGGCGCTCCAGCAGCTCGTTCGAGATTCCGTCCTCAGCGCCGCGGGGCACGATGCCAAGACGTTCGAGCAGGTCGGGGAAGCTGATGTGGCTGGCCCGGTGATTGATGATGAGGCCCATCGCGCCGTCGTCGGAATGGGCACACAGGTAGATGACCGAGCGCTGAAAACGGCGATCCGACATCAACGGCATCGCCATGAGAAGCTGGCCCTTGAGGTAGCCGTCTGCCGGCTTCCTGCGCCTGGGTTTCGGGCTCGTCATATGCAAAGATTACTGCCAGGGCTGCCGCCCTGTGAAGCACTGAATTTAGCCGTTGTGCTCCCCATATTGCGCTCCGGCTATGCTCATGCACCCTGCGCGCGCCAAGACTTGACTTGGCCGCACTCCCCACAATCTCTTGGCGGCAGGACGCGGTTTCTGCGAGGAAAGATCGATGGCACGGTCGACCGCTGCGGCGGCACTAGCGTTTACCATTCTCGCTGCCCAGGGCTCGCTCGCCCCTACAGCGGCCCTCGAATCACCGTGGCTCGACGGCTACAAGACCCGCACGCGTCTCCTTGCGGGGAGCGCCGGCGAGCCCGCTCGCCGGCTCGCGTTCGTAGAAATCGAGATGCCCGACGGGTGGAAGACCTACTGGCGCAACCCCGGCGACGCCGGCGGCCTGCCGCCGACGTTCGATTGGGGGAAATCGGAAAACCTCGCTGCCGCAAACGTGCTTTACCCCGCGCCGCACCGGCTCTCGGACCGGTCCGGCGATACGATTGGCTACAAAGCTCGCGTGATTTTCCCCGTCGAGGTCACGGCGACAGACCCGGGACAGCCGATCGCGCTTGCCGTGCGCGTTGCGTACGGAATCTGCAAGGACATCTGCGTGCCGGTCGAAGCAGAGCTCGCGCTCGAGGTCCCTGCCGGCACCCTCGATGCGGCGCCGCCCGCCGCCGTCACGGCGCTCGAGGCGGTCCCGCGCGGCGAGGGCGAGCGCAGGCCCACCGATCCCGAGCTGACGCGGGCCGCGGTTCGCCGCGACGGCGCCGTGCCGCGTCTCGTCCTCGAGACGGCCTTTCCCGGTGACGCCTCCGACGCCGACGTCTTTCTTTTTGCGCCCGACGGGCTCTACGTTCCCATGCCGGCCAGAACCGCCGATCTTGGCGGCGGCAAGCTCACGTTCGAGGCGGAGCTTGGCGACGATGTCGACCTCGAGGCGCTCAAAGGTAAGCCGGTCACAGCCACGCTCGTCGGCAAAACAGGAGCGTCGACTGCGACGTTCAAGATCGAATAGGACAGTGAAGGATCAAAGCCCATGACGATCAAGGTCGGCGAGCGACTGCCCAATGCCAAGTTCACGGTCATGGGCCCGGACGGCCCGAAGCCCATGACCGCAGAGGAGGCGTTCAAGGGCAAGAAGGCCGTTCTCTTTGCCGTTCCCGGGGCTTTCACCCCGACGTGCAGCGAGCAGCACCTGCCGGGCTTCGTCGACCATGCGGCAGACCTCGCCAAGAAGGGCGCCGAGTTCATCGCCTGCACGGCCGTGAACGACATCTTCGTCTTGAACGCCTGGGCCAAGGCGCGGGGCGCCGACGGCAAGGTCGTCATGCTCGCCGACGGCAACGGTGACTTCGCAAGATCGGCCGGACTCGACGTCGACCTCTCGGGTTTCGGCCTTGGAACCCGGTCGAAACGCTACGCCATGATCGTCGACGACCTCGTCGTCAAATATCTTGCCGTCGAGGACGCGCCCCCTCATCACGAGAAGGCAACGGCAAAGAAGCTCCTCGCCGCGCTCTAAACACTTCTCAACTATTCCGCCTCACCGGGCGTGCGCAGGAACGGCTTCATGCCCGCCCGCGCCAAGGCATCGGCCCGCTCATTCTCGACGTGTCCGGCGTGGCCCTTTACCCAATGCCAGGTGACGCGATGGCGCTCGAGCGCCCGCTCGAGCCGCTGCCACAGCTCGAGGTTCTTGACCGGCTTCTTGTCGGCGGTGCGCCAGCCGTTGCGCTTCCAGGCGTGGATCCATTCGTTGATGCCGTTTCTGAGATAGGCGCTGTCGGTGTAGAGGTCGGCCTCGGTCGGCCGCTTCAAGGCCTCGAGCGCGGATATCGCCGCCAAGAGCTCCATGCGGTTGTTCGTCGTCAGCGCCTCGCCGCCCATGAGCTCCTTCTCGTGCTCGCCATAGACGAGGAGTGCGCCCCAGCCGCCGGGCCCGGGATTGCCCGAGCAGGCCCCGTCCGTGTAAATGGCGACGGCTTTCGCCTGTTTCGTCACGTGGCGCCCTCGAGCCCGAACTCGCCGATCGTGCGGACGCTCTGATGGAACCGCAGCCGGCGCAGATATGCGACGGGGTCGTGCGGCTTGACGAGCGCGTCCTTCGCCGTGTGCAGCCAATCGTAGGATCGCGTCAGGAGGAACCGGAGCGCGGCGCCGCGCGCGAGCGTCGGCATCGCCGCGCACTCGGCGCGCGTCAGCGCCCGCACGTCGCGATAGGCCTTGAGGAGGGCGCGCCCCTTGGTGACGTTGAAGGCATAGTCCGGCTCGAAGCACCACGCGTTGAGGCACACGGCGATGTCGTAGGCGAGGGCGTCGTTGCACGCAAAGTAGAAATCGATGAGCCCGGACAGTCGCTCGCCGATAAAGAAGACGTTGTCGGGAAAGAGATCTGCGTGGATGACGCCTTGCGGCAGGCCCTCGGGCCAGCTGCTTTCGAGGTGGGTGAGCTCCGTGTCGATGATCTTTCCGAGCCCGGGTGAGACCTGGTCGGCCCGCGCGGCGAAGCGCTCGAAAAGCGCCCGCCAGCCCTCGAGGCCGAGCGCATTGCGCCGCTGAGCCCGATAGCTCGCGCCGGCGAGGTGCAGCTCGGCCAATGCCCGGCCCACGGCGGCGCAGTGCTCGGGCCGCGGCTTGCGCACCCAGAACCCCTCGAGAAAGGTCACGATCGCTGCAGCACGACCCGCGACCTCGCTGACGTTGCGCCCGGAGGCCGAACGCAGCGGAATCGGACACGACACGCCGCGGCCGGCGAGATGCTCCATGAGCCCGAGGAAGAACGGCAGATCGTCGCGCGCCACCCGCTTCTCATAGAGCGTCAGGATGTAGGTTCCGGTGGACGTGTGAACGATGTAGTTGGTGTTCTCGACGCCCTCGGCGATGCCTTTGAAGGAGAGGAGCTGGCCCAGTCCATAGTCGGCGACGACACGGCCGAGATCCTCGTCCGTCACTTCGGTGTAAACGGCCATCACCTTCGTTCCTTCGAGCTGGCGCAGGGAGGCGTGATCACGCCTCCGCCGCCGTGCGCAGCTCGCGCGGCACGTTGAAGGCGACCCGCTCGTCGGCCGTCGCCACGGTCTCGGTTGTGACCTCGAAGCGCGCCTTCAAAGCGCTAAGCACCTCGTCGACCAGGCTCTCCGGAGCCGATGCTCCGGCAGTCACCCCAAGCGTGCGGACCCCGGTAAGCTCCGCCCAGGGAATGTCGCCGGCGTGCTCGATGAGACGCGCGCGCCGGCATCCCGCGCGTTCGGCGACCTCGACCAGGCGTACCGAGTTGGACGAGTTGGGCGCCCCGACGACGAGCAGCATGTCGATGCGCTGCGCGATCGCCTTGACGGCGGCCTGGCGGTTGGTCGTGGCGTAGCAAATGTCCTGCGAGCGCGGGCCGGAGATCGATGGAAAGCGCTCCTTGAGCACGCTTACGATCTCGGCCGTGTCGTCCACCGACAAGGTCGTTTGCGTGACATAGGAGAGCGTCTCGGGATCGCGCGGCGCGAACGATTGGGCCTCTTCGACCGTCTCGATCAGAGTGACGGCGCCCTTCGGCAGCTGGCCCAGCGTGCCCGCGACCTCGGGATGGCCCGCATGCCCGATCAATATGATGTCACGGCCCTGCTCGTGATGGCGGGCCGCCTCCATGTGCACCTTGAAGACCAGCGGACAGGTCGCGTCGATGGCGAACAGATTGCGGAAGCGGGCAGCGGCGACCACCGACTTCGGAACGCCATGTGCCGAAAAGATCACAGGCTGATCGGTTTCTGGTATCTCGCTGAGCTCCTCCACAAATACGGCGCCTTTGGCTTTGAGGCTCTCGACGACGAATCGGTTGTGAACGATTTCGTGACGCACGTAGACGGGAGCGCCGAACTTCGCCAGGGCCAGCTCGACGATTTGTATGGCCCGCTCGACGCCGGCGCAAAAGCCCCGGGGCGCGGCGAGCAGGACCGTCAGCGCGGGGTGCCCGTCGAGGTTTCCAGGGAACAGAGATCTCTCGGATGACATCAGGGTTCGTTCTCAGCTCTGACTTGAGGGTCCGTGCACAGCCACGCACTTTGCCGGAACCTCGCGGAGGTGATAGATTTTGACTCGGGTGTCCAAAGCAAGCCCCCGCGCGGGGGGCAGGGGAATGACCACGCCTCAGCCTCGGAAACGGCTGGATTATGGGGACTGGCGGTCCTCGGCGCAATCAATCGTTGGCGCCGGACGCGGGTTTTTGGCGATTTTTGCTCTCTCTTGCTGCCTGACAGGATGCGGCGTCTCGTCCATGACCTCCGGGCTGGGATCGAGCATCCTCGGGGGATCGTCGCCGGCGGCCGGCGGTGAGCCCCAGAGCGTGAGCGAGGCACAACTTCTTGCCGCGGCTCAGTCGAGCGACAACCTTGCGCTCAACGACAACGCCACTCCGGGCTGTCCCAAGTTCGTCGTTTGGCCGCGCGACAACACGCTCACCATCTATGCGCCCGGCCGGGTCGGCGACGGCTTGGCCATCGTCCATCGCGGCGAGATCACCAAGACCGCGCGCGAGTGCCATGTGGAGGCCGGGCGCGTCACGGTCCGCTATGGCTTCTCGGGGCGGGTGTTGCTCGGCCCGCGCGGCCAATCGGGACCGATCTCGCTCCCCGTCAACGTGTTCGTGACCGACGCCAAGCGCGAAAAGATCGCGGCCGACAGTCTCAAGGTCGACACGATCGTCGCGGTTGACAACCCGATCGGGTACTTCTCGGCCGTCCGCTCCATGACTTTCCCGGTGCCGGAAGGCGCGCGCCCCGGGGAGTTCGAGATCTTCGTCGGCTTCGAACGCAACACACCGAATGCCGGCTAGCCTTGTCGAAGCGGCGCCCGCCGGCGCAGCAGACACGTCACCCCGTGCACTAACCGACTGAAGGCAATTACCAATCTGGGCATGAGCGCGTGAAGACCGCGAGATAGTGTGAACAGACGAAGATTGCCCGTTTTGCTTCACACTGGACGTGTAATGTCGTCGCTGGAAGCTCGCCAATTCCGGCGCTGATGGTAAAAACCTCTTGAGCTTCGTGCGGAATGTCGGAGGCAAGAACGTGCAACGCGATCGATATGTGTCTTGGCGCATCGCCTTGATGGCGGCGGCGCTCATGGCTTCGCCCCTGTCGGCCCGGGCGGACAGCCCCTTTACAGCGTATGACGGCGCTTGGAGTGGCACGGGCAACGTCAAGCTCGAAAACGGCAAGACGGAGCGCCTGAAGTGCAAGGGCTATTACAATGCCAAGGCCGGCGGCTCCGGATTGAGCATCGCCATCGACTGCGGCAATCCCTCGTTCCGGATCAACATGCGGGCGAACCTGGCCTACGCCAACGGCGAGGTGTCCGGGTCTTGGGAGGAGCGCGAGTTCAACCAGTCCGGCAGTGTCACCGGCAAGGCCACCCCCTCGCGTCTTTCTCTGACGTTCAGCGGCGGCGTGTCGGGCTCCATGTCGATCTCCATGGGCGGGAGCAGCCAGTCGGTCTCCATTTCGACAGGAGGGCCCGGCTTTCACCGGCGTGAACCTCCAGTTCGCCAAATCAGGGTAATGTCGGCTCGCCCACCACACGCTCGGAGCCTTCTGGAGGACCAATGACGCGACGGATCGCCTGCATCGCCCTCGGAATTGCCGTTCTTGGAGCGTCCTACGACGGGGCCGACGCGGGCTTCCTCAGACGCGCCCCCGAGGGCGACTACGCCGTTGCCGTAAGCCGCTACGGCAACGGGACCGTTACGGGGCCTGTCCGCAAGACGCGGACCGGCTACGACGTTCGCCTTCCGGGCGGCACCTGGGTTGGTTGCCGGACGAGCTGTGCGGAGACGCTCAGGGTCCAAACGGTCGATTTCTTCGAGAACGACGGGCGTCTCGCGGGCTACGGTACGATGCAGAACGAATGCGGCATCTTCGGCTGCCTCGATTGGGGACGCCGCTGGTAGGACGCTCTAGGCTCGCCCGCGCTAGCGAACAAACGGATTCGAGCGCCGCTCCGCGCCGATCGTGCTCGTCGGCCCGTGCCCGCAGATGAAGGCAAGATCGTCGCCAAGCGGAAAAAGCTTGGTCTTGATGGCGTGTATCAGCGCATCGTGATCGCCGTAGGGGAAGTCGGTGCGCCCGATCGAGCCGCGGAAGAGAACGTCGCCGACGAGAGCGAACCGCTGCGCCCCGTTGACGAGTACGACCGAGCCCGGAGAGTGGCCGGGGCAGTGCAGCACGTCGAAGCTATGGCCCGCGACCGTCACCTGGTCGCCCTCCTCGAGCCAGCGGTCCGGCTCCACCCGGCGTGCCGCGATACCATAGGCGCGGCCCTGCGCCTCGAGATTGTCGAGCAGGATCCGATCGGCGCGATGGGGCCCCTCGATCTTCACGCCGAGCTCGGCACGCAGCTCGTCCGCCCCGCCCGCATGATCGATGTGGCCATGTGTGAGAATGATCTTCTCGGGCTTCATCCCGACCTCGGCGATGGCGCCCTTGATGACGTCGACATCCCCGCCGGGATCGACAACAGCCCCGATCATCGTCGACGGGTCCCATAGTAGGGTGCAATTCTGCTCGAACGGCGTGACGGGCACGATGGCCGCCTTGAGCCCAGTGCGTGCCACGCCAAGCTTGTTCTCTTCCGCAGTTGCCGGCTTCGTCATCGATCGGTCGTCCCGGGTCTCGCCATTGCCCAATCCCATAGACGACTTGGCGCCGGCGATCCAGCCGCTGGCTGACGCTTCGACTGCGCCCGTGTAAAATGCCCGGGGAGCTGATCACCGGCGGGGCGGGATGGACGCATGCACCTGAGGGAAATGCGCTTTGCTCGGATCGAAGGGACCGAGGTCATGGTCCAAGTCCACTCGGCCGCCGAGGCGCGGTCGGCAATCCGAGAGCTGAGGCACAAGAAGAAGGAGCTCAACGTCCTCCGCCGGCGCATGAAGAGGGCGCAGCAGACGGCGGCACGGGCGCACGAGCGTCACGCTCGCGAGGCCGCTGCCGCGGCGCGCCGGAAGGGGCTCGTCGCCACGTTGCGGCGCATTTCGCGTGCTTTTCGCAGCTCGAAGCCCGAGGCCGATCTCCAGGCGCTCGAGCGCGACCTCGAGCAGACCGACGAAATCCTGCACAACATCGACAGCTGCATCGTCCAGCTCGAGGGAAAGCTGCTCGTGTGATGTCGAGTGCTCGGTAATCGCGAGATCGCTCCTGAATCGCCGAAGTGCGGCCCCCAGGATGACAAATTGAAGGTGTTACCTTCTTGCCGGGATCACTGTGGGCGTTCGCTCTAACTCATTGAATCAATTAGAGCAAAAGAAAGCCTCGCCGGGGGAGAATAATTCGTGGCTTGCGCCGTTGTCTGTCATGATCGCGGAGAGGGGGGCCCGTGATGGAGGACGTCCGGTCGCGGGTCGTCGAGCTGCTTCCGCGCCTGCGGAGGTTTGCTTACGCGCTGACGCGCGATCTCGATCTTGCGGACGACCTCGTTCAGGACACGTGCGAACGGGCGCTTTCGCGTCTCGACCAATGGGAGGCCGGTACGAGGCTCGACAGCTGGATGTACCGGATTGCTCAGAACATTTGGCTCGACCGATACCGCGCGCGGAAAGGACGACAGAACGCGGGCTTGGACGAGGCGGAAAATCTCGCCGGGGAAGACGGGAGATCCGTAGTGGAAAACAGGATGACGCTCGCTTCGGTGAATGAGGGCATCGGCCGTCTCCCGGCCGAGCAGCAGGTTCTCATCGCCATGGTGTGCGTCGAGGGGCTTTCATATAAGGAGGCGGCGAAAATACTGGAGATCCCCATCGGAACGGTGATGAGCCGCTTGGCCCGAGCGCGTCAAGCGCTCTATGCCGTGATGACCGAGGGACAACCAGCCCACGCCACCTCCGTTCGGGAGCGTTAGATGGTATTTGTTTCTGACGAAACCTTAATGGCGTACGCCGATGGCGAGCTTGCGGCTGACGATCGCCGGCAGCTGGAGGCGATGCTCGCGGTCGACCAGGAGCTGCGCGCGCGCCTTGCTCCATTCACGGCGACCGGAGCCAATCTTGCCAGCGTCTTCGCAAGACCGATGCGCGAGCCGGTGCCGGCCCGTCTCATCATGGCCGTCGACGCGGCCATGCGGGCCAATGACGCCGCCGCAGCGCGCAAGGCTGGCCGCGGTTCTGGATCGAGAGGATTTCTCGAGCGGGCTCGTTTGGCCCTGCTCGAGAGCCAGTTTCGATTGACAGGTCCTGCGTTCGCACTCGCCTGTGCAGGGCTCATGGTGGCAGGGGGAGTATCGGGCTGGGCCCTCAAGTCAGCAATGACCCATGCTGGACTGGGGCGTCCATCGTGCTGACCGATACGGCCGGCCTCTATGCCTCGGCTGCGTTGCAATCGGCGCTCGAACTCGCTCCCGAGCGCTCAGGTCGCGCGGGTGGCATCGGGCGCTACGATCTCTCCGCAAGTCTCGTTCAAGAACCACGACCACAGGTTCTGCCGCACCTACGTCATCGACACGGGCAACGACGCCAATCTCGCGGGTGTCGCCTGCCGAACCGAGAAGGCGGGCTGGCGCATTCCCATACAAGTCGAGCTTGCACGTCTAGGGGCTCCCGGCGCAGGGCCTCATGTGTCGGCCGACGGCGACGCGTCGAGATCGCCTGCCGTCGAGAAGTTCATCGATAACGCCATCGACGGAGAGACCCTGGGTCCCGGCGAGGAGGCTGCGGCCATAGCCGGCGGCTGGGGCCGCGACGGCAACTAGAACTCGGTTGGGCTCGAGCCACGGATCACCCGTTGCATCGAGCTCAACCACATTGGACGACGAGAGGCGCCGCGCGAAGCGCGGAGCAGCAAGCGCCCCTCGCTCAAGTTGACGGTATCGCTGCGTACGCCGCCCCGCACAGGTTGGCGCAGCGGCGCCGTCGCACCGGTGATGGCCTGCGAGCCCTCCAAGGGCCATTGCCGAGATGGAGGTCCGACTGCAATCCGCACCAAAAGCCCCCGCTTCGGTCGGCAGCGCAGACGGACCTCCCTCGAATCCTCGATGAGCCGGCAACAGCCGGCGAGCGCGGCGTGCTTAGCGCTCACCTCACCATGAGGTCTTCCACGAGTCCTTGTCGGTGGCCCCGACAGCCATGGGCTCGGGCAACGGCGCGCTGGCATCGCGCGCGACCATGCTCGGGTTAGCGGGGCATGTTTCGGGCGCAAGCACCAGGCCCTGACCGTAGATGGGGTCGGGTCCGCTGGGGCCGAGGTCCTGGAGCTTGAGGCGCTTTACGATCTCGGCTTTCGGCAAGCGTGCCGACCTGAGTTGCGGCTGCGACGCGATGATGGCGGTCACGAACGGCGCCGCAAAGGACGTGCCGGTACGATATCCCTCCTTCGCCTTGGGCAACGCCGTCCAGATTTCGACTCCCGGCGCGGCGAGGTCGACGTAGGAGCCCCGGTTCGCATAGCGATACCCTGCCAGTTTCCTATCGACGGCAGTGACGGCGATGACTTGGCTGTAGGCTGCGGGGTAGGCTGGCGGCGCCGTGGGCCCCTGATTGCCGGCCGCCGCAATGAACACCACGCCCCGCTTCTGCATTGCGGCGAGCGCCTTCTCGAACAGGGGATCGCGCGGACCGGAGAAGCTCATGTTGACGTACTGGACGCCCTGCTCATCGAGCCAGTTCAAAGCGTTGAGCAGATTGACGGTGCTCGTCGACGCGTTCCCCTGCTCGTCGCTGGTGAACGCCGCGGCGAGATGAAATTCGGCATCGGAAATGAGGCCCGGCGTGCCGCTGCTCGGATCTCCGGCGAGGAGCGACAGCACTGCCGTGCCGTGCCAATCGTGCGGCGAGGCTTTCTCGGTATCGAGGAAATGGCCGAGGCGCCATTTCAACTTCCGGAATGTCGGATGTGCAATGTCGAACGACGTATCGATGATGCCGATCTTCGCGCCCTGCGCGCAGGTCTTGAGCGCCGATTTCCAATGGATGAGCGTGGGCCCGAAGCAGCGGTCGTCACCACACGTGGCGCCCGCGCGCGCATCTTCCTCGACCTTGCTTCCGCCGCGGCTCTCTATTTGCGCGCCCTGGGTGTCATAATACATCCGGTAGACGTAGTTCGGGCTGAACGCCTCCGAAGGCATCTGCTGGCTGAGCACCTTCTGTGCGGTGGCGACGTCCATGGTCGCCGGGATCTGCAGGCGGCTCAGCGTTATATTGAGCCGCGGCAACACCTGTCTCGAAGTCTCTCTGAAGCCGAGCTTGGCGATCTGGCCGAGCCTCGCTGCAGGGAGGTTCGTGGCCACCATCTCGCGCGACCTGAACGGCGGCAGGTCGTTGAACGCCAGGAGATCCTTGATGGGAGGAGCCCTCGTGGGGTCCTTCTTCGTCTCCGAATTCTTGTCGTCCTTCTTGGCGGTCGTGGTCTTGGCCGCCGTCTCCTGTGCTTTCTTCGTGGTGGTGTTCTGGCCCGATGTCGCCGCGCTCGAGGCGTCGCCTGCGACTGGCGTGCTGCCACCGCCTGACGCTTGGGAGCCCTGGTCCGTGGAGCTATCGTCGACCATGGTCGCGGCTATCGATGACCATGCCGGCAGTGTCTGCGTCGTCGTCTCGGTGCTCTGATTGGATCCTGGAGCGGGCCCAGGCGGCGGCGTTGCCTCCATTGGAACCTCTGCGAGACCCGCCGGCGAGCTTCCCTGTGACGGGAGCGGCGCCGCGGAAGCGGTCGATCCCTCCGCGGTTTGACTCTCGCCTACGATCGGGGAGGTCCATCGCGATGGACCATCGCCGTCTTGCCTATCTCTCCTGTAAGGCCTGTCCTGCCCCGACTGATCGGGCCCCTGTGCCCCCCAGCGAGAATTCCAATCTTGCAATTCCGTCCGCGCCTGCTGATCCCCTGACCCCGCTGCCGTTTGGGTCGTCGTCAGTTGTGTCTGGATCTGCTGTTGGGTCTGCGGGTCCGGGGTAATCTGCGATTGCCCTATCCCTCCGGTCGGCGGGTTCGAGCCGCCTTGCTGTGCTTCAGTCCGCGCTTGGCGCTCGGCCTCGGCGCGTTGCTTCGCCTCAAGCCTGGCCTGCCGCTCCGCCTGTCTCGCCTCCTCGCGCGCCTTGCGTTCAGCCTCGACGCGCTGCTGAGCTTCGAGCCTGGCCTGCCGCTCTGCCTCTCTGCCCTGTTCGCGCGCCTCCGCTTCCGCCGCCTTCTGTGCCTGCTCGGCCTCTCTCTGCTGGCGCCGTGCGTCCGCGTCCGCTGCCTTCTGCGCCTGCTCGGCTTCCCTTTGCTGGCGGCGCGCTTCGGCGTCCGCGGCCTTCTGTGCCTGCTCGGCTTCCCTCTGCTGGCGGCGTGCGTCCGCGTCCGCGGCCTGCTGTGCTAGCTGGGCTTCCCTCTGTATTCGGCGCCCCTCCGCTTCCGCCGCCTTCTGCGCCTGCTCGGCCTCCCTCTGCTGGCGGCGCGCGTCCGCTTCCGCGGCCTTCTGTGCTAGCTGGGCTTCCCTCTGGATGCGGCGCGCCTCCGCTTCCGCCGCCTTCTGCGCCTCGCGGGCGAGACGCTCAGCTTCCCGCTGCTGCTCGCGAGCTAGCCTTTCCGCTTCTCTCTGCTGCCTTTGCAGCTCCCGTTGGGCTTGTTGCTGCTGCCTTTGAAGCTCCCGCTGCATTTGCTGCTGCTGTTTTTGCAGGTCCCTGCTCGTCCACTGGTCGCCGGCGGCCGCGCGCTGCGGGAGGATGCTGACGGCGAGGAGGCCGGCCAAGACAAAGGCCGCGAGCGAAGGAGCCAGGAAAGATGGAATGAGGGAAAGCGGCGCGGCAGCGTGCGCTAGGCCGCAATAGAGGCGGCGCATTCCAGATGCACATACACGCATGACAGTTCCCCCCGGCGTTCAAGTATCGCGAATCGCTTAAGTCAACGGCACCTCACCCAAACAATTGTCCACTGTTAACTTTGCGCGCGCTCGAGTTGGTCATGAAACGTTCGCACGCCCGCAACGAACGGTATTTGAACTCTGCCCCCCTGGGAGCGCGATGTCCGCCCCCAAACTGCAATCTGCGCCAATTTTAACCGTTTTGGCTAGGACCGGATTAACTCGACGCGCCTACACTTTCCTCGAGCGGCGTAAGTGCAACGAGCCCGCCACTCCAAGGTTGAGTGATTCTCATGACCATAATCGTTCGCCATCTGGGCAACATCTGGACGGTTGAGATCGACGGCAGGTCTGTGGCCGAGGTCGAATCGGAGGCGCTTGCGGAAGCCGTGGTTGCATCGTGGAGACCGAAGCAATCCTGGGTAGCGTCCTGGCGCTTCTGCCGCGAATAGGCTCCTTTCGGGCTCGTCCGCTGTATCCGCGCAAGGCTCGCGCGTGATCGTCGGCTATACGGTCGGACCGCCCTCGATTCCAAAGCGTTCCTTGATCTTGGCGAACAGGCTGTCGCGGACTTCCCTATAGCGATTGAGCACTTGCTCGCGCTCGCCCTCGCCGGCCGCCGCGGTGGCGTCGAACGTCGGCCAATACTCGACATCGGCCGCCATGGTCCGCGTGAGCTCGAGGGCGTGATGGTGCGCTTCCGGCGAGAGAGTGATCACGAGATCGAAGACCGCGTCGCCGAGGTCCCTGAGCAGGCGTGGCTCGTGAGCGGACATGTCGATGCCGATCTCATCCATCACCGCGACCGCGAACGGATCGGTCACGCCGGGCCTCACTCCTGCCGAAGCGACGGCTACCCGGCGGCCGAGCATATGACTCAGAAGCGCAGCCGCCATCGGCGAGCGCACCGCGTTCATGGTGCACGCGAAGAGCACCGTACGCGGAACCTCGCCGACCGGCCGCACGAGATTAGCCCTTCCAATGGAGCGCGGAGATGAGCGTGAAGAGGCGCCGCGCCGTGTCGAAGTCCAATCTGACCTTCCCCTCGAGCCGCTCCATCAGGATGCGGCTCCCTTCGTCGTGCAGCCCGCGCCGCCCCGCGTCGATCGCCTGGATGCGCGACGGCTGGGCCGTCCGGATCGCCTGATAATAGCCGTCGAGCACCATGAAGTAGTCCTTCATGAGGCGCTTGAACGGGGTCAGCGACAGATAGTGCGTGACCAGAGGATCGGAATTCGCCTTTGCGATCGTGAGCGCCAAGCGGTCCTCGACGAGGCCGATGGTGAGCTTGTAGGGCCCGTCGTCGCGCCCTTCGACGGCGAAGGAGTTGCCGTCGATGAGATCGTAGATTGCAACCTCCCGCTCATGCTCGATGTTCGGGTTGCCGCGCGCGATCGAAGCCTCGTCGAGCGAGATCTCGGCGATCCTGTTGCGGCTCTCGTCCGACGCGCCAGCGCCCTCGCTCATGGGCGCGCGCCTTTGCGTTCGAGCCTGATCTCGACCGAGCGGCGATGTGCCTCGAGCCCTTCTGCGCGTGCCAGAACCATGGCTTGAGGCGCGAGGCGCTCGAGGGACGAGGGCTCGAGCTTCAGAATTGAGGTGCGTTTCATGAAGTCCAAGACGCCGAGGCCGGAGGAGAAGCGGGCGCTGCGCGCAGTCGGCAGCACGTGGTTGGAGCCCGCCACGTAGTCGCCGATGACCTCGGGCGTGCACGCGCCGAGAAAGATCGCCCCCGCATTGCGGATATTGGCTGCGAGACCTTCCGCGTCGCGCGTCGCGATCTCGAGGTGCTCAGCGGCGATGCGGTCGGCGAGGGCGGGGGCCTCGTCGAGCGAGCCGAGCACGATCACGGCGCCGAACTCCTGCCAGCTCGCGCCGGCGATGTTTCCGCGCTGAAGCCCCTCGAGCTGACGTGCGACGGCCGCTTCGACGGCGCCCGCGAACGCCTCGTCGTCGGTCATGAGGATCGCCTGCGCGGCCGTGTCGTGCTCGGCCTGCGCCAAGAGATCGGCGGCGATCCAGTCGGGGTCGTTGTCCTTGTCGGCGATGACGAGGACCTCCGAAGGTCCCGCAATGCTGTCGATGCCGACCGTGCCGAACACCTGTCGCTTGGCGGCCGCGACATAAGCGTTGCCGGGGCCGACGATCTTGACGACGGGGGCAATCGTCTGGGTGCCGTAGGCCAGCGCAGCCACTGCCTGCGCGCCGCCGACCCTGTAGATCTCGTCGATCCCCGCAATCTGCGCCGCAGCGAGAACGAGAGGATTGAGCTCGCCGCCGGGGCAGGGCACCACCATGACCAGGCGCGGCACGCCCGCGACCCTGGCCGGCACAGCATTCATGAGCACCGAGCTCGGATAGGAGGCGAGTCCCCCGGGCACATAGAGGCCGGCCGACTCGACGGCCGTCCACCGGTGGCCGAGCTCGACACCCGCCGCGTCGCGATAGCGCTCGTCAGTGGGGCGCTGGCGCTCGTGATGATCGGCAATGCGTCCGTGCGCGAAGGAAAGCGCCTCGAGCGTGTCGGCGGGGCAGGCCCGCACGGCTGCGTCCACCTCGGCGGCGCTGACCTTGAGGCCGAGAGCGGCAAGGTCGACGCGGTCCAGCTGGCGCGAGAGCTCGATCAGGGCCTCGTCTCCCCGCTCGCGCACGTCGGCGACGATTTTGCGCACCGCGCCGTCGACCTCGGCCGAGGTCTCGCGCTTCGCTGCCAGAAAGTCCGCGAACGCCGTCTCGAATCCGGGTTCGCCTGTCGTCAGCCGTTTTGGCATCGTTGGGACCGGGCGCCCTGCGCCCCCTCGTCGGTTGCTCTGTCGGTTCCGGGCCGACTGCGAAGCCTAGACCTCGTCGTCATCGACGTGCTCGGGCTTGCGTCGCGTCACCCAGGCCGCTCCCAGATCCTTGAGCTCGGCCTCGATGCATTCGACGTCGAGGCGAACCGCGCCCCCGCCGGAAAACCGCAGAGTGATGACTCCCCCGGGAGAGTCGCCGGGCTCGAACGTGAGCGCCAGCACCGCGAGCGGCGCCGAGCTGTCGGCCAGATCAATGCCCGAGACCTTTGCTCCGAGCACCCGCTCGAGCCTCAGCCCCGTGCGCCGGCGCTGGAACGGCTCGCGCCCCTCCTTCCCGCGCAGGGCGCTATCCCAATCGAAACGGTTGGCGACGAGCGCAAATCGGTGCTCGCCGGCGAGGTAGGCCATGTCGCCGACTTGTAGCACAGCATCCTGGAGGTGGGCCGACAGCACCGCGAGATCCTCGGCGTCGAGGGCGATGAGCTTCAGGTCCTTCATCGATGCGGAGGCCTCGCGGAGTGACAGCTCGTCCAGCCATGGAGAAAGGCTCGGGCGTGCCGCGAGTGATAGCGGGAGGGCCCGCGCCATGCAACAGAGGCGGCCTCGGTTCGCGAAACGCCCTTAACCTACTTCTTTTCTCGACGAGTCGCGGTCAGCTCAAGGTGAGCTCCGCGACCCCGACCGCGAGATTGAGGCCCGTTTGCCCCTGGACGCTCACCGGCTGGAGGACGATCGTTTTGTCCGAGCCGCCGACGAGAACACTCGCGCCGGCACCGATGCCAAACGACGCATCGGCGGTCGCTCCGTAATAGTTGCCGGCAAGCGCCTTCGGGTTCAACGCATCCGAGCTCGCGAGCACGGTCCAGACCATGACCATCCCCTCGGTGATGCCGATGTCGAGACCGATCTTGGTGACGGTCGCCTGGTAGGACTGCCCGGGCTTGCCGCTCGCAGGAGTGTAGTTGCAGCTGTAGGTCGCCTTCGAGCCGAGAACGAGCCCTATCTCCTCGCCCCCCTTGCAGGTCAGCGTGCCGACCTTGATCTTGGCTTGCGCGAAAGCTGCGGTTGCGTTCCCGGCGAGCAGCAGCGCTGCGGCGCAGGCGATAATTTTAGATACCATTGGTTCGACCTCCCGATCCTCAATTCACGCCGCGGGAGGAGAGTTGAGGAAAAAGTGTGGCCGGCCCATGACGGAAAACAAGGGACCGCCGTCAGCGGTAGCCCGCCACCACGGCCGCGCGCTCGGCGATGACGCGCGCGTTGTCGCTCGCCTGGTCGCCGGCCGGAACGCCACGCACCAGGACCGCTGGATTCGACCAGATGGGCAGCCTCGGGCAGCCGTCGCAGCTGTCCTTGTAGCTCATCATTGTCCGCCACTTGGTCCCGTTGACGAAGCCGTGGCCAAACGGAAAGGGGGACATGCTGTCGTCGAGGGCCATATCGTGGCGCGCGCCGATGATGTGGCCGATCTCGTGGGCCAGCGAGTACATGGTCGCGGCGCACTCATGGTGAACGACGGCGAACGCCCGATCCGGGGGCGGCGCCACGCCCGCCGACAGGCCGCATCCTTGGGGATCGTGGACGATCAGCACGCCGACGTCCGCGTGGTACTGGTCGCGCAGGGCATGCACCTCGTCCATATAGCCGTCGCCCTTGTCGGCGAACCGGAACACGTGGTCGAAGTGGCTCCCGCTCTCGACGTAGTCCGTTTGGTAGCTATGGACGACCTTGAGCTGGATGTGGCCGAGGCCGCTGTTGCGGAACGATTGGTTGGCCTCCGCGATGGCGAGCGCAATAAGATCCTTGTCGATGTCGCTGTAGTGGCTCGCGGCCTGCTTCGTATAGGCGACGATGAGGGTGATCGTGACCGGCTGCGGGGCGGCTCCCGTCTTGGCCGGCGGCGGCAGGATAAAGGCGAGCTTTTCTCCGGCGGGGCTGGCAGACCCCTGTCCGGACGCATCGGCCCGCCGGTCGTGCAGAGGCGCATCCTCGAACTCCTTCGTGTCGCCGCGCCGCGGCGCCCCGCCGCCCTTCTCGTCCGTCTTCGGGCTCTCCTCATGGCGCAGCTCGCTCGCGTCGCCTTTGTGAACGAGCGGGTCCTCCTTCATGTGCATCTTTTTCATCAGCTTCTTACCCATGGGGGCGTGCTCGGGAGGCAGGCCCTCCGACGACATCTCGACCACTCCGTGCATCTCGCCGCCCATGGGCTTCACGGCAAACATGTGCCCCTTGTAGTTCACGGTGCCGCTGAGGCGGCCGTCCGGCCACCACATAAGCGTGACCATGTCGTCGGTCTCCTCGATGATCCCGTGCCAGATGTAGCCGTCGTCGGTCTTGGTGACGCTCGTGCGGCGCGCCGTGACCTTCGTCGTCTTGTTCAGCGGAAGGACGAGGGTCGGCGCGGGTTCGTCTGCGGCGCCATGCATTCCCTTGGTCAGCGCGTACTCGACCGTGCTCGCGGGCGGGAGTGCCATCATCGCCACTCCCATCGTGGCTTTCGAGTCCATCGCCTGATGCATCATGTCCTTTTGCGCTGCGGTCATCTGCGAGCCAGACGGCATCGAGGTCATCATCGTGTTCCAGCTCTCGTCGAGCTCGCGCACGGTGACGCCCTTGGCGCTTGCCGCAGCCTTCAGCGCTCCCACGCGCTCGCTCGCAACCGACCACATCTCGGACTTCGTCATCTCGAGAGCTTCGCCGGTCGCGTCGCCGGCGATCTCGCGCAGCGCCTTGTACTCGGCGCTTCCGCTCTCCGGCAGGCCGGACAGAATAAGCCCC
Organism: uncultured Alphaproteobacteria bacterium; assembly: GCA_963699485.1. Taxonomy (GTDB): domain Bacteria; phylum Pseudomonadota; class Alphaproteobacteria; order Rhizobiales; family Hyphomicrobiaceae; genus Hyphomicrobium_C. The sequence goes on along the minus strand of CAVOUC010000022.1, from coordinate 93,706 downwards.
ACTCGCCCGGATGCATCTGCCGCGCGCGCGGAAGCCATGGGCCACAGGAAAAAGACGCCGGCACTCACGGCCAAGAGAAGAGCGATAGCGATTTTCAGGCGATGCGTGGTTGGCATGGCTTTCATCCTCGTTGGTCCTGGGATGTCGATGAAAGCAATAGGCTCCCCGGCTCGAAAGCCGAGGAGCCCGGACTTTCGAGGTGCAACGGCTTACTTCTTGGCCATATCGGCGAGGATCTGGTCCCAAACGCCATTCGGCGAGAAGCTATCACCGGCCTTGCACGAGTCATACGCGCCGAGCGACTTGCGGACGTAATCGCCCAATTCGGGGCCGCTCATCTTGCTGATATGAGTGGACATCTTTCCGAGGAAGTCCTTGAAGCCGGCGTCGCAATCGTACGCCGCGAACGCGGGCGTAGCGCCAACAACGAACAGGGCCGCGAGAGCGGCAACTGACAGCTTGGTCATTGTAGTCTCCTATGGGTCTCTGATCTCCCGCAGCGCTTAGGATGGGAGCCATGTACGCTGCGGTTGACGAGGACCGTATCGGCGGCGAGGGGCGATCTGAAATGCCGATTGAATCTTATTTCGATAGCCGCCGGCTATGTAACCTTTAGCGGCTCGGCACGTATTTAACCCTCTGGAGAGCTCCGCGTTTGAGCGCGGCTCTTAGCCTTAGCCGAATGGCCTCACCGCGGCCCGAAATGCGCTTTTTCTGGCGCAGTTGCGACGCTTGGCGCGCCTGCCGCCCAACGGCGCTGCCCGGCTATTCGCTGCCTTCGCTCTCGTCGGCGGGGCCATCGGAACCGCCGGCGGTGAAATAGCCGTCGGCTACGGAAATGTCGAAGCCCGCCGCCTCGTCGACGGCTGCCTCCCTCACCTTCTTAACCTCGTCGCCGTCCGTCTCCCCGAGCTTGAACCGCTCGGCAAATTGAAAGGCGACGATGCCCTTGCCGGACGGATGGCGCGCGTACTTGAAGACGTTGAACTCGACCAACTCCGAGCTTGGCTCCCCCGTCAAGAAGTCGATGATGACCTCACCGGTCGTCGGGTTCTCGATCATCGCAAAGCGTGCCGAGGGATCGCGCTGCGTGAGCATGGCGGCGAGCCCGTGGGCAGCCTCCTTCGGGGTTCCCTTGAGATCGGGAAAGCGATGAAACGCGACCAGCTTCTGCCAGCTTTCGATCGCGTCGCCGTCACGAACGAGCTCGACCAGGGAATTGCCCTCCTCGCGGACATCCCTGTGGGCGACGGTATACACTTCCCCGCCGAAGCTGACCGGCTCCTCGGCGTGGGCTCCGAAAGCAGCAAGAACGGCCGCCGCGGCGATTGCGCTCAAGGAAAACCAGGTCTTCATGCGGATCCCCTTCCGGCCGGACGGCCAGTCACCCGGTCGTGATGCGCTCGATCCGCGCCCCGCAGCGGGCGAGCTTCTCCTCGAGGCGCTCGAAGCCGCGATCGAGATGGTAAACGCGGTTGATCATCGTCTCGCCGTCGGCCATGAGCCCGGCGATGACGAGACTGACGGAGGCCCTGAGGTCGGTCGCCATGACGGGCGCGCCGCGCAGCGAGCGGACGCCCTTGATTGTCGCCGCATCGCCGTGGAGCTGGATGTCGGCGCCGAGGCGGGCGAGCTCCTGGACGTGCATGAAGCGGTTCTCGAAGATCGTCTCGCGGATGACGCTCGTCCCTTGCGCCCGGCTCATGAGCGCCATGAGCTGAGCCTGGAGGTCGGTCGGAAAGCCCGGGAACGGCTGCGTCTCGACGGCCACGGGCTCCAGATGATTGCCGTTGCGAGACACGCGAACGCCGCCGTTCATGTCCGTGACAGTCGCGCCCGTTCTTTCCAGCACGTCGAGCGCTGTGGCCAGAAGCTCGCGCCGCGCGCCCTCGAGCACGACGTCGCCGCCGGTCGCCGCGACCGCGAACGCGAATGTGCCCGTCTCGATACGGTCGGGAAGGACTGCGTGCACGGCGCCCTCGAGCCGGTCGCGGCCGGCGACGCGCAAGTTCGAAGTGCCGATGCCCTCGATCCGCGCGCCCATCTTGACGAGGCATTGCGCGACGTCGCCGACCTCGGGCTCGCGCGCGGCGTTCTCGATCAGCGTCTCGCCCTTGGCGAGCGCCGCCGCGAGCAGCACGTTGTGAGTCGCGCCGACCGAGACCTTGGGAAAGATGATGTGGGCGCCGTGTAGTCCCTTGGGCGCCCGGGCAATCACATAGCCCCCATCGATGTCGATCTCGGCGCCAAGCGCCTTGAGCCCCATGAGATGGAGATCGACGGGACGGGTGCCGATCGCGCAGCCGCCCGGCAGCGACACTCGCGCTTCCCGCATGCGGGCGACGAGCGGCCCGAGCACCCAGAAGCTCGCCCGCATGCGCGAGACCATCTCGTAGGGCGCGCAGGTGTCGACGATATCGCGGGCCGTCAGATGGAAGGTCTCGCCGAGGTGCGGGCTCGTCCCCGGCCGCTTGCCATCGACGGCCAGGTCGACACCGTGGTTGCGCAGGATGCGCGCGAGCAGGTTGACGTCGGCGAGGTTGGGAACGTTTTTCAGCGTGAGGCGGTCAGGCGTAAGCAAGCTCGCGATCATGAGCGGGAGCGCCGCGTTCTTCGCCCCGGAAATGGGGATGCGGCCTTGGAGCCGCTCGCCGCCGGTGATCTTGATGCGATCCATGCGCTTTCCGATTGCTGTTGGGGCGTCCTCTCGGGTTCGCGAGAGCGGGGGACGGCGGGGCCAGATCAATAGGCGGTGACCGCCACCCCCGCAATAGGCGCCTCGCACGCATCCTCAGTGGTCTTGGTCGTCCCGCCCGTGCTCCAATTCCGCGAGTCGCGGATCGTTCTTGCTGGAGGTGGTGGCCTCGCCCTCGTGCGGCTCGTCCTCACGCCGCCCGCGCTCGCGGGCAAGGGCCTTCCGTTTCAAGAGGTTGGCCCTGAGCTCGGCGGCCAACCGCTGTCGGCGGACCTCGGCCGCTCCCGTTCCCCTGCGCTGCATGGCCTCCTCCGGCCGGCGTGGTGCGGGCGGGGGGACTTGAACCCCCACAGGCCTTGCGGCCCTACGGATTTTCGTACCAGCTACGGCTTTCGCCGCCCTCGCCGGAAGCCTCAAACCTCCAGGCGGGTTCGTGGTCTGGACTATCCCTTCACCGTGCTCCCGCCTGCAAGGCGGAGGTTAGGTGCTGCCCGTCTAGTCTCTACACCTTCCCCGAAGGGCTCGGCCCCGGGGCTTGGCTCGGGATCGCCATGTGAAAGGGTTTCCCGAATTTGAGCAGTTCTGCATCCCGGGTTTCCCCGCGAGCACTCAAGCCGTTCTCAAGTCCGTTGCGTCTACCGGTTCCGCCACGCCCGCGTCAGCCCGGCGCTGAAGCTATAGGGCGGCGTGCGGCTGAAGACAATCTTCGGCCGTGCCGGATGACGCCGAGAAGCAGCAGATAGAGCATGGCGGCATTGAGGACGTGCCAGAGGAAATGCGTGCCGGCGCCGCCGGTGCGATCGCAGACCTCGAGATCGATGGTCCGAAACGTCATGGAAAGCAGAAACGCCGCGGCTGCAACCGCGAGGTAGCCCCAGGCCGGGTGGCGCTCACGGGCGAGCGCCACGGCAACCAGCGCGAGCGCGAGGAATGACGGGACATAGGCCATAGTTCCGTTGAGGCAGCGTGCGCCGGCCCGTGCGGTGATCGGCAACAACGTCTGAGCGCATGTGATCGTGCCTGCGTAGTGCACGATTAGATAGAAGGCCGCGAGACCGACGGCGACCAGGCCCCAATTGAGGCCCAAGAGTTGCCGCATCGCATAGGCGAAATAGGCGAGCATGAAGACGACGATCGGCCCCCAGTCGGCGATCTGGGCCCAGCGCGTGGCATACGTGTGAAAGAGAAAGCTGCCGATGCCGATGACGTAGACGAGCGCGATCAACCCCGCTTCGGCGATGCCGACGGCCCCTTTGGGCTGGCGCAAGAACTCCACGGTCGCGAGCACGGCGGCGAGAATGAAAGCGGCGTTGGTCAGCGCATTGAGCGGCTCGGCCCAGAATGCCGGGTTATGCCCGCGCTCGCAGTAGATGAAGATCTGCTCGGCCCAGCTCATTCAATCCGACCTTGTCGCCAGAGGGCACGGTAGCACTGCCGGCGCCTCAATTGTCGGAAGCCCGTTGCTGCTCGGGCGTCAAGAGTGCCTTCGCCTTCTGCATCAGGCCGAGAAGCTCGTCCGGCGCCTTGATGTCAATCGAATGCGGATACTCGGAATCGGCCCCGCGGATCGAGGACTGAATGTTGCCTTCGGCGTCGAAGAAGATCGTACGCGGCACATAGGTGCCGTCCGGGGAAAAGGCGCTGTTCGCCTCGGTGTCCTTGTCGACGTCGACCAGAATCATGACGAAGCTCTTCGAGGCCTCGACGATGCGCGGGTCCTTGAATACTTGCCGGTACTGCCGGCACGAGGGACACCAGGTCGCCTGAAACAGCATGATGACGGGCCGGCCGGTCCGGGTCGCTTCGGGGATGCCCGACGCAATATCGCGCCAAGCGATCTCGGCGCCGTTCCAAACCCCGGCGTGCTCGGGTGCGCGCGCGGCCGCGGGGGCCGCGAGAAGGCAAAGGACGAGGGCGATCGACAAGAAATTTCGCATGGAGCTCACCGGCCTCACGGGGGTTGCGCTTCTTCTCTCTCGTCTACGGCGCCAAGGCAAGCTGGATAGAGAACTCTGCGGCTATAGTGCGCGCCACGAGCTGTTCCCAAGGGAACAGACTTGACGTTCTGAGCGCCGCCGGCCTCACGCCTTCTTCTCCGGCACGACGACGCGGATCGAAAGCTCGCGCAACTGCTTCGGCGTCGCTTCCGAGGGCGCCCCCATGAGCAGGTCGACCGCCTGCTGGTTCATCGGGAAGAGCGCGACCTCGCGCACCGTCTTGCCGTCGGTGAGCAGCATCACCATGCGCTCGATCCCTGCCGCCATGCCCCCGTGCGGAGGCGCGCCGTACTGGAACGCGCGGTAGAGACCGCCGAAGCGCGCTTCGACCTCGGCGCGGCCGAGGCCGGTGATCTCGAACGCTTTGACCATCGTCTCGGGCAGGTGGTTGCGCACCGACCCCGATGCGATCTCGTAGCCGTTGCAGACGACGTCATACTGGTTGGCCTTGAGGGTCAGGATGGCATCGCGTCCCTCTTTCTCGGCAGCCTCCAGCGCCTCGCGCCCGCCCTTCGGCATCGAGAACGGGTTGTGCGAGAAGTCGATCTTCTTTTCCTCCTCGTTCCACTCGTAGAACGGGAAATCGACGATCCAGGCGAGCGCGTAGCGGTTCACGTCGACGAGATTGAGCTCCTGGCCGATTTTGTCGCGCGCGGCGCCTGCAAATTTGTAGAAGTTGGCAGGGTTGCCCGCGACGAAAAACACGGCGTCGCCGTCGCCAAGCGCGAGCTGGCTGCGGAGCTTCTCCGCTCGCTCAGGACCAATGTTCTTCGCAATGGGTCCCGCTGCCTCGAGAATTTCCAATGTGGGCTTGTACTCGAGCGGCGACTTGCCGGGCTTCGTGACATCTCGAGCCTCTGTCTGCTGGCCCGACGCGGTGTTTCGCCAGAAGATGTAACCGAGGCCCGGCTGGCCTTCCTTCTGGGCCCAGCCGTTCATGCGGTCACAAAAAGCTCGGCTGCCGCCCGTCGGCGCGGGGATTGCCCAAACGCGCACCTTGGGGTCCTTCTCGATCATGCCGGCGAAGATCTTGAAGCCCGAGCCGCGGAAATGCTCGGTGACATCCTGCATTTCGATGGGATTCCTCAAGTCCGGCTTGTCGGTGCCGTACTTCGAGATCGCCGTCTCATAGGGGATGCGCGGCCAGCCCTTGGTCACCGGCCTCCCGCCGCCGAACTCCTCGAACAGTCCGGTGAGGATCGGCTCCATGGTCGCGAACACGTCGTCCTGCTCGACGAAGCTCATCTCGACGTCGAGCTGGTAGAACTCGCCGGGCAGCCGGTCAGCGCGCGGGTCCTCGTCGCGAAAGCAGGGCGCGATCTGGAAGTAGCGGTCGAAGCCCGACACCATGAGCAGCTGCTTGTACTGCTGCGGGGCCTGGGGGAGCGCGTAGAATTTACCGGGATGGATGCGCGAGGGAACCAGGAAGTCGCGTGCACCCTCCGGGGACGACGCGGTGAGGATCGGCGTCGGGAACTCGTTGAAGCCCGCTTCGTGCATGCGCCGGCGGATCGAGCGCGTGATCTCGAGCCGCTTCATGATGATGCCATGCAACGTCTCGCGGCGCAGATCGAGGAAGCGGTATGTGAGCCGCAGGTCCTCCGGGTAGTCAGGCTCGCCGAACACCGGAACGGGAAGCTCCTTGGCCGGCGACAGCACCTCGATCTCGGTGGCGAAGATCTCGACCTCGCCGGTCGCGAGCTCGGGATTGACGGTGCCCTCGGGGCGCGCGCGGACCCTGCCGTCGACGCGGATGACCCACTCGGACCGTACCGTCTCGGCGGCTTTGAATGCGGGGCTCTCGGGATCGGCCACGACCTGGGTCAGGCCGTAATGGTCCCTCAAATCAATGAACAGGAGGCCGCCGTGGTCGCGCACGCGGTGCACCCATCCCGACAGGCGGACCGTCCTCCCGACGTCGCCCGAACGAAGTGCGCCACAGGTGTGAGAGCGATAGCGGTGAAGCCCGGTTTCGCTGCCCGCCGCGCTGCCGCCTCTTGCTTCCCGTTCCGCCATGCCTCGTCCCGCCGCAGTTCGTATCAGGGGCGGAAAAGCGCATGAGGTCCCAGCAAAGTCAAGGATCGGCGTCCCCCACTCCTGCTTGCCGGAAAGGGCGCTCGGGCCGGGCAGTTTCGCTTGGAATCGCGCAGTTGAGCCGACTAGGCGAGAACGGCGATGAGCCACAAGACGACTGAGGCGCAGAAGATGCCGGCGCTGAGCTTAAGCTTGCGGTCCACGTCGCGGAATTGGCGCTCTAGCGCGCCTAATTCCGTCAATCTAATGCTGACCGATTTGAGGCTGTTATAGCCATGATAATTGCCGCCGCTTTTGCCGTCGATTTTCTCGACGCGCTCCCTAAGATCCTTGCAGCGCCGCAAAGCCTCATCCAATTTGGCAGCATTTGCGCGCTGACCGGTTTCTTGAAAAGCAGAAAACCGGTAATTGCGATCCGAATCGTCGCGCAATTCCGCCATTTTCGCTTTGACGCTGCCGAGCTCGCGCGCGAGGCCTCCGATCTCGATGTGGAGCTGGTCGAGCTTTATCGACATGTCGGAGACGAAGGCGTCTCGGGCGATGAGTTGCACCGCCGGGGCAGCCCCTAAGCGTTGAAACTCCACACGTTCCACCGTGTCAGAACGCACGGCGGGCAACTTGCTCTGTTTTCCTTCCGGTACGCGAACATCCAACACGCCCGACAACTCCCTCTCTCTATCCGCGCTGAACAGGCGGATCGTCGCATTGCTTCCGCGAGACAATAATCCCCGCTTTCGGGCAGACTACCCGAATTTCGTGGCCAGGGTTTTGCGAACTCTTTCACACGCCCGCCGCGCTGGGAATAGCCGCCGCAACACAGCCATCCCAGCTCACGGAACTGCGCCCGCTTGGCGCCCTTCAGGTTTGTCTCGAAGGCCTTATTCATACATGATCGAGCGTAGCTTGGCTAGATGTGCTGCCCATGTATTGCCAAATCTTTTTTTTGAGGATTCCTCGAGGGCCCGGGTTGACGGGCGCCGGCGCAGCCCAGCGGCCGCCCATCCGAGACTTGCAACAAGAGTGAGCCCGTGACAGTGATGGCCGCCCGTAGCCAGAATTGGTTCCAAAGGACGGTCTCTTGCAACTATCGATCGTCATCCCGGTCTTCAACGAGGAGGATTGCATCGGGCCCCTTCTCCGAGAGATCGCGGCGAAGACGCAAGACCTTCCGGTGCTCGAGGTCATTGTCGTCGACGACGGCAGCTCGGACGCGACCGCGCAAACCGTGCTCGCCGAAAAGGGGGCGACGAAGGGCCTTCGCCTCATCAGCCACAAGGGCCGGCGCGGGCAGAGTACGGCCACCCTTACGGGCATTTCCCGCGCCAGGGGCGACCTTATCGTCACCCTCGACGGCGACGGGCAGAATGACCCGGGCGACATTGGCCTCCTGTTCGAGGCCTACCGCTGCGCAGCCGACCGCCTGGGGCCGCGAATACTGGTGGCCGGCCAGCGCAAGAAGCGGCGCGACACGGCGCTCCGGCGCGTCTCGTCAAGGGTCGCGAACACCGTTCGCGCGTGGATTCTGGACGACGGCGTCCGCGACACGGGATGCAGCCTCAAGCTTTTCCGCCGCAGCGATTTTGTCGCCTTGCCGTTCTTCAATCACATTCATCGCTTTATACCGGCTCTCATGAAAGCAACCGGGGTCCGGCTCGTCCTCGTCGACGTGTCTCACCGGCCACGGGAGCGGGGAACCTCCAAATACGGGATGTGGGACCGGCTATGGGTCGGCATTCACGATCTTGTCGGGGTAAGCTGGCTCATCTCCCGCATCACGGCGAACGTCGAAGTCGAGGAGAAATGATCCCGTGTCGATTGGCAGCATTCTAACCCCTGAGCACTTCTGGCTCGCGCTTGGCCTTCTCGGGCAAGGTCTCTTCTCCATGCGCTTCCTCGTGCAGTGGATCGCATCGGAGAAGAAGGGCGAGAGCATCGTCCCGGTCGCCTTCTGGTATTTCAGCATCAGCGGCGGAGTGCTTCTGCTCATGTATGCGCTCTGGCGGCTCGACCCGGTATTCATCATCGGTCAATTCACGGGCCTCTTCATCTACGGCCGCAATCTCTACCTGATCCACCGGCTGCAGGCCCGGAACGCTCCCGCGGGCTAGACCTTGGCGCGCTTCGACCGCCGAGATCGTCCGCACCAAGGACCTGAAAAGCTGGTTCAATCGGCACGCTAACGGCACCGCGATCGTCCGCGCGCGCCCCGTCCGCTGTCCCAATTCGCAGTCGTCAGGTCTTCAGGACCGGCTGGCACTTCTCGGTCAACCGCCTCAAGCAGGCGGTCTCGGCCATGCCCGAATTTCGCCACGCGACCCCACGACAGGGCGAAAAGCCTGGGCTATAACTCGGCCAGCATGCGCGTCATCACCTCGACCACGGACCTCATCGACACCTGCGCCCGCCTCGCCGACAGCGACTTCGTTGCGGTCGACACCGAGTTCATGCGCGAGCAGACCTTCTGGCCCGAACTGTGCCTCATCCAGCTTGCCGGGCCGAGCCACGAGGCGGTCGTCGACCCGCTGGCGGACGACCTCGACCTCGAGCCGTTCTACGGGCTCATGGCGGACGAGCGCGTCACCAAGGTCTTTCATGCCGCCCGCCAGGATATCGAGATCGTCTACACGGAGGCGGGCCTCATCCCGAAGCCCGTGTTCGATACCCAGGTGGCCGCGATGGTGTGCGGCTTCGGCGAGAGCGTGAGCTACGTCAACCTTGTCAAGAAGATCACCGATCGCGATCTCGACAAATCCTCCCGCTTCACCGACTGGAGCCGCCGGCCGCTGACCGACCGTCAGCTCACCTACGCACTCGGCGACGTGACGCACCTGCGCGACATCTACCGCCATCTCAAGGCCGAGCTCGATGCGACGAACCGCGCCTCCTGGCTCGACGAGGAGATGGCCGAGCTCACCAATCCCGCGACCTACGAGACCCATCCCGAGGAGGCCTGGCAGCGCCTCAAGATGCGCGTCAAGAACCGCCGCTCGCTCGCCGTTCTCATCGAGCTCGCCGCCTGGCGCGAGCGACTTGCGCAGGCCCAGGACGTGCCGCGCGGGCGGATCCTGCGCGACGAGGCGCTCTACGACATCGCCAATCAGGCGCCGACGAGCCCCGAGCAGCTCTCGACGCTCAGGACCCTGAGCGACGGCTTCGCGCGCTCGCAGCGGGCCCGCGAGATCGTGGAAGCTGTGAAGCGGGGGCTCGAGCGGGACGTGAAGACGCTGCCCCAGCTCAACCACAGCCAGCCGCTCTCGGCGCAGGCGACGGCCATCGTCGAGCTCCTGAAGGTCCTGCTCAAGGCGGCGGCGGCCCGCAACAGGGTCGCGCCCCGCTTGATCGCCGACACGACCGATCTCGAGCGCATCGCCGCCGAGACGGAACCCGATATACCGGCGCTGAAGGGCTGGCGGCGCCAGCTCTTCGGCGAGGACGCGCTAAAGCTCAAGCGCGGCGAGCTGGCCTTGACCCTCCTCAAGGGCGAGGTCGTGGCCATCGAGGCCAAGCCCACGCGCGTCCCCGAGCAGTCCGAGCTCGCGAAGTAGCAGGCGAGTCCGCCCCAGGAAAACCAGGTATCCCCTTACCCGCCGCGGCCGGGGTCGTAGCGGTGCTTCTTGCGCCACTCGGTGAGGAAGTAGGACAAGCTGTCGTCGATCGTGTCGGGCAGCACGATGCGCACGGTGACGAGCTCGTCGCCCGTCGCACCCGTCGTCGTGTTGCGCACACCCTTGCCCTTGAGGCGCAGCACCTGGCCCGAGCTCGTCCCCTTGGGGATCGTGAGCTGCACGCGCCCGGACACGGTCGGGACCTCGACCTTGGCGCCGAGCACCGCTTCGTCGATCGTGATCGGCAGGTCGACCAGGATATCGTCGCCGTGGCGCCTGAACTCGCGATGGGGCCGCACGTGCACCTCGACGAGGGCATCGCCTTGCTCGCCGGAGCCGAGACCCGGGAGGCCCTTCCCGCGCAGGCGGAGCACCTGCCCGTCGGCAACGCCCTCCGGGACCACGAGGTCGAGCGTGCCCCCTTCCGGCATCGTCACGCGTTTACGGGCGCCCTGTACCGCCTCGATGAAGTCGATCTCGAGCGTGTAGCGCACGTCGCGCCCGCGGACCGAGAACCCGCCGCCGCGAGCCCCTCGTCCCCCCATCGAGCCCGAGAAGAAGTCGGAAAACACCTCGCCGAAGTCCTCGAACAGCGGCCCGCGCCCGCGCGCACCGGCGCCGGCGTGCTCGCGTGCCGAATAACGGCGCGGCTCGCCCGTGGCGTCGATCTCTCCGCGGTCGAATTGCCGGCGGCGGACCGGATCGCCAAGGATGTCGTGGGCCGCCGTCACCTTCTTGAACCGGTCCTCGGCGCCCCGCGACGGGTTGACGTCGGGATGCAACTCCTTGACGAGCTTGAGATAGGCGCGCCGGATCTCCTCATCCGAGGCGCCCCGCGGCACGCCCAGGATCTCATAGGGGTCGTCGGCCATCGAATTGCAGGTCCTCAAGATTGGCGAAGCGCACAGTAGAGGGAGTGTAGCAGGAATTAAGGCAGGATGCGCCCCGTCCACGCCGCCGTGCGGAGTCAGGCCGTGATTCGCACCTCGGGGACGCGCTCGAGCAGCTCGGCCAGCGTATCGAGCCGCCGGCGCAACCGCTCGCCGTCGAGGGCGGCGTGGCGCTTGGGGATCTCGAGCACGAGCTTTCCGTTTTCATAGCCGATCCGCGTCTCGTCGATGACGCCGGGCATGCCGATCGAGAGCATATGGGCCGTCCGCACGGCTGCGCCGACGAGGCGTGCCCGTTTTTGCGACCGCTTGCTCACGGCTGCCTTGAGCCGCTCCGAAAGATCGTCGGCGCCGACGTGGTCGGGCCCGACGTGCCGGTAGTAAACGGCGAGCGCGAGAAAAATCCGTCCCGGGTGATCGATGCCGGCAAGACCCGCGTGGGCAATGATATTGAGGCTCTGCTCGCCGCGATAGTCGGGATGCGCGCGCCAGCCGATGTCGGAGATGAGGCACGCCGCATGCCGAAGCCGGCGCTCCTCGTTGGTTTCGCGTGGCCCGGCGTTCTCGAACAGCGGATCGGTCCAGGCGCAAAGCTCACGTGCGTGGGCAAGCGAGCGCGACCTCGTCCGTGCGAGCTCCTCGCAGAAGCAAATGAGGGGATCCTTGACGCGCTCGTAGGGGGGCAACAGGCCGAACAACAGGCCCTCGCGAATGCCGAAGACGGAGAATACGACCTCCGAGGGAGCGAGCGCCTCGAGCAGGCGCTCGAGCACGAGCGCGCCGTAGGGAAGCACCTCGCGCCGGGCCCTTGCGATCTCCTCGATGCCGGGCAAGCTCGAGAGCTTCCGCGTCCGCCGGACCATCTGGCAGAACTCGATGGCCTCGCGGGTCGGAATTGCGTAGCCGTGCATGACCCTCAGCGGATAGTTGACGTGCTCCATGTGCAGCTTGGCGAGCGCCCGCCACGTCCCGCCGACCGCGTAGAACGGCCGTCCGCGGCCCTTGGCCAGCCAATTGATGCGGGCGATCGCCTCGTCGACGATCGGGAGCGCCCGCTCGATTTTCTCGCCGGTCTGATCGATGAGCCGCAGGCCGCCGAGCGGGAGCGTGGAGGCGTCGTTGAGCTGATCCCTGTAGATGTCGATGATCTCGAGGCTTCCCCCGCCGAGGTCGCCGGCTAGACCATCCGCATCGACGAAGCCCATGCGGATGCCCTGGGCGGCGAGCTCCGCTTCCTTCTCGCCCGACAGGACCTCGATCTTGAGCCCGCAGGCAGCCTCGGCACGCGCGATGAAGTCGCGCCCGTCCGCTGCCTCGCGCACGGCGGCAGTAGCGATGGCGAGCATGTTCTTGACTTTGAGGACGCGCGCAATGGCATGGAAGCGCGTCAACGCCTCGAGGGCCTTGGCGACGCTCTCGGGACCGAGCCGCCCCGTGGTCGCGACCGCGCGTCCGAGGCCGCACAGCACCTTCTCGTTGAAGAGAGGGGTGGCTGCCCGCACGGCTCCCTCGTAGACGACGAGGCGCACGGAGTTCGAGCCAATATCTATGACACCGAGCGGCTCGAGGTCCTGTGACCCATTTCGCCCGCCGAATACCTGCGCCAAGCTTGCCACGAATGTCCTTGCTCAGTCCTTAGGCAGAAGACTGAAGCGGGGCGGAAAGTTCTCCTTCAGCGCCTGACCGCGTCCCGAGAGGCTCGGATTGGTCATGAAATACATGTGCGCGTTGAAGGGCTCTTCTCCCGCGGCGGGTTTGATGCGTTCGGACGAGCCGTCCGCCATGATCCGCCAGCTCTGCTGGTTGTCCTTGAGGTTCGCGACCATGATCTGATCCAATACCTGCTCGTGAACCGTGGGGTTCCTGACCGGCACCATGGCCTCGACCCGGCGGTCGAGATTGCGCGGCATCATATCGGCCGAGCTGATGTATACGGCGGCCTTGGGGGAGGGCAAGTCCTGCCCGTTGCCAAAACAGTAAATGCGGGCGTGCTCGAGGAAGCGGCCGACAATGCTCTTGACCCGGATGTTGTCCGAAAAACCGGGGATGCCCGGCCGCAGGCAGCAGACGCCGCGCACCACGAGGTCGATATCGACGCCGGCCTGGCTCGCCTCGTAAAGGGCGTCGATGATCTGGGCGTCGACGAGCGAGTTCATCTTCATCCAAATGACCGCCGGCCGGCCGGCCTTGGCGTGCTCGATCTCCTCGCGGATATGGCCGAGGATTCGGCTCCGGATGCCGTTCGGGCTGGCCGCCATCTGCTCGAGCTCGGCGGGCTCGCCGTAGCCGGTGACGAAGTTCAGGATGCGGGTCACGTCGCGGGCGATGGCGGGGTCGGTCGTGAAGAGCGAGAGGTCGGTATAGATCCGCGCCGTCTGCGTATGGTAGTTGCCGGTTCCGATGTGACAGTAGGTCACGAGCTCGGAGTTCTCGCGCCGCACGATCAGGCCGAGCTTGGCGTGCGTCTTGAGCTCGATGAAGCCGTAGACGACGTGCACGCCGGCATTTTCCAGATCGCGCGCCCAGCGGATGTTGGCCGCCTCGTCGAAGCGGGCCTTGAGCTCGACGACGGCCGTCACGGATTTTCCCGCTTCCACGGCCTCCTTCAAGGCATGCACGATCGGGCTGTCGCGCGAGGTGCGGTAGAGAGTCCACTTGATCGCCATGACGTTGGGATCGGCGACCGCCTGGCGCAGGAACTGCACGACGACGTCGAAGCTCTCATAGGGGTGGTGGACGAGAATGTCCTTCTTGATGATGGAGGCGAAACAATCGCCGTTGAATTCGCGTATGCGCTCGGGAAAGCGCGGGTTGAAGGGCTTGAACAACAGGTCCGGCCGGTCCGGGACGATGAGCTGGGAAATGTCGGAAAGCGCCAGCAGGCCCTCCTTGACGAAGACCGATTCCTCGCCGACCTCGAGCTCCTCGACGACGAATTTCTTGAGGCGGTCGGGCATCTTCGCCTCGAGCTCGAGGCGGATGACATGGCCTCGGCGGCGCCGCTTCAAGAGCGTTTCGTAGGAACGCACCAGGTCCTCGGCTTCCTCCTGGAGCTCGATGTCGCTGTCGCGCAGCACGCGAAACGCGCCCTGGCTCTTGATCTCGAAACCCGGAAAGAGCTCGGTGAGAAACATGCCGATCATCTGCTCGAGCTGAATGAAGCGCTGATCGGTGGGCTTGAGCTCGTTCACCCTCAGCCGGATGAACCGCTCGAGCTGGCCGGGAATGGGAATGAGCCCGCTCATGGACTTCCCGTCGCTCTTTCTCTGCATCCAGACGACGAGAGTGAGGCCCTTGTTGAGAATGAACGGAAAGGGATGGGCCGGATCGGCCGCGATCGGCGTCAGGATCGGGAACACGTGCGACATGAAAAGGCTCTCGAGCCACGCTTGCTCGCGCGACGACAATTCTCCCGGCTCGACGATGACCAGACCCGCGGCGGCCATCTCCCGCTTGAGCTCGTTCCAGCAGGCCTGCTTGTCGGCGACGAGGCGGGCGGCGAACCGGTTGATCTCGGTGAGCTGGGCTTTCGGCGTGAGGCCGTCCTGGGTGAGCGTCGTCACCCCGGCCGCGATCTGCCCATAGATGCCGGCGGCGCGAACCATGTAGAACTCGTCGAGATTCGAGGCCGAGATCGACAGGAAGCGGACCCGCTCGAGCAGCGGGTGGTTGCGGTTCTGGGCCTCCTCGAGAACGCGCCGGTTGAACTGCAGCCAGGAAAGCTCACGGTTGTAGAAGCGTGCCGGGCCCTCGGGAAGCGGCGCCGTCGCTCGAGACTTCTCACGTGCTTTTCCTTTTGCGGTCGACATTTCTGGCTCCTCGTCGTCGCTCGAGCGGGCCGATCAGGCGACGCTCCTGCGACAGGATCATGACATTAAGACGCGGATACTTGGTTATTCCCCGCGTTCCGAAACTTCGCCACGCGCCCCTAACTCCAGGGCCTCGGCAGCGATCGCCCTCGTCACCTTCCTCTGCCGTGACAGGGACAGTCGATCGGCGGCCGCCACGACCCGCGCCGCGCCCGCAAGCGATCGCTCGACGTGCAAGGCAAGGTAGCTCACGAGTTGCGGCTCCACCATAAGCTGGCGGTCGGCGAACAGCTTGACAAGCACGGCTTTCAAGAGCGCGTCGTCGGGGGCCTCGATCCGCGCCACCGGGACGGCGCGCAGCCGCGACCTCAAATCCGGAAGGGTCACGGCAATTTCGCCCGGGGCCTTGCGCGCCGTGAGCAGGATCGAGAAGCGCTCCTCGCGGGCAAGATTGAGAAGATGGAAGAGCGCCCGCTCGCTCTTGAGCCCGCGATCGATGTCCTCGACCACGAGCGCGCTCGCCGCCTCGAGCTCGCCGACCGCGTCGTCGTCCAATGCCGCGGCGCCGACAACGCGGGCGCCCGACCTCATCCGCCAGACATGGGCAAGATGGCTCTTGCCCGACCCTTCGGGACCGACGACGAAAGCGGCCGGGGCGGTCCAGTCGGGCCAGGCGTCGATGAGCTGCAGGGCCGCGGCGTTGGACGAGCTGACGAGAAAGTCCTCGGCACCCAGCGCCTGGCGGTGCGGCAGCTCGAGAACGAGCTGCGCGGGCTTTGGATTGGGGCTTGCCGTCATCTTCCCACGTCCTCGACGATCAGCGCTTGGTCGGGCCTCGCTGTGCCGCGATAGACCGTGCTCTTGAGATAGACGGCCAAAGCGTAGCGCACGAGCACCGCGATTGCCGCCGCGACGGGCACTGCCACAAGGAGCCCGACGATCCCGAACAGGTAGGCGAACACGAACAGGGAAAAGATCAGCCATACCGGATGCAGGCCGATTTTGGAGCCCACGATCTTGGGTCCGAGGAACCCCGAATCGAGGCCGGCCCCGACGAGGAACACGAGAACGACAAGCGCGACTTGAAAGACGTCGGGCCAAAACTGCGCGGTCGCAAGGATTGTCGCGGCGATGAGCCCAAGGGCCCAGCCGATGAACGGCACGAACGCCATGAGACCGGTCCCGAGCCCGACCAGAATGCCGTAATTGAGCCCCGTCGCGTTCAAGGCCAGCGCATAGTAGGCGCCGAGGATGAGGCAGACCGTGCCCTGCCCGCGCACGAAGGCGGCAATGGCGTCGTTCATCTCCGCGGCGAGGCCGCGAATCACCGGGGCATGGTCGCGCGGCAGCCAAGTGTCGATCTTCTCCAGCATCGGATGCCAGTCGACGAGCAGGTAGAACACGACGAGCGGGGTGACGAGCATGAGCGAGACGAAATTGAAGATGGCGAGGCTCTGATCCCAAAGCGAGGAGGCCGCCCACGCTGCGAGGCTTGCCCAATTGCTGGACAGAGCCTCGGTGGCCTGTGTCAGAGCGGCGTCGGAGCCCGGGAACTGCGGGCCGAGATGATCGCGCGCCCACGTCTCGATGATGACTTTCAGGCGCTCGAGCTGCTCGGGGAGAGCCACGGCGAACTGCTGCCCCTGGCTCACGACGAGCGGAACAAGAAGAATGAGGAGCGCGATCGCGAGCGCGGCTCCGGCGACGACGATGAAGGCGGAGGCAAGCGTACGGTTGATCCCCATACCGGCCAGCTTGTCGACGAACGGGCTCAGAAAGTAGGCAACGGCGATGCCGATGACGAACGGCAGAAGGATATCCTGCAAAAGGCCGATGAGGAGGATGAGCGCGACGAGAGCCGCAAGCCAGAACAGGACCTGTCGCTCGGCGCGCATACCTTTGGCCCTCCTTGACGGCCCCCCCGCCCCATCGACCCGGGCCGCGTCGCCGGCGGATCTCGATCCCGGTGATGGGCCCTCCTACCCCAATTCATAGCCGGACATGTGGCGAAGCCAAGCGCGGAGATAGGCAGCGAGCGAGGCTAGGGTGAGCACCGCTGTGAGCCAAATGAGCACGGTGCGCGGCCCCGTGAGGCCGAGCGCGAAGCCCTCGTCGGCAAGCACGGTGGCGAGAAGCAGCAATTGGACCAGAGTGTTGGCCTTGCTGATGGCAAAGGGGCGAATTCGCACCGGGTGGTCGAGGAGCCAAGAAAGCATGACACCGGCGATTATCAGGATATCGCGGGAGACGACGGCGATGACCAGCCAGGAGGGGAGGGCCTCGCGAACGCCGAGCGCGACGAACATGGAGACGATCAGGAGCTTGTCGGCCAGTGGATCAAGGTAGGCGCCGAGTTCGGTCGTCCAGCCGTAGCGTTTGGCAAGATAGCCATCGATGCCGTCGGAGACCCCCGCCAGCACGAACGCCAGAAAGGCTGCCTGCGGCTTTCCCGAGACCAGGAGCCAAAAGACGACGGGAACCAGGATGACCCGTCCGAGCGTGATGAGATTTGGAATGTTCAAGATGGGGTCCGCTGCGCTCGAGCCTGTCCCGTTGCTCTCGCCGGTCTCGCGTGGCGTGGATGCCGCGAGGCGGGCCCGGCGATTGGCGACCGAGTAGGACGGAAGCGAGCCTACTTCCGCGCCGGCCGCTCCGTCGAGCCCAGCGGAGCCTACGTCGCCGGAGCGATTGAAAATAACCTTGCCGTTCCGGCGCTAGTGTCCCGATCGCGAAGTTCGGGCTTCCCATCGATAGGACACTAGCCAAGCTTATGAACCTAGTGTGATGATCGAGAAATTCGCCGTCGCTTTCGGCACGACTCTGAGCGAATTTCTCGATCATCACACTAGAAGTTCGCGCGCAAGACCCACGCTGCGCCGCCGTTGCGCAGGCTGAGCCCCTGCCGGGCGAGCGCGTCGGCCAACGATTCGCCGCCGCCCGGATAGCGCAGGCTCATCTCGGCGCCCCGCGCGGAGACGGCGCCGATCCTCAAATCGTCGACGCCATCGGTCTCGAGAATGTGGCGGCGCATCTCGTTCCACTCGGCGAGGCTCGTGAACTCGGCCTCGATCCGAATTTCGCTTCCCGGCCCGGCAAGGGCATCGACGCCGCCCCATCCCTCGGATTTCACGGCCTTCCACCGGCCCTCGAGGACACCGAGCGTCACCACCGAAGCGAGCTCCATGGCATAGTCGACATCGCCGCCGGCAAGACGATAGCTGCGTTTCCAGACCAGGGGTCCGACGGCATCTCGGCCGGCGATCGTGACGTTGAGGCGCCCCCCCGGCTTGTCCACCTCGCCGACGGCCACGATGACGTAAGGCGTCCTGTACTCGCCTTCGAGGATGCGGCCCGCGCTGTCGTCGCCGGCAAGGAGAGCGGCGATCGCGTCGGTATGGACGGTTGAGCGGAGCGCCTCGAGCCGAAGGGGCGTGAGCGTGTTCGCAAGATCGAGCCCCTTCCAGACCTCATTCCAGGCTCCGCCTGCCGGCCTGATCTCGCCTTGACCGCCCGTGCCGGCGTTCGTCTCCGTGGCCGGATCGCGCGTAACCGGCACGAGGATCACTTGCGGCGCCTGCGTGTCGATAAAGGGGACGCTCTCGCGGCGCAGGAGATCGCGCACAGCGTCCGCCTCGAAGGAGAAGTCGAGGCTCGCGATGTAGGTCGTGCTCGAGTTTCGCTCCGAGCGCACGGCGACGCCGTCGACAAGATCGGCGGCATTGACCGCCTTCAAGCGCTCCATGCGATTGTAGGCGGTGACGGGGATGAGGCGTTTCAGAAGCGAGCGGAAGGCGGCTTGCTGGCCCTCGGCGTGCGCCTTCTCCTTGGCAGCGACCGCGTCCTTTGCCTTGGCCTCGACGGGGTAATTGGCGACCGTGAAGACCCTATCGGCAGGGGCAGCGCCGGCGATCGGTCCTGTGGCAAGGACTGCCCCCGACACCACTACGATCCAAGCCGCAAGGCTGCGCATGCCGATCCTTCCCCGCCCCCTCGACACCCCATCCTAGCGCGCAACGCGCGCCCGGCGAAGGCAGGTTGCCGCGTTTCCCCCGAGCTGATAGAGCCTGCCCCAATCCCGGTTGCGCCATCTCCGGCGAGCAATCGGGCGAAAGTTGGGTTTCGCGTCGGGCCCGCCGACCGAGGTCACATGAACGAGCCGAGCGACGCAAGCCGAAAGCCCGTAAGCTATCGCAGCGCCGGCGTCGACATCGACGCCGGGAACGCGCTCGTCGAGGCGATCAAGCCGCTGGTCAGGCTTACCCGCCGGCCCGGCTCCGATGCCGACCTCGGCGGCTTCGGCGGCCTCTTCGACCTCAAGCGGGCGGGCTTCCGCGATCCGATCCTCGTCGCCGCCAACGACGGGGTCGGCACCAAGGTCAGGATCGCCATAGACACCGGGCGGCACACGACGATCGGCATCGATCTCGTCGCCATGTGCGTCAACGACCTCATCGTGCAGGGCGCCGAGCCCTTGTTCTTCCTCGACTACTTCGCGGTCGGAAAGCTCGACGTGGCGACGGCGAAATCGGTGATTGCCGGCATCGTCGAGGGCTGCCGCATGGCGGGGTGCGCGCTGATCGGCGGCGAGACCGCCGAGATGCCCGGCATGTATCACGGCGCCGACTATGATCTCGCCGGCTTTGCCGTCGGCGCCGTCGAGCGCGGCGAGGCGCTGCCGCGCGACGACATCGCCATAGGCGACATTATCCTCGGCCTGCCGTCGTCGGGCATCCACTCGAACGGCTATTCGCTCGTCCGCAAGCTTGTGACCGAGGAGGGGCTCGGCTGGAGCGATGCGGCGCCGTTCGCAAGAGACGCGACCCTCGCCGACGCCCTGCTCGTCCCGACGCGCATCTACGTCAAGCCGCTGCTCACGGCGCTCGAGGCAACGGGAGGCTCGGAAGGCGCGATCAAGGCCCTCGCCCACATCACGGGCGGTGGGCTCACCGAGAACGTGCCGCGCGTGCTTCCGGCCTCGGTCGCGGCGCGCATCGATCTGGCGAGCTGGCAGGCGCCGGCGGTGTTCGGCTGGCTCGCTCGCGCGGGACGGCTCGAGCGAGGGCGAGATGCTGCGCACATTCAACTGCGGGATCGGCATGGCAATCGTCGCCGCGAAGGCCGACGCCGGTGGTCTCGTGCGCATGCTTCAGGAGTGGGGGGAGGCTCCGTACGTCATCGGCGAGATCATCGCCCCCACGGGCGAGATAAGCTCCGCCAAGGGCAAGGGCGATGCGTGGGCGGTCAGCTATTCGGGCGCGCTTCGGTACGAGGCGTGGCCCGGATCGTGACGTCATGCCGACGGATCGGGGGCGAGCGTACACATGCGACACATTGGACGCAGGGTCTCGGGCACGCCCTCGACTTCATGACGGGCGATCCCGACCGAATGCCGCAATAGAGTGACCTAGCGCTCTCCGGCCGTGTACGGACGATACTTTGTCTGTTTGGCCTGGAAGCTCATGCGCGTGTGAAGCTCGCAGTAGGGATAGTCTGCCAGCTTGCGCTTGCCGCAGAAGTGGAAGTCCCGGTGTTGGGGATCGCCAATGGGCCAGCGACAATCGTCGCACAAGAGCGTGGTAACAGTCTTTCGCTCGTGGTGCGGGATTATCAAATCATTATCTCGCGGGGGGGTGGGGAGGCTCTTTTTTATGGTCATTTTGCATCTTAGGCGAGAATTGGCCCTTTGACGAGGAAATAGAACCGAAGCAGCTGGAAGGTTTGCGCGGTCAGCAGCGAGCGAACCGCCTCAGCCTAAGAAAGAAGCCTGCCGCCGGAACGAGCTCAACCACTTAGGATGAGCTGCATCGACGCTTACTGAACGCAGCATACTCCGATCGGCGACCCGGGCGACCATGGCTCCGATGGCTAGTCCGATCCCCAATTCTCCATGCGCTCTTGGAGTGTCGCTGGGACCGTTTCGCTCGGCACGTCCTCGCCAATCACGGCTTCGAACGGCGTGGTCGACTCGGGGTCTGGGACCGGGTGCACCACGACTTTGAGGAGCGGCGGCGGGAGCTCTCGGATGATGTCCATGTCCTCTCCCTAGCACGGCTGGCGTCGAATAGGTAAAGAAAGTCTCACCCAGTCTTGCGGTTCCTAGACCAAGCGTAATCTTGCTTCCGGGCCAGACCGGCAAGCGTTACGTGTCTCGTGGCGTGCTGCCGCTGTCGGGTCGGAATTTGGCCAGCTCGATCACATTGCCCTCCGGCCCGTTCACCTCCGAGAAGTGGGTCACCTTGTTCGCGTCGCAGACATAGATCCACTTGTGGTCGAAAAGCTCGCCCTCGCGAATATGGCCGAACACGGCGCCCTTCTTGCCGCGCCAAAAGAGCACGGCCGGCGCCTCCGCACCCACCTTCTCCCAGTCCGGCTCGACGTACTCGTCAATGTGCTTCCAATGGATCATGGGCGTACCGCTGCGGTTGCTCGTGGAAGATCGGTCCCGGGAATGAGTTGGCCAGCTGTTCGACCTATCTTGTCAAGCCCGAAAGCCAATCCCATGTCCCTCCCGAGACAGCACGAGGCGAGCGTGCAGAGTAAGTTCCGCGTCATTGCCGCTCGCTTTCGCGTCGGCTCGCAGTGACGATGGGGACGATGATGACCACGCGTTTCGAAACGTTCGAAGCCTTCTGGCCCTACTATCTGCAGCAGCACGCGAGCGAGGATACGCGCCTTCTTCACTACTTCGGCACGGCGATGACCTTTCCCATGATTGCCGGCCTCATCGTCTCGCAAGACTACCGCTGGCTGTTTGCCGCCCTCATCGTCGCCTACGCCTCCGCATGGCTCGGCCACGCGATCTTCGAGAAAAACCGGCCCGCCACATTCACCTATCCGGGCTGGTCGCTCAGAGGCGATTTCCGCATGTTTCGGCTCTGGCTCTTCGGCCGATTGGAGAAGGAGCTAGCGCTGGCTGGCGTTCCGACCTCCTCTTGACCGACAACCTCATGACATGCACCTGAAGCCCGTGCCATGCTGGCGCATGAGCATTGAGGGCCGTCGAACGAGGGACCGAGCGCGCAATGGCGAGCGTAGCGGCTGAGCGTGCCCGGGTCCTGCTGTCGATCGCGTTCGCTCTCCTGCTCGCGGCTGTTCCCTCCCCGGCTCCTGCGCGCGCGTGCGGAGAGGGCGCCGGCGGCTTCGGCGGCTGGCTTGCGCAGTTCAAAGCCCACGCCGCCACGCAAGGGATTTCCAGCGGTACCATCTCCTCCGCATTGGGCGGCGTTTCCTACGATCCGAAAGTGATCCGGCTCGACCGGTCGCAGCACTCCTTCAAGCTCTCCTTCGAGGCGTTCTACGCACGGCGCGTCGGCGGGTCGCTGATCGGCCGCGGACGGGCCCGCATGCGCGCACATAGCGGCACGCTCGATCGCGTGGAGAGCCAGTTCGGCGTGCCGCGCGAGATCGTCATTGCCATCTGGGGCCTCGAAACCAACTTCGGTGCCGACACCAGCGGCCGCTTCTCGATCGTGCGCTCGCTTGCCACGCTCGCCTATGATTGCCGCCGCTCGCCGTTTTTCACCGGACAGTTGCTCGATGCGCTGCGCATCGTCGACCGCGGCGACATGACGGCCGGCCAGCTGCGCGGCGGATGGGCGGGCGAGATCGGACAGACCCAGTTCCTGCCGACGGCCTACGTCGCCTATGCCGTCGACTTCGACGGCGACGGCCGCCGCGACCTCGTGAGAAGCATCCCGGACGTGCTCGCCTCGACGGCAAACTTTCTCAAGGGCCACGGATGGCGGCCAGGGCAGCCGTGGGGACCGGGGACGGCCAACTACGCGGTCATCAAGGAGTGGAACAAGGCCGAGGTCTATCAGCGCACGATTGCGGTCATGGCCACTAAGCTCCGCGGCGGCTCCTGATCGGCGGAGCATTCATGCAGATCGAACGGCAGCGCACGATCGAGAATATTCGAATTCAGAAGCGTACCGCCGAAGCGATGGGACCGGGGGACAACACGTGCCAATCGCCCGCGGGATCATCGCGGCCCGAATTCAGGGCTTGCCTCAGTTCCGTCACGACCCTCTCCGCAATCGCGACCCTGTAGTGGAGAGAGTCCCAATAATTCTCATCGTTGCTTGTGATCTGCGACGCAATTCTGAAATCGATGACGGGCACGTTGTGCCGTCGGGCCACGTCGGCGATGCGCGCCTTGCACTCCTCTTCCCTCCAAGCCGCCGGGTCACCCGGCGTTGGCTGCGCGCTGATGTGGACGGGCGGAAAATAAAGGACGACCCTCCTCCATCCAAGATCGAGCAGCCCGTCGAGCCAAGGCACGGCGGGAAATGCCCAAGCGGCTCGCCCCTCTTGCTGCGGAGAATTCGTAACGGCAGCTCGGTCGACCGACCGCTTCGCGATCTTCGCCCGCGCCTTCGCGAGATCGTATTGCGTCTCGGGCGGCACGAAGACTTCGTAGCCGTCGAAGGGAATCCTGATCGAATTCAAGCCTAATGCATAAGCGATGCGACGCAGCGAAATCTCTGCGCTCTTCTTGTTGAGCAACCAGAGCAGGTCGTTCCAAGGATTGTCGTCATACATCCAAGCTGGAAAGCCGCGCTCCGAGATCTTCCTCCGGTCCGCATCCCCATTGCACCAGGCGTGATCGAGCCCGACGAGAAGCGTGCCCGGCGCGGGTGTGCGTGCTGCAAAGAAGGAGGCAAGGCGAACTTGCTCCCATGCAGTGCCGGCATCCATGGCGAGGTTGGCAAAGCGACCGCCGAATGCGGCGTTCAAGGCCTCGGGCCGCAAGAGCCGCGACGTCGAGGTCCCGATCACAATAGAGTCGAACTTTCCCGACTTCACGACAGCGGGATACTGAAACCGCTGATTGGTGTCCAAGATCGCATGCTCGCGGAAGAGGGAGTGCGGGAGGTTCCCATAAGGGTTGGCCGCGAGGATCAAAACGCACACCAGAGCAAGCTCCAGCATGACGGCGATTAGAAACGCACGCGTGTAAGGCCGCCAAGCGGCAGTCTCGTTCGTGGCGTCGGAGCTTTCTCGATCCATGCTAGAATTGGAAATAGATGAACGATTTCGGCTGACCGGCGCCGACCTGCAGGACGACGGCGGTGGCTGCGGTCGCGGCGAGGATGGCGAAACCAGGCATCGGCTTCAGCTGCCTGGTCACCACGTCGTAAGTAGTCGGCCCGAGGATCGACACGGCAGCGGCCACGGCGATAAGCCAGGCGTCGGCGAAATGCCCCCCTGGCCCGTGCAGCCCGGCCATGCTCTCGAGCAAGCTGCGGGCGACGTCGAACGTCGGCGACCGAAAGAGAACCCAGCCTACGACAACGAATAAGAACGTGAGAGCCCAGGCCAGAGTTATGGGCATCTGCCAGCCTTGCCGTTCCCAAAGGCGGCAGACGACAAGCCCGATTCCGTGGAACAGCCCCCATGCTATGAATGTCCAACCCGCCCCGTGCCATAGCCCACAGAGCCCCATCGTGATGAGTATTGCCGCAAGGTAGCCGAACACGCCCTGCCGGCTGCCGCCGAGCGGGATATAGACGTAGTCCCTGAGATAGCGCGAAAGCGTCATGTGCCACCGGCGCCAGAAGTCGCGAACGCTCGTCGCCTGATATGGCGCGTCGAAGTTCTGCGGAAGCATGAAGCCCAGCATCAGCGCGATGCCGATCGCCATCTCGGAGTAGGCGGAGAAATCGAGAAAGAGCTGGAACGTGAATGCGAGAGCGCCGTTCCACGCCGCCGCAAAGCCGACCGGGTGGGAGCCGGCCTCGGCGAACACCGTATCGGCGATCGGCGCGAGGGCGTCTGCCAGGAAGACTTTCTTCGTCAAGCCGACGACCAGGAGCGTCGCCCCTTTGCCGAGCCGCTCGGCGAGGCCGGCACGCAGCGGGTCGAGATCGAACTGGGGAATGATCTCGTGATGGCGGACGATGGGACCGGCGATCAGCCGCGGGAACAGCGCGACGAAGAGGGCGAAGCGGCGCAAGGGATAGCGCGGGGCGCCCTTCCATCCGAGATCGGCAAAATAGGAGATGATCTCGAAGGTGAAGAAGCTGATCCCGATCGGCAGCACGACGCTCATCGTCGGGACTTTGAGGCCTGCGGCGGCTGCGAGATTGGCGGCAAGGAAGGCCCAGTACTTGAAAAAGACCAACACCGCGAGGTTGGCGCCGATGCCAACCCAAACCAGGAGGCGCGCCTTTCGCCCCGTAGCCAAATAGAGTTCCGCGATCAGCCACGAAACCAGGATCTGCCCGACCAGGAGAGGGACGAAGCGCGGGTCCCACCAGCCGTAAAAGACAAGCGAGCCCACGATGAGGAGCCACTCACGCAGACCGACCCACTGAGCTGCGCCATACCACGCCGCCAACAGGGCCGGCAGAAAAGCGAGCAGGAAAGTCTGCGATTGAAACAGCACTATCCCCCTCCCCCGATGCGTCAGTGCTGGGCTGTTCTGGCCCCCGGGCCCGGCCCATGTCAACGCGCGCGGGGATTTGCGCGCCGCATCGGCCTCGAGCCTATGCGCTAACGCCCGCTCGGGCTCGACACGTAGCTCGGCTTGTCGGGAGCCAGGCTGTCGATATAGGCGAGGAGGGCGCGCGCATTCTCGAGCGAGTAGTCGAAGCCCGGCATCTCGTCGTGCCCCGAGATCGAGCCGGTTTTTGCAGCTTCCTCGAGCATGGGGATCGGATAGCGCTCGTGGAGCATGCGGAAGGCCGTATTGGCGTTGACGCGCGTCGGGCTTTCGTCGGTGAGGCCGACCGCGTGGCAGGGGCTGCAGTCGGCTTCTGCGATCGCCCGGCCCTTCTCCAGCGTCGCCCGGGTGATCTCGCCGCCGTCGTCGGCGGCTCTCAGGGGCGCTGCGACGGCGACCATGAACAGGCCGAGCGCCGCGTACTCAATCGGCCGGCTCGAGCGAATTGATGTAGGCGATGATGCGGTCAATCTCCGGCTCCGTAAGAGCGAACTTCGGCATCTCGTCATGGGGCGCAGCGATGCCACGCGAGAGGGGCTCGCGCAAGGCGAGAAGGGGATGGCGCCTTTGGATATTGCGGAACTCGGGCGCCTTCGGATTGGGGCTCTCGCCCTTGGCGCCGATCGCGTGGCACCAGCCGCAGTTCTTCTTCGCCAATTCCTCGCCCTCGCGCGCAAGCGTCTCGCCCTCGGCGGCAAGCGCCCCCGTCTCGCCGAGGCGCTTTAGGCCTTCCTTGGCGCCGCTCAAGGCCGGGTCGCTCATGAGCGCCCTGCGATAGTCGGCCGCCGCCTCCGCCTTCTGCCCCCTGGCCTCATGGGCATAGCCTCTGTTGTTATAGGCGAGCGCGTAGAGAGGATTGAGCAGGATAGCGGCCGTGTAGTCCTCGATCGCGCGATCGAGATCGCCCTTCTTGCGGTAGGCGAGGCCCCGGTTGTTGAACGCGCTCGGCGTCTTCGGGTTGAGCTCGATCGCCGCGTTGAAGTCTGCGATGGCCTGGTCCGCGTTGCCTTGCACGAGATAGGCGTGACCGCGCGCGATGTAGTAGTCGGCGGACTTGGGTTTGAGCCGGAGCGCAACGTCGAGATCGGCGATGGCGCCTTGCCGGTCGCCGCGCGCGAGACGGACTTGCCCGCGACTCGCATAGGCCGACGCGTTGTCCGGTTTCAGCTTGATCGCCTCGTCGTAGTCGCCGATCGCTTCGCCGTGGGCACCGGCCGCGGCGCGCGCATCGCCACGGCTCTCGAACGCCGCCGCTCTCTCCTCCGGCGCGGCGCTCGCGCTGTCGATGATCTCGGTGCAGGCGCGGATGCTCGCTTGCGGATTTTTGCCGCGCGTGCACTCCGCGAGGACATCGGCGCGCGCACTCGCCCACGCTGCCGCGAGCCCCAAGAGAACAAGCGTCCACCTTGCTCGTCGCATCATAGCATTCCCCCGAATCGGACCCTCAATCAGTGTAACCGCCTCATGCGCTCAGACCGTTGAGCGAGGTCAAAGCCGGGGGCTCCGGCCTTGTGTTGTCCCCAGTGCGCTCCACCCCCTCGTCGCAGGCACCGTTAATTCCGCCCCGGCATCTGCTGCATTTTCGGTCCGCCTCGTGCTAAGGGGGCGCCATGAGTAAGCCCAAGAAGCGCGTCGCGATCCTGATCTCCGGCCGGGGCTCGAACATGCGCGCCCTCGTCGAGGCGGCGCGGGACCCCGACTATCCGGCCGAGATCGTCCTCGTCGTATCGAATCGTCCCGAGGCCGCAGGACTTGCGTGGGCGAAGGAGCAGGGCATTCCGGCGCTCGCTCTCGACCATAAGCTCTACGAATCACGCGAGCACTTCGAGGGCCAGCTTCAGGGCGTGCTCGCCGCGTCCCGGGTCGACCTCGTTGCGCTGGCCGGCTTCATGCGCCTCATGACGGCTCCCTTCGTCGAACGATGGCTGAACCGCATGGTAAACATTCACCCGTCCCTGCTGCCGGCGTTCAGGGGGCTCGACACGCATGCACGCGCGCTCGCCGCCGGCGTCAAGATTACCGGCTGCACGGTTCATCTCGTGAGGGCGCAGATGGACGACGGTCCGATCATTGCCCAGGCGGCCGTTCCGGTCCTCGACGACGATACGGTCGATCGTCTCGCCGACCGAGTCCTCGCCGCCGAGCATAAGCTTTATCCACGCGCACTCGCACGACTTGCGTCAGATCAAATCAGAATCGAAGGTGAAACCGTAAGAATTTCCGAAAGAGTTAACCAGGCCTCCGCATTGTTCTCGCTCGCCATTTAGCGAGCAAATACATCGGCTGGGACTGGAGAGACGCAGCGCAGGTAAAAATTGTCGCTGGGGGAGGCGGCGACATGGACGTACCGGCAGCCCGGGGTGTAGGGGTTTGGGAAAGGGCGCTGTGTTCCTCCGGGAATAGGCTGCCTGGAGTTTGTCTATGATATTCTGGGGCCAAGCGCTGCCGGACTAAAAACGGCCCAGGGACATCAACCATGACCGCGCACAATAGGGAAAACGACCCGCAAGAGCAGGCCTCGCATGCGCAGGGCCTCGGCGACGAGAGCAGCATCTGGTTCAAGCTGACGCCCCTGCTCAAGGGCGATCCCGAGAACCCGATGCGTACGCTGATGGCCATGGCGGAACGCTACGGCCCCGTCATCACCGTCAATCTCCAGAGCCAGAGGATCGTGCTGCTCACCGAGCCCGAGCACTTCAAGCACGTCCTCGTCACCAAAGCCGACGACTACATCAAGTATTTCGACGGGCTGAAGCCGATCTTCGGCAAGAGCATGATCACCAACGACGGAGCGCTTTGGCAGAAGATCCGCATGCCGCAGCAGCCGGCGTTCCACCCCGATATGTTCGCCGAGTACATTCCCTATTTCCTCGCCGCGATCCGCACGAAAATGGACCTCTGGGCCGGCCTCGCCAAGACCGGCGAGACGTTCGAGATGGTGGAGCAGACATGGACGCTTGCCGCCGACATGATCTGCAAGGCGCTCTTCGACCGTGACATGCCGTTCAATCCGCACTTCGTTTTCAAGTGCGTGAAGACCTACACGGACGTGATGAACCACAAGTCGATCCGCCTGAAGCGAGTCGCGGGCGAAGACTTCGAGATCACCGAGGAGAACGCGGCCAAGGCCATGGAGGTGTGGGCCGGCGTGCCGCCGACCGTGTTCGCCGCCGACCCGCGCGAGGAGCGCGAGCGCACGCTCCTCAGCATGATCGAGGCAGCGGTCGCCGACCCCTCGATCCCCGAGTTCGACCGCCAGCAGGCCATCGACGAGCTCAAGCAATATCTGTGGGCCGGCACCGAGACGACGGCGTTAACCCTCGCCTGGGCCCTCTATCTCACCTCGAGGCACCCCGAGGCGGCCGAGCGCATCCGCCGCGAGGGCGAGACGACCTACGGCGACCGCGAGCCGACGGCGGCCGACTACTCCGCCCTCGCCTACACCCGCGCCGTCATTCAGGAGACCATGCGGCTCTACCCGCCGATCTGGGGGTTGATCCGCGTCGCCTCCAAGCCCGACACCATCGCCGGCAAGCCGATCGCACCCGGCGACCGTATCGTCATGTTCGCTTACGGCGCCCACCACGATCAAAGGTTCTGGGACGGGCCCGAGGAGTTCCGCCCCGAGCGCTTCATGGACGACGCAGCCAAGAAGCGGAAGCCCTACACCTACCTCCCCTTCGGTGGAGGTAAGCGGAGTTGCATCGGCGGCGCCATGAGCCAGGTCGAGAACACGCTTGCCCTCTCGATCCTGCTCCGCCGCTTCCGGCCCGAGTACGTGGGCAAGGAGCCGCCGGGCATCAACGCGACGGTGACGCTCACCCCCAAGGGCGGCCTGCAATTCAAGATCCGCGAGCTGAGCTGAGGCCTTACGAATCGCCAGAGCGGGAGCGCTTCAAGCGGTCTCGCCAGTAACCCGGCTTTCGGCGTAAGAACATGACCGCAAGCACGAGTGCCAAGTCGCCCTCAATCGTGTACACGAGGCCATAGGGAAAGCGGTTGAGCCGGCAGCGCCGCACCTCGTCCTCGAGCTTTTGCCAGGCATTCGGATATGCGACTATTCGCCCGGCAGCGTACCGCGCCTCTGCCGCAAAATCAGAGCCAAGTCCGGCATGCTGCAGGTTGTAGTAAGCAACCGCTTCATCGAGTTCCAGCTCGGCAGCTGCCGTAAACTCGATCCTCACGGTTTGAGATGCTTGCGAAACACGTCCGCGGCGCATCGCGAGCTGAGCTCGCCCCGACGCCAGGCATCCAGGCGGTCCTTCGCTTCGTGCGCCCAGGCCGCATCAATGGCCGAGTTCGGGCTCATGGACGCTCGCGAGAATGGCCTCAACAAGCTCGAACCGCTCGTCCGCTGTGAGCTTGCGGGCTTCGAGTGAGAGGGATTTGACGCGGTCGTTCATGGGAAAAAGATAGCACGCCTGCGGCCCCAAGGCACGCCGGCAGTCGCACCCACCGCTCCCTCGCCCCCGCCCCGCATTAAGCTTTGCGCAAGGCGAACACGGGAGACTGCGGGGTGCCGGACTCCGGTCCGGGTCGTTCGCCCCGAGGGCTCGGCCTCCCGTGACTTCGACCTACCTCAGCTACCGGGTCTTGGTTAAGGACCTGCCGAGAACGCTGCGCCAGACCGCGGCGCGCGCCGACGTGTCGCGCGAGGCGGAGTATTACCGCGCCAATATCGGCAAGGTGAAGTCGGTCGACGAGTTCCTGAAGGACCAGCGCCTCTACTCGTACGCCATGCGCGCGCAGGGCCTCTCGGACATGATCTACGCCAAGTCCTTCATGCGCAAGGTGCTGACGAGCGATCTCTCCGATGCGAGGAGCTTCGCGCGCGGTCTCACGGACACCCGCTTCCAGAACTTCGCGCGGATCTTCAACTTCACCACCAAAGGGGCCGTTGCCGCCGACATCGAGATCGCGCAGACCTCGACCCAGCTCGACGACACAGCAGGCCTTTACACGGAGCATCGCGTGCGCAGCGGTGAAAGGGCCGCGAGCGAGGTCGCAAACTACGAAGACCGGATCGGCCTCCTCGATACTGTCGACAAGTTTCTGAGAGACGAGCGCATCTTCAACTTCGTGCTCACGGCTTACGGCCTCGACCCGAGCATTGCCTCGACCACGACCATCCGCGACGTGCTGACGAGCGATCTCAGCGATCCGCAGAGCAGAGCGAACACGCTCGGCGGCAAATATATTGCTCTCGCGGAGGCCTTCGGCTACGGCACGGACGGCACGCTCCCGGCCGGCACGGACCCTCAGTCGGAGGCTCAGCTCAAGGAGACGATCCTCCGCTACTACGAGGCGACCGGAAACGACGCGAGCCCCGCCGCCGCAGCCTTCAAGACCGATCTCTATCGCGACGCCATCGCGGCCGTGACCTCGGTCGACGACCTTCTCGCCAACTCCAGGCTCTTCGACTATGCGCTGACCGCCTTCGGCCTCAATCCCACGACCGAGACGACGAGCGGCATCCGCTTGGTCCTGACGAGCGACCTGTCCGACCCTTCGAGCTACGCCAACTCGCTCTCCGACACGCGCTACCGCACGCTCGCGGCGGCCTTCAACTTCGCGACCGACGGGACGATCAACGGCGGCGACGGAGCCCAATCGGCGGCGCAAATCGAGGACACCGTCGACCTCTACTTCACGCATTACGACGATTCTGCGGAAAATCAGGACGCGCTGGACACCACTTACTTCCGCAACCGCATCGGCAAGATCGCCTCGATCGAGGACCTCATGGCCGACAGCAAGCTCTACGCCTATCTGCTCGAGTCCTACGGTCTCGATCCCGCTGTGGAATCCAGGGTCACGATCCGCAAGGTCCTCTTGAGCGACGTCGACGACAAGAAGAGCTATGCCAACACACTTTCGGACGAGCGCTACCGCGAGCTCGCGGCGGCGGTGAACTTCGATGCGGACGGCACCGTGGCAAGGCCGCACAAAGCGCAAAGCGACTACGACGAGCTGGCGACCATCCGGCTTTACAATTCACGGCTCGGCCCGTCGCCGACCACGGCGGAGCAGAAGGCCGCCAAAGCCGAGAACGAGTATTTTCACGCCACTCTCGCGACCCTGCGGTCTCTCGATGATCTGCTCGCCGACAAGCGGCTCGTGGCCTATGTCGTGAAGGCCTTCGGCCTAGAGAAGGAGAACCCGAGCAAGGACACTTTGCGCAAGGTCCTGACCAGCGATCCGGCCGACAAGAACAGCTTCGCCGCCAAGCTCAACGACTCGCGCTATCGCGACCTCGCCGCGAGCTTCAATTTCACCGCGGACGGCAAGCTTGGACGGATCCCCGCACAGACGGCACAATCCGAGAGTGCTCAGCTCAACACCGCCGAGCAGTTCCTTTTGCAGACCATGGAGACCGACGCCGGCAACAACCAGAGCGAGGGCGTGCGGCTCGCCCTTTACTTCCGACGCAAGGCCGCGAACGTCGACTCGGCGTTCGACATTCTTGCCGACAAGGCCCTGCTCCAGGTGACCAAGACCGCCCTCAACCTGCCCGCCGGCTTCTCTCAAATGGACGTCGACGCTCAAGCCAAGCTGATCGCGAAAAGGGTCAACTTCGCGGACTTCCAGGACTCGGCAAAGCTCGACAAATTCCTTGCCCGCTTCTCCGCCCTCTACGACATCGAGAACAGCACGTCCTCGACATCATCCGCGGCATCGATTCTCTTCGGCGGGTCGTCCGATGTCGGCTTCAGCCAGAGCCTGATCCAAAGCCTTCAGGGCGTCCGCGTGGGACGATCCTGACGCCGCAGGGCTCAGCCGACAATCTCGGCCGCTTTGAAGTTCATGGCGACCTCGCGCTTGGCGGACGCCGGACTGTCCGAGCCGTGAACGGAGTTCTCTCCCTTCGAGACCGCATAGAGCTTGCGGATCGTACCGCGCTTGGCCTCGGCCGGATCGGTCTTGCCCATGATCTCGCGGTAGCGCTCGATGGCCTTCTCGCCCTCGAGGACCTGCACCACGATAGGCCCCGAGGTCATGTAGTCGCATAGGCTCTTGTAAAACGGCTTTCCCTTGTGCTCGGCGTAGAACCGCTCGGCCTGGCGGCGCGACCAGCGCACCCGCTTCTGGCCCACGATCCTGAGCCCGCTCTTCTCGATCAAGGCGTTGATCTCGCCCGTCAAATTTCGTTTGGTTGCATCCGGCTTGATAATCGACAGCGTCCGCTCGATTGCCATCGAGGTTCCCCTTAGCGTCATGATCGTCTCTTGTTCGGCTTTTGGCTGGCTTCTTGAAGTGTGCCCGCGCTGGTTTGGGGGCCTTATAGTGTGCGTCTCGATCTCCAACAAGTGCGGGGAAAGCCGCCGATTTGTAAGATAGCCCCTTGAAATGCCCTTCAAAATGCCAGGATTGTGTGCGCCCTCAGACATTCGCCACATTGACGGGGATCAATTTCCCCTGCGGCAGGTCCTGCAGACAGCCGAGGCGACGGCCGCCTGCATTGGCGCGCCGGGGCAGGCTTGCACAAGACTTTGGGGTCCGTGCTAAGAGTAGTCATGAGCGTGATGGACACGGATATTCAGTGGTTTATCGCCCGCGACGGCAAGCAGCACGGCCCGCTATCCGACGCGGAGATTCGCAAGCTCGTCGAGCTCGGCCACATGCGGCCGACCGATCTCATTTGGCGTCAGGGCTTCCCGGATTGGCGCGCGGCGGCGGCCGTATTTCCTATGACGGCCCAGGCGGCAGCGCCGAAGCCGGCCCCCGCACCGGAGCGCACCGCCGCCCCAGCGCCTTCCGCCCAGCAGCCGGCGGGGCCTTCTCCACAGCCATCTTTTGCGAGCCAGCAGCGCATCGAGCCGACCACGGGCCGTCCCAAGACGGGGCCGCGGCCGATGGTCGGCGCCGGTCCTGCCCCCGTACGGCCGCCCATCGAATCGAGATCCCCGAGCGGAGTGTCCTCGCCCGAGCGGCGCGGGCCCGGCCGGGTGTTCCTCGCGGCGGGGCTTCTCCTGGCCCTGATCGGCGGAGCGAGCTGGTTCGGCTACCAGAACCGGGAAGCACTCATGAGCCTTGCCGGCCCCGACCGCGAGGCAGCCGCACCCAAGACGGAGCCGGCTGACGCTCAACCGGCATCGACCCCGGCCAAGGCCGACGCCGCGCCGAAGTCGAGTTTCGACGCCGCCGCCGCCGCGGCCGGGAGCGAGCAGGGCTTACCCCTCGTCGAGAAGCTGGAGAAGCGTCCCCTCTGGGCCGCGCTCAAGCAGGAGTTCCCGGATTGGTACGGGGAGCGCTTCAAGGAGGCCGCCAAGCTCAGCGCCGACGGCAAGTCGGAGCTCGAGGTCACCCAGCACCTGATCGACGGCTTCGTCGCCCTGCGGCGGCAGAATGCCGACAAAGCTCTTGCCGCGAGCACCGTTCGCCATAAGGAGCTTGCCGCCGCCTTCCGCGACAATCTCAAGAAGCTGTCGGAGGAGAATGCCGAGACTTGCTACAATTTCATTTCAAAGGGCGAGTCGAGCCCCGCCGCCGTTGCGCTGATGGTCGACGGCGAAAAAGGCAAGCTGCTCGAGACGCAGGTGTTGGCGGTCGTGGCAGCCATAGCCGAGGGTCGCAAGACGCCGGCGACGCACGTCGCCCCCGTCAAGGCGGACTACGACGCGCTCGCGGCCGAGCTTGGCCGGCTCGGGTGGACGCAGGCCGACATGCAGCTCTTTGCCGACCCGAAGGCGCTGGCCAAGGCGCCCCATGAGCGTGTGTGCAAGATGGTGCAGGACTGGTTCTCGGCGCATCTCTCGATCCAGGACGCCGGCACCCAGGAGCGGCTCCTGTTCGAAACATTGAAGCCGGTCATCGCCGGCTGAGCAGACCGATGCTCGAGTACGCAATCAAGGTGGCAGTGACGAGCCTGCTGGTCGTCGCGGTCGCGGAAGCGGCGAAACGCAGCACGCTACTCGGGGCGGCGCTCGCCTCGCTGCCGATAACCTCGCTCCTGGCCATGATGTGGCTGTGGGCCGACACCAAGGATCCCGAGCGCGTGGCGGCTCTTGCCAACGGCATCTTCTGGCTGATCCTGCCCTCCCTCGTCCTCCTCCTCGCGCTTCCGCCCCTGTTGCGTCATGGCTTGCCGTTCACGCCGAGCCTCCTGATCGCGGTTGCCCTTACCATTGCCAGCTATTTGGCGATGATCGCCATCCTGAAGCGCCTCGGTATAGACATCTGAGCATACGCGCGCCCGGGTGACAGCCTCGCCGCGAGCCGCTATCTCCCTCCCCATGCTGCATCTCAACGACCTCACGTTCCGCATCGAGGGCAAGACCATTCTCGACGGCGCGACCGCGGCGATCCCGACGGGCCACAAGGTCGGTCTCGTCGGACGCAACGGCGCCGGCAAGACGACGCTGCTCAAGATCATCGGCGGCGACCTCCATCCCGACCAAGGCTCGATCACGATCGCACGCGGAGCAAAGGTTGGACGCATCGCCCAGGAAGCTCCCGGCGGCGAGGCGACCCTCATCGACTGGGTGCTGGCGACCGACAGGGAGCGCCAAGCCCTCCTCGAGGAAGCAGAGGCGGCGACCGACCCGCACCGCATTGGCGACATTCAGCTTCGCCTCATCGATATCGACGCCCACTCGGCGCCTGCGCGCGCCGCCCAGATCCTCGCCGGCCTCGGCTTCGACGAGGAGGCACAGCGGCGAGCCTGCCGCGAGTTCTCCGGCGGCTGGCGCATGCGCGTCGCACTCGCCGCCGTGCTCTTCAACGAGCCCGAGATCCTGCTCCTCGACGAGCCGACCAACTATCTCGATCTCGAGGGAACGCTCTGGCTCGAGAGCTACCTCAAGAGCTACCCGCACACCGTCCTGATCGTCAGCCACGATCGCGATCTCCTGAACCGGACGGCAGGCGCCATTCTCCATCTCGAGCGCGGCAAGCTCACGCTCTACTCGGGCGGATACGATGCCTTCGAGGAGACGCGGCGCATGCGCCAGCAACTCGAATTGAAGCTCAAGAAGAAGCAGGACGACGAGCGCCGCCGCATCCAGGCCTTCATCGACCGGTTCAAGGCCAAGGCGACCAAGGCCAAGCAGGCGCAAAGCAGGGTGAAGGCGCTCGCAAAGCTCAAGCCCATCGCCGCCCAGGTCGAGGATCGTGTCGCGCCGTTTGCCTTTCCGAGCCCAGCCAAGGCCATGGCGAGCCCACTTCTGCGCCTGGAAGGCGTCGCCGTCGGATATGCGCCGGACGCCCCCGTTCTGACGCGGCTCGATCTCAGGATCGACCAGGACGACCGCATTGCCCTTCTCGGCGCCAACGGCAACGGCAAGTCGACCTTCGCCAAGCTCTTGAGCGGCAAGCTCGCTCCTCTTAGCGGCCAAGTGTTCGGGATGGGTCGCATCAGTGTCGGCTACTTTGCCCAGCACCAGCTCGACGAGCTCGCGGCATCGATGTCGCCCTACGACTACATCGTGCGCCTGATGCCGGACGCGACGGAGGCCCAGAAGCGAACGCGGCTCGGAACGCTCGGCTTCGGCAGCGATCGGGCGGACACGAAGTGCGAGAACCTCTCGGGGGGCGAGAAGGCCCGCCTCCTCCTCGCGCTCACGGCCTTTCATGCGCCGCATCTTCTGATCCTCGACGAGCCGACGAACCACCTCGACGTCGACAGCCGCGAGGCCCTGATCCACGCGCTGTCCGAGTATGAAGGCGCAGTGATCCTGATCAGTCACGATCGCCATCTCGTTGAAGCGACCGCCGACCGGCTGTGGATCGTGCGCGGCGGAACCGTGCGATCCTACGACGGCGACATGGAGAGCTATCGCGACGAGCTCATAGCCGAGCGCACGTCACGGCCGG
The DNA here is from genome assembly GCA_963699485.1 of uncultured Alphaproteobacteria bacterium. Classification (GTDB taxonomy): domain Bacteria; phylum Pseudomonadota; class Alphaproteobacteria; order Rhizobiales; family Hyphomicrobiaceae; genus Hyphomicrobium_C. The sequence continues at coordinate 57,420 of CAVOUC010000022.1, read as the reverse complement.
GCGAACGGTCGGCGGACCGCGAGGAGGTTGAGGAGCGTACGAGCCGCGCGGATGCCCGCAGGGCCGCTGCCGAGCGGCGCAACGAGCTCTCGCCGTTGAAGAAGGCCGTCGATGCTGCGGAGAAGAACGTCGAGCGTCTCGGCACCGATCTGGCCCGCATCGACGCCGCGCTTGCCGAGCCCGGCCTCTATGCCGATGCCGGAAAGGTCCGCGAGCTCACCATCGAGCGCGGCCAGATTGCGAAGCGACTCGCCGGAGCGGAGGAGGCTTGGCTGCTGGCGACCGAGGCCTACGAGAGGGCGAAGTCGGAAGTTCTCGCCGCCTCATCGACCTAAGCTGCGATCCTCACACGGGATGGTAAGTGTTGATCTTACTGCGGGCCAGATTGGCTCTCTTGTCAATTATCCACTTGGAATAACATTCGACGCCAAAATAGCGAAGCCGGAAGGTCGCCAGACGTGTATGAGAAGAGCAGCGCTTGGGAGCTGGTCGGTCCGATCTCGCGGGGAGATCGAATCGGGATGAGGGCAAACCCGACGTGTCGGGCCAGCTCCCTGCGTACTCTCCTCACTTGTCACTTTCCCGCCTATTTCGGCCAGCGGTTCGCCACGAGACGGCGGCCCGCGCGCGGCGCCCTCGAATAGAGGTAGACCCATGCCCGCGAAACCTCGCCGCTCGCAAGCCTGATCTCGCGCTCGGCCCGCGTGAGCTCCTTGATTCCAGGGTCTCCGAGCAGCACTCCCTCATAGGCGTCGAGCCAGGCGAACGTCGCCTCCGGATTTTCGAGAAGAAGCGCCTCGCCGCGCACTTGGGCCCGCTCCGCGCCATTCGAGAGCAGCACGGGATACTGACCGAGATCGTAGAGCACTCCGCAAATCGTCGCCGGGCCCACCGACCGTGCTGCGCGGCTGAGGCGTGCGCGCTCGCTCGAGCCAAGCGCGCATCGCACGTCGGACCGAAGCGTCCCGTAGACAAAGAGGAGCCTGCCGCCCCACCTCATGCGCCGTCCCCGTTTTCAGTCTCGCCGGAGGTGCCGTCGTCGGCGCGTCCAGGGAGCCTTCGAGCCCCGGGTCGCGCGCGGGTTGCGACCCTATATCGAGCAAATGCGAAAGTGGAGCCGGTTTGGCGAGCATCCTCCGGCGGCGCCGTCTCGCGCTATAGGCGCGAGGCAGGTCGCAAGCCTTCCAAGCTGGATGGGCATCCCCGGCTATGTCGCCATGGCCGATGCCAACTGGCCACGCCTGCTGGAAAAATAGCGAGCTCCCCCGCGACGGCCAACCGCCGTTAACCAAGCTCCTCCACCATCTCGCATTCCCGCCTCACGTCGCTGCGACTATGCCCGCTCGCGTTGACAGTCCCGGCGGGGCGATGCGAAAAGTCGGAAGGATCGCTGCTGCCGAGGGAACCGGTTTCGTCATGCCGCCGGCAACGCCCGTTGCCGGTCTTGGGGGTGAGGATCACACATGGTCATGCCAACTGACCCTGTCGGCGGGGGAGCCGCCGCGGCGCCGTCGACGGGCAGCACCACCGAAATTCGCATCTACCCTCACTCTCCGATCATTCATTGGTGGGTCATCTGGGCCTACGGCTTCATTTGCGCCTTCCTCACCTACGTGCAGGGAGACCGATTGACCATCGGCGACGGCAAGCCGCTGTTCATGCATCCGAGCCCCTGGCTCGGCCTCTCCTTCACCCTCCTCCTCCTGCTCGTCATTGTCGCGACGACCGTGCGCGCCCGCGGCATCAACGCCGTGCTCCTCATCATGCTCATCGGTCTCACGGCCGCGGCGACCTACGTGATCATGAATATGGAGGGGATCTGGTCATCGCCGCCCTCGCTCCTCGTGCACATGAACCTTGCGTTCTATCTGCTCATTTCGACGGTGCTTTTCGTCGTCTGGTTCGCGACCGTCTTCGTCTTCGACCGGCTGAGCTACTGGCGCTTCCGCGGCACGCAGGTCGAGCGAGTGCAGAAGTTCGCGAGCGTGCTCGGGCGAGCGCCCGAGAGCTGGTCCGTCATGCACATTCGGCTGACGCGTTACAGCGACGATCTCATCGCCAACAAGCTCTTGGGCCTCGGTGTGCTCGGGCTCGGCACGAGCGACATCGAGGCAAGGCTCACGATCTTCGGCGGCGGCGCCGAGCAGTTCCGCATCGAGAACGTCTGGCGGGCCGCCGGACCCATGCGCCAGATTCAGGCGCTCATGGGCCCCAAGGCGACCGTCGTGGTCTAGGTTCGGCCGCAGGCCACAGGCGAGGTCCGCCGACGGCGAGAGGGGACCCGGACGTGCGCACTCCGCCGATCCAATCTCTGCTCACCGCAGCCCTGCTCGTCCTGGCAGTTGCGCTGCGCATCGCCGACCCCGACCCCGTCGCGCGCCTCCGCCTTTCGATCTTCGACAGCTACCTGAAGCTCGCCCCGCGCGAGGCCGATCCCGCCTTCCCAGTGCGCATCGTCGACATCGACGAAGCCTCCCTCGCACGCGTCGGCCAGTGGCCGTGGCCGCGCAGCCATCTCGCAACGATCGTCGAGCAGCTCGGCAAGGCCGGCGCCAAGACGATCTCCCTCGACCTCATCCTGGCCGAGCCCGATCGCCTCTCGCCGTCGGAAATCGCGCGGGAGATCGCGAGCCGGCCGGAGCTCGCCCCCGCGCTCGGCGCGCTCGAGTCGCTCCCCTCCAACGATCAGATCCTCGCCGCCGCCCTTGCCAAGGTCCCGGCCGTCCTCGGCGTCGCGGCCGACAAGACGAGCGACAAACCGCCCCCCGCCCCGCAGGCCCGATTCGCCATCGCCGGCGACGATCCCAAGCTGTTCGTGCCGAAATTCCCGGGCGCCATCGGCAGCCTGCCGATGCTCGCCGCCGCGGCGGCCGGCCAAGGCACGGTGAACTGGCTCCCGGCCCACGATCAGATCGTGCGCCGCGTCCCCCTCCTCATGACCATCGCCGACACGCTCTATCCCTCGCTCGCCGTCGAGGCGCTGCGGGTGGGAGCGAAAGAGACGACGCTCTTCGTGCGCTCGTCGGGGGGCAGCAGCGTGCCTGCGTTCGGCGAGAGGAGCGGCGTCGAGACGGTGCGGGTCGGCGAAACCGTGCTCCCGACCGACGCCGACGGGCAGATGTGGCTCAACCTCGCCCCCTCGGACCCGCGCCGTTATCTCTCCGCGCACACGATCCTCGACGGCTCCTTCGACCCCCAAGCCGTCGCCGGACGCCACATCCTGATCGGATCGAGCGCCACCGGGCTTCTCGATCTCAGAGCGACCCCGCTCGAGCCCTCGGTTCCCGGCGTCGAGATCCACGCGCAGGCGCTCGAGCAGATGCTCGCGGGGGCCCACATCGCACGTCCGGCGTTCGCGACCGGCGCCGAGATCGTTTTCCTCATCGTCATGGGAGCGGTGATTGCCGCGCTCATTCGCCGCTTCGGGCCCGTTGCGGCGGCGATCACCGGAGCCGCCGCCATCGCCGCCGTCGCCGCCGGCTCGTGGCTGGCCTTCTCGCGCGCAGGCTACCTCTTCGACCCGGTCTATCCCTCCCTCGCCCTGGTCGCGCTCTACCTCGCGGGCTCGCTCACGACCTACATCAAGACCGAGACCGACCGCGCGCGCGTCAGGACCGCGTTCAGCCACTACGTGGCGGCGCCTCTTGTCGACGAGCTCGCGCGCAATCACGACAAGCTCAAGCTCGGCGGCGAGATGCGCGAGGTGACGCTGCTCTTCGCCGACGTGCGCGGCTTCTCGAAGCTTTCCGAGGGAATGGACGCGGAGGCACTGATCCGCTTCGTCAACAGGCTCTTCACGCCGCTCTCCGAGATCATCCTCGCGAAGCGCGGCACCATCGACAAGTTCATGGGCGACGCGGTGATGGCCTTCTGGAACGCCCCGCTCGACGACCCCCAGCACGCAGCCAACGCCTGCCGCGCGGCTCTCGCCATGATCGCCGAGCTCGACCGCCTGAACGACGCCTGGGCAGAGGAGGCCCGCGAACGCGGCGAGCAGCCGCCACCGCCGATCCGCATCGGCATCGGCCTCAACACGGGCTCGTGCTGCGTCGGCAACGTCGGCTCGCCGCAGCGCTTCGACTATTCGATCCTGGGCGACGTCGTGAACACGGCCGCGCGCCTCGAGGAGGCGACGAAAACCTACGGCGCGCCGATCATCGTCGGCGAGGCGACGGCGGAGAAGGCGCAAGACTTCGCGTTCCTCGAGATCGGCACGGCGGCGCTGCGCGGCAAAGGCCGCCCCGAGCGCCTGTTCGCCCTCGCCGGCGACGAAGCCGTGGCCTGGAGCGGCCGGTTCCGCGACCTCTCCTTTGCGCACGCGGCGCTCATCAAGGCGCTTGCCGCCGGCGACCCGGCGGCCGTCGCCGCGAGGCTCGCGGCCTGCCGCGCTCTCGGCTGGCCGGAGTTCGGGCCGTTGTTCGATTACTACGCGCGCAGCGCTCCGGCACCCGCCCCGAGTTGAGGCCGTGTCTCAACGGCTGGGCATCGTATCGTCGTCGCAACGCGTGCTATGCTTGGCGCAAAGCATGAGAGGATGCCGGGCATGCACTTATACAAATTCCGGCGGGGCTCGGAAGCAGCGCTCACTCGAGACCCCGCGGGCGAGAACCTACCAGGAGGAGCGGAGAGTTGGACATTCGTGAAGGACATTGTCGTCCATCACGCCGAAGACGCAGACCGGATCGGAGGCGACTATCACGAGATCACCAAGGGCATTGCAGACAACGGCTTTTACGTCTGGGTGCCAAGGACGGGAACGTGAACCACGCCTAAAGCCGAGGCGCGGGTGAGGGGCCAGGTCTCGATGAGGGTCGGAAAGTCCTAGTACTTCATCCCGCCGCGCGGCATCTCGCCCTTCGGCTCCTTGTGCCCGCCCTTGTTCCCGCCGTGCTTGCCGATTCCGCCGCCGATGCCGATCACGATATCCATGCCGCCCACGATGTTGGAATCATCGCCCGACGAGCTCTTCTTCGCCGTCTTGGTCTTGGTCTTCTTCTTCTGCGGCGCGTCGGTGTTGCGCGTGCGCTCGGCCTTGGCTTCTTCGGCTTCGTCGTCTCCGTCTCCTTCGGCTTCTCCTCGTCGGGCAGATTGCCGAGGATGATCACGTCCCGCGTGAGAATGGGGGTCGGATCGATCGTCGGCGGCGAGGCGACGAACGGGAACGCCGTGTCGAAGGGGACGGCCTCCTTGCCCGGCAGCGCCGCCCATTTGACGGGGGCGCCGACGTCGCCGCCGATAACGCGTAGGAGCTTGCCGACCTCGTCGATGATCCGGCAGTTGCCGCGGTCGCCGCAGACGCGCACCGCGCCCTCGTGCAGCAAGAGCCACGTCATGCCGTCCTCCTCGACGTAGAGGTCGAAGATCGTGCCGCGCACCGTGATCGAGGCGGCCGGCGTGCGGATGACGTAGGTCGGCTTCGCGGCGACGCCGGTGATGAACCGGAACGTGCCCTTGACGAGGTCGAGGACGATCGAGCCGTCGCTCTTGTCGGCGTCGTAGACGAACTTGTCGAGCTTCAAGCGCGAGCCGGGGCCGAGGGCGAGCTTGGTCTCGTCGTCGAGCTTGAGCTCGCCCTTGGCGTCGAGGCCGACCGCGATGTTCTCGTACTCGTGGACCCTGTCGCCCACCTGCAGGCTGCGGGTGTCGCGGTCGAGCTCGGCGGTGACGAGATTGACAACTGTGACCGCGGCGCCGATCTGGCGGGACTCGACGGCCCCGGCCGCGCCCGGGACGAGCGCAAGGCTCGAGGCGACAAGCACAAGGGCAGACAGTCTCATGGGGTAGCTCCGTCGGCTGGACGCTGGCGAGGCCTGGACCTCGGTCTCGACCAGGCGCGACCACGATCTAAGCTTATGAAATCGCGCAAGAAAAGCGTTTGGCGGCATCTCCAGACCAAACGACTACGCTCGACGCGGGGATCGCGGACGGAGCTTTCGCCGAACAAATCGAAGATTACCACAGATCGCGGGCGGCCTCCACTTGGCCACCCCGCACTGGTTACGCGCCCCTTTCCAAAGCCCCAGCCAGGGGACCCCACTGGGCCGGAGTTACCATTTCACCGTCATCGCCGCGTCATGTCGAAGACATGCTTCCAGCATGAAGGCGGCGATCCGCCCAAGCCCGCAGTGTGGAGAACCATCGGAAGCTTGGACAGATGCCCGCCTGCGCGGGCATGACGGTGTAGGCGTGCCGCGCGGTTTCAGAACGACCGCTAGAGCTTCACGGCGCCCTTTTGTTTCGCCTTGTAGTCCGGCTCGACGTGGATCACCACTTCCGAGCCGTCGATCTCGGCTTCGAGCGCCTCCTCGAGGCGATCGCAGATCTTGTGCGCCGCATTGACCGTCATGTCGCCGGGAACGACGAGGTGGAACTCGATGAACGTCGCCCGGCCGGCGTGGCGCGTGCGGATGTCGTGGGCCTCGAGCGCGCCGTGGCCGCCGTCGCGGATCGCACCCCGGATACGCGCCTCGATCTCGCTCCCCGCCGATTCGTCCATGAGCCCGCTCATGGACTTCGCCGTGATGCGGTAGCCGGTCCAGAGGATGTAGAAGGCGACCGCGAGCGCAAGCAGGGGATCGAGGATCGAGAGCCCGGTCAAGGCGGCGAGGCCGAGCCCGGTCAAGACGCCGACCGAGGTCATGACGTCGGTCGCGAGATGCCAGCCGTCGGCGGCGAGCGCCGGCGACCGCCAGGCGCGCCCGCGGGTGATCAGGAACCAGGCCCAGCCGCCGTTGAGCGCGGTGGCAAGACCGTTGAAGGCGAGCCCCAGTCCCGTCTGCTCGAGGGCGCGTGGCACGGTGAAGGCCAGGTACACCTCGCGGAAGATGAGAAGCGCCGCCACAATGATGAGCGCGCCTTCGAGCACGGCGGACAGGTACTCGGCCTTGTGATGACCGAAGGGATGATTGCGGTCGGGCGGCTGCCCGCTCACCCAGACCGCGGCGAGCGCGGCCACCGCCGTCACCAGGTTGACGATGCTTTCTAGCGCATCCGAGTAGAGTGCGACGCTCCCCGTCGTGAGATAGGCGAGATACTTCAAGCCCATGACCGCCAGCGCCACGAGGATGCTGCCGGCGGCCACGAGATTGGTCTTGCCTTGCAGCGTCGTCGGCCGCAGCGCCGGGCTCAAGCCCATCTCTCGTCTCCCAGCGAAAGGAGAGGTGTTGCCAGAGTTGAGGGAAAATGGCCAGCACGAGCTATAGCGGTCCGCATTCACCGTTTTCCACATCCGCCACGGGCCAAGCCCCTCCCGCTACTCCGGCGAATCTGTTGCTAAGGCCCATTGAGGTGCCGGCCGGCTCCCGAGGCCGGCGCCGTCGAGGGGGACCAGCCATGGCCAATTTCACCACTCATATCGCCGCCGGCACCGTCGCGGCGGGCGCTCTCGCGACCCTCACCCTTGCCGCCGACGTGGTCGCGCCCGAGAACCTTGTCGCCGTGACGATGGCCGGCGTGCTCGGCTCCGTGCTGCCCGACATCGATCTCAAGGACTCGCGCCCGAGCCGGGCAATGTTCGCCGGCCTTGCGGTGTTCTTCTCGTTCGCGGTGCTATTCAGCTTTGCGATGAAATACTCGATCGCCGAGCTGTGGCTGCTCTGGCTCGGCACGCTCGTCTTCGTGCGCTACGCCCTCCATGCCGCATTCCACCGCCTCTCGGTCCACCGCGGCATCTGGCATTCGCTGCTCGCGGCCGTGTTCTCGGCCGCCGCCACCGCGATCGTCTTCCGCTACGCGCTCGGCAAGCACGAGGGCGTCGCCTGGCTCGCCGCCGGCTTCCTCTTCATCGGCTATCTCGTCCACCTCGTCCTCGATGAGATCTATGCCGTCGACGTCATGGACACGCGGATCAAGTCGTCGTTCGGAACGGCGCTCAAGCTCTATGACCGGCGCCACCCGCGCGCATCGGCGGCCATGGCGGTCGCGGCCGCGGCGGCGATCTGGCTGGCTCCGTCGACGAAGGCCTTCGTCGAGGGAATTTCCTCGCGCGACCTGTGGGCGGGCTTGAGCGCGCGCCTGCTTCCGCACGAGACCTGGTTCGGCATCGTCGACGTCCCGGGCCGCGATCTGGCAGGCACGACCGCGACCGGGAGCGACATTACGACGGGGACGCTGCCGGAGACGGCGCATGGGCCCGTAACGCCTCACACGCCGCCGGCCAAATAGGCGGCATCGGTACCCACAATCGTCCTATTTGCGAAGGCCGGCGACGTAGGTCCGGATCAGATCGTCCACCAAGGCGGCGGCTGCGTCCGTCGAGATCGCCGACAGCTTGTCCGCCGTCGAGAGCGACGTGATCCCGTGGACGCCGGCCCACAGTACCCGCGCCGAACGCTTGATCGCCTGCGGGTCGGCTCCTTCCATCAGCGGCGCCAGTGCCGCTTCGACCTGCGACATGAGAACCTCGAGCTTCTGCTGGTACCAGGCCGGAACCTCGCGCCCGGCGGGCAGATGGTGCTCGAACAGGAGATTCCAGAGCTTCGGATTTTCGTGCGTAAACTCGAGGTAGCACTCGGCGAGGCGCTGCAGCCTCTTCTGCGGATCGCCGTCGACGGGAACCTTTGCGAGCGCATCCGAAAGCCGGTCCAATAGCCTTCCCTCGATGGTGAGAACAAGGTCATCGAGGTTTTCGAAAACGTTGTACAGCGTGCCCGGGGAATAGTTGATCTGCCGGGCGATCTCGCGCGCCGACAGCCGCCCGTACCCGCCGCTCTTGATGAGATCGGTCGAGGCGTCGAGGATCAACTCGCGCAATTCCTCGGCCGTGTGAACGGAGCGCCGACCCATGATTCCACCGATCCAATCCTGAATACGTGTTGCACAAAGCCGCTTTGCGCAAGATTGCTCACGGTGGCGGGGCGTCGACAATGTTCGGCAAAAGAACACTGTTTCCCGAAATTCGAGGTAATGGGCCGGACACGCCCGAAATTGAGCATAACCGCCGCCGCGTTATCCACGGGAAATTGGCCGTTTATGGCCGCCGAGGCGGCCTCGTGGCGGCTAGAAGCAGGTCGAGACGCAGTTGTCGCCGTCGAAATCGACGCAGCTGTTGCGGGGCGCGGCGACGGCCTTGTCGGTCCAGGTCGCGGTCCCGAAGATGTAGTTCAGGAACACCGGCTTGTACTCGTAGGACGTCTCGACGACGACCACGCTCGCGCCCTTGCCGGTGAGGCCGCTCGAGAGCGTGTAGGAGGAGCACTTGGCGGGCTGGCTCGCACCGTGAAGGGAGGGACGGTTCGTCGTGCCGGCGTAAACGCGCGTCATCGCCGCGTCGTTGGGGCTGGCCTTGACCGGGATGATCGATACCTTGAGCGAGCTCGAGTTCGAACGGGCTCATGGTCTGACTGACGATGTTGTAGATGGCATTGACGTCGGCGGCCGTCATCTTTTCCTCGCGCGCCACGAGATCGGCGATCATCGAGGTGACGAGCGCGAGGCGCCGATCCATCGAGACCGCCCGGCTCGCCTCGACCGTGCCGACCAGCATCAGAAGTATGACCGGCACGACGTAGGCGAATTCGACCGCCGCGATCCCTCTCGTGTCGCGCATGAACCGAGCCAAGGCTTGGCCGTGGGTCGCGAAGCGCCGCTTCGTTGCTGACGGTGACATGCGTTCTCTCCTCGGCCGGGCTGCCCGGCAGCCAGACGTCGATCTCAATTGTAGGGCTCGGTGCGAAACGTGGTCGTCGCCGACACGATCGTCCTGCCAACGGTTTTCTGGCCAAGACCCGCGGGCGTCCCCGGACCGACGAGCATCATGTTCCAGATCTTCTGCCAAAGCTCGCTGCCGAATTCCCAGTCGTAGCAGGCGCTGACGACGACGGCGGCGCTCGCCGTGCCCGAGGACTTGGAGAGCGGATCGGTGGCAACGCCGGCGCTCGGCGTCATGTTGCCGTTGGTGACGCACGACGTCGGTGGATCGAGATCGGCGAACTGGGCCCCGCTCTTCACGTGCACGATGAGCTTGTTGCACTTGATGTAGCTGCCCGCCTCGTTGCAGACGAGCTGCTTGAAGTCGTTGAAGGTCATTCCCGCCTTTTGCGCTTGGCCCGTTCGGATCTGGCGGGCAGCGGCCGAAACGCCGAGCTCGAGCGAATGGATCGTGAAGTAGTGCATTCCTACCGTCATGATGCCGAGAAGCATCACGAAGAACGGCGCGGCGATGAACGCGAATTCGACGGCGGTAGCGCCGCTCTCGTCGCGCCGCCATGCCGCGCAAAGAGCGCGCCGGCGGATGCCGCAAAACCGCGGTTCTCGAGCGGTCGACTGCATTCCCGTTCCCCTGTCATTTGCCGATTACGGGCAGGGGAGGAAGGTTATTTTGGCGGACTGAATATTTTCTTGTGCTCGAGCGGGGGAATGGAAAGAGAGTTAAGTATTGGTCAACGGGTTGCTGCAAAACCGAAAGACGTACCGGGCGCCGAGGCTCGCGAACCGTCAATTGCCTCCGCCTTGCTGCGAGTTGCCCATGTCGGAGGTCGAATTGGAGAATCTGGTCTTGGCGGTCGCGTGCTTCGAGATGGTCTCGAAGTACGTGCCCTCGTCGCCGATGGTGAGTGTCGGCGAGCAAGTGGGCGTGCAGCTATAGGACTGCCGGGTGCCGCCTTTGACGAGGTTGACGCTGCGTTCGTCGTCGCGTTGCACGACGACCCGCTGGTCCTCGATCACGTTGCGCTGCGCATCGAGCGCGATGATGTTGGTGACCCCGAAGGTCTTGCCGGTTACGACGAGCAGGTTTCCGCCCTGGACGGCGACGTCGGCGATGGAAGGATTGCCGATGATGACCTCGGCGACCGGACGCGGCAGGCGCAAGAGCTGAGACTGGTCGTAGCGGACGATCAGATCTCCTGCGAGGCACTCTCCGGCGGCGAGGGCGGCCAGCAGGGCCGCGGCCGCGCATGAAAGCGTGCGTCTCCACATCGGCGATGCGCGCCCCGCGCGCGGTGATCTCGGCGGCATCGAACGCTCCCCGGCAGGCCTCTCCGAACGATTAGGCTGCGGAATGGTAAAGAAAGAGCAAACGGATGCCCCGTTGCGACAGGCCTCACCTCCGACGTCGAACGAGCCGGCCGCATGGCGCCTCGGAAAGCCAGCGCGCAGACAAGAACCGTGCCGCGCCGAGAGGGCGACCGCCGCCGGGCGTGGCAGTCTTGCCTAGTCCCGCTCCGCCCCGCGAAGCTCGTGAGGGCCGGTTCGATTGGCCGTACCCATGGGCTTGCCCAGGTAATTTTTTCGCACTTTCCTGATTAAACAAAATATTAATTAAACTAAGATGACCAATCATGCCTGGTTATGTAGTATAATAATTTGATAATCATAATATTCTTTGGTAATTACATGATGAGTATTGTCAAATATCACATCGTTGCCTGAACTTTAACAGCAGCTGCGTGCATAGTTAGGGCGAACGCGCCGATTTTCACCTCAAATTAATTTCAAACGCGTAGTCTTCAGTGAGTTCAAGATGCATGGGCGTCGAACCCACGCCGAGAACTGAACGAGATCGAAGTCAACCTCTGGGAGTGCAAAGTCATGACGATCCTTGCTCGCTTTGTGAAGGACGAGTCGGGCGCCACCGCGATCGAGTACGGGCTCATCGCCGCCATTGTCGGCGTCGGCATTGTCACCGGCCTCACGACACTGAAGACCGGCCTCAACGGCCTGTTCTCGACCGTCAACACGAACCTGAACTAAGCCCACAGCCGGCTCAAGCTTCCAGGTTGACGGGTTTCGTCGGATGGACCGTTTGAGATGGAGCGCGCAAGGCGATCCATCTCAAACGTCTGTCCCCGTCGCCATCGAGACTGGTGCGGGGGTCACGGTCTCGATGGAAGCTACTCCACTTTAGAATCCTCCGGTCTCGACCAGGCCGGGGCAAACACGAGGAAGGACCACCGCAATGAATATCTTCTCGCGCTTCGTGCAGGACGAGTTGGGCGCCACCGCGATCGAGTACGGGCTCATCGCCGCCATTGTCGGCGTCGGCATCATCACCGGCTTGACGACGCTGAAGGACGGCCTGAACGGCCTCTTCGGCACAGTCAATACCAACCTGAACTGAGCCCAAGCTCTCGAGGGAGCAGGTTCAAAGCGTCTCAATGCCACTCCCGGCGGAAGCCGGGGGCGGCATTGGCGTTCAGGGCTCAGCCGCAAGTATGCCGAGCCAGCGCGGAAAGGCCAGCGTAAGCTCGGGCCAGTAAGTCACGAGCATGAGGAAGGTCAGCATGGTCGCGAGCCACGGCAGCACCGCCTTCGACATTTCCGTGAGCCCGAGCTTGGCGATCCCGCTCGCGACGTAGAGGTTGAGCCCGACCGGCGGCGTAAGCATGCCGATCTCCATGTTGACGACCATGATGATCCCGAAATGGATGGGATCGATGCCGAGCTTGGCGGCAACGGGAAACAGGATGGGCGCCAGGATGAGCGTGATCGAGGCAGGCTCCATGACGCATCCGGCCGCCAGCAACAGAATATTGCACACCATCAGGAACGACACGCGGCCGAAGCCCTGGTCGACGATCCAGTCGGCGATCGCCTGCGGGATCTGCTCGTGCGTCAAGAGAAACGAGAACAGCACCGCATTGGTGATGATGTAGAGCAGCATGGCGCTCATGTTGGCTGACGCAAGCAGCACGCGCGGCACGTCGCGGAGCGCGAGGTCCTTGTAGACGAACACGGCGATGACGAAGGCGTAGACCGCGCTCACCGCCGCGGCCTCCGTCGGCGTGAAGACCCCGCCGTAGATGCCCCCGAGTATGATGACGATCAGCACTAAGCCCCAGGCGCAGTCGAGAAAGGCGCGGCCGCGCTCGGCCCAGCTTGCCCGCGCGCTTCTCGGATAGCCCCTGGTCCAGGCCCGGTAGAGCGTTGTGATCCCGAGCAAGAACGCCAGGACGATGCCCGGCACGACCCCCGCCATGAAGAGATGGCCGACGGAGGGCGCCGTCACGCGCTCGCCCGCGGGGCCGGTGGCGACCATGCCGCTCGTCGCAACCGAGAAGAGGACCATGACGATCGAAGGCGGGATCAGGATGCCGAGTGCGCCCGAAGAGGCGACGACGCCAGCTCCGAAGCGCAGCGGAAACCCCTGCGCCGTCATGGCCGGGATCAGGATCGAGCCGACGGCGACCACGGTCGCGGGCGAGGAGCCCGACACGGCCGCGAAGATCGCACAAGCAAAAACGGCGGCGAGCCCGAGACCACCCGGCCAGTGTCCGACCATGGCGGTCGCGAACCGGATCATGCGCTGCGCCACGCCTCCGTGCGTGAGGAAGCCGCCGGCCAGAATGAAGAACGGCACGCACATGATCTCGAAGTTCTCGATGCCGGTGAAGAGCTTCAAGGCCACTGCGTCGAGCGGCACGTCGGTCATCGCGAAGAGGAAGGTGAGCACGGTGAGCCCGAGCGCGATCGAGACCGGCATGCCCGTGAGCAGGAAAACGATCAGCAGCGCGAAGATGATCGCTGCCGTCATCGCGCGTCCTCCCGGATTTCGTCCGCGAGCCCCTCGACGGTGCCGGGATCATGGTGCGGGAGCGCGCCGGTCGCGGCGAACGCCCACGCGACCTCAAGGAAGCGGAAGCACATGAGGTAGGAGCCGAGAGGCACCGCCAGGTAGACGGCCCACATCGGCAGCTCGAGCACGGCCGAGGTCTGCCCCGTCTCGGCGATGTGCCAGACGAGACGCGCACCGAGAGTGCCGACGATAGCCGTGAAGAGGGCGCCGGCCGCGAGCGCGACCAGGATCAGGACCCGGCGCCGCGCCTCGGGCAGGCTTTGCACCAGGACGTCGACGCCGACGTGGATTCCGGTGCGCACGCCGTAGGCTGCGCCGAACTTCGCCATCCACACGAGCATGAATATGGAAAGCTCTTGCGCCCACGTCAGCCGCACCGAGTTGAGGGCGAGAAAGACATGCTTCGCACCCGCGGCAAGCCAATCGAGCCCATGCGCCTTGGCCCACGCGGCGAGGGCGGCCGCGTTGGAGAGCCCGTAGCGCTGGAGAACAGCGACGAAAACGAGGGCCGTCGCAGCCGCGATGAGCACCGCGATGACGGTCTCCTCGAGCCTGTCGAGCAGGCGCAAGATCATTGATTCCCCCCGGCGCTCGGCGCGGCGGCTCGTCGGACGCTGCCCACCTTATCCGCCTCGGCGCGGACCTTAGCGCGCCCTGCCCGTCTCGGCATAGATGCGGTCGATGAGGGTTTGGCCCACGCGCCCCGCCATCTCCTTGTGGACCGGCATCAGCGCCGCCTTCCACGCCTCGAGCTCGTCGGGCGTCGGCTCGTGAAAGGCGGTCGTGCCGAGCTTCTTCATCTCGGCCAGCGCCTCCTCGTTCTCAGCTTTGGCAATCTCGAGCTCGTAAGGCGTGGTCTCGGCGAGCGCTTTCTCGAGCGCCGCGCGAATTGCCGGCGGCAAACCCTCCCAAAAAGCCTTGTTGGCAATGACGGCGTAGCCGAGATAGCCGTGATAGGTCAGCGTCGCGTGCTTCTGCACCTCGTACATCTTCTGCGTCAGCATGTTGGCGGGCGGATTCTCCGTGCCGTCGACGACGCCGGACGAGAGCGCCTGGTAAGCCTCCGAGAAGGCCGTCACTTGGGGAAGCGCGCCGAGCGCGGCCATCTCAGCCTCCAGGACCTTCGAGGATTGAATGCGCATCTTGAGCCCCAGCATGTCCTCGGGCACGAGGAGTGGCTTATTCGCGGAGAAGATCTTGAAGCCATTGTCCCAATAAGCGAGGCCGACCATGCCTTTCGAGTCGAGCTTGGCCAGCAGCTCTTTCCCGAGCGGCCCCTGAGTGACCTTGCGCAGGTCGTCGTAGCCGGAAAAGAGAAACGGCAGGTCGAAGACCTCGAACTCCTTGATGCCGAGCGGCCCGAACTTCGAGAGCGACGGGGCAAGCATCTGCACGGCGCCGAGCTGGAGCGCCTCGAGCTCCTCCTTGTCCTTGTAGAGCTGCGAGTTCGGGTAAAGCTCGACCTTGACGCGGCCCTCGGTATAGCGCTCCGCAAGCTCCTTGAACCGCTCGGCGGCCCGGCTCTTGTGCGCCTGCGGGGCGGCTACGTGGCTGAACTTGAGCCTGATCGCGCCCTCAGCCGCAGCGTGCGAGGCGATGGCGAGAACGGCGAGTGCGAAAAGGGCGGCGCGCGCGAGCATCAGCGTCCCTAGGAGGAGGGGCCATCGTGGTCGGGCATTCGCCGGTGTCAAGGCTGCAAAGCTGCGAACACGCAATTAGGCCGAGCCGGGGTTTGGGCCGGCCAGGCGCCGCGCGCCCGCTTCCTGGTGCTCCTTGGCCCAAGCGCGGGACACGACGCGGGCGACGCGGAACACGCGGCGGGCACGCGCTTTGTCCTCGTCGGAGAGGCAGAAGCAGCCGCAGCAAATCCTGGGGTTTCGCGCAACGCGCATCATGAGAGAGCGCGCGCGCTCGCGATGGAAATCTGTTTCGGGATCGCTGCTCATGGTCTGGCTCGAAGGCTTGCGGGCACCGCACGAGGCGAAACCAGCATAGCCTATTGCCGCGGACCTACAATCCGCCGGACCGGCAAGGGTCCGCTCTGCAAAGAGCTGTGGACGGCCGGTCAAAAGTCGCCCCATCCCGGTCAAGTTCGGCGAAACGGCGCTACGTAGTGTCGTCGAGGGCGCCAGCAAGCGAAGCGGCCGGCGGTCGAGATCGGCGGCGCACTCGCGTTTTGGGAGAGACGGGATGGCGGGCGGCGGAGAGCTTTCGCACGAGGAGCTGTTGCGCCGGCTGCAGGCTCTCGCGCAGCGGGCCGTCCATCGCTTTCCCCTGCCGGCCGGCGTCATCCTGCAATTGATCAATCTGTCGGAGAACGCGACCTATCGCGTGGACGACCCCCAGAGCGGGGGGAAGTGGGCGCTGCGCGTGCACCGGGAAGGCTACCACTCGCGGACCGCCATCGCCTCCGAGCTCGCTTGGCAGATCGCGCTCAAGGAGAGCGGCGCGGCGATCACGCCGACGCCCATCAGAGGCCACGACGGGGAGTTCATTCAGACCGTCCAGGACGGCGACCTGCCGCGTCCGCGCAACGTCGTCCTCTATGCCTGGGAGGCTGGCCAGGAGCCGGCCGCGACCGATGCCGCCGGCTTCGAGACGCTGGGCGAGACGGCGGCGCGCATGCACCGGCACGTGCGCTCGTGGCAGCGGCCGCCCTGGTTCGAGCGCCATACGTGGGACTTCGAGACGAGCCTCGGCGAGCGGCCGCACTGGGGCCGATGGCAGGACGGCATGGGCGTCACGCCCGGTGCCCTCGAGGCGATGGGCGAGGCGGTCAATCTCATCGCCTGGCGACTAGACCGCTTCGGCAAGGGCCCCGACCGCTTCAACCTCATCCACGGCGACATGCGGCTCGCCAACCTGCTCATGGACGGGAAGACGATCAAAGTCATCGACTTCGACGACTGCGGCTTCTCGTGGTTCCTTTACGACTGTGCGACGACCGTATCGTTCTTCGAGCACAAACCCGAGGTGCCTGAGCTTCTGAAGGCGTGGGTGCGTGGCTATCGGCGCGTCGGCACCCTCTCTGCCGAGGAGGAGGCAGAGATCGACACGTTCGTCATGCTGAGGCGTCTCCTGCTCGTCGCGTGGATCGGGTCCCACTCGGAAACCGAGCTCGCTCAGTCCATGGGCGTCGCCTATACGCGCGACACCGTTCCGCTTTGCGAGCGCTACCTGTCGCGCTTCGGCGAGGCGCGCACTCCGGCATCGGCGCGACGGGTGAGGTCGGCGAAGGGCGGAATTTGGAAGCGTCTGTTCGGCTGACGCTGCCGACGAATTGGGCAGTAGACCAACGGTTGACCACGCCGCGAGGCTTGACCCCCGACAAGCTTCTGCTAGCCTTTTGCCGAGCAAAGGCAAATTGCTCACCAGGGACACATGGGAGGTAGGCTCTCCGAGCTTGCGGCGCCAGGCGCCGGTAGCGCAGCCTCGAGGGATTTAGACCCGACAGTGCTTGCTGCCGCCGCTACGGGCGTTGTCGCCTACATCGAGCGCCAAAAAGGGGACCTCGACCGTATCTTCGGCTATGCCGGCATCTCGCCCGAGATGGCGGGCTCCCCGACGCTACAATTGAGCCTCAAGTCCTATTGCCGCCTGTTCGAGGAAAGCGCGCGCCTCACCCACAACGACAATTTCGGCCTCTGGTTCGGCCACTCCTTCGAGCCCCGCGATCTCGGCCTGTGGGGCTATGCGGCGGTCTCGGCACCGACGCTCGGCATGGCGCTCGGGACGCTCGTCGATCTCTTTCCCCTGCACCAGCAGTCCTCGTCTATGCAGCTCGTTGCCGACGCCGACGGGCTGCACCGGCTCGAATACCGCATCGATGCGCCCGATATCGTCGAGCGGCGCCAGGACGCTGAGCTGTCGCTCGGCATGTTCCTCAACTTATTTCGCGAGTGTCTGGGGCCGACATGGGCGCCGGATGAAGTTCATTTCGAGCATCCCAAGCCCCCAGGCTGGCGCGAGCATGAGCGGGCGTTCGCGGCTCCCGCCTTCTTCTCGCAGCCCACCAATGCGCTGCTGTTCCGCCCCGAGATCTTGTCGATGCCGATGCCCGCGCGAGATACGCGCCTCATGTCCGCCATGCGGCTCTGCCTCGAGCGCCTCTCCGAGCGCAACGACCTGCGCGTGAGCGTCACGGATCGGGTTCGCGCCGCCGTGCGGGCGCGCCTGCCGGACGGCTTTCCATCCCTCGAGTTCGGTCGCTGCCGAGCTGCGCCTGCCGACCGGCATGATCCAGCGCGAGCTCCATTGCGACGGGCTCAGCTACAATGTCCTCGTCGAGGCGACGCGGCGCGATCTGGCACTTTCCTACATGCGCCAGCGCCAGCTTCCGTTCTCGGAGATCGCGTTTCTGGTCGGCTATTCGGAGCTCTCGGCCTTCAGCCGCGCGGTGCGCCGCTGGACCGGCCAATCGCCGCGATCGCTGCGCACGCGGATGCTGCAAGAGCAAAGCAGCTAGTCGCCAACTAGGCTCTTTGGGACGGCCACTAAGCCTGGGCGAGGGCGTCGAGGCTCTCGGGAATGATCTGGCCGCCGTCGACGATGATTGTCTGACCCGTGATGTAGGCGGCTTCCTTGGAGGCCAGGAACAGGGTGGCGTAGCCGATGTCCTCGACGGTGCCGAGCTTCTTCAAGGGGATAGATGCCGCCATCGAGCGCTCGTAGTCGGGGCCGAGCGCGATCAGCCCCTCGGTCAGGATGTTGCCGGGCAGCACGGCATTGACCGTGATGCCGTACTTGGCGAGCTCGATGCAGGCCGTGCGCATGAAGCCGAGTTGGCCCGCCTTGGTCGCGCCGTAGTGAGCCCAGCCGGGAAAGCCGGTGACCGGGCCGGTGATCGAGGACGTGATGACGACGCGGCCCTGGTCCGACTTCTTGAGGTGCGGCAGACAGGCCTTGATCGGCAGGAACGTGCCCTTGAGGTTCGTCGCCACGACGAAGTCCCAGTCCTCGGGCGACAGCTCCTCGATCCTCCCCGGCGGGTAGATGCCGGCATTGGCGCACAGGATGTCGATGCCGCCGTGGGCCGTGGCAGCCGCCTCCGCCATCATCTGCATGTCGCCGATCTTCGTCACATCGGCGGCATAGCCCTTCGCCATGCCGCCGGCCCGGCGCAGCTCATCGGCACAGGCTTCCGCCTCGTCCAGGTGGCGCGAGACGATGAGCACTTTGCCGCCGCTCTTGGCGAACACCTTGGCGATGCCCTTGCCGATGCCCTTGCTTGCGCCCGTGACGACGACGGAGCGGCCTGCGATCGATGTCAGCATGATGTCCTCCCGCGTTCTTTCGCCTGCCGCCGGCACCCTATCAGAAAGAGCGGGCGCTGCTTAATGCAACGCCCGCTGAAGAAGCTCTGAGAAAAGAAGCCAACGCGAGGCTCTCTGGCCGTCTTTCGATTTCCGATCCGTTCGAGAAACGATTGGCTTGGTTTACCGTCCGCCGAACTATTCGTCAGATGCGGTGAAAATCATCCGACCGATGCGCGAATAGGCCTCGGGCGCGGCCACTCTCAGCACAAAGCCCCAAATCAGGCCGATGACTAGGACCGCCAGGGCGATATACGGGATTCTGCTGCCGAAGCTGCCGGTGCCACCGAACGTCTCGAGATTCGCGACGAGCAAGTAGATGAAGTAAACTTGCGCCGCGAAGGCAATGATCGGAGCAATGAGGGTCGAGAACGTGCCGGACTCCTCGGAATGGTGGGTGCGGAAGTAGACGATAATCGCGATCGAGACGATGGCCTGCAAGATCCAGAGCAGCATGGTGCCTAGAACGGCGAGCAATGTATAAACCGCCAAGTAGGCCTGCGCATTCGGGTCGTCGGTGCCGAGGAAGTACGCAAACAGGCCGACCCAAATCATGGAAAGTATCGACTGCGCGAGCGAGGCGACATGCGGGCTCTTGAAGCTGTCGTGTGTACCGGCAAGGGCGGAGGGCAGCACGCCTTCGCGCGCGAGCGAGTAAAGGTAGCGCGCCGCCGTGTTGTGGAAGGCCATGCCACAGGCGAATGAGCTGGTAAGAATCAGGATGCTCATCACTTGAGCCGCCCATGGGCCGACGAACTGTCCGATCGGGGCCAAGTAGAAGTTGCCGGAGTCCTTGACGGCCTTGGCGAGCATGTCGCCTTCGGTCGGGAACGCCGAGACGGCACACCAGCTCGTCAGGATGTAGAACAGCCCGAGGCCGATCACCGAGAGATAGAGCGAGAGCGGCACGATCTTCTTCGGATCGCGCGATTCCTCGGCGTAGTTGGGCGCCATCTCGAAGCCGACCCACGACCAGAAGGCCATGAAGATGCCGACGGCGGCTGCACCGGCCGCGATGTCGACATCGCCGACCTTCTGCGCAGCAACCGGAGTCGTGACCTTGAGCACGTTCAGCGATTCTGTGCTGAAGTTGGTGCCCGTCGAAGCGGTGAGGACGCCGATGTCGAAGATGGTGAGCATCACGACCTCGAGAATGAGCGCGACGCCAAGCACTTTGACGGACAGCTGGACATCCCTATAGCTGAGGATGGCACACACGATCGCCGCGAAGAGTGCGAGCCAGATCCATGAGATGTTGAAGCCGAGATTCGTCTGGATCCAGGCATTTGCGAAGAACGCGAAGAGGCCCCAAAGCGAGGCTTCGAAGATGCTATAGCACACGAACGAGGCAAGCCCCGCCGACATGCCGATCTCGCGGCCGAGACCCTGGCTGATGAAGGAATAGAAGCCGCCGACGGTTGAGACCTTGGTCGCCATTGCCGCATAGCCGACCGAGAAGATCGTCAGCACGATCGTTGCCACCAGAAAGGCGGCCGGCACGTACATGCCGGTGCCGAACCCCGCCGCAAACGGAACGTTGCCGAGCATCGCCGACATCGGCGCCGCCCCGGTCACCGTCAGGAACAGAACGCCGATCAATCCGATCGCCTTGCCTTGAAGCAGATCGACGCCGGTTTGTTTGGTCACATCGTAGCTGTCGGGTAGTGCGCCAAATATGTTCTGGGTCACGTCCGATCCTCCCTCAAGGCTGCCCGAGTCCTAGGCACTGGCGACAGCCGATCACCCCGTGTTGTTGCGTGGCCCGGCGAAGGGTCGGCCCTTACCGACGGCGAACGCAAGCTATGACTCCGAGCCAAGCTTCAGTCTTCAAGCTATACCTTTGTTTCCATTCCGATTTGACTTCTCGGGTGGGAAACTTGACTGGCTTGGTTACCGAAGCCGCATCATCGTTTTCAACTCTTCGCACGAAACGACGTGGCAGTATATCATGTTGATGATCTCGAGCTCCTTGTGGTGGAGCTCGTCCGATCCCGCAGCGCAACAATCCTCCACGACAAGGACGTCGAAGCTTTCGTCCGCCAGGCTCCGGACGGTGGAGGATACGCACTGGTCGGTGAAGATCCCGCAGCAGACGACCGTCTTGATGCCGAGGTTGGTCAGGATGAGGCGCAGGTTGGTGCCGGTCAGTGCGCTGTCGGTGGTCTTGGTGACGACGATCTCGTCGCCCTGAGGCTCGAGACCCGCGACGAGCTGGGACGGAAACTCGCCCTTAGGCAGCAACAGGTTGTTCCAGCCGGGCTTCTTCTGCGACAGCGAGCGGTCGCGCCCGTCCTTGGTATGGCAGGCGATGCGCGCGAACAGGCACTCGATGCCGCTTTTGCGGAAAAGCGCCAAAAGCTCCCGGGTGCGGGGGATGACGAGGCCGTGCATGCGCTCGTGGAACGGGGTCCAGGCGTCGTAGCGGCGCTGCTCGTCGGGGGAAAGGGAGGCCCGGTCCGGGCGTGCCATATAGGTGTTCTGGACGTCGATGACGAGAAGCGCGGTGTGCTCCTTGGCGAGGTCGGGATCAGCGGGCTCGGGCGCCCCGTCGTAGTAGATCGATCGATAGGCCGTCTTCCAGCTCATGCTCCTCCCTCAGAATCGCTTCTTGAAGAGACCGCGGCGCTCGTAGACCTCGGCCGCCTCGGCGACGAAGGCGGCCATCCCCTTGGCGCCGTAGGTCTCGTCGAGCTCCTTCGCCGCCGCGAGTAGCTCCTCCTTCGACCGGGCGCGGCCTGGCCGCAACAGCTCGTAGATACGCATGATGGTATCTTGCGGCACGTCGACGAGATCGGCGCCGCGCTCGAAGTTCGCGGCGAGTGTCGGCCGGCCGGCGGCGCGCGCGATCTCGGCCTGCTGGCGCAAGGCAGCGGCCGTGATGCGCAGGTCGTCGAGGGTGACGCGGTCGGCGAGCACGGCCTCGAGCGTGATCTCGTCGAGATGCTTGCCGCGCTTTCCGGGCACGATGTCGGGGCGCTTCTCGGCAAGCGGATAGTCGTCGATCGTGAGCTTTTCCTCGCTCATGGGGAAGCCCCCAGAAACGCGACCTCGACCTCCTCTGGCGCGGCGCCGTCCGAGGTCATCTCGGTTTCGATGGCATAGATCAGCGACACGCGGGCGTGATAGCGCGAGCCCATGGCCTCGCCCCGCGTCGGCACCACGACCGGCTCCGGCATCTCGCCCCGCGCATAGGCCGCGGCGTTCGCCCCCATCCGCCGATAGTGCTCGAGCTTGGTGATGGGTGAGTTGGAGAAGAGCTCGAGATTGTTGTGCGGCAGGCGGTCCTTCTGGTGAATAACGGCCGTCCCCTTGGCCTGCAGCCCTATGCCGACGCCCGAGCCGGCGAGGCGGGCGGCGCCGAGCCCCAGGAACGACGTGTCGGCCGTATGACCCATGCGCACGATGCGCGCGCTCGCGCCGCCTTCGGTGATGCCGGCGATCAGCTCGCGCAGGATGGCCGACAGCGGATGTCCCGCGACCGTCTGGAACAGCTTGATGCCGAACGCCGGGCTGACGCCGATCACGACCTCGCGCGCGTCCTTGCCGACCGCGGCAGACCCTTTCGTCCGGTAGGCGATACGCTTGCTCTCGGCGGCCTTGTGCACGCTCTCGGCCCTCAGCACCTCCTCGCGCGTCAGCACATCGCGGATCGCTACGATCTCCGCGCGGCGCGCATCGTTCGTGCGGTAGCCGGTGCCTGGCCCGAGGTAGTCGTTAGGATCGTTCACGGCGCTCAGGACGCGCCCGTCGCGGACCACTGCCGAGGTCTGGAGATAGTCCCCGGACACGCGCAGCCTGACGAGTTTCAGGAGGTTCTCTGCCTCCTCGGAAAAGCCGCGCGACGCGAGCGCCTTGATCACGTCGACGACGGTGATCCCCCGCTCCTTGATGCTCTCGCTGATGAGCGCGACATCGCGGGGAAGGTAGCTCCTGGTCTCGTCCGATCCCGAGGCGGCGACGACGCTCGCTTTCATGTCCGCCGTCGGCTGACCGAGCCCCAGCTCCTCGAGCACGGCGGAGAGCGCCTCGACCGCACGCGTGCGGAGCGCGAGGATGCGCGTCTCCTCGACCGGAGTAAGCCCGCCGTCCGCCTCGAAATCACGCTGCAGCACGAGGTAGTCCTCGAGCTCCTCGCCGTTCAAGAGCGAGGCGTTGAAGGAGTTGTCGTATTTCAGGATCGAGCCGAAGCCCGAGCAGATGAGATCGGAGCCGGCGATGAGGAACGGCAGGATCTTCGCCCCGACGCGGATCTCGGATTCGGTTGCCCGCGCGTCGTTTCCGGACGCGCATTCGAGGTCGAGCCAGACCGCGATCAGGTTCTCCGCCATCAGCTCGCGCATGCCGCCCGGAATCGTGCAGGTGATGGGCGCCCCGTCGATGCCGCCGTTCTGGGTGCCCTGCACGCCCATGGCGCGCTGAAGGCAGAGGCAGCGCGCCTCGAGATAGAGCAGCGACTTCTTCTCGTGGAAGCCCATGAGCAGCTCGGAGCCGGCGCCCGACGTGCAGCGCATCTTGATGCCGCGCGAGGCATAGGCGGCGGCGAGGAAGGCCTTCGACCACGGCGTGTCGTCGCCGTCGATGAAGCTCTTCTCCGTGCCGTAGACGGACACCGTCTCGGCGTAGGACGTGAAGCCGGCCATGCCGATCCTGAGCTCCTCGGCCTCCTCGCTCGAGCATTGAAACAGCGTTCCCCAGCGCCCGACCGAGGCTCCGACCGCGCACGCGACCGCGTTCGACCAGGCATTGCGGGCGACCCGCATGGTCGTTTCCACCTCGTCGAAGCCGAACGCGACGGCGGTTGCCGCGTCGGCGGCCATCTGCAGGGGATCGTCCTTGGCATTGGTGACGTGCGCCTGATTACCCGGCGTCTTGCGGGCGCGCATCTTGCCGTAGGCGAACGCGATCTCGAGCGAGGAGAGGTGGGTGACGACCTCGGCGAGCTTGGCCGGCGTCATGCCGTGGGCAAGGCGGACGAGCTCGCCGCGCGGCACGTTCATGTCGACCAGCATGCGCGCGACCGCGAGCGACGGGAGCGCCATGGCTTCCGCCGCGATCTCGTGATCGATATGATAGCGGGCGATGAAGGCATCGATCATGTCGAAGTCGCGGGCGGCGAGGCCGTCCATGGCTTCGACACCGCCCGGACCGAGCGCCAGACCGGGCTTGGGGTCGTGCGGGCTCGCGAAGGCCGCAAACCCGTTCTCGGCGTCCTCGATCGCGAACTTGTCGAGCCGCAGCGGGCGCTCGTCCCAGTCGGAGAAGCGCTTCCAGCGATTGGGGAATGTGCGCGGCTCTCCGGCCATGGCGGCTCTCCCGAGCGGGCTGCACGTCAACGAACGAACGAGATTATCCTAGCGGCACGCGCGGCCATTTGACAGAAGGGCATGAGAAGTTGCCCAACAATCGCGAGCGAAGGTAGTTACTCCGTGCGGCGCGGAAGGATTGAACAGACCCCGGCCAGCCGGGTCAAGTCGAGGGCGCCGCGCTCGTCTACCGTGCTGGCCCCTCCGCCAGGCTCGGCCGGCTTCGAGGACCCGATGACCGCGACACGGAAAATTCTCGAGCTCAACGCCTTCGACATGAGCGAGACGGCCGGGCTCGATCCTGAGGTGGCCGAGCCTCGTCGCCCGCCGCAAGCGCGTGTTCGGCCCGACGTCGATGCTGTTCTACGCGCGCCCGCTCAATCTCGTGCGGGGCGAGGGCGTCTGGCTCGTCGACGCCGACGGCACGCGCTATCTCGACGCCTACAACAACGTGGCTTCCGTCGGCCATTGCCACCCCCGCGTCGTCGAGGCCGTCTCGCGCCAGATGGCGACCCTCAACACCCACACCCGCTACCTCTATGACATCGTCTACACCTACGCCGAGCGGCTCCTCGCGACGATGCCGCGCGAGGTCTCCAATATCGTCTTCACCTGCACGGGGAGCGAAAGCGTTGACCTGGCGCTCAGAATCGCGCGCGCAGTGACCGGCGGCAAAGGCCTCATCGTCACCGAGAACGCCTACCACGGCAACACGCTGGCCGTGACCGAGATCTCGCCCTCGTCGGCCAGCGCCGAGCCGCCCGGCCCGCATGTTTTCACGGTGCCCGCCCCCGATACCTATCGAAACGCCCCAGCGGACGTCGGCCCGCTCTTCGCTGCGAACGTGCGCAAGGCAATCGCGGCGATGAGGAAGAAGAAGATCCGCTTCGCCGGCCTCATCGCCGACAGCATCTTCTCGAGCGACGGCATCTACCCCGGCGAGCCCGGATTCCTCCGCGAGGCAATTGCCAGCGTGCACGAGGCGGGCGGCCTCTTCATCGCCGACGAGGTACAGCCGGGCTTCGCGCGCACGGGCGAGAAGATGTGGGGCTTCCAGCGCCACGGCCTCGTGCCCGACATGGTGGTCATGGGGAAGCCCATGGGCAACGGCTATCCCATCGGCGGCGTCGCGGTGAAGCCGGCTCTCCTCGAGGCCTTCGGGTCCCGAGCCGGCTATTTCAACACCTTCGGCGGCAACCCGGTCGCGGCTGCCGCCGGTCTTGCCGTCCTGGAGACGATCGAGGCGGAAGGCCTCCAGCGCAACGCCCTCGAGACCGGCGCCTATCTCCTGGACGAGCTCAAGGCCGTCTCACAGCGCTTCAAGGGCGTGGGCGACGTGCGCGGCGCGGGGCTCTATGTCGGCGTCGAGCTCGTGCGCGACCGCAAGTCCCGCGAGCCGGACAAGGCCGCCGCGACGCGCCTCGTCGAGGCGATGCGCGAGCGCAACGTGCTGATCGGCATCGCCGGCCCCTACGGCAACGTCCTCAAGATCCGCCCGCCGCTCTGCTTCGGGCGCGAGCACGCCGGCCTCCTCGTCAAGGCGCTCTCGGACTCGCTTGCCACTCTGTCTTGATCGCTGCGGCGTGTCAGCTAAGGCCTTATGAGCTGGACGCCATCGCTTTCCGGGCGATGAGCACCGCTCCGATCTCGTCGAGAATGGCGGGGTCGTCGATGGTCGCCGGCATGTTGAAGCCCGTCCCGTCGGCGATCTTCTTCATCGTCCCGCGCAGGATCTTTCCGGACCGTGTCTTCGGCAGGCGAGGCACCGTAAGAGCGGTCTTGAAGGCAGCAACGGGCCCGATCCTCTCGCGCACGAGATCGACGACCTCGCTTTCGATCGCGGCCCGGTCGCGGCTGAC
The DNA here is from genome assembly GCA_963699485.1 of uncultured Alphaproteobacteria bacterium. Taxonomy (GTDB): domain Bacteria; phylum Pseudomonadota; class Alphaproteobacteria; order Rhizobiales; family Hyphomicrobiaceae; genus Hyphomicrobium_C. Next base: position 31,433 of record CAVOUC010000022.1, on the reverse strand, counting down.
GCCGGCTTTCAGCACGATGAAGCCCACCGGCACCTCGCCCTTCAGCGCATCCGCCGCACCGATCACCGCGCACTCGGCCACGTCCTTGTGGGAGGCGAGAACCTCCTCCATCGCCCCCGTCGACAGGCGGTGGCCGGCGACGTTGATGATGTCGTCGGTGCGCCCCATGATGAAGAGATAGCCGTCCTCATCGAAGTAGCCGGCGTCGGAGGTCTTGTAGTAGCCCGGAAACTCCTCGAGGTAGCTCGGGCCAAAGCGGGCGTCGGCGTTCCACAGCGTCGGCAGGCAGGACGGCGGCAAGGGCAGCTTGACGACGATATTGCCGAGATGGCCCGCCGCGACCGGATGGCCGGCGTCGTCGAGGACATGCACGTCGTAGCCCGGCATGGGCACGGTCGGCGAGCCGCGCTTTACGGGAAGCGCACCGAGACCGAGCGGATTGGCGGCGATCGCCCAGCCCGTCTCAGTCTGCCACCAGTGATCGATGACGGGGATGCCGAGGCGCTGCTCGGCCCACAGCACGGTATCGGGGTCGGCACGCTCTCCGGCGAGGAACAGCGTGCGCAGGTGCGAGAGGTCGTACTTGCGTATCTGCTCGCCCGCCGGGTCCTCCTTCTTGATCGCGCGGAGCGCGGTCGGCGCGGTGAAGAGGGACGCGACCTTGTGCTCGCTCGCGACCCGCCAGAAGGCCCCGGCATCGGGCGTGCCGACGGGTTTCCCCTCGTAGAGCACGGTCGTGCTCCCGTTCAAGAGCGGCGCATAGACGATATACGAGTGCCCGACCACCCAGCCGATGTCGGAGGCGGCCCAGTAGACCTCGCCCGGCGCGACGCCATAAATGTTCTTCATCGACCAGACGAGCGCCACCATGTGCCCGCCGTTGTCGCGCACGACTCCTTTGGGCACGCCCGTGCTGCCGGACGTGTAGAGAATATAGAGCGGGTCGGTCGCCTCGACCGCCACGCATTCCGCCGTGCGGCCCTCTGCGCGGGCCTCCGCGACGAGCCGGCCCCAGTCGTGGTCGCGGCCGGCGACGAGCGCGGCCGCCTCCATCGGCCGCTGCAATATGATGCAGCTCTGCGGCTTGTGGGAGGCGAGCTCGATGGCCTTGTCGAGCAGCGGCTTGTACTTGACGACGCGGCCGGGCTCGATCCCGCACGAGCTCGACACGATGACCTTCGGCTTGGCGTCGTCGAGGCGGGTCGCAAGCTCATTTGCGGCAAAACCGCCGAACACGACCGAATGGATCGCGCCGAGCCGGGCCGTGGCCAGCATGGCAATGACAGCCTCCGGCACCATCGGCATGTAGATGACGACGCGGTCGCCCTTAGCGACGCCCAGGCCCGCCAGGACGGCGGCGAACGTCGCGACCTCGTCGGTGAGCTCGGCGAAGGTGAGCGTCCGCTTCGTCGCGGCGACGGGGCTGTCGTAGATGAGTGCCGCCTGCGCGCCGCGCCCCGCCGCGATATGCCGATCGAGGCAGTTGTAAGCCGTGTTGCAGAGGGCTCCCGGAAACCAGCGGCCATACTGCCCGGCGGCCGCGTCGAACACCTTGTCATAGGGCCTGATCCAATCCACGCCCTTGGCGGCCTCGGCCCAGAACGCCTCGGGATCGGCTTTCCAGCTCGCGTAGACCTCGTGGTATCGGCTCATCGGACGCTTCCCCCTTCACTGCCTCTTGCTGGACCTTCCGGTGCGGGCTGCTTCCCCTCTAGAATAGAATACGGCCGACAGAAAGCAGGAGGGAGACGCGATGGCGGGCAGACTTGCAGGCAAGATTGCCTTGATCTCGGGTGGGGCGACGGGCATGGGGGGAGCTTCCTCGCGGCTGTTCGCGGCCGAGGGCGCCAAGGTCGGCATCGTCGACCGCAACGAGGAGGCGGGGCGGGCGGTTGTCGCCGAAATCCGCTCCGCCGGCGGCACGGCGATGTTCGCCAAGGCAGACGTCTCCGATGAGGCGCAGGTGAACGCGGCCGTGGCCGCCGTCACGGCGGAGCTCGGCTTGGTGAACGTGCTCTTCAATCACGCGGGCTCGATCATCATCAAGCCGTTCCTCGAGACGACGCTCGAAGAGTGGAATTGGCTGATGGCCGTCAACGTGACGAGCATGTTCCTCATGACCAAGGCCGTGCTGCCGGGAATGATCGCGGCCGGCGGCGGGTCGATCGTCTGCACCTCGTCGATCTCGGCCATCGCGGCAACGCCGAGGGAGGTGGTCTACAATGCGTCGAAGGGAGCCTGCCACATGTTCGCCCGCTCGATCGCCGTCGAGTTCCGCGACCAGAACATCCGCTGCAACGCCGTCTGCCCGGGATTCGTGCGCACGCCACACGGCCTGCGCGAGGTCGCCGAGCTCAACAAGCTCGGCGTCGACATGTCGGACGAGGCGCTCGCCGTGCAGCAGGGGCGCATCTGCGAGCCGGAGGAGGTCGCGCGTGCCGCACTTTTCCTGGCCTCGGACGAGGCGAGCTTCGTCAACGGCGCTCACCTTTTCGTCGACAACTGCTTCACCGCCGTCTGAGCCGACGGGTCATTGGCCCATCAAATGACCTTCATCTTCGGTGACAAGCTGTTGCGCTTCGACTTTGAAAGTGCGTCCGATGGCCGCTTTGTTTAGAAATGCCGCTTCTATATAGTGAAAATTGGACGGGGAACTCGGGTCGTCTTTTGCTCAGGAGTTCACGCCATGAAGCATTCATTGACGTCTCTTGCCGCAGTTCTCTTGATCGGTGCACCGATCGCTTCCGCGACCGCCGAGGACCAGCCCTCGCCCAAGGGGCCGCCCCAGACAATGGGCGGCGAGGGCAAGCTTCCAGCCACAGGCACGATGAGCGGGCGCCGTTCCTGAGATGGGGGCGACGGGCGCCTCCGAGGGGGCTTCCGGCACCGGATCTGCCTCACCCAAGGGCCCGGCTCAAACCATGGGCGACGAGGGCAAGTTACCCGCCACGAGCACAATGGGCGGCGCGGTTCCGCAGATGACCCCGCCGGCCGTTCCGGAAAAGTAGGAACCACGGCCTTGTCGACGGCTGCCTGTCCAGCATGCGAGGCGGGTCCCTCTTCGCCTCGCAGCGCTGATAGTGCACTATCGAAACCACCGCGCTCGGACGGTGCCTGCGTCGAGCGAGGCATGACCTCCGACCTAAGTCCGACTTGAAGGTTCGGCGCAAGATACGCATGGATGGTAAGGACTCTGCAACGGGGGCGCGATGCCGACCGCACGTTCCGATGCTGACAAGAAGCGAGATCGGGAACCCGTATTGGTCGACCTCGCCCTCCAAGGCGGCGGCGCGCATGGCGCATTCACCTGGGGCGTGCTCGACCGCCTGCTCGAGGAGCCGTGGCTGCGGATAGAAGCCATCTCCGGTACGTCCGCCGGCGCCATGAACGCCGCGGTGCTAGCCGACGGCTGGACCGAGGGCGGTGCGCCCGCTGCGCGCGCGGCCCTCGATGCCTACTGGGAGCGCGTGGCGAAGGCTGCCACGCTCAGTCCGCTGCAACGCACGCCGCTCGATCGCATGCTCGGGCGCTGGTCCCTCGACTTCTCCCCGGTCTTCATCGCGTTCGACCTCGCATCGCGGCTCTTCTCGCCCTACGACCTCAATCCGCACGGTTTCAACCCGCTGACCTACATCCTCGACGAGAGCATCAACTTCGAGCGGCTGGCAAAATCGCCTATCAAGCTGTTCATCACCGCCACCAATGTCCATACCGGACGTGGCCGCATCTTCCGTAACGCCGAGATTACCCCTGACGTCCTGCTGGCCTCGGCTTGCCTGCCGACGATGTTCCAGGCGGTCGAAATCGACGGGGAGCCCTACTGGGACGGCGGTTTCGCCGGCAATCCCACAATTACGCCGCTCGTGCGCGAGAGCGACGGCCAAGATACGATTCTGGTGCAGATCAATCCTCGCGAGCGTCCCGGCACGCCGCGAACTGCCGCCGAGATCCTCAATCGCCTGAACGAAGTCTCCTTCAACGCCACCCTGATGAAAGAGCTGCGCATGATCGCCCTGCTCCGCCAAGTGGCCGATGCGGGCTCGGGCGAGGGCGCGCGTTGGGCACGAATGCGCACGCACCGCATCATGAGCGATATGCTGGCCGACCTCGGATACTCCTCGAAGCTCAATGCCGAGTGGGACTTCCTAACGATGCTCCGCACGGAGGGGCGTCGGGCGGCCGGCGCCTTCCTTGACGCTCACGCGAACGATCTCGGCCGGCGCTCCACCGCCGACCTCGACGTGCTGCTGGCGGAGTGCTGAGCGATGGGTCTCCTTGGTATCCTTCTCGCGCTCGGGGCGTTGATCTGGCTCGCCTTTCGCGGCTGGAGCATCCTCCTCCTCGCGCCCGCGGCGGCCATCCTCGCCGCCGCATTCGCGCGCGAGCCCCTTCTCGCCCACTGGACGCAGACGTTCATGGGAAGCGCGGCCCACTTTCTCGCGCAGTTCTTTCCTTTGTTTCTCCTCGGCGCGCTGTTCGGCAAGCTCATGGACGACAGCGGGTCCGTCAGAGCCATCGCCCGCTTCATGACCGAGCGTCTCGGCCCGCGTCACGCGGTATTGGCCGTCGTGCTTGCAGGTGCCATGGTCACCTATGGCGGGGTCAGCCTGTTCGTCGCCTTCTTCGTTCTGGCGCCGATGGCGCAGGAGCTGTTTCGAGCCGCCGACATCCCGCGCCGTTTGATGCCGGCAGCCATCGCTCTCGGCACCTCGACATTCACGATGTCGGCGCTGCCCGGAACGCCCGCGATCCAGAACGCCATCCCGATGCCGTTCTTCGGCACCACGCCCTTTGCCGCTCCCGGTCTCGGCATCATCGCCTCCGCCATCATGCTGGGTTTCGGCCTGTGGTGGCTCCGCCGGGCGGAGGCGCAGGCGCGAAGCGCGCGAGAGGGGTTCGGCGCCGGCGCGCCTGGTGCTCCAGACGCGATCACCGAAGATCAGATGATCCGAGAGCGGGCCACGACCGCCCGGGAGTTCGATCCGGCGGAGATCCCTCACGGCCACCCAAGCACGACACTCCCGCCGATAGAGCTGGCCGCGCTGCCGCTCGTGGTGGTCGTGGGCGTCAACCTTCTGATGGCGCTCTTCGTTCTTCCCCGGCTCGACTTCTCGTTCCTGGCGGAGGAGCGTTGGGGCGCCACGTCGCTTTCAGCTGTCGGCGGCGTATGGGCCGTTGTCGTCGCGCTTGCGACGGCGATACTGACCCTCATCGTCATCAACCGCCGGCGCCTCCCCGCCTTGCGCGAGAGCATGGATGCGGGAGCCAATGCCTCCGTCCTTCCGGCGATCAGCGTGGCAAGTCTCGTGGGTTTCGGCGCGGTCGTCGCGATGCTTCCCGCGTTCGCGGTCGTGCGCGACTGGGTGCTGTCCATCGGCGGGGGGCCGCTCGTCTCGCTCGCCGTCGCGACCAACGTGCTCGCCGCGCTGACCGGCTCCGCCTCGGGCGGGCTCACGATCGCCCTCGATGCGCTCGGCGATACCTACATGCGCCTTGCCGCCGATCAGGGCATCGATCCTGCGCTCTTGCATCGCGTGGCCGTCATCAGCTCGGGCACGCTCGACAGCCTGCCTCACAATGGCGCGGTGGTGACGCTGCTCGCCGTCTGCGGATCGACGCATGGCGAGAGCTATCGTGATATCGTCGTGGTGGCAATCGTCGGCGCCATCATCGCGCTGTTCGCCGTCGTTGCACTGGGCTCGGCTTTCGGATCGTTCTGAGACTGGCGGAGAAGTCTATGGGCAGTCCCGCGCCTGACGCCGCCGGCCTTGGGCGTGCCGCGGTGGTCGGCTGTCTCGCCAATCTTCTGGCGCGCATTATGTGTGATGTCGGAGACAATCTTATCGTTACCTCTGGGTAGAACGTGCTAGTCGCCCTCGATAGATTGAAATTCTTTGCACGAACCTCGAGCCCGACTTCAAGCTCTTCCCTGAGAGCGGCGGCATTAGGATCTTCGGAAGATGGCACAGTCGATGCCTTCCATCCGCTGCGCGGGGGCCGTATTGGCCGTTGCCATCCCGCTTACGGCGCTCGCTGCCTGTCAGGGGGAGCCCGAGGGTAAAGCGCCCCTAGCGCGTCCCGTTCGCACCGTCACCGTGGAGAAGAGGGAGGCCGCAGCTCCGCTCGTGCTCACGGGGCGCGTCGAGTCTGCCGACACGGCGGCCCTCGGCTTTCGCATCTCCGGCCGGATGATCGAGAGACCGGTGAGCGTGGGAGACCGCGTGAAGGCCGGTCAGCTGGTGGCGCGTCTCGAGCCGCAGAACGAGATGAATGCCTTGCGCGCGGCGCAGGCGGGGCTCGCCGCGGCCCAGGCGCGATTGACGGAAGCTCGCAATCGCTTCGAGCGCCAAGAGATCTTGTTGGAGCAGGGCTGGACGACGCGCGCGCAATACGATCAAGCGGAGAAGGCGCGCCAGACGGCCATCGCGCAGGTCGATGCCGCCGAGGCGCAATTGAAGTCGGCACACGACCTCGTCGGCTTTACCGAGCTCGAGGCGGATGCGCCTGGCATCGTGACCGCGGTCGGGGCGGAACCGGGCGAGGTCGTGCAAACCGGCCAGATGATCGTTCGGCTTGCGCGCCAGGACGGGCGGGACGCGGTGTTCGATGTCCCGGCCCAAGCGCTGAGGTCGGTTCCCGGCGATACCGTCATCAGTGTTCATCTCACCGATGACCCCGCCGTGAAGACCTCGGGGCGCGTTCGCGAGGTCGCACCCCAGGCCGATCCCGTGACACGGACATTCCAGGTCAAGGTCGGACTGGACGACCCGCCGGAGACGATGCGGCTAGGGGCAACCGTCACCGGCACCGCTCAGATCGACGCCCAGCCGATCATCGAGATTCCTGCCACGGCCCTGACAAAGACCAATCGCCAGCCGGCCGTGTGGATCGTCGACCCATCGAGCCTCACCGTTTCGCTGCGCAACGTCGACGTCGCGCGCTTCAATCCGGCCACCGTCACGGTTTCGCAGGGGCTCGATACCGGCGAGATCATTGTCACAGCAGGCGTGCAGGCGCTTCATCCGGGGCAGAAAATTCGCGTACTGGGATCCGAGCCGTAATGCGCTTCAATCTCTCAGAATGGGCGCTCAATCATCGCTCGCTCGTCGCCTATCTGATGATCGTCGCAGTGGCTGCCGGACTTCTCTCCTATTGGAGGCTCGGTCGCAACGAGGACCCGTCCTTCATCATCAAGACGATGGTCGTCCAGGCCGCGTGGCCCGGCGCAACAATCGAGGACACGCTCAAGCAGGTGACGGAGCGGCTCGAACGGACGCTGCAGGAGACGCCGAAACTCGATTTCCTGCGCAGCTACACGAGCGCCGGCGTGACGACGATCTTCGTCAATCTCAAAGGCAGCGCGACGGCAAGAGAGGTCCCCGACATCTGGTACCACGTGCGCAAGAGCATCGGCGACATGCGCCACACCCTGCCGGCGGGCATCGTCGGGCCAGGCTTCAACGACGAGTTCGGCGATACGTTCGGCATCATCTACGGTTTCACCGCCGACGGCTTCACCTTTCGCGAGCTTCGCGACCGTGTGGAGGACGTCCGCTCGAAGCTGCTTCATGTCCCTGACGTCTCAAAGATCGAGATCCTGGGTGCTCAGGACGAGAGGATCTTCGTCGAGTTCTCCATGAAGGAGCTCGCAACCCTCGGCATCGATCGCTCGGCGCTCGTCCGCGCTCTGCAGGCGCAGAATGTCGTGCGCCCTGGCGGGACGATCGAAACCGGCGATGAGACGCTGTCGCTGCGCGTATCAGGCTCGTTCCGGTCGGAGCAGGATCTTGCGAACGTCAATTTCGCAGTCGGCGGTCGCATGCTCCGCTTGAGCGACATCGCGCAAATCCGGCGCGCCTATGCCGATCCACCTCAGCCGATGTTTCGCGTCAACGGCGAGCCGGCGATCGGCCTCGCGATCGCGATGCGCGACGGCGGCGATATCCTGGCCCTGGGCAAGAACATCGAGCGCGCCATGGCGGAGACGACGGCGGACCTCCCGATCGGCATCGAGCCGAAGCTCGTCGCGGACCAGGCGGTGACGGTCGAGAGCGCAATTGCCGAGTTCATGACATCGCTGTGGCAGGCCGTCGCCATCATACTGGCCGTGAGCTTCATCAGCCTCGGCGTGCGCCCCGGCCTGATCATCGCCCTCTCCATACCCTTGACGCTCGCCATCGTGTTCTCGGTGATGGAGCTCGCCAACATCGACATGCAGCGCATCTCGCTCGGCGCCCTCATCATCGCTCTCGCCTTGCTCGTCGACGACGCGATGACCACCACGGACGCTACCCTCAATCGCCTAGCGCAGGGCGACGACAAGGTCGAGGCCGCGACATTCGCGTTCCGAACCTACGCGTTCTCGATGCTCGCGGGCACGCTGGTCACGATCGCAGGCTTCGTTCCGGTCGGCTTTGCTCAGAGCTCGGCCGGCGAGTACACGTTCTCGCTCTTCGCCGTCGTCAGCATTGCGCTCATCGTCTCGTGGTTCGTGGCGGTGGTCTTTGCCCCGCTCTTGGGTGTCATCATTCTGAAGCCGCCGAAGACGGAGACATCCGCCGGCCCAAGCAAAGTCATCGAGTTCTATCGCCGGCATGTGACCCAGGCCATAGAGGCGAAGTGGGTGACGATAGGGCTCACACTGGCGATGTTCGCCGCGTCGATCCTCGCACTTTCGCTGATCCCCAGACAGTTCTTCCCTTCATCGGACCGGCCGGAGCTCCTCGTCGACCTGCGACTGCCGCAGAACGCGTCGATCTACGCCAGCGAGGACGTGGCCAAGCGCTTCGACGCCGCTCTCAAGGACGATCCCGACGTCGCGCGCTGGAGTACGTATGTGGGGCGCGGCGCCATTCGCTTCTATCTGCCGCTCGATGTTCAACTTCCCAACGATTTCTTCGCCCAGGCCGTGATCGTCGCGACGGACGTGGCAGCCCGCGAGCGGTTGCGTCTCAAGCTCGAGAAAGTGCTTGCGAATGACTTTCCGAGCGTCGTCGCGCGCATCTATCCGCTCGAGCTCGGCCCGCCGGTCGGCTGGCCCGTCCAATACCGCGTCAGCGGACCCGACATTGCAAGAGTACGCGAGATCGCCTTCGAGCTCGCCCAAGTCGTCGCCGCAGATCCCAATACCGAGAAAGTCAATTTCGACTGGATCGAGCCGGCGCGGGAAGTGCGCATCCTCATCAATCAGGACGAGGCACGCCAGCTCGGGCTGAGCTCGGAGTCGCTCGCGGGGGTTCTGAACACGGTGATTTCGGGCGCGCCGATCACGCAGGTGCGAGACGACATCTATCTCGTCGATGTCGTGGCCCGGGCGACCGACGAGCAGCGCGTGTCTCTCTCGACGCTGCGCACCATACAGGTCCCGCTCCCGAACGGAAGCACCGTTCCGCTCAGCCAGTTTGCGACGTTCGACTATGCGCAGGACCAGCCCGTCGTGTGGCGGCGCGACCGAGTGCCGACGCTCACGGTACAGGCCAACGTCAAATCGGGAGCCCTCCCGGAGACGGTCGTCGACACGCTCGCTCCGAAGGTCGAGACCTTGCGCAAGAGTTTGCCGAAGTCCTATGCCATTGCCGTCGGCGGTACGGTGGAGGAAAGCCAGAAGTCACAGGCCTCGGTCCTTGCGGTCGTGCCGGTCATGCTGCTCATCATGCTCACCGTCCTCATGGTCGAGCTGCAGAGCTTCCAGCGCCTGGCTCTCGTCCTCGCGGTGGGGCCGCTCGGACTTATCGGCGTGGTCTTGGCGTTGCTCGTCTCGGGGAGACCGCTGGGGTTCGTCGCCATCCTCGGCATCCTCGCCCTGCTCGGCATGATCACCAAGAATGCCGTCATCCTGATCGGACAGATCGAATCCGAGAGGGCTCGAGGAAAGGATGTCCGGCAAGCCGCCATAGACGCGAGCAGCACCCGGTTCCGCCCGATCATGTTGACCGCCGTGTCGACCGTCCTCGGCATGATCCCGATCGCGCCCACCGTGTTCTGGGGACCGATGGCGTTCGCGATCATGGGAGGGCTGTTGGTCGCGACCATTCTCACGCTCGTGTTCTTGCCGACGCTCTACGTCGCGTGGTTCGAAGGCCGCAATCCTGCGCCCGCCGCCAAGCCCACCGTCTCCGCGCAGGCGTAGGCACACTTCTACCGCCGACTGTCCGAGGTGCGGACCCATGAGACCCATCGTTGATCCTCGACAGGGCGACATCGAAGACGATGCCTCGAGCCCCAAGAGCCACTCGCTCCTCGCGCTCGCCGGCAGCCTCCTCGCCGAGATAAGCCTGCCCAAGCTGATTGCCGCCTGGTTCCTCCTGATCGTGGTACCGGCCGTCCTCCTCGGCGTCGCGCCCTTGGTTGCCTCGGCGTGGATCGGCAAGGTTGCCGGCAAGATCGCGGCGCCAATCTTGGGAATCGTGCCCATCGCAATCCTGCTTCTCGCCGCCGCGCTCGCATGGCTGTTCGGGCGCAAGCTCCTCCAGCTGGCGGACAGCAGCTTCTGGTCCTTGAATGCGCTTGCCGTCGAGCCCGCCTATGCGATGTGCCGCGAAGCGCTGCGCCATCTGGCCGAACGGTTCTTGCCCGAGGGCGCCGAGACGGCCCAGCGCGAGCGGTTGCGTTCCGCGACCGCAGCGGTCTCTGGCCTCCTCATCAGCGGTTTGGCCGTGCTGGTTCTCGTGCTTGCCTGGCCGTCGTCGCGCTGGATCGGTGGCGTCGGCGATTTGCTCGCGCCGCGGGAGCTGGCTTGGGTCGCCCTCGCCAATACGGCCGTCCTCGTCAGCGCCTACCTCGCCGTCGCGGCGCTCGTCTGGGCGGTGGCGGATGTGACAATGGCCCCGCCCAGGGACCTGCGATTTGCAGAGGCGACGCCCGGCGCCCGCACGTGGCGCATCGCCCACTTGTCGGACCTCCATGCCGTCGGCGAGCGCTACGGTTTCCGCATAGAGTGCGGCAGGTCGGGGCCGAGCGGGAACGATCGCATGCGCCGGCTTCTGGTGCTCCTCGAGGAGCTCCACGCATCCGCTCCCCTCGATGCCGTCCTGATTACGGGGGATGCGACGGACGCCGGCCGCGCCGCCGAATGGGCCGAGTTTCTCGATGCCGTTGCTGCCCATCCCTCCGTCGCCGAACGCGTGCTCGTTATCCCCGGCAACCACGACATCAACATCGTCGATCGAGCCAATCCGGCGCGGCTCGACCTCTCCATCGGCCCGAACAGCCGCTTGCGCAAGATCCGCGTCCTGTCCGCGATCAATTCGCTTCAGGGCTCGCGCACCCGCGTCGTGGATCACACGAGAGAGCGCATCGGCGAGACGCTCGCCGATGCGCTCGAGCCGCACGCGGCCGAGCTGTCGAGGTTTGCAGATACGGGACGGCCGCTCCTCTCCACGTTGGCGTCGGACCTTTGGAACGACGTCTTTCCCATGGTTCTTCCGCCCGATCGCGAGGACGGGCTCGGGATCATCCTTCTCAACACCAACGCGGACGCTCACTTCTCATTCACCAATGCGTTGGGCATGATCTCGGCGGAGCAGGCTCGAGCTATCGACATCGTATGCGCGCGATACCCGCGCGCCTTCTGGCTGATCGCGCTGCACCACCATCTCATCGAATATCCGCGCGCGGCGAAGGTGCTCTCGGAGCGCATCGGGACCGCCCTCATCAACGGCAATTGGTTCGTGAGACGCCTGCAGCCGATGGCAGGGCGCGTCGTCCTGATGCATGGGCATCGGCATATCGACTGGATCGGGGAATGCGGCGGGCTCGTCATCGTCTCGGCGCCCTCTCCGGTCATGGAGGCGACGGACGATCTCGACACCTATTTCTACATTCACACGCTCGAGGCCGGCCACGACGGACGCCTGCGGCTGCTCGAGCCCGAACGCATCACCGTGCCGGGAGATCCCCGGTCGCCAGACGGCAAATCAGCTTAGTGGAGCGAAAACGACCAACTCTTTGATGCCAAACGGCGCTCCTTACCGGACCTTTTCACATCGCCGGCTTTTTGCGGGCTTGACCACGGGCGCCCGACTCCCCATCCTTTGAGTCGTCATCGCAGTCTTGCGGAAGAGACCGGGATTCGTCCCCGGCGCCGAAGGAGCAACCGCCCCGGAAACTCTCAGGCATCAAGGACCGCAAGACCACTGACGCTCTGGAAAGAGGCCGGGCGCTCCCCGGCCCACCGAAGAGGAAAAGGTGCCCAAGACCAGCTTCGCTGGAACAGGTGCCCAAACTTTCAGGTCTCGCGACAGAGGGGGCTCAGACCTGCGCACGGTGTGCGTTGGATACGAGCCTGTGGAGCCTCTGCATGAGCGTGGATGCACCATCCGAGACCCTGAAACGGACTCCGCTGCACGGCCTCCATGTGGCGCTCGGCGCACGCATGGTGCCGTTTGCCGGCTATGAGATGCCCGTGCAGTTTGCCTTGGGCGTGCTCAAGGAGCATTTGCACACACGTGCCGCGGCAGGCCTGTTCGACGTATCGCACATGGGGCAGATCTTGCTGCGTCCGAAATCGGGCGCGGTTCAAGATGCCGCGCGTGCGCTCGAGCGGCTCGTACCTGTGGACATTCTCGGGCTCAAGCCGGGACGGCAGCGCTACGCGTTCTTCACCAACGATAGTGGCGGCATCCTCGATGATTTGATGGTTGCCAACCGCGGCGATCACCTTCTGCTTGTCGTCAATGCCGCCTGCAAGGTGGAGGACGAGGCACACCTTAGGTCGCAGCTTGCGCGAGAGTGCGATGTCGTGGCCCTCGATCGCGCGCTGATCGCTCTGCAAGGACCAAAGGCCCAGGCGGCGCTCTCATTGCTCGCGCCTGATTGCGCTGCAATGCGCTTCATGGACGTGCGCGAGATGCCGATTATGGGCGCACCATGCGTGGTCGCGCGCTCGGGCTACACCGGCGAGGACGGCTTCGAAATCTCGACGCCCGTCGACATTGCCCGCGAGATTGCCGAGGGCCTGCTCGAAAATCCGGACGTTCTGCCCATCGGCTTGGGCGCGCGCGATTCGCTCAGGCTCGAGGCCGGACTGCCCCTATACGGCTCCGATATCGACACGACGACAACCCCGATCGAGGCGGGTCTTTCATGGGCGATCCAAGAGCCGCGGCGTCAGAGCGGGGATCGCGCCGGCGGATTTCCCGGCGCTGCCGTCATCTTCGATCAGATTGATAAAGGTCCCCCACGCCGTCGCGTCGGTCTGCGTCCCCAGGGCCGCGGCCCCGTGCGCGCGGGAGCCCCCCTCTTCGAGGATCTCGAAGGCGGCGATCCTGTCGGCGCCGTCACGTCCGGCGGTTTCGGTCCAAGCGTCGAGGCCCCCATTGCGATGGGATACCTGCCGTCGACGATGAGAGAGCCGGGCACGCGGATTTTTGCCGAGGTCCGCGGCAAGCGCTTGCCGGTCGAGGTTGCCACACTCCCCTTTATCGCCCACCGCTACAAACGCGGCTGAGCCGCCCTACGCCAGGAGGATCCTTTGCTGAAGTTCACAGAAGAGCACGAGTGGCTAAAGCTCGATGGTGATGTCGCAACGGTCGGCATCACCGAACATGCAACAGCACAACTCGGGGATCTCGTCTTCGTCCAATTGCCCGACGTCGGCGCCAAACTCGCCAAGGGCGACGGCGCCGCGGTCGTCGAATCCGTGAAGGCAGCCTCCGACGTCTTCGCGCCTCTGGCCGGCGAGGTCATCGAGATCAACGACGCGATCGTGAAAGATCCCTCGATCGTGAATTCCGACCCGCAGAATACCGGCTGGTTTTTCAAATTGAAACTCGCCGACGTGAATTCGTTCGAAGGCCTCATGGATGAGGCCGCCTACAGGAACCTCATCGGCTCATAGGGAACCCAATGACCGCACGGAAGAGTTACGAGCCCTACGATTTCGCCAACCGACGGCACATCGGGCCTTCGCCCGAGGAGATGGCGGAGATGCTCAAGGTTGTGGGCGTCGATGATCTCGAGGAGCTGATCGCCGAGACCGTGCCGAAGAGCATCCGCCAGGTCGAGCCGCTCGACTTTGGCAAACCGCTATCCGAGCGCGGCGCGCTCGACCGCATGCGCGAGACCGCCAACAAGAACCGGGTGCTGACCTCGCTCATCGGCCAGGGCTATCACGGAACGATCATGCCGCCCGCGATCCAGCGCAACATCCTGGAGAATCCAGCCTGGTACACAGCCTATACGCCCTACCAGCCGGAAATCAGCCAGGGACGGCTCGAGGCGCTGCTCAACTTTCAGACTCTCGTCTCGGATCTGACGGGTCTCGACGTTGCGAACGCCTCGCTGCTCGATGAGGCAACCGCCGCAGCCGAGGCGATGGCGCTCGCGCATCGCGCCACCAAATCGAAGGCGGCGGCGTTTTTTGTCGACCAGGAATGCCTGCCGCAAACGATCGCCGTCGTGAAGACGCGCGCGGAACCGCTCGGCTGGCAAGTCATCGTCGGCGATCCGTTCAAGGATCTCGAACCCGACAAGGTTTTCGGAGCCTTATTCCAATATCCCGGCGTTTGCGGCGCCTTTCACGACTTTTCGGAGATCATCGACCGCCTTCACGCCGCCAAGGCGCTCGCCGTCGTCGCCGCCGATCCCCTCGCGCTCACGCTCTTGAAGCCGCCTGGCGAGATGGGAGCCGACATCGCGGTCGGCTCCATGCAGCGCTTCGGCATGCCGATGGGCTATGGCGGGCCGCACGCCGCCTACATCGCCGTCAAAGACGCTTACAAGCGCGCGCTGCCGGGCCGCTTGGTCGGCGTGTCGGTCGATGCGCGGGGAAACCGCGCCTATCGTCTGGCGCTGCAAACGCGCGAGCAGCACATTCGGCGTGAGAGTGCGACCTCCAACATTTGCACGGCGCAGGTTCTGCCCGCCGTGATCGCCTCCATGTACGCCGTCTTCCATGGCCCCAAAGGCCTGAAAGGCATCGCCGAGCGCGTGCATCGCAAGGCGGCGCGTTTGGCCGACGGGCTCGCGTCTCTAGGATTTGAGGTCCAACCCAAGACGTTCTTCGACACCATCACCGTTGAGGTCGGGCCCTACCAGGGCCTCATCATGAAGAACGCTGTCGATAACGGCGTGAACCTGCGCAAGGTGGGACATGATCGCATCGGCATCACGGTCGACGAGCGGACGCGGCCTGCGACGCTCGAGGCCGTTTGGCGCGCGTTCGGCGGCTATGACCTCGTCTATCGCGACGAGTATCCCGAGTACCGGTTGCCGACTGCGCTGGTCCGCCGATCCGCGTATCTCACCCACCCCGTCTTCCACATGAATCGCGCGGAAAGCGAGATGACGCGCTATATGCGCCGCCTCGCCGATCGCGACCTCGCGCTCGATCGCGCCATGATCCCCCTGGGGTCATGCACCATGAAGCTCAATGCGACGGCCGAGATGCTGCCGATCACGTGGCCGGAATTTGCCGAGATCCACCCCTTCGCCCCCGCCGATCAGGCGCTAGGCTATGCCGAGGTGATCGAGGATCTCTCCGACAAGTTGTGCCGGATCGCCGGCTACGATGCTTTCTCGATGCAGCCCAACTCGGGCGCCCAAGGCGAGTACGCGGGCCTGCTCACTATCCGCGCCTTCCATAAGAGCCGCGGCGAGGGGCATCGCAACGTCTGCCTCATCCCAGCCTCGGCGCACGGCACAAATCCGGCGTCGGCCTCGATGTGCGGCTTGAAAGTCCTCGTTGTCGCCACGGACACGAAAGGCAATATCGATCTCGCCGATTTTCGCGCCAAAGCCGAGGCCAACGCCAAGAACCTCGCGGCCGCGATGATCACCTACCCTTCGACCCACGGCGTGTTTGAAGAGACGGTCAAGGAGATTTGCGCCATCACGCATGCGAACGGCGGGCAGGTCTATCTCGATGGCGCCAACCTCAATGCCCTCGTCGGTCTCGCGCGGCCCGGAGACGTGGGTGCCGATGTGGGTCATATCAACCTGCACAAAACCTTCTGCATCCCCCACGGCGGCGGCGGTCCCGGCATGGGTCCGATCGGCGTCAAGGAGCATCTCGTGCCGTTTCTCCCCGGCCATCCTGAGACTGGCGGCAATGCCATGACAGTCGCGGCGGCGCCCTATGGCTCCGCGTCGATCCTGCCGATCTCGTGGAGCTACTGTCTGATGATGGGCGGCGCCGGGCTCACGCAGGCAACCAGAGTTGCAATCCTCAATGCGAACTATATCGCCCGGCGGCTCGAAGACGCGTATGGCGTGCTCTACACCGGCAGGCAGGGACGCGTTGCGCACGAATGCATCATCGATACACGACCGCTTCTCGAGAATGCCGGCGTGACCGTCGACGACATCGCCAAGCGGCTTATCGACTGCGGCTTCCATCCCCCGACCATGAGCTGGCCGGTTCCCGGCACGTTGATGGTCGAGCCGACGGAATCGGAGACAAAGGCGGAGCTCGACCGCTTCTGCGACGCAATGCTCGCGATCCGCGAGGAGGCGCGCGCCATCGAGGATGGGCGCGCGGACAAGAAGAACAACGCGCTCAAGAATGCACCCCATACCGTGGAGGACCTGATCGGCGAGTGGCACAGGCCCTACTCACGCGAGGCGGCCTGCTTCCCGGCCGGCGCATTCCGCGTCGACAAGTACTGGCCGCCTGTCAACCGAGTGGACAACGTCTATGGCGACCGCAACCTCGTGTGCGCATGTCCACCAATGGAATCGTACGTGAAAGCCGCGGAGTGATCCTGCGCGGCAGCGGTCAATATGGGGGCAAGGCAGATCCCAAGCACGACGTATCGCGATCCGGTCACGTTGGCCGCAGCGTCCTCCCCTCCAAGAATGGAATGGCGTCTTGCAATAACGGACGAATGCAGGATTTAGTTGCATCGAACCGGCTTCGCGCGTGCGCGGGGCCTGCCCCCAAAAGCTTCAAGGAGGCACGACGTGACCTCGCGCCCTGACAAACCCGACAAAGATGATGCCCCAACCGGTGAACGGGGCATCTCTTCGGACGCGAGGCGGTTCGAGCTCAAGCAGCTCGCGGCAGTCGCCTTAATTGGAGCGGGAGCCGCGTGTCTTGCGGTATTCGCCGGCCTCGTCATGGGCGGCCGAACCCGGGCCTTCGACGAATGGCTGCTCTTGTGGCTGCGGGAGGGTGGAGATCCGCGAAATCCGATCGGACCGGCGTGGTTCGAGGAGATGGTACGCGACGTGAGCGCGCTCGGGAGCACGTTCGTGCTGACGTTCGCGGTTGCCGTTGTCGCGGCCTACCTGTGGATCGTCAAGGCACCGCAAAAGGCGGCCTTCCTCGTCGCGGCATGCGCCGCCGGGGCATTGATGAACCAGCTACTGAAGCTCGGATTCGGGCGTGAGCGACCCGACATCGTCCCCCACCAGACGCTCGCCACCGGGGAAAGCTTTCCCTCCGGCCATACGACCAACTCGGCAATCATCTACCTGATGCTGGGCATGATGCTCGCGCGCGTCGAGACCAGCTACCCGGCGAAGGTGTTCATATTCCTGGTCTGCGTGCTCCTGACCGTGCTGGTCGGGCTCAGCCGCATCTACCTTGGCGTCCACTGGCCGACCGACGTCATCGCCGGCTGGGCGCTCGGCGCCATCTGGGTCCTGCTCTCCTGGTATGTGCTGATCAGGATCCAACCCAGCGGCACGCTGCGATGACCTCGCGACAATGGCCAGACCAAATATGTCCTACATCTTGGGCATAGGACAGTATCGATGACGTGGTTACACCATTCGAGACCGCGACATCGGCGGTCACGAGATTGGCCTCGTCGATCCTAACGGCTCCTCTATCGAGGTGGAAATAGCCGGATTCGCTCATTTAACTTGGCCTCGTTTCAGGGGCGCAGACCACACCGTTGCAGGGAATGTCTTGTTGCAATCTGACTTGCTCAGGTTCAGGATCGCATATCTGGCGGGATGGAGGTTAAAAGTGAAAAGCTCAACGAGCGTGGCTTGAATCCGCTACGCTTAGTCGGCAACGGAATAGTAACGCATGAAATACGACCACGAGATTCTGCTGCTACAGGGCGGAGGTGCGCTTGGAGCCTACCAAGCCGGTGTATATGAAGGCCTCGTCGAAGCGCGCGTGGCGCCTAGCTGGGTCGTCGGCATCTCGATCGGCGCCATCAACGCAGCGTTGATTGTCGGAAATCCGCCAGAGCGGCGGGTCGAACGACTGCGTGAGTTCTGGCAGCGAATCTCCGTAGATGTTGGGCCTCCCTTGCCGGCATGGCTCGACGCACTTCGACCGGCCGTCAACTACATGGCTGCGATGTCAGCTGCCACCATAGGCGTTGCAGGCTTCTACAGGCCTCGCATGCCACCAGCGTGGTTCGCCGCGGAAGGCACCGAAAGCGCCCTGAGTGTGTACGACACAACTCCGCTCAAGGCTACTTTAGAAGAGTTAGTGGATTTCGATTTGATCAATCGCGGGCAGGTCCGGCTTTCGGTGGGTGCCGTGAACGTATGCAAGGGCACCTCCACCTATTTCGATACGAAGAATACCCGTATCCACTCGGACCATATCCGAGCCAGTGGCGCTCTGCCCCCCGGCTTCTCCCCGGTGATGATCGATGGGGAACACTATTGGGACGGCGGCGTGGTTACCAACACGCCAATCACTTATGTAGCGGACGAAAGACCATTGACCACCGCCCGCATCATTCAGGTCGATACCTTCAACGCGCAAGGAGAACTACCGCAGAATTTAGGCCAGGTATTGCAACGGGCCAAAGACATCCAGTACTCGAGCAAAAGTCGTTTCAACATCGACCGAATACAGGAAATTGGCGAGCTCGCTGCCGCAGGCCGTCGGCTGGTGGACAGACTGCCGCCACAGTTGAAGTCTGATCCTGACGCGCAGAAACTAGCCGCCGCCTGCGACGAGAGGGGTTGGCTAGTCATTCGCTTGATCAATACGCGCCCCTCACGCTCGGGCTTCGTAAAGGACTTCGAATTTTCCCGCGCTACTATCGAGGAAGCTTGGACAGCTGGTCTTGAAGACGTGCGCCGTTCCATTTCCGGCTGGGACACGATCCAGCCCGAGGAGGCGGGGCCGGACATTGTAATTTACCGGCCGACCGAAGCTCTGCGATTACCTAAGCACGCGGCCGAGTAAGTCGCGGCCCGTGCATTTGTGAAAGATCGCTTTAGAACCAGGCGCCAACGTCGACCGTGTAAACCATTCCGGTGCCGCCGACCACATACGGAACTGCCGTGTAGCCGACTGCCGAACGGTCCATGTAGAGAGCCTGAGCGTTCATGCGCACCTCCTTCTTGCCAAACGGAAAGTACGTCAATCCAACTCCAAGGTCCCACGGGTCTCCATAATCACCAAAAACCTTTGATCCTGAGACATAGCCTTGCAAATATTCCTGTCTGAGCATGGTTGACGCATACACCTGGAACCCATGATCGAACAGGCTGTCTACAGGTATGTTTCCGATGACCTGGAAGTCGTTCAACCATCGAAAATAATACTCTGCGTCAAGCGACCAGCCCTTCCACTTTAGGCCAGCGTCTAGGTCCAGCATGCTGTATGTCGCCTTATTGATCATGCCACCGGTGTTGAAAGCATTAGGGGCGAAGAGCAGCGTTCCATCCGAGAGGCGTATCTGACTGTTTTCGAAAGAGTTGACCCCAGGCTGCTCCTGCGCATCCTCAGGGCTGTAGGTGAAATGGAGCCCAAATAGCGTTGCAAGCTTTTGGTGATTCTCATAATCGCCGAAGCCTAGACCTGGCCCGAACTCACCTGTAGTCGGCAGCCAGTAAAGGACGCCAGAGACCGTATTCAAGTTGGGATCCAACTGGCTTGCGCTGACGCCAAGTGCGCTGAGATTGTTGGCGATTGCCACCTTGTATTGCAGGGTATCCGTAATCTTTCCGTTCGCCATGTATCCCTGTATGTACGATGCGCGGAAGTATTCATCTGCCATCGACCGATGGTCGATCCTAAGCCAGTTCGGGAATGACTGAGCGGTTGATCGTGTTGAAGGCAACGAGAAGATACCGGCCGTTGCGGTCAGGGCATCACAGAATTTATAGCTAATATTGCCGCCAACAACGACTTGGGCAGCGTCACCCTGGCTCACATTTTGCGTCCAGGCATACCAAAAGTAGCGGAACCGTTCGTCAAACAGCCATCCATGAAGAATAAATTGAAGTCTATTCAACTGAATGTCTTGTCTCAGATCGAGCTCTGTAGTGCGTCCAAACGCATCCGTGTAGAAGGGATCCAAGTCCAACTGGTTCAGGTAGCGTACATAGCCCTTTGCGGAGAAGTCGACCTCCCCGTTAGCTCCGCGAGCGAGAACGAAGCCTAGAGGGGGTTCGTAGGGACCCCATGAGGGACCCCACTTGTCTTTGCTAGAGTAGGAACCCCCTTTGTCTCCGGTTACATAGTATCCGCTTACATATTGTTCCGAGCTTTGGGCATCGGTCGCGCTTTGCTCAGGAGACGCCAGTTCCGCGCTTTGGGCATACGTCGCGCTTTGCTCAGGAGGTGCCAGAACCGCCGTCCAGCCTTTGGCAGCGCCCCCCTGGGGGGGTTGATCCTTCGATGGAGGAACGCCCCGGTTTGCTTCAAGCGCCGTGATCCGTGCGTCGAATTCGTCAAGTTTCTGCTGAGCGGATTGCTGCATCTTCAATAGGCTCTGTTGCAAATCCCGCCTCGAGCGGAGGAGCTCTTGCAGCTGCTCGTTAGGCTCATGTTCCTGGCGGTCCGCCGAGGGCGGCGGAGCCGTCTGCGCCTGCGCTAGCCCGGGCGTCAGCAATAGGAAAGGCAGCAGAAACCGGAATGAGCGCAGGTCTCGCACGATAAAGGCGAGCGCTTTAAGCCTTAAGAACGTCAGAATCGGCTCTCGGGTAGGCGAGAAAGAAGCGGTGTTGGCCAATACAGACGTCGAGCCGTCGCCTGACAGGCAGGTGAGAGGCGATGTTACCTTTGCAGTGAGCGCTTCGACGTTACGCATTGCCTTCAACTGATCAACCTTGCCGGCGGTCTGCGCGACGAAGTTATTAGGTGCCCGCCCTCGTTGAAGCACGGAGCCGACTTCACGCTCGTGACTCTGAACGCCGTCACATGCATGCCGAGGCAAAGGCGCGATTGCTGCCCTCATTCCCCCCTCCTAGCTAACGCGAGCTACGCTAGGCCGAGTCGGGCGGCTCATTGCGACGATATCGACAGAATTCGCCCGGGTGAGCGCCCGGGTGCGGGTCTGGCGATACGCGCCAGCGACCTTGGGCGGCCGTTCACGGCAAACGGCCCGCTTCTACATGGCATTAGGAATTCACCATGGACCAAGGTCGGCAGTTGAAAGTAGTGCGGACGACGAGCAGACATGACGTTGATGGCTCCACAGACCTGGACGTTATGCTCGAATCAATCCGCGCGAATTTCCCCCAACCTGAGTTGCCGCCTCCCCCGTTTGGGGGACTCGCGTTGCTGCCTCTTACGAAATTTCTGTCAAGAGCTTACGATGTCGTAGCGTATCCGCCCGTTTTGCGCTTCCCCATTCAACCGACGCGTAAAGAGTTACCCTTATGAACAAAATTGAGAAAATAAACGCGTACGGCGGCAGTCACGTAATTCCGGGCGGGCCGATCGGCGTGCTCATGGTTCATAGTCTCGGCGGCAATCCGAGCGAGTTGAGGTTCGTAGCTCAAGGTCTCGCGCGCGCCGGGTATACGGTTTATTGCCCCCTGCTCCCCGGTTTGGGCGCAGGAACTGACTCCTCGGGTCTCTCCTCGTGGAAGGACTGGTATACGGCTCTTGAGGCCGCCCACGACGAGCTCAAGTCCCGCTGCGACGTCATCTTGGTCGGTGGCATCTCCGCCGGATCGATTCTTGCTCTGCGCCTCGCCCGCGAGCGTCCGGCCGACGTGCACGGCCTCTTGCTGTTTTCGCCGACGATTTGGCCGAACGGCTGGGCGATCCCGAAATCATTCAACCTTTTCAATCTCGTAATGTACAAGTGGTTCGCGCGGCTGTTCCATTTCCAGCGGCGCCCGCCGTTCGGCATCAAGGACGAGCGCATCCGCAATGTCGTCATCGGGAGCCTCAAGAGCGACGACTGCCCACTTGAGGATCTGTTAGCCGGCGGCCTCGTTTGGGAGTTCAAGGCGCTCGCCCGCGACGTGACGCGGCGTCTCGCCATGATCAACCAGCCGACCCACATCTTCCATTCGCGCGACGACGATCAGAGCGATCTCACGAACGCGGTGGTAATCACGCGCGGTCTCGGCGGCCCGGTGGAGCTCACCATCCTCGACGCCAGCTATCACTTGGTGACGCTCGACAGGCAGCGGAGCGTGGTGGTGGCGCGCACGGTCGATTTCGCGTGCCGCCTCACGCGATGCATCGAGGAGCGAGCGGCCGTGGTGCGCCTTGCGAAAAACAAAGCCATTGTCGAATAACGCCTTTCCCTATTTCGGGGCATCTCCCGATGTGTCCGGCGTCCCGTCACTCGGACACCACCATCTTCTTCGGTGCGGCCGCCACGAAGGCGAGCGCGTGGCGGTCCCTACGGGAGTTCGAACCCGTCTTTTCAGATTGAAAATCTCAGCAGTTAGGACGTCATAATTATTCACTGGCGCGCGCTTGCCGCCTTATCAATAAGTTAGACTCATGTGGATACTTCGACCGTCGTTGAGTGCCATTCGGATTGGCACTACGTTGGCACTACGGAGTGGGGGATCCGAATGGTCTTTCGGCGGCGGCGGATCACGACGCAGGTTGTAGAACGATTGCAGCATGGGGAGGTAGTCGCGGATACCGACCTTCCCGGCTACCACGTCCGACGCCAAAAGGACGCTCGCGTTTACTTCGTCCGAAAGCATGCGAACGCCCGGCGCCATTTCGTCACGATCGGCGAGCACGGCAAGGAAGGCTGGACCGAGCACAAAGCACGTCAGGCCGCTCTCGAGACGATCGCGGCGCTACGGCAGGGAAAAGATCCCGCCGCCGAGCGCGCCAAAACTCGAGGCATGCCAACTCTGGCAGCATTTGGAGAGGATTTCCTAGCTGGGCATTGCGCGGCCCTCAAGAGGGGCACCGTCGCTAACTATCGGAGCATTCAGAACAAGCACATTGCGCCCCGAGACGACGGCGGCCATCTCAAAACAGAATGCCTCGGAAAGCTCCGGCTGGACCACGTGACGACCCAGCACGTCGCCGCCCTCCATCGTTCTTTGAAGGCGACCCCGCGCGCCGCCAATCATGTTCTTGATTTTCTCGGAAGCCTCTATTCGCGAGCGCAGGCTGCGGGCCTTGTGCCGGACGGCCACAACCCCGCGCGTCGCATCCGTCGCTTTCCCATCCAGAGGCGGCAGCGGTTCCTTTCTGCCGCTGAGCTCGCCCGCCTCGGCGCCGCGCTCGCCTCGGCCGAGGCGGATGGCTCCGAGGATCCCCACGCAATTGCGGCCATACGTCTTCTGATCCTAACCGGATGCCGTCGGAACGAGATCCTCGAGGCGCGCCGCGAGTGGATCGATTTCGACCAGGGCCTTCTCAATCTTCCCGACAGCAAGACGGGTGCCCGCTCGGTGCCCCTTAGCCCAGCCGCGCTCGAGGTCCTGCAGGCCTTGCCGCAGGTCGCCGGCAATCCTTACGTCATCGCGGGCGCCCGAGACGGTCACCGACGCAAGAGCCTGCGCGATGCTTGGGTGAGAATTCGCAACCGCGCGAAATTACTGCCACTAACCGGTCCCAACGGCAGGCCGCAGGAGCTTCGGCTGCACGATCTTCGCCACTCCTACGCTAGCTTGCTAGCCTCCGGTGGCGCATCTCTCCCGATGATCGGGGCATTGCTCGGCCATTCAAACCCACAAACGACCGCCCGCTATGCTCACTTAACAGATGATCCCTTGCGGCGCATTGCCGAGGCGGCCGGGCGGAAAGCAATGGCGACGATGAACTCGAGACGAAAGACCAGACGCTAGCTTCGGCCGCGCCTCGAGCGCGCAGCCCTAGTGCGGAGTTATGAGGTCATGAAACTCGACGGGGCTGACGGTGAGCGACTAGTTGACCGACTTGAGCAAGCCGGCAGTTGGGAGATTACGGACGAGTGCCGTAATGCGATCGAGGATCTGATTAAGAAAGCAAATCGGACGCACAGCGAAGCCCCTGCCGACCGGGAAGACTACGAGAAGGCGCATCGCAGCGTTGCGCGCCTTCGCAAACTCTCAGCGGATTGGGTCACCGAAGTACAAACGCTAAAGGCGATCACTAGCCCGGATCTGGGTGACGAAGATCGGAACATCGGCCATATCTATCGCTTGATCGAGATCACGATGCCTGACCTGGGCGTCGCTCCTCTTGATCATCTCTGCGGGTTACTCGTACGATTGGAGGAGCACCTCGGCTGGCTGGAGACAGGCTTAAGGCCTCGCCGTGGTCCTCCGCGAAACCTCGCGCGTCGTTATTTCATTTGGGGGCTCGCCGACGTCTTTGAGAGGGAAACCGGGCGACGAGCAACGGCGGCTTGGGATAGCGTGTCCGAGGCGCCGTGTGGAGACTTTGCCCGCGTCCTAGCCGAGCTGCTGCCATATCTCTCGCAAGATTGGATAGACACCAGTACACAAGGCCTCATAAAGGAGGCCGCGCGCTGTCTGGCCGAACGAAGGCGCCAGCTAGACAGATGACGAATTGGCGATGACTTCGCCCGTAAACCTGTCATGTGACGACGCCCGCATCGCCGAGTAAACTATGCCCTCGGAAGCAATGACCGGCAACCGAGGGCCACTATGATCAACAGGACCGCCACCCAGACTGACAAGGTTGATTCCACAGTTAGCTGGCCGGCATCGACAGATCGCCTCCCTATTTTTGTCACGCAGCGTCACCTCGCCGGCCTCCTCGGCTGCTCCGAACGCAAATTGGAGCGGGACCGGCACCATGGTATCGGTATCCCCTTCACAAAGCTCGGCCGCCGGGTCCTCTATGCCCGCGAACACATCATGGCTGCCCTCGAGGCGCGGACCTTCCATAGTACTGCTGAAGCAAGGACTGCGGGGGCTCGCTGATGTGGGGAGGATGGACCTTCACGCGACTTGCCAGCGCACTTCGCGACGCGGGCGCGGTTTCGCCGCGCACGACCGAGCACCGCTCGGCAGCGGCTGGCACCTCGATTGCGAGGGACCGCGAGCTTCGTGCCGCGGGCGCGGCTTCGCCGCGCACGACCGAGCACCGCTCGGCAGCAGCTGACACCTCGATTGCGAAGGGCCTCGAACTTCGCGCCGCGGGCGCGGCTTCGCCGCGCACGACCGGGCACCGCCCGGCAGCAGCTGACACCTCGGTTGCGAGAGACCGCGACCAGATCTTCACTGCCGCCAAGCGCGGCCTTGCTATCGAGCGCCCGTTGCCGCCCGAGGAGGCTGCGCGACGGTTTGTATCCTGGATGCGCGATCAAGACTTCGGCGGCGAGCGTGCGTGGAGCAGACTGCTCGAGTTCTACGCATGGCATTGCCAGGAGGAGGGCCTCGTTCCCCTTGGCCCCGGGCTCCTCCGCTCGCAATTCGCGATTGCGCTCGCCAATCTATGCCCGCGTCGACAAATCCGTATCCGTGAGGAGGGGCGGCTCGTGCGCCTGACCACGTACACTATCCCGGCCGAGACGGGCGATCGTATGCGTCAGCTTCGGAGGGTCGTCTAGGGGACGAAGGCGACGAGCGTGAGTTGCGTCTTGAGTGACCTGTCGTGGTCGGTACAGGCTGATGAAGCCCAGACGGCAGCGCGACGGGGTGCGGAGGCCGCGACTGTGGGACTCGAGACCAGCGGCGGGTCAGTCCGAAAGGCGCCACGACCCAACTCGACGGGGGCATCCCCGCCAACGACATTGGGCGCCGACCTCGGCGGCGATGCAGCCGAGGTGGATTGACGCCGACGAGACGGCCGCTGAGCAATAAGCTCCCAAGGCGTCGACGTCGACGACTATCCACCTCCCGCTAGTCGAGGGCCTCTAGGCTCCGGTGCTGGCTCCGAAGTTCTGAGCGGGCGCATTGGTGGGCGAGGCCCGAGCCGCACGGTTGGGCGTCCTATGCCTCCTCACCAGTGCTTCACCAAAGTTCTGGGAGGGGAGAGAAGAGAAACTTGATAGGGGAATTGCGTTCATGTCTCCACCCCGCGGCCGGGCGGCAGCGCAGACGGCAGAAAGTGCGGCGCCGTTTCAGGCATAGTTTCTCGACCAGTACGCGCGAGCGCGCGCGGGCGCGTCATGGGGTTTTAGAATGAGCAAGGTTTCAACGGGCCTCGGGCGCTACCTCGAGCTCGCGCTTCAGCGCTGGTCCGCCGCTCGAGCCGTGAGGCGCAACAGATCCAGTATGTGGCGGGCCCGACAAGAAGCCGAACGCCGAGAAGCGGAGGAGCGGGCGCGGCGACGCAACCGCAAATGCGGAGCTCGGACGCGTCGCGGCACAGCGTGCATTCGCAAGGCGCTCGAGAACGGCCGGTGCCGCAATCACGGCGGCGCCTCGACGGGGCCGAGGACGCAGGAGGGTCGCGACAGTCCCAAACGGATGCTCGACCGTCTCCCGGCGCTGTCGCATCGCGTTCGGGTTGGCATCGAGCCGCTGCTGCACGGCTTCGAGCACCTGCTCATGCACCCATCGCGTAAGTCTTCGCTCCGGCCCTGTCGTGCATTTCGATTTCAACGGGCAGGCCGGGCATGCCGTTGTCCAGTAGCGTCGCAGCTCCTTCCCATCCTCCTCGTTCGAGCATCGGTACTTGAGCAGTTGTCCAGCGGGGCAGCGATAGGCGTCCTCATGAGGCAGATAGACAAAGTCCTGCTTGCCGAAGCGGCCTGCCGCCTTTGCGTTCGAGGTCATCGGCTTCGGCAGCGTGACAGCGATGCCAGCCTCCTCGCAGGCGCGGATCTCCTCGCTCGCGTAATAGCCGCGATCGGCCACAGCATCGAGCGTCTCAACGCCCATCTCGGTTCGCGCCTGCTCGGCCATATTCGATAGTTGATGGCGATCCGTGCCGACGTTCGTCACCTCGTGGGCGACGATGAGATGGTTCTTGGTGTCGACTGCGGTTTGCACGTTGTAGCCGACGATTCCGGTGTCCTTGCCGCTCGTTGCCATCGAACGCGCATCAGGATCGGTCAGTGAGATTTGCTTGTCCTTGCTCTTCATCATCTCGGCATTGATCGCACTGAGCCGCGCGATCTCTTCGTTCAGTTTCACGATTTTGTCCTTGAACCGCGCAACCTTTGCCTCTGGCACCGCATCACCACGGCGGTCGGCGGTCTCCAGTTGCGCTATGTAGCGCGCGATGCTCTCCTCGATCCGCTCCAGACGCCGTTTCATCTTGGCCTCGGTGAAGTTCTTATCGCGCGCATTGACAGCCTTGAATTTGGAACCATCGATGGCGACGCTCGCCTCGCTCAGCAAATCAAGCTCGCGGCACAGCGCCACGAAGGTACGGCAAACCTCACGAATGGCCTTGCCGTTGTCCTTGCGGAAATCCGCAATGGTCTTGAAGTCCGGTGCCAGATGTCCCGTCAGCCAGATCAGCTCGATGTTGCGCTGGCACTCGCGCTCTAGGCGACGGCTCGATGGGACGCGATTGAGATAGCCATAAATGTATATCTTGAGCAGCGTCGCCGGATGATAGCAGGGCCGCCCTCTTTCCAGCGGCGCAAACCGACCAAAGCCAAGCTTGCCAAGATCAAGACCTTCAACGAAAGCGTCAACCGCGCGAACCAGATTGTCCTCGGCCACATAGTCTTCAAGCTCGGCTGGGAACAAACTGCTTTGGCTCCGATCAATCCCCTCCACGAAGCCTGACATCCATCCCTCCCGCTGAATTCACGCAGAAAATCATAGCATCCGTGCGACTTTTCACACAGCCTGGGCCAGTAGCAGACGTCAAGCTGGCGTCTGTTCGACGACCGCTTAGCCCTCAGGAGCGGACACGACGCTTCGGCCCAAAAATGGACATGCCCGCGCCATCCAGGGCGTCCAGCGTTATGCGTAATCGGAAGTAATGCAAGGACTCGCTTTCGACGTCACAGACGCCGATGGGGCCCCGCCCACGGGGAGGTGAAACACGCCCCCGTCATCGTTAGCCAGAATTGATGTTTTCGATGTCCTGTTGCTGCTTGGACTCGGCGGCGCATCGCCAAATATGCGAAGCCCTTAGAGATTCGATCGTGGGGGCACCTACCATGACAGACAAGATCGACTATGGCGCTCCAGCGAGGCTCCGCACATTTCCTGGATACGAGGGCGACGTGGACCTCCTGCCGTCGACTGTCGAAGTCTTCAATCTGGCGGACGCACTTAGGCGACACACAGCGCTCGATCCAAGGATAAGGCATCGCGTCGCGATTGCGGTTCCCGCAGGGGCGGCCGGAATCAAGACCCTTCTTTGGCGTCGCGATGTCGACCAAATTGTCGCGAGAGACGACTTCCGCCGGCTTCAGCGCCGCCGTTTAGCGCTGGCATAAGCGACGTTGGCGACGCCTGCCGCAGCCGGTCTACTTCGCCTCGCAGGGCCGCGGAGAAGAATTTGCTGCACTTCGCACGACGGCGCCGAAGGGACCGACGTGGGACTGGACTGGTGGGGGAATTGAGCTTCCCGCGAGAGGTGAGGCCCGCTTTGAGATCCTCACCACGATGTCTCCTCGTCGTCTGCTTAGCCCCCATTAGCGGACGGATCTCGAGCTCGACGCCGACTACCGTTAAGGGCCAATTGCTGACGTTTGATTGAGACACGTCTAGACGCCGTCCATCAGCTTAGCGATGTACCCATTGCGCTGAGCTACGCGGATAACGAGGTGGTCACCCATCTATCTTGGCGCGTTGCTGATCGCAGGACTTGACGCGCCACAGATTGGGCATGTCCTTGAGCTTGTCGGCGGGCACACAGGCCGGTAGACCTGCCTTGCGCGCGCCATCGACAAACAACTCGGCCTCCTTTTCCGCATAGCCGCCCCCCTCACTGAGATAGCGTTCCGCGATCCATGTGGGATCCAGCTTTTTGACGTTGGCGGCAGCTGCCTCTGCATCACCCGTTCGACCCAAGTACGCATAAGCCACGGCCAAGAAGGCATAATCGAGGGCATGCGGCTCCTTCACGAGCAATCTGTATTTCACCGATTTATCGTATTGCTCCGCAAAAAAGTACACGAAACTGAGCCCTTGATCGTACCAGTCGTGAGCATAATGAGGGTTCAGCATCAGCGCGCGTTCCGCTAGGTTCACCGCCCGTGCCGTTTCACCAAACTGTGGAAGAGACCAAGCGATTAAGAGGAGCACGTCTGCATCGGACGGCGCAAGAGTTTCAGCCCTGTCAAACTCGGCAAGAGCTTGCTCCCCTTTCCCGTGACATTCTGAGTAGGCGAGGCCGAGAGCATAGTGCGTTCTGCCATCGTGGGGATCCAGCTGCACCGCCTTCTCGCCCCACTCCATCATCTTTGACAGCGCCTCCTCGACAGAGGGTGCCAAACCGAAGTCGATCAAAGAGGATTGGATAATGACCAAGCCGACGTAAGCGCGTGCCAATTGCGGATCGAGTTGGAGAGCCTTGCGGAGCAGGCCTTCTGCTTCGATCAAGCTTTCCTTGGTCACCTTGTTGTGTGCCCAGGCCGAGCCTCCGGCCAGCAAGTAGGTGTCGAAGGCAGATAGGTTCGCGGGCGGCTTGCGCCTGAGGAGACTGCGCTCGGCCTCGGCGACCGCGCCTTGCCAGCCGCCGAGCGTGGCGGCGATTCTTTGCGTGACATCGTTCTGCACCGCGAACAGGTCACCGACAGGCCGGTCGTAGCGCTCGGACCAGACTTGGCTGCCGGAGGCGGCTTCGATGAGCTGGGCGGTCACGCGAATCCGCTCGCCCAGCGACTGGATGCTGCCCCCAAGAACATATTTCACGTTGAGGTCGCGACCTATTTGGCGGATGTCGATCGGCCTGCCCTTGTAGACCGCGGTGGAATTGCGAGCGATGACGAGAAGGTCCTTAGAGTGGGAGAGATCGGTGATGATGTCCTCGGTGATCCCATCTGCGAACCGCGCCCCTTGGGGATCGTCCCCAATATTGACGAAGGGAAGGACCGCCAGCGTGGGCCGACCGTCCAATTGAGCAATCGACCCCTGTATGGAACCCAGGCGTCGATCTTGAGCAGTCGCCTCTGGTCGATCTGGCCGAGGATCACGTGTTGGTGCCTGCCGGAACTCGATGTGCGGCGTGTAGTTGCCCTTCGGTAGCTCGATACGGACGGGATCGTCTCGGCCGTCAGCCTCGTAGTATTCCCGCAGCCGGTCCCGTAGCCGCGCTGCCTCGACGCGCACGATAGGGTCTACGCCGCCATTAAACCCTTCCGAGCGGCCGAGGACCTCGACAGCGATGTTGTAACCCTTGATCTGGTCGCCGCGCCCTGCGAGCGTCTCACCGACAATATATTCCAGAAACCGCTGCCGGCGCTGCGACTGATGGAACGGGGCGCTATTAGTATGCGGACCAGTTGCTCGCGAACGGTCCTCTGATCGGCTTCGCTCCGGCCGATGCGTGTTACCTCCGTCACGCTCCACCTCCCAAGGGCGCGAGAAAGTATCACCATATTCTCGTAGGCGGCGTACGTACCGTACATACTCGCACGACCGGCACGACCTGTCATGCTTACCTCTTGGGTGGTCATCTCGGGTGGTCATGACGTGGTTGAGCCCTTAGCTCAGGGCGGAATGGCCCCCTGCATTTGATCCTTAACGCGTGAACGCCGCGCACCCGTCTCCCAGCTGAAAACGCCGTTCAAAATCCACTAGTGTGGTGGAGGCACCCATGAGAAAGCTAATCGTAGCATTGACCAGTCTGCAATTGCTGGCGGCTGGCGCTGCGCTCGCGCAAACACCAGCATTTGACGACGACGAGGACGTGCTAACACCGCGAGAGCGCATCTTGGCTCGTCACCCCCATTTCCATCCCGATTGGACGTGGATGAGCGAAAATCAGGCCGCTGCGCGTCCAGGCCGCCGGTTACTCCGACGTCCTCAGTCTCGAACGAGCACGGAGCGTTCTGGCGAGGAAAGGCGATCGCGGTGACGCCGTCGTACGATGTGGCCGTCAATCGCTATGCCGAAACGTTTCGGCACATCGATCGTAAGAGTCTGATTGCGGCAACCGAAGCGGCGAAGGCGAAACCGGTCGTAAGACCTGCTGGCGACGTTAACGGCCCGATCGAAGCTGCCAAAGACTGCAGACGGCTCCGACCACGCCTGACCCGCAGCCGGTTGCCACCGTCATGGGCGAGGTCGGCTGGACCTGGATGCGAGAAGACCAAGTCACCCAATGTTGGAGAGCAACGGCTATTCCAGCATCAGCCACCTTCGAAGAGACGAAGCGGGGATCTGGCGGGCCAAAGCCGTCAACGATGAGTTGACAGCGGTCCGCGCTGCCCGGTCACGGCAACGTGGAAACGTAGCCCGAGAGCATCGGGCGGCGTGGCCGAAGCAGATCCAACAGA
>CAVOUC010000021.1:0-54686 GCA_963699485.1 uncultured Alphaproteobacteria bacterium | reverse complement strand
GCGAGGTGAACCGTCACCGCGGCGCCGGCCGCGAGGCCGACCACCGTGAGCAAGATCCAGCCTGTTCTTTCGGCGACCTCGAGCATCGCGCGATTTCTACGTGAGTCGCGCTCGTGCTCCAAAATTTGCACGCCTCGCAAACGACTTACGTGTCTGCCCGCGAGTTCCCGCGACCTGCCGCCACCGGATGGCTTCCCGAAATCTACCGTGGTTGCCCGTGTTGCCGCTCAAATCTGAGCAAGGCTGAAGAACCAAGAAATATCTAGGAGAATTCCGGGGCCGCGGGCCCCCCCGCATGCCTCCGGGGCAGCGAAGTAGTACCTTTTCTGCGCGCTGTCGTTGCTCCTGGGGCGTAACACTATAACTCCTCACGCTATGGCATGTGGGGGGACAGTCCTGTGCCTCCCTGTGCTGCGTGGGGTCGTGTAGTGCCCAAGACCCTGTAGTAAAGCGCCGCCCGCGCGTATGTCCCTGGCCCCTTGGACCTATAGCCCAGCTAGCCCCATGGCCCGCGCCCTGGCGCTGCGGTCGGCGAGGTATTCCTCCGATAGCGCTAGCCGGGCCAACGTCTTGATGTCGGGATAGGGTGAGGGGTCGGCCTCAGCATGGGGAAGCAAAAATAAAAACGCCGCCCGCCGTCCC
Organism: uncultured Alphaproteobacteria bacterium; assembly: GCA_963699485.1. GTDB lineage: Bacteria > Pseudomonadota > Alphaproteobacteria > Rhizobiales > Hyphomicrobiaceae > Hyphomicrobium_C. The sequence goes on along the minus strand of CAVOUC010000021.1, from coordinate 54,044 downwards.
ACAGCAGCAGCGATACCCTGAAGCCTCCCTCTCAATTTGCCCTGCGACTATGCAGCTTGAGGATGGGTTGAGCCGCCTGCTCGCCGCAGGCGCCGCCGGATGTCGACGACGCTCGCGCGCGATCGCTCGTTCGATTTCCTCTCTCATGTCCTCAAGGAAAACTCTGTAGATGGCATCCGCGGCTCCATCCAGAGCGGGCGTCTTCGCGCCGGTTGCATCTGCCCAGATGGACCCCAGGGCCACCCGGCAAAATGCGCCTACCTCGATATCATCGACGGGCCACCATGGGACATCGCTGGGGAGGAACCGCAATGCGCCAGCGTCGACCGCTGCCATATACGCTCGCTCGACCTCCGCATGGCGTCGAAAGACGTCGAAATCACAATTCTCGATGAACTTGACGAATCCCGGCTCGGATCGGTGCTCTCGCACCCACGACGCGCAATTGCCGGCAAACCAAAGCATGGCGTCCGGGTCTTGACCCTCGAGATATGCTGCGGCTTCCTCGATCGCCGTCAGCCGTAGTCGCAACGCGTCGGCCATCCCCCCGAAAATCTCCCGTGCGTCGCGAACGCGAGCGCGCGGCTCTTCGCTCGTCATCGCGGCGATCAATTTCTCTTTGCCCGTCAGCACGTCCTCAAAAAAATTGCTCCAGTCCTCCCCCACGGCTCCCATAAACGTGGCCGCGAGCTTGGTGAGATCGGGCAGCATCGCGGGATCAAACTTGGTCGCGGTCCGCGTTGCCCTCGACGCCGGCTGCGGCCGCTCATCCGGGTTGGGCGCAGTTTTCGCCTCCAAGACGGGCGCGGTTTGCAGCTGTGGGGCGGGCGCGGTTTGCGGCGCGGCCTCGTCCTTCAGTGGGACCGTGATGCCTCGAGCTTAGGGCACCGGCCGGAGCGCTCAACAGCCGGTCGATCGTGCTCCTCCGCTTCAGCCATAAAGCGACGGGCAGAGCGTGCGCTCAGTTGTGCAACCCGGCGAAGCCATGTCGAGAACTCGCCGTGCTCGAGGCATTCCCGCGCCACTTGCAACGCTCGGCCCACTTCGCGTCGTTGGGCGGCGTTCCGCGGCTTTCCGATCCTCGATGGCATTGCTGCAGCATCCCACTCGATCAATGCGTGGCTGGGTCCCGTCCCCATTCTCGTCCTCCTTCAAAAATCCAGCCTGTGGCGGCCGCGCGCGTCAGCGCGCGTTCCTCCAAGGTGTTCCTGGCAGTGTTCCTTGAAGTGTTCTTCTTTATAAGCGCCCCTATTGGGGGCGCGGTCTGGGGCGCGAACTGGGGAGGCACCTGGGGTTGAGGTGGGGCGAATTGGCCATTTTGGCCTTCGGTTTGACCGGTTTCGAGGAAAGCGGCCAGCAAAACGGCCAGAGGCGTTGGCCGTTTTGGCCACAGTGTGCACTCGGCAGCTTGCGTCGCCCATGAGCTCGCGGCGGCGATCGAGGAATTCAACTCGGGCAAGCCGAAGTCAAAGCAGGTCGTGGCCTTCACTCCGCACGACCTTCGCCGCACCGTCGCGTCTGGCCTCGAGAAGATGGGCGTTCCGATGACTGTGATATCAGCGCTCCTGAACCACATCAGCGCCAAGGCGGCCTCGGTCACGACGGCCCACTACGCTCACGCGGACTTGACCATGGAGGTGCGAGTGGCGTTGACGAGATGGCAAGCGACGCTCGAGCGCGTGCTGGCCGGCGAGGATCCGTTCGCGGCCCGGCCAGAGGACATCGAGAGGCTCGAGCGCCGGATGCTGGCGAAGGGCTTTGGTGGGCCGGCGCGCTTTCGCGTCGTGCGCTAGGCATCTCACTTTTCCCCGACGAATGGCACGTATGCTATTGCAGTTCGTAGTGCGCTTCGGTAATTCCAGCGCTGATGAGTAGCACTCGGGCGGCGCAGCAACGTCCTCGGGGGAACCCACGGAGAGAGTGACCATGCCGGTCATATCCATCGTAGGAAAAGAAAGATGGACCCCCTATCTGCTGCAATCACCGCCGCAGTCGATGCGGCGATAGAAGCACGGCTCCCGAAGCTATTGGATGCTGTAAAGGCGGTCGTTCCCCGCGATCCCTCCGTGTCGCCTGAGCGTTTCGTGCCGATGGTCGAGCTCGAAACGATCCTCCACGCAAATAGGTCGACAATCTGGCGCCGCAGTCGCGCAGGCAAGTATCCGCCGTTGCGCAAGCACGGCGGCTCGGTGGGGCTCTACGCCAGCGATCTCGAGGCGATTTTCGCCAAGCCCGAAGAGCAGCACGGCGCGCGAGTCAGGGCACGCCGCGAGGGGGCGCACGGCCATGAGCGCTGAGATCATCCAACTCCGCCCGCGCCGGCGGGGTCGCCTCGCCGAGCTGTTGAAACGAGCGAAACCGGACTACCGGTTTCCGCCGCGGCCGCCGGGCAAGAAGGAGCTCAGGGATTTGATCGCCAGACCCGAGCTCGGCAGGTCAGATCCCAAGCCGACATCAGATCAAAAATGAAACTCGCCGGCGTTGCTGCGCCGGCGAGCCTGGGATGGTCGCGATCTTTGGAATCGACCTTCGGAACATGTAGCTGCGCATCTCGAAAGTCAACGCCGCGGCCGCCCTCGTACACACGAGGAACGATTGGATGTTGGCGCGAGAAGGCGTTGCTGCCACCGGCACAGCCCACACCACAAGTCGACCGGACGTCGAAGCCGTCGAGAGGGCGGCTGCGGCATATCGAGCGTCAGCGCACGGCTCGAGTCTCAAGCGGCGAGCCTGGTTGTATTGGATCAGCCATCATCTGCGCCCCGGGCACTTGCGGCTCGGGCATGAGCTCGAGCGGTTCGTGAACGCGAAGGGGTACTGCTACCCGGGGCTCGAACGTCTCATCGGCAAGCTTCGTTGGGAAGCGAAGTCGTTGGGCAATCGCCTGGGGGAATTGCAGGCGGCAGGCCTGCTCGCGGCCACGGACTGTCGACTTACCAGACCGAGGGACTTCTGTCCGACGGGCGGAACGGGAGCTGTGTACGCCCTCGCGGCGCCCGACGACGACTGGGATCGCGTCGTCGACTTCTACGAAGCCAAGGCCGAGGGCTGACGATGAGGATGGGTTTTTGGTTCGCTCTGCCACGCTTTTAATAGGTTTTTAACAGGTTGCTTACGCAACACGTTGCCCTGAAGTGCAGCGTATGGCAACGCCGCCTTCCTCGGATCCTCTGAAATTTCAACGGAATTCGGAACAGCGCTGTTGCGTTCTATCGCAGGCGCATATCCACGGGGCCTCATAACCGTCTGGTTTCAGGTTCGAAATCCTGACGGGCCCACCATTTTTCTTTGCGCGCAGCCGCCACACCAACCCTGCGCGCGATGGTTCCGGTTCGAACTTTCTGTTCTCACCTCCACCAATCCTGCAACGGAACAACGGCGTATCCGGGCCGCTCAACCCGACCGCCTTGAGGCCGGCCTGCTTCGGGCTACTCGTGCCAGTACTCGCCGATCCAGGGCGCCGGCCGGAACCGCTGCTTCAGCGGGTTCTCGATGATGAAGAGGCGCGGGCGCGAGCGTTTCTCCGTCTTGTGACGTCCGGCGAGCGCCGTCTCGGGCGTGATCGAGCCCGAAGAAGACCAGAATCCGCCCCTCGTCGGGCTTCCTCGGGACCGAGAAGAATCGGACCACGCGGTTTCTGGTCAGGCACGATTGGGCGAACGGCACGCACCACTCCTCCGGCCAGAATGTGATCTCGTCCACTTCGAGACGAAATTCTGCTCCTTCGAAGTCGTAGAGGTCGTGCCAGTGCCTATGCGGCCTCGAGAAGAAGCGGTCGAGCACGCGGGTCTCGCGGCCCACGAAAAAGCGAACTACCGACGTATTGCCGTAGCCCCGATGCCGATCCTTCCACTCGCGGATCACGCAGAAGCGGCCCTCGTGCTCGAAGAACTGATCGAGGCTAGACAGAATGAGAATGTCGCCGCACGCGCCGTTTCAGGGTCTACCGGCGAGTTCCCCCGCGACGAACCAATTTGATTTGATGCCGTTATTACGGAGAAGCGCGCTTTCTGAGAAGGAACGGCCGGGCGCACGGGTTGACGCGCGCTAGGGCTTCTGAAATGCCAGCGGGAGCATCATCTAGCGTCCGGTCGCATGCCCCCCCTCACGATCCTTCTCATTTCCGACGGCCGCCCCGGCCACTATCACCTGTCGGACGGCATCGTTGCCGCCGCCGCACGGCTGCGCCCCGTCGAGACGCGGCGCCTCGAGGTCCGCCGCCACCGTTGGGCGCCGGGGCGCGTGCTCGCGGCGCTGATCGAGGGCGGGCTCGCGCCGGTACGTCTCTTCACCCTCGGCTACGGAATCGACGCGAAAGCCTTGCCGCAGGCCGACCTCGTCGTCTCGGCGGGCGGCGACACGCTCGGCGCCAATGCGGCGGCCGCCCGCCTGCTCGGCGCGCCCAACATCTTCTATGGCTCGCTGCGCCAGTTCCGCCCCGAGGATTTCGCCCTCGTGCTCACCTCGCATGCCCGCTTCCGCAACCGTCCGCGCCACGTCGTGACCTTGAAGCCCAGCGCCATCGATCCCAACTCGATCCCGCCGGCCGCCGGGGCGGGCTCCCAAGCCGCCACGCTCGGCCTCCTCGTCGGCGGGGACACCGAGACCGTGCGTTTCAAGCCCGACGACTGGGCCCGGCTCATTGCCTTTGTCCGCGCCACCACCGCCGAGACGGGCGCGCGCTGGCTCGTATCGAACTCGCGCCGGACGCCGCGCGAGGCAACCGACGCGCTGGCGGCGCTCGCGCGCGAGGAGGCGAGCCCGATCCTCTCCCTCATCGACGTGCACAGCGCCGGGGCCGGGACCCTCACCGAGCTCTTTGCCCGGGTCGAGGCCGTGCTCGTCACGGTCGACAGCAGCTCGATGGTGTCGGAGGCGGTGTGGGCGCGCCGGCCGGTGATCGCGATCTCGCCCGAGGCCTCGAGCCTTCCCGAGAGCGAGCAGGGCTATAGAGATTACCTCGCAGGCAACGGCTGGGCCGCGGCGCTGCCGATCGGAGAGCTCACGCCCGAGCGCGTCGGCGCCGAGATCGCGCGCCTCCGGCCGATCGCCGCCAATCCCCTCGACCTGCTCGCGGCAATCCTCGCCGACAAGCTCCCCGCCCTCTTTCCGCGGTGAGCGCAAAGCAACTTTCCAACGAGCAGAGTTGTGGACCCCTATTCCCCTCCGTCAAGGCGAAGCCATGCTCACGGCCACTGAGCACGGTCGGCGCTCCTGCACTGCTCCCCTCCCCCTCCACGGGGAGTGGAATTGTGTGCGCAGGCTCCACGGAAATGAAGCCGTGGATGCTCTCGGGTAAAGCTGAACGGAAAGTTGATCAGCTGTCGGCTTCGAGCACGGCGATGTTCTCGCCGGCGTAGACGGCCTTGAGCTGATCCACGTCATCGAGCGCCATCGCCCACACGTTGCACGGGCCCGCGCAGCGGATCTCGCCGCGCTTCGACAGCGGCGTCGGCCCGAACCCGATGGCGATGGAATGGCCGTCCGGCCAATAGGCGATCTCGCCCTTGCTCACGACCTCGCGTGCGCCGGGCTCCCGATCATGTGAAAAAGGGGCTCGGAAGTAGACCTCCTTGCCCCACGTCTGCGCCTCGGCATAGATCGGCAACGCCTTCCAGATCCTGTCCGCCGTCGGCGTGTCCAGGAGCCGTGCGCGGATGGCGACCTTCCCCGCCTTGATCAGAACTTCGCGCACGAAAGCCTCCCGAGCCCCAGGCGCCGCTACTTAGCCGTAACGGATACCTTCTCACCGGGCACGACAGTCTTCAAGAGGGCAACATCATCGAGTGCTTTTGCCCAGAGGTTACATGGTCTTGGTAAGCGCAGTTCGCCGTGGCGGGCGAGCGGGGTCGGCCCGAAAACGATGATGATGCGGTCGTCCTCGCTCCAATAGCAGATGTCGCCGGCCTCTACGGTCGCGCGCGCGGTGCGCTCGCGCCCGGTCTCGACCGGGGTTTCGAAATGGACCGATTGGCCCCAGGTCTCGGCGGTCGAGTAGAGCGGGAGGGCGGTCCAGATGCGCTCGGCCGTCTGGGTCGCGAGGAGCTCGGCGCGGATCGCGACGCGGCCCATCTTGATGAGAACGACGCGACGTGGTGCGGCCGGCGCGGCTTGCGCCTCTGCCCGGCGCGAGACGGCCGTGCCCCGCTTGCGAAGGATGTTCGTCGGCATCGGCAGAGTAAAACCCGGAGCGCCGTCCCCGATCAAGGACGGGCGCGCCCGTTCGTCAGGCGGGCGAGGGGCCGAACACGAGGACGGCGTTCAAGCCGCCGAACGCGAACGAGTTCGACATCGTGTAGCCGACCTTCATTTTGCGCCCGACGTTGGGCACATAGTCGAGGTCGCACTCGGGATCGGGCTCGTCGAGGCCGATGGTCGGGGGCACCCATTGCTCCTGCATCGCCTTGATGCAGGCGACCGCCTCGATGCCGCCCCCGGCGCCCAGCGGATGGCCGTGCATGGACTTGGTCGAGGAGATGGCGACCTTGTAGGCGTGCTTGCCGAACAGGTCCTTGATGGCGTTGGTCTCGTTCTTGTCGTTGATGGTCGTCGCCGTGCCGTGGGCGTTCAGGTAGTCGATCTTCATCGGCGGCACCTTGGCGTCCTGCAGCGCAAGGCGCATGGCCTCGCGCGGGCCCTCGATGTCGGGATTGACCATGTCCTTGGAGTCCGAGGTCATGCCGTAGCCGACGATCTCGGCCAGGATCTTGGCGCCGCGGCGCTTGGCGTGCTCGAGCTCCTCGAGGACGAGGATGCCCGCTCCTTCCGCGAGCACCGTGCCGTTGCGCTTCTTATTGAACGGGAAGCAGCCCTGGGGCGAGAGCACGTGGAGGGCCTGCCAGGCCTTCATGGTCCCATAGTTGATCACCGCCTCGGACGCGCCGGCGATGGCGACGTCGACGAGGTTGTGGGCGATGTAGTCGCGGGCGATCCCGATGGCGTGGGTTGCAGTCGAGCAGGCGCTGCAGGTGGCGAACGTCGGCCCCTTGACGCCATACTCGATACCGACGTGGGCGGAGGCGGACGAGCCGATGATACGCAACAGTGTCAACGGGTTGGTCGCGCGCTTGTTCTCGATGAAGAGGTTGCGATAGGCGTTCTCGAAGGTCGTGAGCCCGCCGGCCCCCGATCCGATGATGCAGGCGGAGCGGTAGGGATTTTCGATCGGAAACGTGAGGCCCGAATGCTTGACGGCCTCCTCCGCCGCCACGCCCGCAAACCACGAGTAGCGGTCGGCGTGGGTGATGATCTTATCGCGCTGGTAGCCCTTGAGGCGCTCCTTGGGATCGAAGTTCTTGATCTGGGCGGCGATCAGGATCTTGAGATCGTCGAGGGGAAAGCCGCCGAGCGGGCTGACCCCCGACTTCCCCTCCTTCATGCCCGCCCAGAACTCGTCGACGTTCTGGCCGATCGCGGTGACGACGCCGAGACCCGTGACGACGACACGACGTGTGCCGCTTGCATGTGCCATGACTGTGATCGTTCCCTTGAGTGGACCTGCGCGAGGCCGAGCGCCTTCTGCCCGCGCCGCCGTTGCCGGCGACATGGAGTAGCAATTGCGGCGCGCCTACCTAGGCCTCGTTTATGCCTTGGCCCCCGCTGCCGCCGCCGGACCTGCCGCCATGAGCGATTTGACCTTGTCGACGACCGAGCCGACCGTCTTGAAATCCTGCACGTCCTCGTTGGCGTTGTAGGGGATCTCGATCCCGAACGTATCCTCGATGTCGAAGACGATCATTGCAAGATCGAGGGATTCAATCTTGAGATCCGTGAGGGCGGTCGAGAGAGAGATGTCATCCCTCGGCTCCTTCATGTGCTTCTTAAGAATGTCGATGATCTTGGTTGCGACTTCGTCCATCTCGCTCTCCAAACCCCGCGCAACATTATCCGCAGGGACCCTCGTTACTTCACTCTGACTAGTTTAGCGTCGCTTTTGTCACAAGCTAGGCCGTCACATATCCTTAAACCTCGGACAAGTCCAGCAAACTTGGCCCAAAACGACCCGGCTCGGAGCCGGCAGCAGGACATGTGCCACATGCTCTTTCTTAATGATGTTCCTCTAGTAACAGGATGATCTTGAGCCGACGTATTGCTTACACCTCTAGTCGGGTGATGCAAAACCGTGTTGAATACACGAGCGGGTTCTGGGGCTTGCGCATTGGGCGCGCTTCATGCCGGCAGCTCCCGCCACAATGCCGCACGCTGACAAAGAGCGGCAGGCCCGGGAGGGCGACCCATGGGACTAGCTGACGCGCCCCGCGCGGCACTACATCATGCTTGGCTCAAGAGCTACCCGGAGGAGGTAGACTGGTCCATGCCGCTCAAGGCGGCCCCCCTCTACCACCTCATGGACGAGGCGGCGCGAAGATGCCCGTCCCGCCCCTGCACCGCCTTCCTCGGCAAGATCCTCACCTATGCCGACGTCGCCGCCCTCGTCGACCGGACGGCGGCCGGCCTGCAGGCGATCGGCGTGGAGAAGGGCACCAAGGTCGGCCTGTTTCTGCCCAACAGCCCGACGTTCATCGTCTACTATTTCGCAATCCTCAAGGCGGGCGGGATCGTCGTCAACTACAACCCCCTCTATACGCTCGAGGAGCTGTCGTTCCAGGTGAAGGACAGCGAGACCGAGCTCATGGTGACGCTCGACCTCAAGATCCTGTTCGACAAGGTCGAGGGCCTGCTCGCGAGCGGCGCTCTGCGCCGCGCCGTCGTCGCCTCGTTCGCGGGCCTGCTCCCGGCGACCAAGGCGATCCTCTTCAACCTCCTGAAGTCCAAGGAGCTGGCACGCCCCCACGCCTCGCCCGAGCGCGACAAGATCATCGTCGAGAGCCATCTTCTCGCCGGGGCGGGACGTCTCGAGCCGGTGCGCATCGATCCCCACGAGGACCTGGCGGTCCTCCAATATACCGGCGGCACGACGGGCACCCCCAAGGGGGCGATGCTGACCCACGCCAACGTCTACGTGAACGTGCACCAAGTGAGGGCGTGGGCCCCCGACCTCGACTACGGCGCCGAAAGGGTGCTCGGCGCGCTCCCCTTCTTCCATGTGTTCGCGATGACGGTGGTCATGAACCTCGGCGTTGCCATGGCGGCCGAGATCATCATCATGCCGCGCTTCGTCCTGGCCGATGCCTTGAAGCTCATCGACAAGATGCGCCCGTCGATCATGCCCGGCGTGCCGACGCTCTTCAACGCCATCATGAACCACCCCAAGGTCAAGAGCTTCGACCTCTCGAGCCTCAGGTTCTGCCTGTCGGGCGGGGCGCCGCTTCCGCTCGAGGTCAAGCAGAAGTTCGAGGCCGCGACGGGGTGCTCTCTCGTCGAGGGATACGGCCTCTCGGAAGCCTCCCCCGTCGTCACCTGCAACCTGCTCGATGGCCAAGGGCGCAACGGCTCGATCGGCCTGCCGCTCCCCGGCACCATCGTCTCGCTCCGCGACGTCGCCGATCCCGCGAAGGAAGTGGCCCAGGGCGAGCGCGGCGAGATCTGCGTCGCCGGACCGCAGGTCATGCGCGGCTATTGGAGGAAGCCCGCAGAAACCGCGGCGCAATTCGCCGGCCCCTATCTCAGGACCGGAGACGTCGGCGTCATGGACGAAGGGGGCTTCTTCTTCATCGTCGACCGCATCAAGGACCTCATTATCTGCTCGGGCTACAACGTCTACCCGCGCCGCATCGAGGAGGCGATCTACGAGCACCCCGCCGTCCAGGAGGTGACCGTGATCGGCATCCCCGACAAGTACCGCGGCGAGGTCCCCAAGGCCTTCATCAAGCTCAAGCAGGGCATGTCGGCGACGGGCCACGACATCATGCACCACCTCGATCCCAAGCTGTCGAAGCTCGAATTGCCGGCCGAGATCGAGTTCCGCGACGCGCTCCCCAAGACGATGATCGGCAAGCTCTCGAAGAAGGAGCTCAAGGCCGAGGAGCTGGCGCGGCGCGCCCGGAGTGCGTGAGCGCTGCGGCGTCCGGCATGGCGATCCTCTCGCCATGCGACTGGCTCACTTGGGCCAATAACGCAAGTCACGCCGCAAGCTCCGGCTCACAGGATGAAGTCGCCGCCGACGAGCAGCTTGTGGGCCGCGAGCTCGATCTGGAAGTCGGTCTTCCTGTCGCCGTTGACGTCGCCCTCGACAATCGTCTTCGCCGGGCCTTCGAACTTGTAGTGCAGCTCGCCCTTGGCGCCGCTGAAGGCGCCCTGGCCGAGAGCCATCGATTTCTCCGCAATAATATGCGGTGCTCGGACGTCTAGGCACCATGCAATGCTCCATTACATTCTTGTCCAGACAGTCTCATGACGGATCAATGTGCGGGCCTTAGAGCGCGGCGAGCCGCATCCGTGAGCGGGCCACGATCCCGGCGCGGCGCGCCTGATCCCCACGATTGCTAGCCCCCGGCGGCCCAGGCGCCCGTGAGCTGACGATGCCTCGAGGCGTGGGGCTGTCTCACGTGGGCCGGAACCCGACGTTGAAGTGGGGCATGTGGATAGCGGGGAAGAGATGCAATGGCGTTAGGGGGCATGCGAGCCGCGCCAGCTCCTCGGCCATGAGCTCCTACTTCGAGAGCTTGCCGACCATCGTCTTGGGGAGGGCATCGCAGAACCACGCCCGGCCGGAAACCCGCCGAAGCGGATTGCCCTAAGGCAACGACTCGAGAAATGCGCGACCGGCGTCGGTGAGCTCGTAGAGCACCGAATCCTCGCCTCTGGCGGTTGCGGTCACATAGCTGTTCGCGATGAGGCGATCCCAGGATGCGTCCGGGACATTTCCACCAATGAGGAGAGCGCCGCCGCGTTCACTCAAGATCCTGAGGAGATTTGCCTCCACCCTTGTAGCTTCCATGGCTCATTGCCCGTTCATCAATAGAGGTGAACAACCTGTCGTCACGACGCCCATTGGTAGCGTCTCGGGAGACTGGCGATCTTGTCGCCCGCCAAACCGGCCCAGAGCTCAGAATGCGCAACATCCTCCTTGCGAAGCGGCGCTTGGTCATAGCCGCACGGTAGCCGAGCCGATCCTCAAGATCATACAGCTTTCTCTGCATGGGGTCCCCTTCCGTTTGGCCATGCAGTCGAGATCGGTGTAAGTTGCTGGGATGGGGGAAATCGATAGGCAGATCGCGCATCCCGTCGGCTATGACTCCGAGGAGGCATTCAGCCTAGACTTCGAGAGGGAGTTTGGCTTCCGCCGGCCCGATTGGCTCGAATGCCGTTTACGAATTGCGCCACGAGGTTAAGCCGTTCATGCGCGATATGTGGAGAATGAACCGTGACCACGTTTCCGATAGAGGGGGGATGCCACTGCGGGGCTGTGCGATTCACTCAGCGCGCGCCCGCGTTGAGTGTCCAGCACTGCCACTGCTCGCGATGTCGAAAGCTGTACGGCCAGCTTCTCGCAACGGGCGCGGTCATCGACCGGAGAGATTTGCATATTGCCGGCGCCGCCAATCTGGCCAAGTATCGGACCTCGCCCACGTTCGAGAACCATTTCTGCAGGACATGCGGTTGCCACCTGTTCGCCTATGAGGACAGCGAGCCGAGGCTGATGTATTTCTTCCCGGCCACGCTCGACGGAGGCGTGCATCCGGGGCATCCGGCCGGAAAGGAATCTCACATCTACGTGGGGTCGAAAGCCGAATGGGAGGCTATTTGCGTTAGCCTCCCGCAATACGAGACCACCAGCACCGACGGGATCATCACAGGCATGCCGCGCGGCGGTTGAACCGGTGGTCAGATCTAAATCGGAACTCCTCACCATCGGCAGTGCTAGGCTCCTTGTTGGCATCTCAGTTGCCGGGGGCCCAAACATGCGGGAGCGAAGGTCATGAGCGTTCGTGACGTCGTTGTCATCGGTGGAGGGTTCGCAGGTCTCACCGCCGCCCGGGAGTTGCGCCACGCAGGACTCGACGTCCTGCTGCTCGATGCGCGCGAGCGGATCGGCGGACGCACAATGACGACCGAGATTTCCGGGCACACCGTTGAGCTCGGTGGGACGTGGGTGCATTGGTATCAGCCCCATGTATGGGCGGAACTCACCCGGTACGGCATCGGCGTGACGCCGAGCCGCACGCCAGCACGCGCGGCCTGGGTGGTCGGTAATGAACGCCGAGAGTCTCCTACGCCGAGTTCCGCGAACGGGTGGAGAACGCTGTGGATGCCATCTGCGCCGACGCCAGATCTTGGTTCCCGACCCCGCATGACATCTCCGGGCATGAGGCCGCTCGGCTGGATGCACTTTCGGTGCGTCAGTGCATCGACGCGTTCGATGGTGACGCGGAGTTCCGGATGCTCAGCGAATGGCCTGGGCAACGGACTGCTCGTCCAGATGCGCCAACGTGAGTGCCGCATCGGCGTTCAGGTGGTACGCGTTGTCCGGCTTCGACGCGCGGCTCCAGGCTGAGTGCACCTATGTGTACAAGGTCGATGGCGGGATGGGCCGCCTGTCGAGCGCCATCGCGGCGGACGGATCACCCGAGATTCGACTCGAGGCCCCCGTCACCCGAGTGGAGCAGACGGGTTCTAGCGTCACGGTCGTCCTTCGGGATGGCGAAGCGCTGCAGGCGCGCGCGGCAGTCGTGGCCGCACCGCTGAACACGTGGACCTCGATCGACTTCGACCCCCCGCTGTCCGAGGCCAAGCGGGAGCTGGCCGCCCGCGGCCACGCCGGTCACGGGCTGAAGGTCATCGTTAGGGTTCGCGGACGCCACGACCTGAACGTTGCGCTTCCCGAGTTGTCTTCGTTCACCTGGAGCCTTGATCGGCGCAATCCGCTTCGGCAGGTTTCCGGCCGGGCGTGGTTCTGCGATGCCCTCCCAAGACGATGATCGGCAAGCTCTCGAAGTAGGAGCTCAAGGCCGACGAGCTGGCGCGGCTCGCCCGGGGCATATGCTGCTTGTCAGCTAGGGCATCGACGTCAGCTCCCGGCGGCACACCCCCGCTACGCCGCCTTCCTCGCCTGCGCCGCCTTGTTGCCTTCGAGGATCGCGGCGACGCCCATGCCCCCCGCCGTGCAGATCGAGATGAGCCCGCGTCCGCCCTGGATCGAGAGCAGCTTGGCGAGGTTTGCGAGGATGCGCGCCCCCGTCGCCGCGAACGGGTGGCCGAAGGCGAGCGAGGAGCCCTTGACGTTGATCTTCGCCCGGTCGATCGAGCCCAACGGCTGGTCCCTGCCGAGGCGGGTGTGGCAATAGACGGGGTCCTCCCACGCCTTGAGGGTGGCCAGCACCTGGGCCGCGAACGCCTCGTGGATCTCGTAGAGGTCGAAGTCCTGCAGCCTGAGGCCGACGCGATCGAGAAGGCGTGCGACGGCGATCGTCGGCGCCATGAGGAGGCCTTCGCCAGCGACGAAATCGTTGGCCGCCGTTTGCGAGTGCGTGAGGAAGGCCTGGATCTGCAGCCCGCGCTTGGCCGCCCACTCCTCGGAGGCGATGAGCACCGACGCCGCCCCGTCGGTGAGCGGGGTCGAGTTGGCGGCGGTGAGCGTGCCGCGCTCGGAGCGCTCGAACGCGGTCCTGAGGCTCCCGAGCTTGTCGAGGTTGATGTCCTCGCGCAGGTTGTTGTCGCGGAAGACGCCGGCGCACGGCACGATGAGGTCGTCCATGTAGCCCGAGCGGTAGGCGGCGGCGGCCTTCTGATGGCTGTCGAAGGCGAACCGGTCCTGCTCCTGGCGCGTGATCTTCCATTCCTGGGCCATGAGCTCGGCGTGCTGGCCCATGGAAAGCCCCGTGCGCGGCTCGGTGACGTTGGGGGGCTGCGGCACGAGCTCGGCCGGCGAGAAGCCCTTGAACACCTTGAGCTTGTCGAGCGTGGTCTTCTGTTGGGGGATCTGCGTCAGCCGGCTCGCGAACTTCTTCGAGAACACGATCGGCGCGTCGGAGGTGGTGTCCGAGCCCATGGCGATGCCGCACTCGATCTCGCCCGCCGCGATCTTGGCCGCGATCCCGAGCGCGCCCTGGAGGCTCGTGCCGCAGGCCTGGATCATCGTGATGCCGGGCGTCGAGGGCGCGAGCTTGGTGGAGAGCACGGCTTCGCGCGCGATATTCCAATCCTTGGAATGCGTGACGACCGCGCCGCCGACGACCTCGTCGATGTGCGCGCCCTTGAGCTTGTAGCGATCGACGAGTCCGTTGAGCACGGCCGTGAGCATGTCGAGGTTCGAAAGGTCGGCGTAAAGCGTGTTCGACCGGCAGAACGGAATGCGGACGCCGCCGACGATGCCGGCGCGGCGGATGGTCTGGCTCATGCGGTTCTCCTTCGGTCTGGTCCCCTCTCCCCGCGCGCGGGGAGAGGGCTAGGGTGAGGGGCGAAATCTGGTGAAGGTGCGAGACCCTGCCCCTCACCCCGACCCTCCCCCCATCGTTGGAACGATGGGGAGAGGGAGCTCATTCATTCGGCGGCGAGCTTCAAGTGGCCTTTGCCCTCGCTCGCCTTGAAATGCAGGGGCCCGCCCCTGAACGGGGCGAACCCGGTGCCGAAGATCACGCCGGCATCGACCAGGTCCGCGTTCTCGACCACACGCTCGTCGAGCGCGCGCTGGCTTTCGACGATCAGCGGGTCGACGAGCTCGCGCCCGAGCTTGTCGAGGTCGCGGGCGCCCCAGGTCTTGTCGCCGCGGTCGGGCTTGCCGTCCTTCCAGGTGTAGAACCCGGCCCCCGTCTTCTTGCCGAGCCGCCCGCTCTCGACCAGGAGGGCGAGGCGCGAGCCTTCGGGGGCGAGGCCCAGGATCTTGCCCACGTGCAGGCACACGTCGAGGCCGACCGTGTCGGCGAGCTCGATCGGCCCCATCGGCATCCCGAACGTGCGCGCGGCCTCGTCGATCTTCTCCTTCTCCTCGCCTTTGTCGAGGCGCGCCATGGCCGCCATCATGTAGGGGGCAAGCACGCGATTGACGAGGAAGCCCGGCACGCTCTTGGTGACGAGCGGGAACTTGCCGATGGCGGTGACGAAGGCGCAGCCCTTCCGCACCTCCTCCTCGCGGCTCGAGGCCCCGCGCACGACCTCGACGAGGGGCATCTGCGCGACCGGATTGAAGAAGTGGAGGCCGATCAAGCGTCCGGGATCGGCAAGCGGGCGCGCGATCTCCTCGATTTCCAGTGAGGATGTGTTGGTCGCGAGCACCGCGCCGGGCTTGAGCTTGCCTTCGAGCGAAAGAAAGAGCTTCTGCTTCACGTCGAGCTTCTCGACGATCGCCTCGATCACCACGTCGGCGCGCGAGGCGCCGTTGCCGGCGGGATCGGCGATGAGGCGCGCCTTCGCCGCCTCGCGTAGCGCCTTGGTCTTGAACTTGCGCGCGAAAAGCTTGCCCTGCGCCTTGATCCCCCGCTCGATCTGCTCGGCCGAGAGGTCCTGCAGCGTGACCTCCATGCCGGAGGCGACGCACCAGCCGGCGATATCGGCGCCCATGGTGCCGGCGCCGACGACGTGGACGCGCAGCGGCTTCCAGTCGAGGTCCTTGGGCGTCTGGGCCTTGAGCTGCTCGGAGAGCTTGAACACCCGTCTCAGGTTGCGCGACTGGTCCGAGACGAGAAGCGGCGTGAAATAGCGGGTCTCCGCCGCCTTCAGCGCCTCGAGGTCGCCGCCGTGCGCCTCGAACAGGTCGATGAGCCGGAACGGCGCCGGGTAATGGGCCTCGCGCGCCTTCTTCTTCGTCTCCTCGCGCATCTTCTTGGCAAGGAGCCCGCGCATCGGCCACTTGGCGAGAAGGAGCTTCGCCAAGCCAGCGGGCTTCGACTTCTTCTTCTTCACCACCGCGCGCCGCGCCGCCCAGCGCAGTGCGCCGCGGCTCGCCACGAGCTCGTCGATGAGTCCCATCGCGCGCGCCCGCGACGCGCTGATCATGGAGCCGGTCAGCATCGCCTCCATGGCGGCGAGCGGTCCCGCCTGACGGATCGAGCGCGCCGTCCCGTTCCAGCCCGGGAAGATGCCGAGCTTCACCTCGGGGAAGCCGACGCGGGTCGCTTCATCGCGCGTCGCGATGCGCCAGTGGCAGGCGAGCACGAGCTCGAGGCCGCCGCCGACGCAGACCCCGTGGATGCCGGCAACGACCGGGACCGGGAGCCGCTCGATGCGGTCGAAGAGCGCGAGCACGAGGCGCAGGCGCTCGGTGACCTCGCTCTCGGTCGCGAAGCCCTCGAACTCGTTGATGTCGGCGCCGACGATGAAGCCCTTTTCCTTGCCCGAGAGCAGGACGAGGCCGCGCACCGTGCGCGTTCGCGCCCCCTCCTCGACCTTGGACACGATCGCCGACAGCTCCTCGAGCGGTCGTTTGCCGAGCGCGTTGGCGCTCGCCCCTTCCCGGTCGAAGATCGCCCACGCGATCCCTTCCTGATCGACCGAGAAATGCCAATCGTGCAGCTCCGGCTGCCGCATATCCCGCACGTCTTGAGCCATTGCCAGTCTCCAGATCTACTCGGCCGCCGCCGTTCCCGGCGCGCGTGAATTGCGACCCCGTCCGGTCTCCACGTGCGCGTAGTGCGGCTTGATCTCGGCGGGGTCGAAGTGGTCGACGGCAATCACGCGGGCGACGAGCCCCTCGACCTCCTTCAAGAGCCCTGCTTCGCTCTCGGACACGATGCCCTTCTTCGCCGCGTCCCCGATCCAGTCGATGCCGTGATAGCGGCGGATCGCGCCGGAACGGACAGCGCGCTCGATCTTCTTCTCCGCCTCCTCGGCGGCGATGACCTTGACCAAGGTCACCTCGAGAATGCCGGCCGGATCGTCCGGATCCTCCGACAGGTAGATGTCGCGCGTGAGCCGGTCGCGCACCGGACCGGGCTCGAGCGCTGCCCGCACGGCTCGAGCCGCGAGCTTGTCGCGCGCCGGATAATAGTGCCGTCCGAAGGGAAATACGATGACGCGGAGGAGGGCGCGCACGGGCGCATTGGGGAAATTGTCGATGGTGCCACGCATCGCCTCGTCGAAGCGGGCGAGGCCGTTGGCGGCGGCGAGCGCCACGATCGGACGGTCGGCGGCGGGACGCCCGTCGTCCTCGAAGCGCTTCAAGACGCAGCAGAGGAGATAGAGCTCGGAGAGCGCGTCGGCGAGGCGGCCCGTCAGCTTCTGCTTCACCTTGAGCCCGCCGCCGAGCATCGCCACCGTGAGGTCGGCGACGAGAGCGAAGTTGCGGCTCGCCCGCCAGAGCTGCCGGTAGATCGCCTCCGTGCCTTCGGATCGTCCCGGCGCATGTCCGAAGCGCCCGAGCGTCAGGTTGTGAAAGAGCGCGCCGGCGACGTTCGAGATCGAGAAGGCGACGTGGCCGCAGAACGCGTCATCGAAGGTGTCGATCGCGCGCTCGCGGTCCTGGTCCTGGAGCGCCTGCACCTCCTTGTAGAGATAGGGGTGGGACCGGAGCGCGCCCTGCGCGAAGGTGATCAGCGTCCGCGTCAGGATATTGGCTCCTTCGACGGTGATGCCGACGGGGACGAGCTGGTAGGCCGCCTGCAGGTAGTTCGAGGGTCCGTCGCAGATGGCGCGCCCGCCGTGGATGTCGAAGGCATCGTTGACGGCCCGCCTGAGCTTCTCGGTCGTCTGATATTTCATCAGCGCGGAAATGACCGAAGGGCGCTCGCCGCGCGAGACCATCGCCGCCGTCACCGAGCGCGCGGCCTCGTTGACGTAGGCCGCCTCGACGAGGCGCGCGAGCGGCTCCTCGATGCCCTCCATGCGCGAGATCGGCAGCCCGAACTGGCGGCGGATGCGCGCGTAGGCGGTCGAGACGCGCAGCATCGCCTTGGCGCCCGCCGTCGCCGAGGACGGGAGCGAGATGGCGCGGCCCGCGGCCAGGCACTCCATCAGCATTCGCCAGCCCTGCCCGACCATCTTCTCGCCGCCGATCACCCAATCGATGGGGATGAACACGTCGCGGCCCCAGTTGGGTCCGTTGGGGAACGCGGCGCCCGACGGCAAATGACGCCGCCCGATATTGACGCCGGGGTGGGTGGCCGGGATGAGGGCGACCGTGATGCCGATGTCCTCGCCGCGGCCCAGAATGTTCTCCGGATCGAACAGGCGGAAGGCGAGGCCGACCAGCGTCGCCACGGGCCCGAGCGTGATGTAGCGCTTGTCCCACGAGAGGCGGATGCCGACCGTCTCGCGCCCCTCGTGCGTGCCGCGCGTGACGTAGCCGATGTCGCGCATGGTCGCAGCGTCCGAGCCCGAGGTCGGCCCCGTAAGCGAGAAGCAGGGCACCTCGAGGCCCTTGGCGAGGCGCGGCAGGAAATGATGCTTCTGCTGCTCGGTGCCATACTTCTCGATGAGCTCGCCGGGGCCTAGCGAGTTCGGCACCATGACGATCGTCACCACGTCGGGCGAGCGCGACGCGATCTTGCCGAGAATGAGCGACTGGGCCTGAGCCGAGAAGCCGAGCCCACCGTGCTCCTTCGAGATCAGCATGCCGAGGAAGCCCGCCTCCTTGACGAAGTCCCAGATCTCCTCGGGGATCTCGCGCTGGTTGTGGCGGATGTCCCAATGATCGATCCGGCGGCAGAGCTCGGCCGTCGGCCCGTCGAGGAAGGCTTGCTCCTCGGGCGTGAGCACGATCGGGGGGATGGCTCTGAGCTTCGTCCAGTCGGGCGTGCCGCTGAAGATCTCCGCATCGAACCCGACGGTGCCCGCGTCGAGGGCCTGCTGCTCGGTATCGGAGACCGTCGGCAGGACGCCTTTGATGCGCTTGAAGATCGGCTCGATCAGGACCTTGCGGCGGACGGCGTCAAAGGAGAGCGCGGCGAGCGCGAGCGGCGGCAGCCAGGCGAGAAGGCCGAGGAAGCCGGGGTGAGGCATGTGGAAGCGCCCGTGGACGAGGCCGGTCTGCCAGGCGAGAACCGCCGCGCCCAGCGCCAGCGCCCACTGCCAGGCCGTGGCCCGGTACATGCCGAGGCCGATCGCGCCCGCGAGCACGAGAACGATGAAGAGGAACATCGCCATGGCTCAAGCCTCCGCTGCATGGGGTCGAAAGAAAACGCCACGCGCCTCGCAAGACGCGTCCGGTTTCTGCCGGGACCCGCCTGCGCCGAGCTTTTCGGTCTCAGATCCGCAAACCGGCAAGGATCGGGCGTTCCGACAATGAACGCTGCCAACGCCTCACGCTAGCGACGGACTTTTATAGACGCTTTCGCCGCGACGCGAGCGGATTGCGCCGGCCTCGGTGGAAATTCGTTCTATCCTGAGCACATCCTTCGCCCGCCGCCATGCTGGTGGCAGCGACACGAAAAATGCACCAGTGGCGCTAACTTACAGAGAGATATGAAAGAACTCCTTACGGCCGCAGCCTCGCCTCAGCCGCGGTTCGTCCCGCGCTGCTGGCCGTGCGCCTCCGGCGCCTTGGCGAACACCTCGGCCGTGATCGTCGCGTACCAGGCGAGGCTGTCCTCGTAGTTCTCCTTGCGCACGGCAGCGCTCTCTCCAGGCTGCGACACGAAGCTCTCCGAGGGCACGAGCACGGGCTTGCCCTTGACCTCGCCGGGGGCGTAGTTGGCGCCGATCTTGACGCTGTCGTCGGGCGCGAGCATCGACCAGCAGGTGTTGCGGTAGCGGGCCGGGACGCGCTCCTTGCCGGAGAGGTCGGCAAGGATGCCGGCGGCCACGGCTTTGGCCTGGTTGTTGGCGGAGAATGCCGACTTCGGCATCTCCTGGGCGATCGTTGCATCGCCGACGATGTAGACGTCGGCTGCTTTCGTCGATTTGAATGACTCGAGATGCACCGGACACCAGTCGCCCTCGACGAGGCCCGAGAGGGCGGCAATGTTGCCGGCGCGCTGATCGGGCACGATGTTGGCGACCGCGGCGGTGATCGTCATGCCGGATTTCGTCACGACGAGCCCCGACTTGGGATCGACGCGGGCGAGGCTCATGTCGTCGATGTCGTTCGTCAGATTGAGCTCGACGATATCCTTGTAGTAGCGCTCGAAGGCCTCCTCGAACACCGGCTGCTTCGAGAAGCTCATCTTCGGATCGACGATAACGAGCTTGGACTTGGGCTTCGCCCTCTTGAGGTAATGGGCGATCACGCACGCGCGCTCGTAGGGGGCGGGCGGACAGCGGTAGGGATTGCGCGGCGGCGCTATTACGACCACGCCGCCGTCGGGCATCTCCTCGAGCTTGCGGCGCAGGAGCCGCGACTGCCAGCCGCCTTTCCAAGCGTGCGGCATGATCTCGGCGGTCTCCGGCGTATAGCCCTCGATGGCGCCGAACTTGAAATCGATGCCCGGCGCGACGACGAGGCGATCGTAGGCGAGACTGCGGCCGGACTCGAGGCGCACGAGCTTCTTGGCCGTGTCGATCTCGCTCGCCGTCTCGTGGACGAGACGCACGCCGAGATCGGCGAGGCCCTCGTAGCCGTGCGTGATGCTCGCGAACGAGCGAAAGCCGCCGATATAGTGGTTCGAGAAGAAGCAGCTCGTGTAGCGCTTCTGGCGCTCGACGAGGGTGACCTCGAGCCTGAGGTCGGCCCGCGCGAGCTGCCCCGCGATGGTGGCGCCGCCCGGCCCGCCGCCGATGACGACCACCTTGGCCGGACTGACCGCCACGGCACATCGCGGGAGGCCGACGCCGGAGACGGCCGCCGACGCAACCCCCGCACCGAATTGGCGCCTGTCGATCGCTCTCACTCAGCTCCTCCCCCATGCCGCTTTGCCGGCCGGCTTTCCGAGCAACACTGTCAGCTCCTCCCGGCCCGCTCCATTGCCGCGGGCAGGTCCATACTTTGCCTATGATTTGCACCATGATTTTGTCTCATGCTAGCAGTGGCTCATCGCCGGGAATAGCTTCGACAGGGGATTGGCGCCTCGAAGCCAAGCTCCTATCTCTTGGATCTTCTGCGAGACGGTCGTGGACGATAAGCGCCAGAGAACGCATCGATTTCCGATCGACCGCCGGGCCGTGCTGCTCGCCGGAAGCGCAATTGCGGCCGCCGCCGCAGGCCTCCTCGGGAGCCGCACGCGCTCCCTTGCCGCCGACGGGCCCGTAAGCCCCTATTCGCCCCAGTACGAGGACGCGCTCGCCAAGGTCGTCGGCTCCGGCTTTCCGCTCAAGGAGCGGGTCACCCTCGAGCTGCCGGAGATCGCCGAGAACGGCAACATCGTGCCCTACAAGATCGAGGTCGAGAGCCCGATGACAGAGGACGACTACATCGCCCGCGTCTACCTGCTGTCGACGGCGAACCCGCAACCCTCGGTCGCAACCTTCCATTTCACGCCGCAATCGGGCAAGGCCACCGTCACGGGCCGCATGCGGCTCGCCAAGACCCAGGATGTGGTCGTCATCGCGCTCACCAACACCAATACGCTCCTCGAGGGCCGCCGCAGCATCGAGGTGACGATCGGCGGATGCGGGACGGAGTGAGGCAGCCCATGCCCGTGGCGACAAAACCCCGGATCAAGCTCCCCGACAGCGCCACAGTGGGCGAGATCATCGAGGTCAAGGCGCTCATCAACCATGTGATGGAAACCGGCAACCGCAAGGACGCGAACGGCAATCGCATTCCCCGCAACATCATCCACACGTTCAGCGCCTCCTACGCCGGCAATCTCGTGTTCAAGGCCGATTTCGGCTCGGGAATCTCGGCCAACCCCTATATCGCCTTCTTTCTCAAGGTTCCGGGGCCGGGCGTCCTCGAGCTGACCTGGATCGACGATGAGGGCGGGACGACGGTCGAGACCGCGCCCTTGAACATCGTCTGACCTAGAGCACGATCGACTGACATGGAATCGCTCCTGCGATCCATGTCAGGCGTGAATCGTGCTCTACACATTGAATTTAGATCACAATTCACGTTCTTGATGGACGCGAAGCGTCTCCATCAAGAACGATCGTGATCTGGCGCAAAGCAACAGGGCAAGCTGTCCCTTGCCGGGGGTCGGCGAAGCCGCTAGGCGTGATCCCGTGCTTCAGTTAAGCCCGTTCGCCAGATTGAAGGCTCGTAAGATGGCAGACCCGATCCCCGCCCAGAAAGGCCCCTACCAGGTCCAGCTGAAGGAGGGGCAGGCCTATTTCTGGTGCCGCTGCGGGCGCTCCCAGAAGCAGCCGTTCTGCGACGGCGCGCACAAGGATACGGGCCTCGAGCCGCTGCGCTTCGTCGCCCCGTCCACGGGTATGTTCAATATCTGCGGCTGCAAGGCAACCGACGACCAGCCCTACTGCGACGGCACTCACAATATGATCTGACGATCTCAGATCGAGATCTCAGCGGCTTCGGCCCCTCGAACTGCTTGGCGTTTGGGCAGTTTTCCGCCGAAAGACGTGCGTGCGCACGCAAAAAGCTGTTTCCTTCGAAGGGGCCAGCGCTCTAAACACCATAGAGCGCCGATGCCAACCGGGGGGTTATGGCGACATGGACTACTTCATCCAGCAGCTCGTCAACGGACTGACGCTCGGGTCCATCTATGGGCTCATCGCCATCGGCTACACGATCGTGTTCGGCATCATCGGCATGGTCAACTTCGCCCACGGCGACGTGTTCATGCTCTCGGCCTTCATCGCGCTGATCCTCTATCTCGCGCTGACGCAAATCCTCGGCGTCGCCTCGCTCGGCCTCGCTCTCCTCGTCGTGCTCGTCCTCGGCATGGGGCTGACGAGCCTCTGGAACTGGGTGATCGAGCGCGTCGCCTACCGGCCGCTGCGCGGCTCGTTTCGGCTCGCACCCCTCATCTCGGCCATCGGCATGTCGATCTTCCTGTCGAACTTCGTCCAGGTCGCGCAAGGGCCCCGCAACAAGGCGCTCGATCCCATGCTGACGGGCGTGATCGAGGTGCCGGTCGGCGCGGGATCGGTCAGCATCGCGGTCAAGCAGATCCTGATCATGGCCACGACCGCGCTTCTCCTCTTCGCGCTCTGGTTCGTCGTGCAGAGGACGCCGCTCGGCCGTGCGCAGCGCGCCTGCGAGCAGGACCGCAAGATGGCGGCGCTGCTCGGCGTCGACGTCGACCGCACGATCTCGCTCACCTTCGTCATGGGCGCGGCGCTCGCCTCCGTCGCCGGGCTTCTCTGGCTCGTCAACTACGGCGTCATCAGCTTCTCCGACGGCTTCGTGCCCGGCGTCAAAGCCTTCACGGCCGCCGTCCTCGGCGGCATCGGCTCGCTGCCGGGCGCCGTCCTCGGCGGCCTGCTCATCGGCCTCATCGAGACGCTCTGGTCGGCCTACTTCTCGATCGACTACAAGGACGTGGCCGCCTTCTCCATTCTCGCCATCGTCCTCATCTTCCTGCCCTCGGGCCTCATGGGCCGGCCCGACGTAGAGAAGGTGTGACGGCCATGGCGTCGCCGGCCCGCGCTCCCGCAGCTCTTGCGACGCAGATCGGGCTAGCCTTGAGGCACGCGCTTCTCACCGGAGCGGTGAGCGCGGGGCTCGCCTGGCCGATCCTCTACTTCGCCACCGAGCAGGATCTCGACAACAAGCTCGTCCTCCTGCCGCGCCCGGGGCTTTTCTTCTCGGCCATCGCAATCGCTTCGGCGGCAGCGTTCCTGCGCGGCCTCTTCCGCTCGCGCGAGGGCGCAGAAAAGGCGGCCAGGCTGCCGGGGCGCCGCCTCCTCGAGGCCGGCGACGCCGCGCGCGGAAGGCTTGCGCCCCTCTCCCCCTACATTGCGCGGGCAGGACTTGTCCTTCTCCTCGCCTATCCCTTCCTCACCGTCGCCATCGCCGGGCAGACCGGCGCCATCAAGTGGATCGACAATTTCGGCATCCAGATCCTGATCTACATCTTGCTCGGCTGGGGACTGAACATCACCGTCGGCCTCGCCGGACTGCTCGACCTCGGCTACGTCGCCTTCTATGCCGTCGGGGCCTACTCGTCCGCGCTCCTCGCCCTCACGCTCGGTCTCTCGTTCTGGATCTGCCTGCCGCTCGCCGGCATCCTCGCCGCCTTCTGGGGCCTTCTCATCGGCCTTCCCGTCCTGCGTCTGCGCGGCGACTATCTCGCCATCGTCACGCTGGCGTTCGCGGAGATCGTCCGCCTCGTCCTCATCAACTGGGTGCCGGTGACCGGCGGCTATGCCGGGATCTCCAACATCCCCCGCCCGACGCTGTTCGGGCTCACCTTCACGGCCGGCCCCGACAACTTCGCGACCGTGCTCGGCCTGCCGCCATCGCCCCTCTACCGCCTGTTCTTTTTCTTCTACCTGGTGCTGGCGCTGGCCCTCATCGCCAACTGGGCGACGATGCGGCTGCGCGCGCTCCCGCTCGGGCGGGCCTGGGAGGCCATGCGCGAGGACGAGATCGCCTGCCGATCGCTCGGCATCAATACGGTGACGACCAAGCTCTCGGCGTTCGCCGCCGGCGCCTTCTTCGGCGGCATCGCGGGTGCCTTCTTCGCCGCGCGCCAGGGCTTCATCAGTCCCGAAAGCTTCGTCTTCATGGAGAGCGCGACGATCGTCGCGATCGTCGTGCTCGGCGGGCTCGGCAGCCAGCTCGGCACCGCCATCGCCGCGGTCGTCCTCATCGGCGGCACCGAGCTCCTGCGCGAGCTCGATGTCTTGAGGGCCGTGTTCGGGGCAGACTTCGACCCGCAGCAATACCGCATGCTCATCTTCGGGCTTGCCATGGTCGTGGTGATGGTCTGGCGTCCGCGCGGCCTCATCACCACGCGCGAGCCCTCGATCCGCCTTGGGCCCGCGGCCGCAGCCCCCCGCCCCGATGCGAAGGTGACGCGCGATGCGCTGGCTTTCGGATGCAATTCTCTCGGTCGATCATCTGAGCATGCGCTTCGGCGGCCTCGTCGCCGTGAACGACCTCTCCTTCACTGCCGGGCGCGGCGACATCACGGCGCTGATCGGCCCCAACGGCGCCGGCAAGACGACCGTCTTCAACTGCATCACCGGCTTCTACCGGCCGACCGGCGGGCGCATCGCGCTCGCCCACGGCGGCGCGGCGTCTCCCCTCGAGATCGATGCCCTGACCGCGTCCGACGGGCGCCACGTCAAGGGCGCCAAGGGCGGCGTCTTTCTCCTCGAGCGCATGCCGGACCATGAGATCGCCGCGCGCGCCCGCGTCGCGCGCACATTCCAGAACATCCGCCTCTTTCCCGGCATGACGGTGCTCGAGAACCTCATTGTCGCCCAGCACAAGGAGCTGATGCGCGCCTCGGGACTGAGCCTCCTCGGCCTCATAGGCGCGGCAAGCTTTCGCGCCGCCGAAGACCAGGCGCTGAGGCGCGCCAAGGGCTGGCTCGAGGTCGTGGGGCTCGCCGACCGCGCCGACCGGCCCGCGGGCGAGCTGCCCTACGGCGCCCAGCGCCGCCTCGAGATCGCCCGCGCCATGTGCACGGACCCGGTGCTTCTCTGCCTCGACGAGCCGGCGGCCGGCCTCAACACGCGCGAGAGCGCGGACCTGACCAAGCTCTTGCGCGCGATCCGCTCGGAGACCGGCGTCTCGATCCTGCTCATCGAGCACGACATGTCGGTCGTCATGGACATCTCCGACCACATCGTCGTCATCGAGTACGGCATCAAGATCGCCGACGGCACGCGCGACAGCGTCAGAAACGACCCCAAGGTGATAGCAGCCTATCTCGGCGTCGAGGACACGGAGCTGAGTGCCGCGATCGGACGGAGGCGCGGATGAGCGCGCCCATGCTCTCCATCGAAGGCGTCTCGGCCTATTACGGCGCGATCAGCGCGCTCGAGAACGTGAGCCTCGACGTTCGAGCCGGCGAGATCGCCACCCTGATCGGGGCCAACGGCGCCGGCAAGTCCACGCTCATGATGACGGTGTTCGGGGCGCCGCGCGCCCGCACCGGACGCATCCTCTTCGAAGGCCGCGACATCACGGGCCTCGCGACCCACGCGATCGCGCGGCTCAGGATTGCCCAGGTGCCGGAGGGGCGGCGCATCTTTCAGCGCATGACGGTGCTCGAGAACCTGCAGATAGGGGCGGCCGTTTGCAGCGGCGACACGTTCGAGGAGGACTTCGCCCGCGTAACGGCGCTCTTTCCCAGGTTGCGCGAGCGGCTCGATCAGCGCGGCGGCACGCTTTCGGGCGGCGAGCAGCAGATGCTGGCGATCGCGCGTGCGCTCATGAGCCGGCCGAAGCTCCTGATGCTGGACGAGCCCTCCCTCGGCCTCGCCCCCTTGATCGTCAAGCAGATCTTCTCCACCATCGCCGACTTGAACGCCCAGGGCATGACCATCTTTCTCGTCGAGCAGAATGCGTTTTATGCGCTGAGCCTCGCGCATCGAGCCTACGTCATGTGCAACGGCGAGATCACGATGAGCGGCACCGGGCGGGAGCTGCTCACGCGCCCCGAGATACGCCAGGCCTACCTCGAAGGCGGACGGCATTGAGGTGAGGGATGGCTGCGATCATCACAGACGCCCTGCAAGACAACGACTTCTGGACCTTCGTCCTGCTCACGCTCGTGATCGGGGGCGGAGCCGCCTGGCGCACCGGGCAGGCGGTGGCCGAGGGCTGGGGCGAGCTGTGGCCGGTCGTCGCCTACACCGCCCTCCTCGCCGCGGCGATCCGCTTCCTGCATTTCGCCCTGTTCGGCGGACCGCTTCTGTCGCTGCCCCATTTCGGCGTCGATTTCGCGATCCTGTCGATCATCGCCCTTCTGGCCCACCGCGTGAGGCGCGCGCGCCATATGTGCGAGCAATACCCGTGGCTGTTCGTGCGGTCGGGCCCGTTCGGCTGGCGCCGGCGCAAGGACGTGGAGCGAGCAGGGCAGGCGGCGTGACTTTTGCTCCGTTCCGGTCGAAAACAATAATCATAAGGGCGCCAGGGGACGGCGCCCTCCCTCAGGAGAGAGAATGATGCGGATCTTCAAGCTGGCGGTTGCGGCTCTCTGTGCGGCGCTCGTCGCCTCCTGCTCGAGCGAGAGCAAGCTCAAGGTCGGTCTTGCCGGACCGCTGACCGGCAAGGACGCAGTGTTCGGCGCCCAGCTCAGGAACGGCGCCGAGCAGGCGGTCGAGGACATCAATGCGGCAGGAGGGATCAACGGCCAGAAGATCGAGCTCGTGTTCGGCGATGACGCTGCCGATCCCAAGCAGGGCCGCTCGGTCGCCAACAACTTCGTCGGCGAGGGCGTCTCCTTCGTCGTCGGCCACTTCAACTCGGGCGTCTCCGAGCCTGCCTCCGACGTCTACGCCGAGAACGGCATCCTGATGATCACGCCCGGCTCGACCAATCCGAAGATCACCGACCGCGGCTTGTGGAACGTGTTCCGCACCTGCGGGCGCGACGACCAGCAGGGCAAGGTTGCGGGCGAGTACATCGTCAATAACTTCAAGGGCAAGAAGATCGCCATCGCCCACGACAAGACCACCTACGGCAAGGGCCTCGCCGACGAGACGAAAAAGACCATGAATGCCGGCGGCGTGACCGAGGTCCTCTACGAGGGCGTGAACTCGGGCGAACGCGATTTCTCGGCTCTCGTATCGAAGATCAAGGCCTCGGGCGCCGACCTCGTGTACTGGGGCGGCGTGCACACCGAGGGCGGCAGCATCCTGCGCCAGATGCGGGCCGCCGGCGTCGAGGCCGTGATGATGAGCGGCGACGGCATTGCCAGCAACGAGTTTGCGGCGCTCGCCGGACCCGGCGTCGAGGGAACGCTGATGACGTTCGGCCCCGATCCGCAGCTGCGCCCCGAGGCCCAGGAGGTCTTGAAGAAGTTCGAGAAGCGCAACTTCAAGCCCGAAGCCTATACGCTCTATAGCTACGCCGCCCTCGAGGTCATCAAGCAGGCGGCGGAAGCAATCAAGTCGCTCGACCCGAAGAAGGTCGCCGAGGAGATCAGGTCGGGCAAGACTTACAAGACGGTGATCGGCGACCTCGCGTTCGACAACAAGGGCGATGTGACGCGCATCGACTACGTCATCTACACGTGGAAGAAGAAGCCGGACGGGAAGGTCACCTACGTTCAGAATTGACGCCACGCCCATGCGCGGCCGGCTCGCCGGGCCCCTCCTCATCCTTGCGGTCCTGATCGCCGAGGTTGGACCCGCGGGCGCCGCCGAAGCCATCGTCGCAGCGGGCCTCCCGCTCTCGGGGCCGCAGCAGACGGTGGGCGCGGCGATGCGCGACGCGCTCGCCGAGGCCGTGGCCGCACTCAACGCGAAGGGCGGCGTCCTCGGCGCGCGCTTGAGGCTCGCGGTCGAGGACGACGGCTGCAGCCAGGACTCGGGGCTGGCCGCGGCGACAAAGCTTGCCGAGGCAAGACCGGCCGTCGTTATCGGCCACTCGTGCTCGAGCGCCGCCATCGCCGCCGCCCCCGTCTATGCCGCGGCCGGTCTCATCCTCATTTCGCCCGGCGCCCGCCATCCCGCGCTCACGACCAGGCGCGCGGGGCCGACGATCTTTCGCCTTGCCGGGCGTGACGACCACCAGGGAGAAGCCGCCGCGTCGTGGCTCGTGAAGGAAGCCCCGGAGGGCGCGATCGCCATCGTCCACGATCGGACGGCCTATGCGCGTGCCGCGGCCAAAGACACGCTCGACGCGCTGGCGGCGGCGGGTCGTTCCGGCGTGACGGTCATTCCCATTGCCGCCGGCGGCAAGGACTACACGGCGCTTGCCGCCAAGCTCGCGGAGCTCGGTACGAAGGCTTTATTCTTCGCCGGTTATCCGACGGAAGCGGGCCTGATCGTCGCCGCATTGGACCGCGCCGCGCCGGGCATTTCGGTTCTCGGCTCCGATTCCATCGCGACGCCCGAGTTCGCCGCCGGGCTCGATCCGCGGGCGAGCCCCGTCTATGCGCTCATGCCCGCCGACGGCGGAGCCGCCGATCCCCTCATTGCGCGCACGCGCGCGGCGCTCGAGGCTTGGGCGCTCGCGGCAGAGGCCGCCGGCACGCTCGAGGCCGGGCGCGTCGCGGACGCGCTTGCAAGGCTCGACGCGCCGACGGCTGCTCTGGGCCCGGTGAGTTTTTCTGAGAACGGCGACGCGCGCCTCGCCTCTTACGCCATAGCCGTCCGCACTCGGGACGGCTGGGTCAGGCGATGAGCGGCACCGTCCGTCCGAGGAGGAGCCTGGGCGCTCTCAGCGCCCTTGCGACTCGATCAGGCACTCGGTCGCCAGGCGGCGCTCGATGCGCTCGAGGTCATCGGGAATGTCCCACCCGCGGAGACGGAATTGGTGGATGCGCTCCTTGACGAGCGCGTAGCACCGGCGCGGATCCTCGATCTCTTCCAGCTTGATATTGAGCTCGGTGATCTCGCTCTGCATTTGGTCGGTCATACCGTTACCCTCTTCTCCTTTCGCTTCCTTTTCGCTCGCGCCGGGGCAGGGGCGCTCCTGCTCATGACACTCGAGGCCGACAGTAAGTCGGTCCCGCTAGACAGCGTTTAATGAAGATATGGTGATCCGCTCGGTTTGGCACGAGCAGAAATCACACAGATTTCACATATTCTTACTTTTGCCCCGCTTAAGTGGACGGCCGATCAATCATCGAATTATGGCTCGATATAGGCACCTTTCGCACCGGTATCTCGCCGTTGCATGAGAGCAACTAATGCAGTGCAGCATTTCGTCTAAGGCGCATGGTTTCTGGTCTTTTGGCTGATGACTAACCGGCGAGCTTCATTTTTCTTTCGCATTGCACCCACACGCAGGGCTCGCCTCGATTGCGGGCCCATGTCAGCCGCTTATGGCGATTCCCTGCCGCCGGCATTGACCGGCGCCAAATCTGCGGACGACACATTGCCGCAACCCGTGCCGGCCGCCTCCATGAACGGCGATTGGCGCAAGCTAGAGACGAGTGACCAAATAGGCGCCTTTGAATTGAAGCCCTCGCCACCCTCTGCTAGGCCACCGACGCACCCCATGACTGCGAGTCCCCAATGATTCCGCGCTACAGCCGCCCCGAGATGACCGCGATCTGGGCGCCCGAGACACGCTTTCGCATCTGGTTCGAAATCGAGGCCTATGCGGCGGCGGCGATGGCGGACCTGGGGCTCATTCCGGCCGACGCCGCCAAGGCCATCTGGGAGCGCGGCTCGAAAGCGAGCTTCGATGCGACCCGCATCGACGCCATCGAGGCGGTGACCAAGCACGACGTCATCGCGTTTCTGACCCACCTCGCCGAGATCGTCGGGCCCGAGGCGCGCTTCGTCCACCAGGGGCTCACGTCCTCGGATATTCTCGACACCTGCTTCAACGTGCAGCTCATGCGCGCCGCCGATCTGCTCATCGCCGGCGTCGACCGTCTGCTCGGCGCGCTCAAGGCCCGCGCCTTCGAGCACAAGCACACGGTGACCATCGGCCGGAGCCACGGCATTCATGCCGAGCCGACCACCTTCGGCTTGAAGCTCGCTTATGCCTATGCCGAGTTTCAGCGCGCCCGCGAACGGCTCGTCGCGGCAAAGCGCGAGGTTTCGACCTGCGCCCTTTCCGGCGCCGTCGGCACCTTCGCCAACATCGATCCCAACGTCGAAGCCTACGTCGCCGAGAAGCTCGGCCTCGAGCCCGAGCCGATCTCGACGCAGGTGATCCCGCGCGACCGCCACGCCATGTACTTCGCGACCCTCGCCGTGATCGCGTCTTCGATCGAGCGCCTCAGCCTCGAGATCCGCCATCTCCAGCGCACGGAGGTGCTCGAGGCCGAGGAGTTCTTCGCGCCGGGGCAGAAGGGCTCGTCCGCCATGCCGCACAAGCGCAATCCCGTGCTGTCGGAGAATCTGACCGGGCTCGCGCGCATGGTGCGCGCCTACGCGTTTCCCGCCATGGAGAACGTGGCGCTATGGCACGAGCGCGACATCTCGCATTCCTCCGTCGAGCGCATGATCGGGCCCGACGCGACGGTGACGCTCGACTTCGCGCTTCATCGCCTCGCCGGCATCGTCGAAAAGCTCGTCGTCTACCCCGAGGCCATGCGCCGCAATCTCGACAAGCTCGGCGGCCTGCACAATTCCCAGCGCGTTCTCCTCGCCCTGACCCAGGCCGGCGTCTCGCGCGAGGAGGCCTACGCCCTCGTCCAGCGCAACGCCATGAAGACGTGGGAGGAGGGCCGCGACTTCCTCTCCGAGCTCAAGGCCGACAAGGACGTGACGTCGAGGATCGCGCCCCACGAGCTTGAGGCTCTGTTCGACCTCGGCTACCACCTGAAGCACGTCGATACGATTTTCGAGCGGGTGTTCGCGACGCGCTGACGGCGAGGTCGCGGGAAAAGCGGCGAACCGGAGGGGAGGTTTCGCAATGCGGGCTTCAATTCTGCCCTATCGCGATCGCGCGGACCTCGGTCGTCGCGTCGCGGTCACGGCGGCGGCCGTTCTCGTGTATCACGTCGGGGGCACGGTGCCGCTTCCCGGGCTCGACCCGAATTTTCTGGCGCAGCTCGCGGCCACAGGAGGCGGCGCGTCGGAGCGACTGTCGATCCTTGGGCTCGGGATTGTGCCGTTCTTCACCGCGCTTCTGATTGCCGAGCTCGTCAAGTCGATCATCCCCGGACGCTGGCTCGCGGCCGTGGGCGTCGATCGCGCTGCCACGGGTATACCGACGCTCTCGCTTGCGATCATGATCGCGTTCTTCCAAGCGAGCGCCATAGCCGCCGTTCTCGAGGACATGAGCTACGCGGTCGCCGCCCCCGGTGCCGGCTTCCGGCTGTCGACGGTCCTTACCCTCGTCGCCGGGGCCGCCCTCATGATCTGGCTCGCCGATCAGGTGACGCGCCACGGCCTCGGCAGCGGAGTATGGATCCTCCTCCTCTTCCCTGTTCTGCTCAACCTGCCCTATCAGATCATCGCCATCTACGATCTCATTGAGCGCCAGGGCGTCGCGCTTTACGAGTTCGTCCCCATGCTTCTTCTTTTCCTGGGAACCGTGATCGCGATCGCCGGCTGGTACCTCACATTTGGCGCCGTGCTCCCGCTCGATCGGGCTTTCCTCTGGCCGACGGCGTGGGCCTTCACCGCTCTGCCGTTGTGTCTCATGGGTGCGATCTATCTCCAGGGCGTCCCCGATCAGCCACCCCCGGCTTTGCTCGCGGCGGGCCATCCCCTGCGCCTGCTCCTGCTCGTCCTCCTCATCCTTATCTTCAGTCTTCTGTCGCTGCGGGTTGCCTTGAGCCAAGAGAGAACATCGAGCCGGGCAGCCGCGACGGCCGCGGCGTTTTTCGCCACCGTCACGATCGTCGCCGTCGCCCTTGTGGGTGAGCTGCTCGATGCCCAAATGCCCGTTCCCCTGCCGGTCAGCGCACGAGATATGCTCCTCGTCGTGATCGTCGCCCTCGCCATCCTGTCCCCGTCTCAAAGCCGTTCAACCCCCTAGATCATGCGCACCTCCGAAGCGGATATCCTGATCGTCCCCGGCTGGTCCAACTCCGGCGCGGACCACTGGCAATCGCGATGGGAGCGCAATCTCAGGACGGCGCGCCGCATCGAGCAGGAGGACTGGCTACGCCCCTCGCGCGATGCCTGGGTGGGGCGCATCCTCGCCGCGGCAGCGGGATCGGCACGCCCCGTCATCCTGGTGGCGCACAGCGTCGGCGTCGCCGCCGTCGCGCACGCTGCCCGCAAGATGCCGAACGGCCTCGTGGCGGGAGCCTTTCTCGTCGCGCCCGCCGACGTCGATGCTGCCGAGACCTGGCCGAAGACCGAGGGCGAGACCTTCGACGTCGCGGCGAGCGGCTTCGCGCCGCTCCCGCTCGAGCCGCTGCCCTTCCCGGCGCTTCTCGTCGCCTCCTCGAACGACCCCTACTGCGAGATCGCACGCGCGCGCCAGCTCGCGGACGCGTGGGGAGCGACGTTCGTCGAGGCCGGCGCGCTCGGCCACATCAATGCCGCCTCCGGACACGGGCCATGGCCCGAGGGCCTGCTGCGCTTCGGCGGATTTCTCTCCGGTCTCGGGCGCCGATACTCGGAGATGCACTGACGGTCTTATGACTTCGGCGCCGCCTCGATGTCGCGCACGGCGGTGGCGAGGAGCTCGCCCATCTTGGCGCGGATCTCGGCGTCGGCAACCTCGATCCCCTTGTCCGCGAAATCCTTCTTCACCTTGCGGAACACGTCGTCGTCGCCTTTCTCGGCGAGATCGGCCTTGCGCACCGCCTTGACGTAGTCATCGCGGGCCGCGCCCGTGATGCCGAGCTTCGCGGCCGCCCATTCGGCTAGCATCCTGTTGCGCCGCGCCTCGGCCCTGAACTTCAGGTCCTCGTCCATCGCGAACTTCTTCTCGAAGGCCTTTTCACGCTCATCGAACGTTGTCATTCGTGTCTCCCGGCAGCCGCTTTTGCCTGTTCATGTTCATTCTTCGTTCACGCGCCTCGGGCATGTTGTATAGGGCGCGCGAGACCCCAGATATGTGCGAGCCGTACCCCTTCGGGTTAAACAAATCAACGGCTTGTCGGACCCATGAACCACAGCTCCGGATCGGCCATCGTTAAGATTGTTTCCTCCCCCCGGTTCGGATAGGTTCCGGCGAGAGGATTTCGTCGGCACGGCACTCCCTCGCAAGCCTCCTCGTAGGGAGGAAAAAAGTCGAAAGATCAAAGGGTCGGTGCGGAGCGACGGGCTGTCCCT
This sequence comes from uncultured Alphaproteobacteria bacterium, assembly GCA_963699485.1. Classification (GTDB taxonomy): domain Bacteria; phylum Pseudomonadota; class Alphaproteobacteria; order Rhizobiales; family Hyphomicrobiaceae; genus Hyphomicrobium_C. The sequence goes on along the minus strand of CAVOUC010000021.1, from coordinate 20,615 downwards.
CCCAAAAGAATGAGCATGAGCGTGATTGTCAAAGGACCAGGATCGATGAACAAGCGGCGCCGCATCTACGAGGGGAAGGCGAAGGTCCTTTACGAGGGACCGGAGCCGGGCACCTTGATCCAGCATTTCAAGGACGACGCGACGGCCTTCAACGCCAAGAAGCACGCGCTCATCGAGGGCAAGGGCGTGCTCAACAACCGCATCTCCGAGTACATCTTCCAGCGCCTCGGCGAGATCGGCGTGCCGACCCACTTCATGAAGCGCATCAACATGCGCGAGCAGCTCATCCGCGAGGTCGAGATCATCCCGCTCGAGGTCGTCGTGCGCAATGTCGCGGCCGGCTCCCTCTCGACGCGCCTCGGCCTCGAGGAGGGCACGCAGCTGCCGCGCTCGATCATCGAGTTCTACTACAAGGCCGACAACCTCAATGATCCGATGGTGACGGAAGAGCACATCACGGCCTTCGGCTGGGCGACGCCGCAGGAGATCGACGAGGTCATGCAGCTCGCGCTGCGCATCAATGACTTCCTGGTCGGGCTGTTCCTCGGCATCGGCATCCGCCTCGTCGACTTCAAGGTCGAGTTCGGGCGGCTGTGGGACAACGAGCAGATGCGCATCGTGCTGGCCGACGAGATCAGCCCCGACTGCTGCCGCCTGTGGGACATCACGACCTCCGACAAGCTCGACAAGGACCGCTTCCGGCGCGACCTCGGCGGCCTGCTCGAGGCCTACCAGGAGGTGGCGCGGCGATTGGGCGTGCTGGCCGAGAACCGGCCCCCGCGCGGCACCGGACCCGTGCTCGTTGCAACCAACATCCCCGGCGGCAAGCCGAACTGAGGCATCGGGCAGCGGGCAATCGGCATGGCAGTGAAAAAAGCACAATCCACTGTTGCCTGCTGCCCGTTGCCGATTGCCTACTGGGATCCATGAAAGCCCGCATCAGGATCACGCTCAAGAACGGCGTCCTCGACCCGCAGGGCAAGGCCATCCAGGGCGCGCTCGGCGCGCTCGGGTTTGCGGGCGTCAACGACGTGCGCCAGGGCAAGTACATCGAGGTCGACGTCGCCGAGGAGAGCGAGGCCAAGGCGCGCGCCGAGATCGAGCGCATGTGCAAGGAGCTGCTTGGCCAACACCGTGATCGAGAACTATTCTTTCGAACTCGTGAAGTAGCGTTCTGCCTCCATGTCACTCATCTCTCCGCCGTAAGGAGAGGCGACAGCGAATGAGCTGGGTAGCGGAAGATGCTTAGAACCTCCGTCATCGTCTTCCCCGGCTCCAACTGCGACCGCGACGTCAAGGTCGCGCTCGAGGCCGTGACGGGCTTCCCCGTGAAGATGGTCTGGCACGGCGACGCCTCCGTCCCCGCCTCGGACCTCATCGTCCTGCCGGGCGGCTTCTCCTACGGCGACTACCTGCGCTGCGGCGCCATGGCCGCCCACTCGCCCATCATGCGCGACGTGATCGCCAAGGCGAAGGCCGGCACGCCCGTGCTCGGCATCTGCAACGGCTTCCAGATCCTTTGCGAGTCGGGTCTCCTGCCCGGCGTGCTCATGCGCAACGCGTCGCTGCGCTTCATCTGCCGTGACGTGATCATGAAGGTCGAGAACGAGAAGACGTTCTTTACTCGGTGCTATCGCGAGGGCGAGGTGATCCGCTTGCCGATCGCCCATGCCGAGGGCAACTACTTCGCCGATTCGGAGACGCTCGACCGGCTCGAGGGCGAGGGGCGCGTCGTGTTCCGCTATTGCGATCGGGAAGGAAACGTCACGGGCGCCGCCAACCCGAACGGCGCCCAGCGCAACATCGCCGGGATCACCGACGAGACCGGGCGCGTGCTCGGCCTCATGCCCCACCCCGAGCGCCTGTTCGAGACGGCGCTCGGGGGCACCGACGGGCGGCGCGTGATCGAGAGCGTGCTTGTCAGCACGGTGGCCGCCGCAGCCTAGCTCAAACGCCGGCCAGGCAGGCGTCCCCAACCTCGGCCGGCATGCTCGACAAGTCGGCGTCCGGCCGATCACGCCCGCGACGATCGTCTGAGCGCTCGCTAGGCACAACGCGCAGCAGCCGAATGGCCTCGCTGCGCACCGTCATGATCTCCAACATTGCAACCAGCATCGCATTCATGGCTTTTCTCCTTATTTTATCGTTTCTGCCTATGAGCTGGATCGAGACAACGAAGGGAGCGGGCCGGAGCCCGCTCCCTCGCTCATGATCCGACCGCTTTGTCGCGATCGAATTCGCTTACCGTTTGGGCGCGCTGTAGGCGACGACGTCGAGCGGCGTCACGCTCAGCGCGCTCGCGTCCGCCGCGCAGCCGAACTCGAGCGAACGGCCTTCCGCCGTCTCGATGCGGGCGCTCTTGCCGGCGTCGATCGCGACCCTGAGGCGCGCGCCGAGGGACGAATTGTCCCCATCCTCGTTCGCCTTCTCGCCGACCATGAGCGTCAAGTTGCATTTACCTCCGTCGGCCAGGAAGTAGCTCACGGTATGCTTTGAACCCACGTCGAGAACGAGCCCTTGCGCCTGACGCGCCGTCCAGACCTGGGCTTCTCCCGCAATCGCCGACTTTGCAGCACCCCAAAGGGAGAGGCCGGCCACAGCCACAAGGGCAACCCGCTTCATCGCCGTTGTCATGGCTCATGCTCCTTCGCAGATATTGGTTCTGGTTCGTCGAATTCCTACACCCCACGGCACCAAAGCCTGGAAGGGCGCAGTGTCTGGCAACTTACTAACACTATGACTCGGCTATAGAAATGGTTTTTGCTGCATGGCAGCACTGAACTTTGTGCAGCGCCGTAATGCCGCGGAAGCCGTCATCTGATCGTCACCGCCCTGCAGGCCGCTCCGGAGCGTTGGACAAGCGCGCCGCGGCAAGCGACAACGGCCCGCTCCCCGGCTATAGACACGGGGGCTGCTATCCCGAACCGAATGAGCAATCCGCACGAGATGCAGAAAAGTGCCTCGCCCGAACCTGTGCTCGAGATCACGCCCGAGATCGTCGCCGAGCATGGGCTCAAGCCCGACGAGTACGCGCGCCTCCTCAAGATCCTCGGCCGCACGCCCTCGCTGACCGAGCTCGGCATCTTCTCCGTCATGTGGAGCGAGCACTGCTCCTATAAGTCGAGCCGCGTCTGGCTCAGGACGTTGCCGACCAAGGGCCGCCGCGTCATTCAGGGGCCGGGCGAGAACGCGGGCGTCGTCGATCTCGGCGACGGGGACGCGGCCGTCTTCAAGATGGAGAGCCACAACCATCCCTCCTACATCGAGCCCTACCAGGGCGCGGCGACGGGTGTGGGGGGCATCATGCGCGACGTCTTCACCATGGGCGCGCGTCCGGTCGCGAACTTGAACGCGCTGCGCTTCGGCGACCCGGCCCATCCCAAGACCCGCCACCTTGTCGCCGGCGTCGTCTCGGGGATCGGCGGCTACGGCAATTGCGTCGGCGTGCCGACCGTGGGCGGGGAGGTGAACTTCGACCCCGGCTACAACAACAACATCCTCGTCAACGCCATGTGCGTCGGCCTCGCGAAGAAGGACAAGATCTTCTACTCGGCCGCCAAGGGCGTGGGCCACTCCGTCGTCTACGTCGGCTCGAAGACGGGCCGCGACGGCATCCACGGCGCGACCATGGCGTCGGCCGAGTTCGACGAGAAGTCGGATGAGAAGCGTCCCACCGTGCAGGTCGGCGATCCCTTCACCGAGAAGCTCCTGATCGAGGCCTGCCTCGAGCTGATGGCCTCCGACGCGATCATCGCCATCCAGGACATGGGAGCGGCGGGGCTCACGTCGTCCACCTCCGAGATGGCGGACAAGGGCGGCGTCGGCATCGAGCTCGACCTCGATCACGTCCCCCAGCGCGAAGAGGGCATGACGGCCTACGAGATGATGCTGTCCGAGTCCCAGGAGCGCATGCTGATGATCCTGAAGCCCGGCGCCGAGCCCGAGGCCGAGGCGATCTTCAGGAAATGGGGCCTCGACTTCGCCGTCATCGGCAAGACCACCGACACCGGCCGCATGGTCGTCACCCACAAAGGCCGCGTGGAAGCGGACCTTCCGGTTCCCGTGCTCGCCAACTCGGCGCCCCTCTACGAGCGCCCGTGGTTCAGAATTGTCCCGCCGCAGCCGATCCTGCCCTCCTGGGTCAAGGCCCCGAACGGGATGCTCGACGCATTGAAGACGCTCATGGCCGATCCCGCGCTCTGCTCGCGCCGCTGGGTTTGGGAGCAGTACGACCACATGGTCATGGGCGACACCGTGCAGCGGCCGGGCGGGGATGCCGCCGTCGTGCGCGTGCACGGCACGACCAAGGGCCTCGCGGTGACGTGCGATGTCACGCCCCGCTATGTCGCCGCCGATCCCGAGATGGGCACCAAGCAGGCGGTGGTCGAGACCTGGCGCAACCTCACCGCCGTCGGCGCCGACCCGATCGCCATCACCGACAACATGAACTTCGCCAATCCCGAGCGCCCGGAGATCATGGGCCAGTTCGTTGCGTCGGTGAAAGGCATGGCCGAGGCCTGCCGCGTGCTCGACTATCCCGTCGTCTCCGGCAACGTCTCGCTCTACAACGAGACGAACGGCGTCGGCATCCCGCCGACGCCCGCGATCGGCGGCGTCGGCCTCGTCCCCGACATTTCCAGAATGGCGTCGATCGCCTTGAAGCGCGAGGGCGACCTTCTCGTCGTCATCGGCCGCGAGGAGGCTTGGCTCGGCCAGTCGCTCTACCAGGCGATCATCGCCGGCAAGCTCGAGGGCGCGCCGCCGCCCGTCGATCTCGCCGACGAGATCAAGGCGGGCGGGCTCGTGCGAACACTAATCCGCGAGGGCAAGGTCTCGGCGGTCCACGACGTGTCCGACGGCGGGCTGCTCGTCGCCGTTGCCGAGATGGCGCTCGCGGGCTCGCTCGGCGTCGAGCTTTTCCCCTACGAGGGCAAGCTCCCCGAGCACGGCATCTGGTTCGGCGAGGACCAGGGCCGTTATGTGCTCTCCGTCGCGCCCGCCGATGCCGAGGAGGTGATCGAGCGGTCCCGGCTGCTCGCGATTCCCGGCCGAATCGTCGGGCGGGCGGGCGGCAGCTCTCTTGCCCTCAAAGGCGAGGGGCCGCTGGAGTTGAGCGAGCTTCGCGACCTTCACGAGCGGTGGCTGCCCGCCTATATGGGCGGGTAGCGTTTCGCGCGATGACCTGCGCTTCGCCGTTGCTTGAACAAGTCCCGAACATCCCCATATCTAGCCTAACGTGGGTCGGCGCCCCAGTTTGGGCCGGCTCGCGGGGCGGTGGCACGCCGGGCGCCGCCATGCTGCACGTGAAGGTCGCTTGAGAAAGGGCTTTCGTATTATGTCTCGCATTTCACTTCTGTCGAACCCGCTGCTCCTAGGGTTCGAGGAGATCGAACGGCTGATCGACCGCGCCGGCAAGGGCGGCGGCGACGGCTATCCTCCCTACAACATCGAGCGCGTCGGCGCCGCCAACGGCGAAGTGGATCGTTTGCGCATTACGCTTGCCGTCGCCGGGTTCACGCGCGATGAGCTCGAGGTCACGGTCGAGGACAAGCAGCTTTCCATTCGCGGCAAGCAGAAAGAGGAGAAGGACCGCGACTACATCTACCGCGGCATCGCCGCGCGCCAGTTTCATCGCACGTTCGTGCTGGCGGACGGCATCGAGGTAAGGGCGGCCGACCTGAGCAACGGGCTTCTTGCCATCGATCTCATGCGCCACGAGCCCGACCGCCTGATACGAAAGATCGAGATCGGAGCCGACAAAAAGGGGCCGTAGGTGCCCGAGCGCTACAGCCAACTGCCAGGAATTGGCCGACCATGGAGTAGATTGCGCGCAATCGCGTCATTCTCCTGCGCCATGACGTCGGAGTGCCTCTGAGAGGTAAGGAATTACGTCATGAACCAGAACACAACGAAGCGGACCAAGACACCGTCTGAAAAACGAATCGCGCCCCTGAGCCAGATCGAGCTTGCGAAGCTCGGCGGCGGACAGGTTGCCTACATCAAGACGCTGACCTCGGACGAGGCGCGCCAAATGTTCCCGGCGATCGGGCTTCCGTCCGGCATCAACCTCTACGCGCTCCATGCCGCCGACGGCACGCCGATCGCGCTCACCGATACGCACCAGGCGGCGGTCAGCCATGCAATCGAAGGCGAGCTCGAGATCGCAAGCCTGCACTGACGCGCGCCCGACCCTGTCGCGGCGAAGACGAACCAATGCCCCGGCTCCATCCGGGGCATTTTTCTTGCGGGCATGCCACGACACGGCGCCACAGAGGCGTGCGCCGGGTGAGTCGCCGCGAGGCAGCGTCGAGTATCCTTCCCCCAGGAGAGTATGCTGAAGCTTGCGTGGGTCCCGACCTTCGTCGGGATGACGTTTCTGATTTGGCCGGCGTCTCGCGATCGATCCGCCCTCGCCTCAGCGCCGCAAGGCACTTTGCGCTCATCCCGCCGCGCCATTAGGTGCCGCGCGGCTTGGCGCGTGCCGTCGGCGCGGCGCGCGCCGGATCGTCGGGCCAGACGTGCTTCGGATAGCGCCCCTTCATGTCGGCCTTGACCGCCGCCCACGAGCCCGACCAGAAGCCCGGCAGGTCGCGCGTGATCTGGATCGGCCGGTGCGCGGGCGACAGAAGATAGAGCGTGAGCGGCAGGCGTCCGCCGGCGATCGCCGGATGCTCCGTCACGCCGTAGAGCTCCTGCACGCGGATATGCAGCGCGGGCGCCCCCGCGCCCTCGTAGTCGATCGCATGACGGTTTCCAGTCGGCGCCTCGAAGTGCGTCGGCGCCTCCTCTTCGAGGCGCCGCTTCAGAGTCCACGGGACGAGTAGCATCGAGGGCCTGCCCCAGGTCGTCGGCCGTCACATCGGCGAGCCGCGTCTTGCCTGAGAGAAAGGGCGCAAGCCAATCCTTGGCGCTGGCGGCGAGCGCGGCGTCGGAGAGGTCCGGCCATGCGCCGGCATCCGCCGCTCGCAGGAACGCCACGCGGTCGCGGAGCTGCAGCTGGGCCTTGGTCCACGGCAAACGGTCGACTCCCATTTCCGCGATGCCCTCAGCCAGCACGAGCGCCGCCTCCGCCTCGTCGGCCACGGGACGCGGCGCGCTTTCGATCTCGATCGCGCCGAGCGAGCGCACGCGGCGCGCGCGCACCGCCATCGCCTCGCGATCGAAGGCGAGCACGTCGCGCTCCTCGATGCGCGATCCCGCGATGTCGAGGATCTCCGCTTCGTCGGCCGCAGCCGCAAGCAGGATGCGTGTTGCCGCCGCCGCGCCCTGCATCTCGGCGACGACGAGGAAGCGCGAGCGCGCCAGCGGGTCGGCGGCGTCGAGACGCGCCCCGCGCCCGCCCGCGAGCAGGTAGTGGCCGGGTGCGCCACGCGCGATCGCGATGCGATCGGGGTAGGCGCGGGCGAGCAGCGCCGCGGGCGTTGCGAGCGCCTTCCGCGGCCGCCTTGTCTCCGCTCTCGGCTTCGCGCGCCCAACCTTCGGCGAGGCGGCGCATGTCGGCGGCGCGGCGCGAGCGGTCGCGGCGAAATTCCTCCAGGCGATGGGAGAGGTCGGTATCGTTGCCCCCGAGACCGCGCTCGACCAGCACCGCCGCGATGTCGGCCGCTTCGCGCGCGGCGCCGTGCTTTGCGCCCTCGATCACCATGCAAGCGAGGCGCGGCGGCAGCGGGAGAGCACGGATCTTCTTGCCGAGGTCCGTGATGCGTCTCGCGGCATCGAGCGCGCCGAGGTCCTGAAGCTCGGCCCGCGCCGCCTCGAGCGCGGCCGTGGGCGGGGAATCGAGCCACGCGAGCGTGGCAGGCTCGGCCACGCCCCACTCCGCGCAGTCGAGCACGAGGCCGGAAAGATCCGCGGCCCTGATCTCGGGCTCGGCGAAGGCCGGCAAGCTTGCCGTCTCGGGTTCCGACCAGAGGCGGTAGCAGATCCCCGGCTCGCGTGCGCCCGGCGCGGCCGCGGCGCTGATCGGCGGAGGCCCGCGACACGCGCACCGTCTCGAGACGCGTGACGCCGGCGCCCGGCTCGTAGCGGGGCACGCGCGCGAGACCCGAGTCGACGACGATGCTCACGCCTTCGATCGTGAGCGAGGTCTCGGCGATCGAGGTCGCGAGCACGACCTTGCGCCGCCCAGCCGGCGCCGGCAGCAGCGCCCGGTCCTGGGCGGCGGGGTCGAGCGCGCCGTAGAGCGGCGCGAGGTCTATGCCCGGGTCCGTGATGCGCTCGCGGAGCCGCTCCTCGGTGCGGCGGATCTCCCCCTGCCCCGGCAGGAAGGCCAGGACCGAGCCGGCGTCGCGCTTGAGCGCGACCATCACCGCATCGCTCACCTGATCCTCGATGCGCGCGCCGGGCGAGCGGCCGAGATAGCGCGTCTCGACGGGGAAGCTCCGCCCCTCGCTCGCGATCACCGGCGCGCCGCCGAGAAGGTCCGCCACGCGCGCCGCCTCGAGCGTCGCCGACATGACGAGGAGTCTCAGGTCCTCGCGCAGCCCGCGGCGGCAGTCGAGCGCAAGCGCCAGTCCGAGGTCGGCGTCGAGCGAGCGCTCGTGGAACTCGTCGAACAGCACTGCCGCGACGCCGTCGAGCGCCGGATCGGCGAGGATCATGCGCGTGAACACGCCTTCGGTCACGACCTCGATACGGCTCTTCGGCCCGACCTTCGAGGCGAGGCGGGCCCGCAGCCCAATCGTCTCGCCGAGGCGCTCGCCGAGGAGGTGCGCCATGCGGCTTGCTGCGGCGCGGGCGGCGAGGCGGCGCGGCTCGAGCACCAGGATCTTGCCTCGCCGCGACCCAAGGCTCATCGAGCAGGGCGAGCGGCACGCGCGTCGTCTTGCCGGCCCCCGGCGGCGCGACGAGGACGGCAGCACGCGAGCTTCCGCAAGCGCCCGGCGCACGTCGCCCAGGACCTCGTCGATCGGCAGCGGCTCTTGGTGCTTTATCATCCCTGCTCTTTGATGGAGTGCGAAGCCTGCCGCAAAACTATCGTCATCGCCGCGAAGGCGGCGATCCGTCCAAGCTTCCAATGATCTGCCACACTGCCGGACTTGGACGGATGCCCGCCTACGCGGGCATGACGTTGCTCTTGGGGCAGACCCGTTTCCCTACCCAACAGATCCTGACAAGGCGAGTCTCGGCCACGGTTGACCCTATCTGCGAACGCGCTTGAGTTCGGGACTGGTTTGACGCCAAGCTCGCGCCCGACCCCAAACGCAGCCGGACCCGACCCATGCGCATCGACGAGACCTATCCCTTCAAGCCCATCGGCATTGCGATCCTCACCATGTCGGATACGCGCTCGCCCGCCGACGACACGTCGGGCAACGTGCTCGCCGAGATGATCGCCGCCGCCGGCCACCGGGTGGCCGCGCGCGCCCTCGTCCCCGACGATCTCGACCGCATCCGCGCCCAGGTCGCGGCCTGGATCGCCGACCCCGAGGTGCAGGTCGTCATCACCACGGGGGGCACCGGCTTCACCCAACGCGACGTGACGCCCGAGGCCGTGAAGCCCCTGTTCGAGAAGGAGATCGACGGCTTCTCCGCGATCTTCCACATGATCTCGCACCAGAGCGTCGGCACGTCGACGATCCAGTCGCGCGCCTGCGGCGGGGTCGCGCGCGGCACCTATATTTTCTGCCTGCCGGGATCGCCCGGCGCCTGCAAGGACGCGTGGAACGGAATCCTGAAGTGGCAGCTCGACAGCCGCCACCGGCCCTGCAACCTCGTCGACATCATGCCGCGGCTGTGAGGTCCCGGTTCCCGGTTCAGTACCCCTCCCCCTCGCGCCGGAGGCGCGGCTCCGCCGCGACGCGGGGAGGGGTAAGGGGTGGGGGGACGATCCTGGAGGAACCTATCGGCCGGCGCTCCAAGCTCTTCACCCCACCCCGCGCATCCTGCCTTTGGCACGATGCGCGACCCTCCCCGTCAAGGGGAGGGTGAGAGGCGATAGGCGCGTCGACAGGATATGTGGGTGGTCGACGCCGAGGGATTACTCGGCGCCGGCGATGAGCCGGTTCAGCATCCGCAGGAAATCCTCGGGCCCGACGTAGCCCGCAATGCGCCCGACTTCCTTGTTCGATTTCAAGAGCAGCACCGTCGGCACGACGTCGATCGTCGCGTCGAGCTCGATCGCGCCGGCCTCGAGCTCGTTCACGTCGAGGAAGCGCATGTCCAGGCTCGCCGCGAGCCCGGAGCTCTTGTAGGCGGGCAGCACGTCCTGGCGGAAGAAGCGGCAATACGTGCATCCTTGGGCCTCGACGACGACAATTTCGAGGTCCGAGATCGCGGCCGGGGGCACCGTCATGTCGTAGGCGGCGTGGCCGGCCGGGCCGAGGGCGAGAACGAGGGCGAGCGCGGCAAGGAGTGTCGCAAAACGGGGCATGGGGAGCGGACTCGGGACGCTGATGTCGAAACTGACACCGCGCTCCAAATCCCGGGCCAGCGCTGCCCTGCGGCCGCCCGTGCTCCCGCGGTGGTGGTTAAGAGAGAAGGCCTGAGGAGGGGATCGACCTGCTAGCGCATCTGCCGTGGACGGACACGCTAGGTCATCTGCCGAGACTGCCGCCCATGGTATGAGCTTGGCGGCAGAGAGGAGGACGCCATCGTGGCGTTTGGCCAGCGCGCAGCAATCATCGGCTTCACCCTCCTGACTGGCGGGTGGACTGCCATGATGTGGGCAATCACCCAATCTGGCGTACATTGGGCGCCCGCCGTACTCAGCTTCGCGGGGGTCGTCGGGCTCGCAATGATTATCACAGGCGCGTATCTAATGATGCGCGATCCTGAGATTAGATCGGTCGTCCGCCGGGTGGAACCTGTGTACCTCATAGCGATTGGCTTACTCGTCGCTTTTGGCGGCCTGGGGTGGCATTTCTATCGGGGCCAGGCGACGGCAAAGCCCAAAAGGGTTTGGACTTCAGTAGTGAGCGCCGCACTTCCCAGCGAAGGCAAACTGATTGGGGACCCGTCCATCAATTGGGACGGGCGCGATAGTCGCATCGTCTTCAAGCAAGATTTCTGCGCCGCGGCGAGAAGCTCCCGGTTTATCTCGATTTCAGTAATGCAGGAGGAGATATGCCCGGAACGCCGGTGTTAGCGGGGCAGGCCCCTAAAGAACCCAAGGATTGAGATAGGTTTTGTCGAACGCGTTCGCGAGGGTCAGGCGCTGGAAATCACATTGGCGACAGTGAAGGATGCCAAGGGTGGCCAGCGCGTGCTGCAATGGGGTGAAGAGAAGTACGGGAATGTCAAGGTTGGAATCACGTGGGGTAATTATCTGGGCAACGTCGTGCTGATTGGACCGGATGACCGAGAGGAACGCTATCCGTTCGCAATCATCTCGCGCTCAATGCCTGAAAGGCCCGAGATTCCAGTGATACTTAGTCCGCAGCTGTGACGCAGAAAATGAAGACCCCGCGCCGCGCTAAAAGCACGCGCTCACACCGGCGACGCGATGACCTTACGAATGAAGCCAGCTTAAGCCTACGTCTTGCAGCTGACGGTGACCGTCGGCGCGTAGCCGAACCCCATCCCCATGTTGGCGTTGCCGGCCGTCATCTGGCCGCCGAAGGCCTGGTTGAGGCTCTGGAGCTGATCGAGGTCCTTCTGCGGTACGCCGAGGCTCGCGGCACACCCGTGCGGCGCGCCGCTCCCGAGCGTCACCGGCTTGTCCTTGGCGAAATCGAAGGCGATGAAGAAGGTCTCGTCGTAGACCTGGAACGTGAAGCCCTTGGCGTCGGCAGCGACCGGCGCGGCGAGCGGCAGCGTGAAGTGGAGCGAGAGCACGCCGCCCGTCATCTCGAGCCAGTAGTCGACCGGCTCCTTCGTCTCGAGCTTCTTCTCGCCGAGCTTGGCGTAGGTGAAATAGCCGAACTCCTTGAGCCCCTCGATGTTGATCTTGGCGAGCTCGGCGAGCTCCTCCTTGGAGTAGGTGCCGTCGCCGTTGGTATCGAGACCCTCGATCGCCATCGTCGTGTACATCTCGTCGAACGTCCACTTGTGGGCGAAGCCCGAGACCTTGCCGTGGTCGTAGAGCACCGTCGTCTCGACCGTGACCCACACGTGAGGGTGGGCCCGAGCCGCGAGCGGCAGCAGGAGGAGGCCGGCCGCCGCCAGCCAGACGAGGCGCCGCCAGGAACGGTTTGAGCGCGTCACGAAGCCATGATCTCCCTGTTGCGTGACAGGAGGAGGCGAGCCGGACAATTGCGGTGGAAGGATGGCTTGCCCGCTCGCGGATGTTATAGTATCCGTGCGGCGAAAAGGAGCCCCCTTGCACATCTCTCTCAGAATTGCCGCGGTGCTGCTCGCCCTCCTCCTCGGCGCAGGCCCGGGCGTGCCCCTCTTCGCCGCCGACCGGCCCATTCGTGTCGTCGCGACGATCAAACCGCTGCATTCGCTCGTCGCTGCCGTGATGGAGGGCGTGGGCACGCCCGCGCTCCTCGTGACAGGGGCCCAGTCGCCGCACACCTACGCGCTGCGCCCGTCGAACGCCAAGGCCTTGAACGAGGCGGACGTTTTCTTTCGCGTGTCCGAGTCGGTCGAGCCGTTCACGGGCAAGATCGTGAAGTCGCTGCCCGAGAGCGTCCGCGTCGTCACGCTCGCCGACGCGCCGGGCCTCGAGCTTCTCGACGTGCGCACCGGCGACACGTTCGAGGCGCATGAGCACGACCATGGGCACGACCACGGCAGCGAGAACGCGGACGAGCACGACGAGCACGCCGCATCTCGTGAGCCGGCACGCCGCGACGGGCATGTCTGGCTCGACCCGCGCAATGCCCGCGCCATGGTCGCCGAGATCGCGCGCGTGCTCGCCGAGGCCTCGCCCGGCAACGCGGAGACATTCAAACGCAACGCTGCCCGATTGACCGAGCGCCTCGAGGCGCTCGAGTCCGAGCTTGCGCGCGGGCTCGCCCCCGTGGCGGGCAAGCCGTTCGTCGTGTTCCACGACGCCTATCACTATTTCGAGCGCCGATTCGGTCTCGCCTCCCTGGGGTCGATCACCGTCTCCCCCGAGGTGCCGCCCTCGGCGCACCGTCTCACCGAGATCCGCAAGAAGATTTCCGCGCTCGGGGCCGCGTGCGTGTTCGCCGAGCCGCAGTTCCAGCCGCGCCTCGTCGCCGTCGTGACCGAGGGAACGGGCGCGCGGGCCGGCACGCTCGATCCGGAGGGAGCGCTGATAGAGCCCGGGCCGGACGGCTACTTCGCACTCATGCGGGCGCTTGCCGCGGGTCTCACGCAGTGCCTGCTGCAGGGCGGCGCGAACGGCTCGCAGCCCGCCGCCTTCCCCTGAGCCCCAAAAATGCAAAGCGGAGCGGCTGGGCCGCCCCGCTCGATCTCGATGTCGATCCGCCAGCTACTGCGTCTGGGCAGTCGTCGTGCGGGTCTCGGTTGCGGCGCGCGAGACCTCGCCGGCGCCGACCTTGCGCCAGTACTTCTGGGCCGGCTCGCCGTTCACCGACGCATTCTCCGCTGCCGGGTAGCGAACGGAATTGTCGACCGTATAGGGCGCGGAGGGATCGTAGCCCGCCTCGGAGTTGCCGCTGGAGTTGTCGCTCGCCGAAGCGACGGTCCTCTTCGCGGGAACCGGCGTGGCCTTCGGAACCGGCGCGGCGGGCGCCGCCTCAGCGTAGCCGTCCGACTTGGAGCCGTCCGTCTTGAAGCGATCCCAAGTGACGGTGACCTTCATGCCGACCGGCACCCGCGGGTAGAGATCGAGCACGTCCTCGTTGAACATGCGGATGCAGCCCTTGGAGACCGCCTGTCCGATGGTCCAGGGCGCGTCGGTGCCGTGAATGCGGTAGGTGCTGGCCCCGAGATAGAGCGCGCGCACGCCGAGCGGGTTCATGGGATGGCCGCCGGGCACCCAGTTGGGGAGCCGCGGGTTCTCCTTCATCATGTCCGGAGTTGGCGTCCAGGAAGGGTTCTCGCGCTTCTGCGAGACCGCGGTCACGCCCTGCCAGCGGCTCTGCTCGCGCGGGACGGCGATCGGATAGCTGATGGCCTGCCCCGCCCTGTTGATGAGGTAGAGCCGCCGGTCGCCGAAGCTGACGATGATCTGGCCCGGCTTGTATTTGGGATCGAAGCTCACGGTCTGGCGCGATCCGCCCCACTCGGCGTCGCCGCCCCATAAGAAGTCGATGAACCCCTGCGCGCTCGCCGCCCCGGGAAGCGCGACCATGGCCACGGCCGCCGCGGCTGCCGCGGCTCTCAATCGACTTCTCATAGTTTTGCCCTGCATCCACTCACTCCCGCGTCGTTAATCCGTCTCGAACCGAACGTGTTCCCTCTGCCCGGCCGACGGCCAAATCGTTGCACCAATTTTGTGAACGGCTCGTATAACTCAGTCTCAAAATCCCTGGCAGAGCAACGAAGTCACACTTTGGTCATGATCGGAGGAGCTCGGCACCCTTCGCGACTCATTGATGCACTGCCGCAACGGCTGCCCATACGCAAGGCAGCCGCGCCCACTTGCTCACAGCTCGCGCAGTCCGGCCTCTTGCAATGAGAACAAAAAAAGAACATTATCGTCCAGTACCACGATGCTCCAAGCGAGGCCCGGAGCTCCCCGCTGGCGGCCCCCACCCCCCGCCGCCTGCCCTCTCCGGTCTCGCCTTGCGGCCTCGGGACAAGTTGTAATGCGTAGTAGGTCGTGCGGACCTTTAGGCCCGGGCCGAGACGGCCGGAGCGGCGATGCCCCGTCGCTCCGGCCGATCTATCTCGCGGGCGCCGATGCAGGCACCGTCGTCGGCAGGCCGTCGGCGCTCATGAACACGGCGAGAATGCGCATCGGGCCGGTCCCGGTGTTGCGCCCGTCGTGCGGCACGTCCAGGGCCTCGAGCAACGCGTCTCCGGCCCGGTAGACGTGCACACCGTGCTCGCCGTAATCGACCGTGAGCTCCCCCTCGAGGATGTAGCCGAACGTCGGCACGCCGTGCGTGTGCCAGCCCGTCTGTTGGCCGGGTGCCAGGACAACGACCGCCGCCACGATCTTCGCCGGCGTCTGCGTCGGATAGCGGATCGGCTCGCCGAGGATGGTCTCGCTCGAGGCGAGGAGCGGCGCGACACGCTCGGGCTGATCCTCGGCGGCGACTTTGCGGTCTGCGGCCAAGCCCGCTCCGAGACCCATGAGGCCGGCCGAGGCAAGCGCGAGCGCGAGGCTCCCGCGCCGCCCGATACGAGTGTGGCCAAGCATCGATCACCCCCTATAATCGTCCGATGATCGGCCGACGCTGCACGCTTCCCGCATGAAGAGCAACCTCGAGCAAGGCAGCGCGAGCCTCGACCCCCGTACCTTGGGCGCTGCCCGCGCGCGGCCGGCAGCTGCTCTCCTCCTCGCACTGATCCTCGCCCTCGGCCCCTGTGCACACGCCGATCCCCGTCCCGCCGATCCGGACGCCTCGACGGGAACGACGGAGAAATCGCTGGCGCAGGCCGAGCGCCACATGATCTCGGCCGCGAACCCGCTCGCGGCGGAGGCGGGGCGCGAGATCCTGCGCGCGGGCGGCTCGGCCGTCGACGCCGCCATCGCCGCCCAGCTCGTGCTCGGTCTCGTCGAGCCGGAATCCTCCGGCTTGGGCGGCGGCGCCTTCCTCGTACACTGGAACAAGGCCGCAAAGGCGCTCACGACCTACGACGGACGAGAGACGGCGCCGGCAGCTGCGGAGCCCGACCGCTTTCTCAAGGACGGCGTGCCGATCCCCGTCGACACCGCCGTCCATTCCGGCTTGAGCATCGGCACGCCCGGCGTCGTCAAGCTGCTCGAGGCCGTCCATGGTCAACACGGCAAGTTGCCCTGGGCGCGGCTTTTCGAGCCCGCCATCGCGCTTGCCGAGGAGGGATTCTCGGTTTCGCAGCGGCTTTACTTTCTGCTCAGATGGTACGGTCCCGACCGCTTCGACGCCGCGGCCCGCCGCTATTTCTTCGACAGCACCGGCAGCGCTTGGCCGATCGGCTATACGTTGAAGAACCCCGCCTACGCCGCGACCCTCAGGGCGATCGCCGCCGGAGGCGCCGACGCGTTCTACAAGGGACCCATCGCGGACGCGATCGTCGCCGCCGCGAAGGGAGCGCCCAACGCCGCGGGCGATCTTTCGCTGGACGATCTCGCCCGCTATGCCGTCAAGGAGCGCGCGCCGCTCTGCTTCACCTACCGAGTCTATCGGGTCTGCGG
The DNA here is from genome assembly GCA_963699485.1 of uncultured Alphaproteobacteria bacterium. Lineage (GTDB taxonomy): Bacteria > Pseudomonadota > Alphaproteobacteria > Rhizobiales > Hyphomicrobiaceae > Hyphomicrobium_C. Next base: position 4,456 of record CAVOUC010000021.1, on the reverse strand, counting down.
CATGGGCCCGCCGTCCTCGGGCCTCGCCGTTGCGCAAGCATTGAAGCTCATCGAGCCGTTCGACGTCGGCCGCGGCAGCAAGGGGGCGATGTCGCCCGCGGCGCTGCATCTCATCGCCGAGGCCGAGCGGCTCGCCTTCGCCGACCGCGACCGCTACCTCGCCGACCCCGACTTCGTGCCCATCCCCGAAGGTTTCCTCGATCCGGCATATCTCGCCGACCGGCGCGCGCTGATCGACCCCGCGCGCGCCATGATCTCCGCGAAGCCCGGCCTTCCCGCCGGCGTCGCCAAGCGCTCGTTCGGCGTCGACGGCACGCACGAGCGTGCCGGCACGAGTCACCTTTCGGTCGTCGACGGGGACGGCAATGCGGTCGCCCTCACGACGACCATCGAAGGCCTCTTCGGATCGGGCGTTTTCGCCGCGGGCTTCCTGCTCAACAATGAGCTCACCGACTTCTCGTTTGCCCCGGCGGGCCCCGACGGCGCGCCGGTCGCGAACCGCGTCGAGGGCGGCAAGCGCCCGCGCAGCTCCATGGCGCCGACCCTCGTCTTCGACGAGAAGGGCGAATTCTTAGCGGCTCTCGGCTCCCCGGGCGGCTCGCGCATCATCCTCTACGTGGTCAAGGCGCTCGTCGCGCTCCTGGACTGGAACATGGATGCGGAGGCGGCTGCTGCGCTGCCGAACTTCGGCAGCCGCGGCTCGGCGTTCGAGATCGAGTACGGCTGGTCGGCGCTCTGGCCCGCGCTCGCGCTCAAGGGCTATGGTCACGAGATCAGTCCCGGTCTCCTGTACTCGGGACTGCACATCATCGTGATGCGCGACGGACGTCTCGAAGGCGGCGCCGATCCCCGCCGCGAAGGCGTCGCCCTCGGCGACTGAAGGACGAGGCCATCCTTATGGCGAGCGAACGCATCACCGTGGTCGGGGCGGGCGTCTTGGGCCTATGGCAGGCCCTCACGCTGGCGCGGCGCGGCTTCGCCGTGCGCCTGGTCGAGCGGTCCCGCACGCCCTTCGCCTCGGCGGCGAGCGCCTTTGCCGGCGCCATGCTCGCGCCCGACTGCGAGGGCGAGGCGGCGCCCGCCCTCGTCACCGAGATGGGACACGCCGGACTAGCACTTTGGCGCGAGACCTATCCCGGCGTCGCGGTCGCGGGGACCCTCATCGTCGCCGCCGCGCGCGACCAGGCGGAGCTCGTTCGCTTCTCGAAGGTCACGGCGCGCCACCGGCTCCTCGATGCGGAGGGGATCGCGGCGCTCGAGCCCGACCTCGCGGGACGCTTCTCGACCGGCCTCTACTTCCCGGAGGAGGCCCACATGCCGGCCCCGCACGCACTCGCGTTTCTGCTCGAGGCCGTGCGCAGCGCGGGCGTAGAGGTGCGCCTCGGCGAGGCCTGGCAGGGAGGCGCGCCGGACGATGGCGTCATCATCGACTGCCGGGGCCTCGCGGCGCGCGGCGAGCTGCCCGGGCTGCGCGGCGTGCGCGGCGAGCGGCTGCATCTCCTGACCTCCGACATCACCCTGTCGCGCCCCGTGCGGCTTCTGCATCCCCGTCATCCCCTCTACGTAGTGCCGTGGGGCAATGGCGGGTTCGTCATCGGCGCGACCGTGATCGAGAGCGAGGACACGGGGCCCGTGACGCTGCGCTCGGCGCTCGAGCTGCTCGGCGCCGCCTACGCGCTACACCCGGCCTTCGGCGAGGCGCAGGTTTTCGACATGGGTGCCGGTGTGCGACCCGCCTTTCCCGACAACGTGCCGCGTGCGTTTGTGCGCTCCGAGCGCCGGCTCATCTTCGTAAACGGCGCCTACCGGCACGGCTTCCTGCTCGCCCCGGTGCTTGCCGAGGCGGTCGCGGGCTTCCTCGAAGAAGGCGCCCCCCATCCGCTTCTCGTCCGGGAATGACGTCGTACGCCATGGCGCGGGACGGCCGCCTCCATTATGGTCGGGCCATGACCAATTCCCAGAGCGAGGAACCCGCCGGCGAGACCTCGAGCTTCGGCTTCCGCGAGGTGCCGCGCGAGGCCCGCCAGGGTCTCGTCAACGAGGTATTCTCGTCGGTTGCCTCCCGCTACGACCTCATGAACGATCTCATGTCGGGCGGCCTCCACCGGCTGTGGAAGGACGACCTCGTCGCGATGATAAGCCCGCCGCGCTCGACCCTTCCTTTCCGCCTGCTCGATGTTGCCGGCGGAACCGGCGACGTGGCCATCCGCTTTGCCGGCTCGCGCGGCGAGAATGCCACCGCCGTCGTCTGCGACATCAGCCCCGAGATGCTCGAGGAGGGCCGCCGCAAGGTGGCCGACGCCGGGCTCACCCAGCGCATCACCCTCACGCAGGGCAACGCCGAGGCCCTCCCCTTCGCCGATGCCTCGTTCGACGCGGTGACGATCGCCTTCGGCATTCGCAACGTCACCCACATCGATCGCGCGCTCGCCGAGGCCTATCGCGTCCTCAAGACGGGCGGCCGCCTCCTCGTCCTCGAGTTCTCGGAGTGCCAGGTGCCTCTCCTCGACCGCCTTTACGACTTTCATTCCTTCGAGGTGATCCCCCGCATCGGGCGTCTCGTCGCCGGCTCGGCCGAGCCCTATCGGTATCTCGTCGAGAGCATCCGCAAGTTCCCCAACCAGGACGCGTTCGCCGCCATGATCCAAGCGGCGGGATTCGAGCGCGTCGCCTGGCGCAACCTCACCGGCGGAATCGCCGCCATTCACTCGGGCTGGCGACTCTAAGTTCCTCAGGACACGAGCGGGAACGAAAGGGCAGGCGCACCGTTTAGATGCGCCTGCGACGGCGGCGCCGGTGCGCGCCCTCAGTGCTGCCTCGCTCGCGCCTTACGGCGACCCAATTCGTGCCGGACAGCACGCCTAGGAATCTCCGACAAGGACCTTCGATGAGCATTTTCCTTCGCGCACTTTCGGCTGCGGCTCTCCTCGCCTCGCTGCTGACGGCGGCCCTTGCCGTGACGGCCTCCGCTGCCGATCGCCAAGGCGAGATTCGGCTCGCGCAGGGAACCCCGCCCGGCGCAAAGGGCGCTCAGACAGGCGACCCCGACGAGGAGCCTGGGGCCAAGAAGAAAAAGAAGAAGGGCAAGCAGGGTCCGCCAGAGGGTGGCGAAGGGCAGGGGCCCGGCGGCGGGGCGCCCCCTCCCGGCGCCAAGAAGGAATTCAAGAAGGGACCGCCAAGCCAGGACCGGTTCACCCCCGGGACGCCTCCGGGAGGCCAGCAGGCCAGAAGAAGTTTGCGCCATCGACGAAAAGGATGCAGGCAAGGGATACATCGGGCCCAAGCCCGCCGGCCAGCAGACGGAGACTCAGAAGTCGCTGATCAAGAAGAAAGACCACCCCCGGCACGCCGCAGGGCGGGACAGCCGGCGCACCTCCCGGCGGCCAAGCCCCGGCCATCACCACGAGCCCCAAGACGATCAAACCCGTGGGGCCGCCCGCCGGGCAACCCGTCAACGGCTCTCTCAAGGCACAAGGCACGCCGAAGAAGCCGGGCATCGGCCCGCTCGCGCCCGTCAAGGGCGTTCCGCCGAAAAAAATCGAGAAGCCGGAGGAGCGCGCCGAGCGCTCCAAGAAAGAGTTCGACGCCTTCAAGAAAAGGCGCCGCGAGACGGTCGAGAAGGGCGGCAAGCGTCTCGTCATCGAGGAGCCGGGCAAGCGCAAGATCATCAAGGAGGGCGGCAAGATCATCATCCGCCATGACGAGAACGAGCGCTTCCGGCGCATCTACCGCGACGCCCGCGTGCACCGGCGCGTCGACGGCTCGCAGGTCACCATCATTCTCCGCCCCGGCGGCACGGAAGTGTTCACCGAGGTCGACAGATACGACCGGCCCTTGCGCCGCTGGAGGCGCTACCCGGACGGCACCGAGGTCGTGCTGTTCGACAACCGAAATTACTACCGGCGGTTCGGATACCGGCGTCCCGATATCTTCAACGTCTATATCAATCTTGGGCCGCCCATCATCCGCATCCCGCGCGAGCGCTATATCGTCGCGTTCGAGGACGCGCCCGACGACATCGTCTACGAGACGCTGATGGCGCCGCCCGTCGATCCGCTCGACCGCACCTACTCGCTCGAGGAGATCCGCTATAACCGCTACCTGCGCGAGCGTATGCGCCGCCTCGACCTCAACACGATCTCGTTCGACTTCGGCTCTTGGGAGGTCGATCCCGACCAGTACCCGAAGCTCGAGCGCCTGGCGCGCATCATCAACCGGATCCTCGAGGAGAACCCGGACGAAATGCTCATGATCGAGGGCTATACCGATGCGGTGGGCTCGGAGGAGGACAATCTCTCGCTCTCCGACCGGCGCGCCGAGGAGGTCGCGGTCGTGCTGACCGAGACCTACGGCGTGCCGCCGGAGAACCTCACGACGCAAGGCTACGGCGAGCAGTTCCTGAGGGTCGAGACCGACGGGCCGTCGGCGGCCAACCGCTACGTCGCCGTGCGGCGCA
>CAVOUC010000020.1:0-117017 GCA_963699485.1 uncultured Alphaproteobacteria bacterium | reverse complement strand
GAGAGGACGGCGGCCGCGATGATCGGGCTACAACTTTGTGCAAGCTATTGAAAGGGTTACGTGATGAACCGGGGGGTGCATTCTCAGCCGGGCGCGATAGGAAGCTCAAGTTTCTTCAGGAGGAGATGAAGAAGGGCAAGATGAGGGAGATGTACGATGGCGGCCTTTGGAAAAAGACGCTGCCCGCCATCACCGTCGGCCCCATGGGCCGGGCTTGGCTATCTACTCGGCGAGGACGATGAAGCCTATTGATCAGGGCCTCGATTCCCAACCCGAGGGGGACCGCAACCACCATCAGCTCGGCAGCCACCATCAGGCCGACCCCATGGAAAGCCATGGGAATGCCGACGGCAAAGTTGAAGCCGATGACGATCGGGATCGCGATCATCATTGCGGCTAGGATGATGAGGTCGTCGCGCATGGAGGCCCCCTACCGTAGCGCCGGGGACAGGCACCACGCGACGTAATAGGTGCCAAGGGCGTTGATGATGGCGCCGAGGGCGGCAAAGCCGACAAAGATCGCATAGCCGACCCAGATGTAGCCGCCAAATTCCGGCTTAGTCTTGAAGCTCTCGATGACGATGCAGGCCGAGGGGGCAATAGTACCCAAGGCTAAGAGGTAGATCGTTTTATTGATCAGGGCGCGCATGGCTATGTCTCCTGGTTTGATTTTGCTCGCCGCTCGCCTTAAGCCGAAACCTCAGCCCGAAATGAATAGAGCGGTTCGGCCGACGTGTCCCTATTTTTGGGACTGATTTTCAGCGTTTATCCGCGTGGGCGCCCCTATGGGCGCCCCTTGCTGCGCTCAAGGCCGGGATACCAGGAAACCCCCCACCAAAAAAGCCGCAGCATTGCCCCAGGAGACCGCTATAAAGAAAAAGGTTTTTGGTGATCCTATGCGGAATGCATCCACCAGTTCAAAAAATGACCCGGCGTTCCTGCAAGCGATCAAGCCCCGCATTCAGTCCTGGCAGGACACGACGGGAGGTAAGCGGGTCCTGACCGGGCCGGTCGTGAGGGAAGGCAGGTGTCTCCGTGCCGCCACGCTTGCCCGGCTTGCCCAAGATCATCTTGCCCGGCTTGTGGTCGAGGAAGGATGATCCTAGCGTGTCTTTTGGGCTTCACCAGGATGCTCCTGGCCCTCGGGCCCAGCGGGATTGTCCTGGTGAGTACGACGAGACACACTCTGTGTAGGACGAGCCACAGGTAGGACTTTTGGAAGCACGAGCCTCATCCTGGGAAAATCAAGGCCAGGATACCAGGAAAGGCCCAGGAGACCGGCTTTCCTACCCCAGGAGAGGCAGGCGATGAAGCTCTGCACGGACTGCAAACACTACCGGGAGCACCGCTCCTACCAAGAGCACTCGGGATGGCAAGTGATCCAAACCTGCCACGCCCTCTCCAGGTCCAAGAATCCGGTCAGCGGTATGCCGATCGAGTACGTCGAGTGCACCATTATGCGGATAGTCCCAATCTGCGGGTTTGACGGTCAACTGTGGGAGAAAGCGAATGACGGATGAGTCTCGACACAATACGAAGACGCCATCAAGAGCCTAGGCCAAACCACGGAGGTCCACCTTGCTGCGCTGGCTCGTTCTTGATCTGAACAGTTTTTTCGCTTCGTGCGAGCAGCAGGAAAATCCTGGGCAAGCCGGTCATCGTCGTACCGACGATGGCGGGCGATACAGGACCGATTGATCTTATCGTCCTTGCTGCTCCCCTGGGGGTTTAGCTCCGAAGGATTCAACACATCAAGAGGTCGTTTGCGACGGCATAGGCGGTGACCTGAAACCTCCCAGCCCCCACCTCGCGGCCGCTTAACTCCGGCCGAAGCGATGGCCGCGCGTCTCAAAATGATCAGGGCACGTATCGGACTACGAGGGCTGCGTTCTCGGTGTTGTCAGTGATCCGACCCGGCAAGCCCAGCCGGGGAGAGCGAATGGTTGCAAGGCGGTTACATGGGCTTTTAGGGAAAGCACTAAGTGCTGGAGGCCACGGCCGGAATCGAACCGGCGTATACGGATTTGCAGTCCGCTGCGTCACCACTCCGCCACGTGGCCTTCCGGGCGTCGTCGCGGGGGAAGCAAGCCGAGTTCGCAAGTTCTCCCGAGCGACGCGCATCTATAGCGAAGTCCGGCATAAATACAAGCGACGGCGCCGGCCCGGATCGCGCGCCGGTCGGACGGAGGCAATTGCCGTGGCTGGCCTCAAGGCAAAGCTCGTGGAATGGGCTAAGGCCCTCGAGCGGGACGTCGTCGCGCTTTATCTCGCGACGCGCGATCCGCGCGTGCCGTTTGGCGTGAAGCTGCTTGCCGGGCTCGTTGCCGCTTACGCCTTGTCGCCCATCGATCTCATTCCCGATTTCATTCCCGTCCTCGGCTATCTCGATGAGCTCATTCTGCTGCCGGGCGCGCTCTGGCTCGTGATCCGGCTCATCGACCCGGCGATCATGGCCGAGCACCGCGCGGCGGCCCTGCGCCTGGCGGAGGCTCCGCGGAGCGCGTGGGGGGCCGCGCTCGTCGTCGCGCTCTGGGTTCTTGCTGCGGGTGCGCTCCTGTGGGTGTTCTGGCCACGCGACGCACGCTAGAGGGCGCGCCGAACGCGGGGGATGCGGCACCGGGATGCTGGCAGGGCGCTTCCTAGTCGAGTAATGTGGCGCCGCATATACATTACCTTCGGGGGCCTGCTTGGACTTCGAGACCCAACGCAAAAACATGGTCGACTCCCAGGTGCGGCCGAGCGATATCGCGGACCGGCGCATCGTGCGCGCCATGCTGGAGATCCCGCGCGAGGCGTTCGTACCGCTGGCGGCGCGCGCGCTCGCCTATAAGGACGCGGACCTCCGCCTGCCGCCGACCGCAAAGGGCCAACCGGCCCGGGCGCTCCTCGCCCCGCGGACGCTGGCCAAGCTCCTCGAGCTGGCCTCGATCGATCCCGGTGACGCCGTGCTCGACGTCGGGTGCGCAAGCGGCTACTCGGCGGCCGTCCTCTCCAGATTGGCCGGCTCGGTCGTGGCCCTGGAAAGCGACCAGCGCCTCGCCGACGAGGCGAGAAAAGCTCTTCAGAACCTCGGGATCGGCAACGTCTCGGTCGTCGTCGGCGAGCTTTCGGCCGGCCATGCCCCGGACGGTCCCTACGATGTCATTGTTCTCGAGGGGGCCGTCCCTTCCCTGCCGGAAGCGCTCGCCGAGCAGCTCAAGGACGGCGGCCGCATGGTGGGGGTGCTGCAACCCGCGGGCCGGCCGCTCGGCCGGGCCGTGGTCTGGCGGCGTTTTTCGGGCACCGTCAGCGAGGCAAGCGGCTTCGACGCAGGCGCCCCGCCGCTGGTGGCATTCGAGGCCGCGCCCACGTTCGTATTCTGAGCATCTTCCACACCTCGTCCGCCCCGCTGGAAAGGGCTGTCGCGCTCGCCCCTTAGCAAGGAGCGGGTTGAGGATGGCGCGTGGAAATCATCCTGGCCTAGGCATCCGAATCTTCTTAGCCTGGAACACCCTATTCAGGGCCGCCACAGCGGGGTCTCGTGGCGGGGAGGCCGACGGCAACTATCTGATATCGCACAGTTAAATAACCCGTAGCCGGCGGCCTTCGAACGACGTTGCGGATATGGCTCCCGCGAGACTTGGGGCGCTTGCGCGTGCGGCGTGTGGGAAAGAGGCCACGTCATCCTGCAATCTCGGCAATGGAGGTGCGTTTCTTGGTGCGAATCGGTTTTATCGTTTAACAGTGTGGCATTAGCGGTGTACGGGCAATCGGGTCAAAAAGCGAAATTTTGTAGCGTAGACCAATCTCAAAGCGGCGCACGAGTCCCGTGGGGGGACAGGACGGGGCAGGGATAGGGTCGTGCTGGAACTAACGTTGGCTGATCTCAAACGTAAGCTCCGAATGGCTTCGGCCGGCGCGGTCGTTTTCGCAGCCGTGGCGGGAGCGTGGTCCGCTCCGGTGTTCGCCGAGTCTCTGAACGAGGCTCTGTCGGCCGCCTATCGCTACAATCCGCAGCTCGACGCCGCGCGGGCGCAATTGCGCGCGACCGACGAGAATGTGCCGATTGCCAGATCCGGCTACCGGCCGCGATTAACGCCAACGCGGACATCAACTGGCAGAATACGAATGTCCGCCCCGACAGTCCTGGTCAGACCGAGGGGACAAGATATCCGAAGGGCTACATCGTCGACCTCGTGCAGCCGGTTTTCACGGGCCTGCAGACGTTTAACGCCGTGAACGAGGCCGAAGCGGGCGTGCGTGCCGGACGCGAGAATCTGCGCAGCGTCGAGCAGAGCGTGCTCCGCGACGCCGTGACCTTCTACATGGACGTGGTGCTCAACCAGGCGATCGTGAGGCTGAACGAGAGCAACGTCAACGTGCTCTCCCGCGAGCTCAAGGCGACCGAGGACCGGTTCTCCGTCGGCGAGGTGACGCGCACCGACGTCGCCCAGGCGCAGGCGCGGCGCGCAGACTCCGTCGCGCAGCTCGACCTCGCGAAGGCGAACCTCAAGACGAGCCGGGGCAACTTCGAGCGTGTCATCGGCCATCCACCCGCCGATCTCATGGAGCCCAGCGGCTACGAGAGGCTGCTGCCGAGAACGCTCGAGGAGGCCATCGCGATCGGCACGAAGGAGAACCCTGCTATTGTGCGGCTCTCTACCTGGAGCAGGGCGCGCGCTATACGGTCGACCGCATCCGCGGCGAGCTGTTGCCCACGGTCGAGGTCGAGGCGAGCTATGAAAACCGCTTCGATACGTCGACATTTAGTCGACGAAGCCGAAGTCGGGACCGTGACCGGCCGCTTGAACGTGCCGATCTACGAGGGCGGCTCGGTCTATGCGCGCGTGCGCCAGGCCAAGCAGATCCATGTGAGCCGGCTGCAGGAGATCGAGCAGTTCCGCAGCCAGACCGAGGATGACATCGTTACGGCATGGTCGCAGCTTCTCGGCGCCCGCGCCAAGGTTCAATCCGATGAGACCTCGGTCGAGGCGAACCGCACCGCGCTCACCGGCGTACGCGAGGAGGAACGGGTCGGCCAGCGCACGCTGCTCGACGTGCTCAACGCCGAGCAGGAGCTGCTGAACTCGCAGGTGCAGCTTGCGAGTGACCGGCGCGACGTCGTCGTCTTCAGCTACGTGCTGCTGCAGGCGATCGGCAGGCTCGACGTGCTGAACCTCGGCGTGACGTCGACGGTCTACGACGATGAAGCCCACTACGACGAGGTCCGCCGCAAGTGGTTCGGGCTGCGGATCACGCACGAGGACGGCAGCCGCGAGCTCTTGGACGTTTGGCCGGCGGCGCAAGCCGAGCAGGTGCCCGTCAAGTAGAGCGGGGCTCGCGGGATCACCCGCGCTAGTCTCTATTCAGAGCAAAACGAGCGAGCGTCCAGCGCGCCTCTCGCGCCGCGGAAAACTAGGCGTTTTGCCACACGGTTGCCCACTATCGCCGCTAGGGTTCCGAGCAGCCTAGGGAGCTTCAAAGCAAAAATTCTAAGACACGATCAGCAGGTTGTCCGCTTTGCCCGAGAGGGAAGTTGGACCGTACTTTCAGCTATTTCGCGGGGGCGAGAGGGGAGATATCAGTCGGGCGCGCAATTTGACCGTGGGGTAGCCAGCGGGGGCGGTGCCTGGGGCGGCGTGGGGTGTAGGGAGTGGCGTCATGAACATGACGGAGAAGAACGGCCAGCCGAGCATGGAGGAAATTCTCGCATCGATCCGCAGGATCATCGCCGAGGAGCCTCCCGTAGGCCAACAGCCAATCGAGCTTAAGCCGGCGAAGGCCGGCCTTGCCCTCGCAGAATCCGCTCTCGACGATCACTCCGAGTTCGAGCTGCCCTCGATCTTCAGGCCGACGCCGGCCGTGCAGGAGAAACACACGCCGCTGCTCGGCCGGCTCACCGATGCGATCAGGGGTGCCGCCGGTAGCGGCTCGGAATCGCGGGCGGCGCGCAACGCCGAGGAGGCCTCCGTCGGCGCCGGGGACCAGGCCCCCCATCGCGGCGACTTCTCCGGCTATCCGACGCTGAGCACGCTCAAGGCGCATGCAGCGGAGCCTTCCCACGGCGACGGGCGCCCAGCGGACGGCAGCGGCGCAGAGCATGCACGTCCCGGGAGCGCTGGCCCCGCCGAGCCAAAAGCCGGCCCGGCAAAGGACGATCAATCGACTTGGAAGTTCGGTCGCGCCGCGCCGCCCCCTCCTGCCGTCGAGGAGGAGATCAAGCGGGTGATGGCGCCGTTCAAGGACACGCGGTTCCGGACAATGGCGCCCTCGCCGTCGCCTCAGGGCACGGCGGCCGCGCCGATGCCCCCGGTGCCGTCGGCCGCGCCGGCAGAGCCCGTGCGAAAGGTCGACTTCGGCTCGATCGTCCCCGCTTACTTGGATCTCACGCGTCCCGGCGCGGACCGCGCGCCGGATATCCCTCCCCCTGTCGACGCCTTCGCCGCATTGCCAGCCCATCCGCTGGCTCCCGGGTATTCGGACCCGGCACACTCATGGCCGCCCGCCGGTGCGGAGGAGAGCGCGCCCTATCACCCGCCCGTGCCGCTTGCGCCGCTGGCGGGCAGCCGGACCGACGGGCACGATCGAGGATACGACCGCCGAGCTCCTACGTCCCATGCTGCGTCAATGGCTCGCCGACAACATGCCGCGCATGGTGGAGAAGGCTCTCCACATCGAGGTCGCCGAAAGCGTGAAGACAGGCAAGAAATTCACCGGTCAATGAGCCGGGCAAGTAGCCCAGACCGGCGCTGGGGGGCGCGGGAGTGGGTGCGGAACTAGTAGCGTGCGTTGTGGCGGGGCATAGATCGGGCATAGATATTGACGCAGAGGCGCCTGGTCGAAGGCGCGCCGAGGTTGAGGCTATGACGAGCATGAACGGACAGGACAAGGCGGGCGAGCCGAGCATGGAAGAGATCCTGGCATCGATCCGCAAGATCATCGCCGAGGAGCCGGGGCCCGGCCCGCTCGAGGCCGACGCCCCCCACCCCTTTGCGAAGTCTTCGCCTGCCGGCGGGCCGCGGGCGCAAAGTCCGTTCCCGCTCAGCGGGAATCGACCCCTGCCCTCGATGGACCGTCTGTCGAACGCGATCAAGGCCAAGGCCGGCCCACCCGCGTCCGCGCCGCCTCCGAGACGGCCGGTCCCGCTCGACGACGAGGTTGCCGACCTCATCGAGGTCCCCGCGCCGAAGGCGGCTGCCCCACCGGCCGCGTCGCCGGCGCTCGATGCCCGCGCCCCGTCCGCTGCACCGAGCGAGCCGGCGGCGAAGGAAGCCGCGCCGAAGCCTGCCGCCGAGCGGCCGGCTCCGCCGATCCCCATGCGCAAGCCGGGCTTCTTTCCGCCCCCCGGCTTCATGCCGTTGCCGCAGAGCGTGGTCGAGGCCATCACTCCGCCGCCGCCGGGGCCAATCGGCGAGGACGAGGTCCTCTCCGAGCTCACCGAGGCGGTCGAGGTCGTCGAGGTCGTGGCCGAGCCGGTGCGCAGGCCGATGCCCGCGAGCGCAGCGCCCGCATCCGCCGCGAACAGGTCATCCCTGAACGGCCACGCGGCGCGGATCGCGGCGGAGCTCGGCGCCGTTGCCGCGCCCTACAACGGCATGCGGCGCGAGCCGCAGGCGCCGATCGACGCCGTGATCGACGAGGGCGCCGTCGCGACGGCCGCCGCCGCCCGTGCACTCGACGCCCTGGCCCAGGGGCTGGCGGCGTCGCACCCGGCCGAGCCTCCGTATGGCGCCGCGCGTCATCAGAGACCGTCTCCGTTCGCTGCCCTCGTCGCTCAGCCGCTCATGCCGGCGCCCAACGACCTGGGGCCAGCTCCCGTGCGCACGCTCGAGGACGCCGTCGCCGACATGCTGAAGCCCATGCTGCAGCGCTGGCTCGCCGACAACATGCCGCGCATCATCGAGCGAGCCCTCTCAATCGAGGCATCCCGCGGGGGCCGGGATCGCGGCTAGGCCCGTCGCGCGCGCTCCCGGCGAGGAAAGGGTAGGGGTGCTGCAATTGACAGCACGCCGGGGGGGATCGTAGGACCGGAACCGCGCGACGCATCGCTCGATCCGTCGCGACGAAAGGCCCGATCCCCGCCCCCATGCTCGACAAGACCTACCAGCCCGCCGAGATCGAGCCGCGCATCCACGAAACCTGGGAGAAGGCCGAAGCCTTCAAGTGCGGCCGCCCCGAGCGCAGGGACGCCAAGCCCTACGCCATCGTCATCCCGCCGCCGAACGTCACCGGCTCGCTCCACATGGGGCATGCGTTGAACAACACGCTCCAGGACGTGCTGGCGCGATTCGAGCGCATGCGCGGTCGCGACGTGCTCTGGCAGCCCGGCACCGATCACGCGGGGATCGCGACGCAGATGGTCGTCGAGCGGAAGCTGGCTTCTGAAAATAAGACCGACCGGCGGACGATGGGGCGCGAAGCTTTCCTGCGCGCGGTGTGGGCGTGGAAGGAGGAGAGCGGCTCGACCATCGTCAACCAGCTGAAGCGTCTCGGCGCATCGTGCGACTGGTCCAGAGAGCGCTTCACGATGGGCGAGCGGGGTGAGGCGGAGGACCAGATGGTCCGTGCCGTCACAAAAGTCTTCGTCGACCTCTACAACGCGGGCCTCATCTACAAGGACAAGCGGCTCGTCAACTGGGACCCGAAGTTCCAGACGGCGATCTCCGACCTCGAGGTCATCCAGGTCGAGGCGAAGGGCTCATTCAGCTGGACGGCGGGCGACCCCGAGAAGCCGTTCGACGCCAAGGCGCTGGCCAAGGTGCTCGATCGCAATCCTTCGGGCCACATGTACTACTTCCGCTATCCGCTCGCGGAGAAAGTGGCTGGCTACGACAGCGACTACGTCGTCGTCGCCACGACGCGACCCGGAGACGATGCTCGGCGACACCGGCGTCGCCGTGCATCCCGAGGACGAGCGCTATGCGGCGCTCGTCAAGGCGGGCGCGAAGGTGAGGCTGCCGCTGGTCGGGCGCGAGATCCCGATCGTCGCCGACGAATATTCCGACCCGACCAAGGGCACGGGCGCGGTCAAGATCACGCCCGCGCACGACTTCAACGACTTCGAGGTCGGCAAGCGCCACGGCCTCGCGCAGATCAACGTGCTCGACGATCATGCGCGGCTCAACGAGAACGCACCCGAGGCCTATCGCGGGCTCGACCGCTTCGAGGCGAGGCGCCGCGTCGTCGCCGATCTCGAAGCGCTGGGTCTCTTGGAGAGGATCGAGCCGACGACGCACACCGTGCCGCACGGCGACCGCTCGAGCGCCGTCGTCGAGCCGTGGCTCACCGACCAGTGGTACGTGAACGCGGCCGAGCTCGCGAAGGCCGCGATCAAGGCGGTCGAGGACGGCAAGACGGTCTTTGTGCCGAAGAACTGGGAGAAGACCTACTTCGAGTGGATGCGCAACATCCAGCCCTGGTGCATCTCGCGCCAGCTCTGGTGGGGTCATCGGATACCGGCGTGGTACGGTCCGGACGGCCGAGTGATTCGTTGCCCATGATCGAAGCGGAAGCGTCGACGCTCGCAGGGAGGCATTACGCCACGTCCCCCTCTCCCCGCTTGCGGGGAGAGGGTCGAGGTGCGGGGCAGCAACAGCCCGCAGCACAAGCGGCTGCCCTTCACCCTAGCCCTCTCCCCGTTGACACGGGGAGAGGGGACATCGTCATCACGCGCGACGCCGACGTGCTCGACACCTGGTTCTCCTCCGCGCTGTGGCCGTTCTCGACCTTGGGCTGGCCCGACGAGACGCCCGAGCTCGCCCGCTACTATCCAACGAGCGTTCTCGTCACCGGCTTCGACATCATCTTCTTCTGGGTCGCGCGCATGATGATGATGGGCCTCCACTTCATGAAAGAGGTGCCATTCCGCGACGTCTACATCCATGCTCTCGTGCGCGACGAGCGCGGCCAGAAGATGAGCAAGTCCAAGGGGAACGTCATGGACCCCCTGGGCCTCATCGATCAGTACGGGGCGGATGCGCTGCGCTTCACGCTCGCCGCCATGGCCGCCCAAGGGCGCGACATCAAGCTTTCGACGCAACGCGTCGAAGGCTATCGCAACTTCGCCACCAAGCTCTGGAACGCGGCGCGCTTCTCCGAGATGAACGAATGCGTGCGCCAGCGCGACTTCGATCCGAAAGGCGTGACGCACAAGCTCAACCGCTGGATCACCGGGGAGACCGAGCGCGCAGCCCAGGCGGTGACGGCCGGCATCGAAGCCTACAAGTTCAACGAGGCGGCCGCCGCCATCTACGAGTTCGTCTGGGGCGTCTTCTGCGACTGGTATCTCGAGCTGATCAAGCCGATCCTCGCCGGCGACGACGAGGAGGCCAAGGCCGAGACGCGCGCCTGCACGGCCTGGGTGCTCGACCAGTGCCTGAAGCTGCTGCACCCATTCATGCCATTCATCACCGAGGAGCTGTGGCGCCACATGGTCGAGCACGGCGAGCAGCGCCAGTCGATCCTCGCCTTGAGCCAATGGCCGGTGCTCTCGGGCCTGACCAGCCCAGAAGCCGACCAGGAGATCGGCTGGGTCGTGGGCCTCATTTCCGAGGTGCGCTCGGTACGCACGGAGATGAACGTCCCGGCCGGCGCCAAGACCCCGCTCGTCATCACGGGAGCCGACACGACGGTCAAGGCCCGCGCGCGCGATCACGAGGATACGATCAAGCGGCTTGCGCGCCTGGGCACGATCTCGTTCGCCCGCAGCGCGCCCAAGGGGGCGGCGCTCATCGTCATCGGCGACATGACGGCAGCGCTTCCCCTCGAAGGCATCATCGACATGGAGGCCGAGCGCGCCCGCCTCGCCAAGGAGATCGACAAGGCCGAGGGCGACCGCGTCAAGGCCGAGACCTGGCTTTCGAACGAGGCCAATGTGGCGAAATCGCCCGAGCACGTGGTCGAGCTCAACCGCGAGCGCGCCGCCGACGCCGCCGACCGCATCAAGCGCCTGAGCGCCGCGCTCAAGCGCATCGAGGCGTCCGCCTAGGTTCTGAGGAGAGGCTGAGCGCTGCCACACCTGCAACGTCATCCCCGCGGAGGCGGGGATCTGCCCAAAGTTGCCTTGTAGGCTCCAACGGGCTTGGACGGATGCCCGCCTGCGCGGGCATGACGATGTGAGGGTCGGCCTGCGACAAATCTGACGTCATCCCGACGAAGGTCGGGACCCACGCAAGTCTCCGCGCGCACCACGGGAATGCTTCTCGTGCAACCGATGAGCGAGCCTTAGAGCGCCTGGCCGGCGAGGCGGGAGGGGGTGCCGACGAGGCGCACCTCGAGCTCGGCGAGCTTCCATTCGAGGCCGCGCAGCTTCAAGAGCCCGACATAGTGGCGCGAGGCGTCGTAGCGGTCGGCCATCTCGATCTTGAACTCGGTCGGCGTCAGGAACTCGGCGCGCTTGATGCGCGACCAGAACGCCGCGAACCGCTTGTGCCAGGGCAGCGTCTTGGCCGGATCTGCTTCGCCCGAGACATGGTCCCGGTAGAGCTTGCGGTAGGTGAAGAGCTGCGGCAGCCCCTCGGGCGTCACGTAGCTCTCGACGAGATTGTTGACGGCGCTTCTCCCGACGCGCGCCTTGATGCGCTGCCATAGCCCGGGCTTCTCCTGGGACGGCGCGCCTGTCTCGGGCGACCCGAGCGCTGCCACGGTGAGCGAGCGGCGCAGGCTCTCGCGCACCGTGTCCCACTCGATCTTGGCCTCGAGGTAGGCGGAGTTTCCGGTGCGGACGGCCTCGCGGATCGACCAGGCGGTGACGAAGGGGGCGGCGACGTAGGCAGTCGCGGCCAAGGCGAGCGCTACGAGCGCCAGGAGAAGCTTCTTCATTCAGGTCCCTCGGCCGTGCCCGCGTCGCGCTGGCTGGCCTTAGAAAGGTGTGGCGGCCGATTGGGGCCAAGTTCTGTCCGTGCGCCTTCGGGCGCGGCGCAGATGGCCTTCAAGGCGGCCCACTCGTCGTCGGTCAGGCTCGGTGTCGCCGGATAGTCGGGCTGGCTCTCGATCAGGCGCCGGCGCTCCTCCGTCGGAGGATGGGTGCGCAGGATTGCGATGGAGCCGAGCGACTTGTCGTCGCCCTCGATGCCGGTGACGCGCTTGAAGAACCCGGCGAAGCCCTTGGCCGGGATGCCGGCGCCCTTCAAGAGCTCGAGCGCGCGCACGTCCGCCTCGTGCTCGGCGGCGCGCGAGTAGGAGAGCTGCGCCAGCACCAAGCCGACGTTGGCGAGCGCGCCGCTCGATCCGCCGAGCATGAGATCGGCGGCGGCCGAGAGGCCGATGGCGCGCACGAGCGCCGTCTCGGGGTGCAGCTCGAGGCCGTGCCCCATCTCGTGGGCAAGGACGCCCGCGACCTCGTCGGGGCTTTGGGCCCGATCGAGGAGGGCGCTCGTCACCACGATGCTTCTGCCCGGCACCGCAAACGCATTGAGCAGGTCCCAATCGGCGACGACGATATCGAACTCGACGCCGCCGGCGGCGCGCGAGAGGCGCTCCTTGAGGTGATCGAGCGCGGCGTCTCCGAGACGGGAATGGCATTCGCGCCTGCCGTCGGTCATCGAGGCGAGCGCGGCCGCGCCGAGGGCAGCGCGGGTGCGCTCGGGCAGGAGCTTGGCGATCGCACGGGCCGGTGAGAGGTCGAGCCATGTGATCATCAGCGCCACGAGAGCGACGCCGAGCGCCGCGGCGAGCCAGGGCCGTGCATGCTTCCAGCGGATCGCGGATGCGGCGAGATGGGGCGCGTGCGCGGAGAGCGCGCGGGCGAAGGCCGTGTCGGGCACGAAAAGCGCCGCGCCAGGCTCGTCGGAGGAGCTCAGAAGTGCGTCGATCGCGTGGGGGCCCAAGGGCTCGGCCGTTGCAAGCGAGCCGAAGCTCCACGTACGGCGCTCTCCGCCGGGGAGCACGATCTCGACGCCGCTCGCGCCGAAGCGCACCTCGGCGTCGCGAGCGCCGGCCGTTTTCCCGTCGCTGAAGCGGCCGACGAAGGTCTCGGTCGCGGCGTCAGAACGCATCGACATCGAATGCCTGTGCCAGCCCCTCGCCGCGCCTCGGCCCGTGATCGGCCGACTGCGAGATCTGCTCCAACCGAACCGGCCCCTCAATTCTGAGCCTTTCGACGAGATAGCGAGTGCTGCGCGCCTGGGCAATGGGGCCGAGCAGCCCGAGCGACAGGATGACGATGAGAATGTTCGAGACCGCGATCCACATCAGGCCGCCGCCGGTCACGCTGCTGGCGAACGTCGCGGCGTCGAAATGAGTGTGCGCCGCAAAGTGATTGATCTGGCGGGCGCGATACCAGGCGCTCACGATCGCATAGAGGATATAGGCGAGCGCGGCCACCGCGATCATCTTGCCGAGACCTGCGGCGCTCGGCCTGAACTCGCCGCCGGCCCAGGTCTCGACGTTTGCCATCTCCTCCAGCATGACGCCGTGGATGGCAAGAGCGGCCAGGATGACAACGACCGTCGTGCCGAACCACAGAAAGGCGAAGCTCGCGTAGAGCGGCCCGGACCGGGCCGTGAAGCGAAACGGGCGGTCGCCGAAGCGCATGTCGCCGACCATCAGGGCCTGGAGGCGGGTCGACCGCCAGGGGATGATCCAGCCGAGGGTCAGGGGCACGAGGAGGCCGGTCAGGAAGTAGAGACGCGCGTAGTTCGACGCGGTGCCGGCGAGCGAGGCGCGAATGGCGCGCCAGGTCGTTCGCGAGAGCCGGTAGCGCTGCGCCCTATAGATGGCAAAGCCGGTGAGGAAGAAGACCACGGCATAGAGCGCCACCTGATAGGCGTCGAACACCCCAGACTCGGGGCTGAAGGCGACGGCGACCGTGACCGAAAGGAGGAGGATCGGGAGGACGATGAGAAAGAAGACGATGAGAAAGCCGAGAAACAGCTCCTTGCCGGTTCCCGAGTAATGGAGGGGTTCCCCGTCGATGCGGACGGCCGACCAGATGCGCTTTCGCACCTCCGTTTTGCCCCAGAAGTTGTAAAATCCGAGCGTCAGGATGCGCAGGACGAAATTGACGGCCGATAGGCGCACGAGGCCCCGGGGCTGAACCCACGACAGGCGCAAGCCTTCGCGCTGGGCGCCCGCGTCCATTGCTGTCGAGATCATGTCCACCGTCGAAGTCCCCTCTTGGTCTCGGCTAGGCGCGCGCGAATCGGCGAGGCAATTCAATCTCCAACTCGGATCCCGCTCTCTGGCCGCAATATTGTCTCCGTCGGGCCGCCGAACTGCCGGAGTGGTCTCATACGACGAATGAGTTACCGGAGGAGCCGGCGCAGCCTCGGGCAGGTCCAACTTACGAATTTAACCATGAAGAAATTTGATCGGTACTGCGAGCGCGTGTGTGTCGGCCCCGCAACGATAAAGAAGTTACGCAGGTCGATCTCAGAAACCAAATGGGACCTGTGGCCTAGGCGCAACGAAAGGCTCGATAAAATGCCTCTTTTGGGCCACAAACAAGCGCAACGATGACTGAGCTAAGGAACGAAGGCTGCGGGGGCCTCGGTATCCGAATTGCTTTTCGATTCGCATTTCCGAAGCCGCCCCGGCGCACTCTGCTCGCTCGAACTCGATCTCACTCGAAGAGGACGAGCGATTTCCGGACAAGCACACTAAATCAAGCTGCGAAGACACTACGCCGCCAAGGACCAGTTGATGGACGCCAAGACGTTCGACAAATCGAAGCTGCCGAGCCGGCATGTCACGGTCGGGCCGTCGCGCGCGCCGCATCGCTCCTATTACTATGCCATGGGGCTCACCGAGGAGCAGATCGCGCGCCCATTCGTCGGGGTGGTCTCGTGCTGGAACGAGGCGGCGCCCTGCAACATCGCGCTGCAGCGCCAGGCGCAGTCGGCCAAGAAGGGCGTGCTCGAAGCCGGCGGCACGCCGCGCGAGTTCTGCACGATCACGGTGACCGACGGCATCGCCATGGGCCACCAGGGCATGAAATCGTCGCTCGTCTCGCGCGAGGTGATCGCCGATAGCATCGAGCTCACCATCCGCGGCCACTGCTACGACGCGATCGTCGGTATCGCCGGCTGCGACAAGAGCCTGCCCGGCACGATGATGGCCATGCTGCGCTTGAACGTGCCGTCAGTGTTCATGTACGGCGGCTCGATCCTGCCGGGAAAATTCCACGGCCGCGACGTGACCGTCGTCGACGTCTTCGAGGGCGTCGGCATGCATTCCGCGGGCAAGATGACGTCGGAAGAGCTGCACGAGCTCGAGTGCGTCGCCTGCCCCGGCGCCGGCGCCTGCGGCGGCCAGTTCACGGCCAACACCATGGCCTGCGTGTCGGAGGCGATCGGGCTCGCGCTGCCGGGCTCCGCCGGCGCGCCCGCCCCCTACGAGACGCGCGACGCCTATGCCGTCGAGAGCGGCCGCGCCGTGATGCGGCTTCTGTCCGAGGGGATACGCCCGCGCGATATCGTGACCCGCAAGGCATTCGAGAACGCGGCCGTCATCGTCGCCGCGACCGGCGGCTCGACCAACGCCGCGCTCCACCTGCCCGCCATGGCGAACGAGGTCGGGATCGACTTCGACCTGTTCGATGTCGCCGAGATCTTCAAGCGGACGCCCTACATCGCCGACTTGAAGCCCGGCGGAAAGTACGTGGCGAACGACGTCTACGAGATCGGCGGCGTGCCGCAGATCATGAAGGCCCTGCTCGAGGGCGGTTGCCTGCACGGCGACTGCCTGACGGTGACGGGCCGCACGATCGCGCAGAACCTCGAGGGCGTGAAATTCAACACCAACCAGAAGGTGGTGTTTCCGGTCTCGAACCCGATCTCGCCCACGGGCGGCGTCGTCGGGCTCAAGGGCTCGCTCGCGCCGGAAGGGGCGATCGTCAAGGTCGCCGGCATGAAGACGCTCGCCTTCCGCGGCCGCGCGCGCTGCTTCGACTGCGAGGAGGATGCGTTCCGCGCCGTCACCAGCCGCGACTACGAGGACGGCGACGTGATCATCGTCCGCTACGAGGGCCCGAAGGGCGGCCCCGGCATGCGCGAGATGCTGTCGACGACAGCGGCTCTTTATGGCCAGGGCGCGGGCGACAAGGTGGCCCTCATCACCGACGGGCGCTTCTCCGGCGGCACGCGCGGCTTTTGCATCGGCCACGTCGGCCCCGAGGCCGCGCTGGGCGGACCGATCGCGCTCGTTCGCGACGGCGACATCATCTCGATCGACGCGCAGAAGGGCACGCTCGACCTCGAGGTCGACGCGGGCGAGCTTGCGCGGCGCAGAAAGGAATGGAAAGCGCCCCCCAACCCCTATCAAAGCGGGGCCCTCAAGAAATTCGCGGATCAAGTAGGCCCGGCCCGTTATGGCGCGGTGACCCATCCCGGCGGAAAGGCGGAAGTGGTTTGCTATGCGGATATCTAGGCTTGCATTAAGCATCGTCCTGCTTGCGCTTCCGGTAGCTGTCGCCGCCGGGGGCACGACGCCGTTCAGCTCGGCGCAGGAAGCCCTCAAGCAAGGCGTCAGCGCCTACAACGGCGGCTACTACGAGATCGCGATCCCGGCGCTCGAATACGCGGCCGCCGAGGACGAGTTCATGGCCGAGTACTACCTGGCGCGCATCTACGCCGACAACTCCGGCTCGCACACCGACCATGCCAAGGCCTACATGCTGTTTCAGCGCATCGCCGACGAGCATATCGACGCCGACCCCGACGAGGATCCGCGCGCTCCCTATGTCGGCAAGTCGCTCACCGCGCTCGCCGGATACGTGCGCCTTGGCCTGCCGGAGATCGGCCTCAGGCCCGATCCCGAGCGCGCCGTCTTCTACCTGAACAATGCCTCCACGACCTTCAACGATGCCGACGCCCAGTTCGAGCTCGCCAAGCTCCAGCTCAAGGGCGAGGGGCTCGAGACCAACGTTGCGCTCGGCAAGCACTGGCTCTCGGTCCTGAGCCAGAACGGTCACGCGGGCGCCCAGGCGTTCCTGGCCGACCTGCTCTGGCGCGGGAAGTACATGGATGCCGATCAGGCGCGCGCTCTGGCGTTGATCTCGATCGCGGTCCAGAACGCCCCACCCCATGAGCGGCTCTGGATCGAGGACATCTATCAGAACATCTTCTGCGGCGCGGGCGAGGGCACGCGCCGGCAAGCGACCGGCATCGTGGCGCAGTGGGGCAACCGCTATGGCCGCAACCCCGACAAGCGTACTACGCCTGATCTTCTCGATCAGCTCACGGGTGCGCCCGAGCGCACGTGCCAGAACGGCGAGCGTGTCGCTCCCATTTCGGTCAATGGCGAGAGCGAGGAGCGCAACGACGGAGCGGCAGGGCAATCCGCGACCCAGCTGCAGCGGCTGCCGGGCGCCCCGTCGTTCTCCTACGGCGCTGCATCGGGACCGGCAGTCACGCCTCGCTTGCGCGATATCGACACGCCGCTTCCCACCGCCCCGCAGCGCTAAAGGTCGAGCTCGACCCAAGCCGGGGCATGGTCGGAAGGCTTCTCCCAGCCGCGTGTGAACCGGTCGATCCCGGCCGCCACGAGCCGGTCGGCGGCCTCGGGCGAGAGCAAGAGATGGTCGATGCGGATGCCGTCGTCCTTCTGCCACGCGCCGGCCTGATAGTCCCAGAACGTATAAAGACCCGGCTCCGGGTGGCAGGCGCGCACCGCGTCGGTAAGCCCCAGTCCAAGGAGCTTGCGGAAGCCCGCGCGCGACTCGGGCTGGAACAGGGCGTCTCCGGTCCAGGCCGCGGGGCGCTTGGCGTCGTCCGGATCGGGGATGACGTTGAAATCGCCGGCAAGCACCAGCGGCTCCTCGCCCATGAGGAGCTTCCTGGCATGCCGATCGAGCCTCGCCATCCAGGCGAGCTTGTAGGCGAACTTGTCGGTGCCGATCGGATTGCCGTTCGGGAGGTAGATGGAGGCGACGCGGACGGCGCCGCGCGGAGTGGCAACGGTGGCCTCGATATAGCGGGATTGCTGATCGTCTCCCGCTCCGGGAAGTCCGCGGATCACGTCCTCTGGGCGCGCCTTGGAGAGGATGGCGACCCCGTTGAAGCCCTTCTGGCCGTGAGTGGCGATCGAGTAGCCGAGATCCTCGAAGGCGCCGCAGGGAAAGCCTTCGTCGACGCACTTGATCTCCTGGAGGCAGACGACGTCGGGGCTCTTCTCGCGAAGATAGGTGAGCGCGCCGTCGAGGCGCGCCTTGACGCCGTTGATGTTCCAGGTCGCGATTTTCATGAGCTTTCCGGACTTCCCTCTCCCCGTCCTGACGGGGAGAGGGCTAGGGTGAGGGGCAGCATCACGGCGTGGTGCATGACTCTGCCCCAACCCTCTCCCCGTCAGGACGGGGAGAAGGGGCTGTCAAAGGGAAAAGCTCGTCCCGCATCCACAGGAGGAGGTTGCGTTCGGGTTCTTGATCTTGAAGGCGGCGCCGATGAGGTCGTCGACGAAGTCAATCTCGGCTCCAGAAAGGTACTCGAGCGACACGGGGTCGATCAGCACGCGCGCGCCCTCGCGCCCGAGCACCAGATCGTCGGGAGCGGCCTCGCCGACGAGGTCGAATCGGTATTGAAAGCCCGAGCAGCCGCCACCCTCGACCGAGACGCGCAGCATCGTGCTCGCGGTCTCGCCGGCCACGATCTCCGCGATGCGCCTCTGCGCGCGCTCGGTGACGGTTACGGTCGTGTCGGCCATTGATGATCCTACTCTTGCGGCAGCGGCGCTGTTGCCCTCGACTTCAATCGCTTGCAATGAAGATAGGGATGGCGGCCCGCGTGTCAAATGGCGTGCCCGACCCTTCGAGTTTGATCGTGAACGAGGCTTGATTGACTGACAAGGTACCCTGCGCTGGAGCCTATGGCGAGGGCCTCGCGCCCGGCGCCCGGGCCCCCGCGGGCTATGCCGCGAGCGCGGTTCCCTCGCGCGGACGGCTTCATGCCGAGCCCCCCTGCCCGACGCGGAGCCCGTTCCAGCGCGACCGCGACCGCGTCCTGCATTCGACCGCCTTCCGTCGCCTCATGCACAAGACTCAGGTCTTCGTCTTCCACGAGGGCGACCACTACCGCACGCGCCTCACCCACAGCCTCGAGGTAGCGCAGATCGCGCGCACGATCGCCCGCCAGCTGCGCCTCGACGAGGACCTCGCCGAGGCGCTCTCGCTCGCCCACGATCTCGGCCATCCGCCGTTCGGCCACGCCGGCGAGCGCGCACTGGACCGCGCCATGGAGGGTTTCGGCGGCTTCGACCACAACGCTCAGAGCCTGCGAGTGGTGATGCATCTCGAGCGCAAGTACCTCGCCTTCGACGGGCTCAATCTCACGTGGGAAACGCTCGAGGGGCTCGCCAAGCACAACGGGCCCCTTGCGGCCGGGTCCGAGAGCGCGGCGGCGAAAGCGGTGCGCTCGCTCGAGCGCTGGCAGAACCTCGAGCTCGCAAGCTGGGCGTCGGCGGAGGCCCAGGTCGCGGCGGTCTCCGACGACATCGCCTACGTCGCCCACGACATCGACGACGGACTGAGGGCCGGGCTCATTACCCTTGCCGATCTCGAGGCCGTGCCGATCGCGGCCCGGGCGGTGCGGGAGGCACGGTCGGGTGCAACCGACGAGAAGGCCCGCCTCATCTACGAGGTCGCCCGGCGCATGATCACGGCTCTGATCCGCGACGTGGTCGGCGAGGCTCGCCGCCGGCTGGCTGCCGTCGTTCCGCATGGGCCGGACGACATTCGCCGCGCAGGGGGCGCGGTCGCGAGCTTCTCGGCCGACATGGCGCCCGACATCGCGGCGTTGAAGGCCTTCCTTACCGAGCGCGTCTACCGCTCGTCTCGCGTCATGCGGGTGATGGGCGGCGCCGAGAGGATCGTCGGCGATCTCTTCGCCCGCTATCTCGAGGACGGCGCCGCGCTCCCCGATGCTTGGCGCGCCGCCGGCGAGGCGCTCGCGCCGCGCAAGCGGGCCCGCCTGATCGGCGATTTCGTCGCCGGCATGACCGACCGGTTTGCCGTGGCGGAGCACCGCCGCCTGTTTGACGCCACCCCGGATTTGCGATAGCCGGGCCACGATCTCACCAATTCACCATCTCACGACCTCACCACAGACGGGTCATTCATGGACGCATTCGCCGACGTCGAGGCGCGCATGACAGCGGCGCTCGAGGCCCTGAAGAGGGAGGGCGCGCTGCCGCGTGACCTCGACGTCGCCTCAACCGAGGTCGAGTTGCCGCGCGATCCCGCACACGGCGATCTTGCGAGCAACGCGGCCATGGTGCTCGCCAAGGGCGCCAAGATGAAGCCGCGCGACATCGCGGACGCGCTCAAGGCCAAGCTCGACGCGGATCCAGCCATCGCCTCCGTCGAGGTGGCCGGGCCGGGGTTCCTCAATATCCGCATGCAGCCGGAGTTCTGGCAGGAGGTCGTGCGCGCGATCCTCGACGAGGGCGCCGCCTACGGGAAGACCAATCTCGGCCGCGGCGAGAAGATCAACGTCGAGTACGTGTCCGCCAACCCGACGGGGCCGATGCACGTCGGCCATTGCCGGGGCGCGGTGTTCGGCGATGCGCTCGCAAATCTCCTCGCGTTCGCCGGCTACGAGGTTGCGCGCGAATACTACATCAACGATGCCGGCGGGCAGGTCGACGCTCTCGCACGCTCGGCATTCCTGCGCTACCGGGAGGCGCTCGGCGAGGACATCGGCGAGATTCCGCCGGGCCTCTATCCGGGCGACTATTTGAAGCCCGTCGGCGCCGCGCTCGCCAGGGAGCGCGGCAGCAAGCTCCTCGCCATGCCGGAGGACGAGTGGCTTCCGCTCGTGCGGGCGGAGGCGATCTCGGCCATGCTCGAGATGATCAAGGACGATCTCGGCGCGCTCAACATCCACCACGAGGTGTTCTTCTCCGAGCGCTCGCTGACCGAGGGCGGCGCCGACGAGGTCAAGGCCGCGATCGATGCGCTCGCCGCCAAGGGCCTGATCTACGAGGGCCGGCTCGAGAAGCCGAAGGGCCACGACGACAATGAGTGGGAGGACCGCGAGCAGACGCTCTTCAAGTCGACGGCGTTCGGCGACGACACCGACCGCGCGCTCATGAAGTCCGACGGCACCTACACCTACTTCGCGTCCGACATCGCCTACCACTACTCCAAGCTCAAGCGCGGCTTTCTGCACCTCATCAACGTGTTCGGCGCCGATCACATCGGCTACATCCCGCGCATGAAGGCCGCCGTCGCCGCGCTCTCCGACGGCAAGGCCGACCTCGACATCAAGGTCTGCCAGCTCGTGAAGCTGTTCCGGGCCGGCGAGCCGGTCAAAATGTCGAAGCGCGCCGGCACCTTCGTCACGCTGCGCGACGTCGTCGACGAGGTCGGCCGCGACCCCGTCCGCTTCATGATGCTCTACCGCAAGAACGACGCGCCTCTCGACTTCGATTTCGCCAAGGTCACCGAGCAGTCGAAGGACAACCCCGTCTTCTACGTGCAGTACGCCCACGCCCGTACCGCATCCGTGCTCCGCAACGCCGCGGAGGCGTTTCCGGGGCTTTCTCCCACGGCGGACGAAGTGACGCGCGCCGACCTCGCCCGGCTCGAGGACCCGGCCGAGCTGGACCTCATGCGCAGGCTCGCTTATTTCCCGCGTCTCGCGAGCGGCGCGGCGCGCGCCCACGAGCCGCACCGGCTCGCTTTCTATCTCTATGATTTGGCTTCCGCTTTTCACGGCCTTTGGACGCGAGGCAATGATTTGCCACAATTGCGCTTTATCCAGGCCAGTGACCGCAGTCTGACCGCAGCTCGGTGCGCGCTGGTTGCTGCAGTGCAGCGCGTACTTCACACAGGCCTTTCGGTGTTGGGGGTCGGAGCGCCGGAGGCCATGCGATAAACTCCGATTCGGGGGTTTCGGGGGCTCGTCTTCGAGCAGGTCTTCGAACAGGCGTGGCGCGGGCTTCTCAGCGGCGGGTTGTGCGGAGGGAATAAGCGGATGTCACGGTCCAATAATCCTCAGATGCATGCCGCGGGCCGAGAGCGTGCCGGCAGCATTCCACCTGAGCAGGATCCTCTCGCCTGGACCCAGGGTCAGCGCGCGCAGCGTCCGTCCGCTCCCCAGCCCTACTATCCGCCACAGCATGCCGACGGGCAGCACGCCGATCCCTATGCCCCGCCTCAGGGGTATTATCCTCAGGCCCCCGCGCCCGATCCCTACGCGGCCCCCGCCCCGCAGCATCGCCCCTACGTGCCTCCGCCTACGGATACGCACGCGCCCGGCCAGCCGCACGCCTACGGCGGTCCTGGCGGGTACGGCGCCGAGCCTCATTTCGGGTCCACGCAGGCCTACGATCAATGGCCCGCCGCCGCGCCGGCCCAGGATTACCGCAGCTTCGATCTCAACAGTTACGGCGGACCCGCCGGGGGCCAGTCGCTCTCCACCGGGTACGGGCAGCCGGCCCCGCACGCGGACGGAGCCGATTGGAGATCGCACGACCCATACGCTCAGCCGATGCCTGGCCCTTCGTTCGGCGATCAGGTCTATGCCCAGCCCCACGGCGGCGCCCTCGAGCAGGCCTACGCCGAAGAGGAGGTCTACGAGGCCGAAGAGCGGCCGCGCCGTAGACGCGGCCTCAAGATCGTCGCCGTGCTCGCAGGCGCGATCATGGTCGGCGGCGGCTTGGCCTATAGCTACAGCGCACTCCTCGGCCCATCGTCCGATGCGAACACGCCGGTCGTGAAGAGCGCGGACGGGCCGTTCAAGGTGAAGCCGTCGGAGCCGGGCGGCAAGCAGTTCGCCCATTCCGACAGCAAGATCATGGGGCGCCTCGGCGAAGGCGCCACGGGTGCGGGCGCGGCCACGGCCGCAACGGAGGCCAGCAGCGCCGAGGCCGCGTCCGGGACGACCGATCCGGTGACCGGCGCGCGCAAGGTGCCTATCCTGGTCGTCGGCCGCGACGGCTCGATCCAGCCGCCCGCGGCAACGGAGGCCGCAGACCCGCCCAGGGCCGTCGCGACGACGGCGACCGTCGCGGTGCCCGGAATGACCATCATCGATGGTCTCGGCGGCGCTCCGGCGGCGTCGAAGCCGGCGGCTCCCAAGGTCATCGCGGCGGCCGAGCCCGAGAAGCCGGTCGTGGTCAGTCCGCCCGGCGCAACCCAGAAGAAGTCGGAATCGGCTGCGGCGGCGCCTGCGGCTCGCCCGCAATCATCGTCCGACAGCACCGATACGATCGCGGCGGTCGCTTCCGAAAAGAAGCCCGCGGCGAAGAAGGCCACGTCGACCGCGGCCGCAGCCAGCAGCCCGGCGCCGAGCGGGGCCGGCTTCGTCGCCGTGCTCGCCTCGGTTCCGGCCTCGAGCAGCAGCCGCATCAACGCCCTTCAGAAGTTCGCCGACATGCAGCAGAAGTACGGGACCCTGCTCCAGGACAAGACGCCCGACGTCCAGGAGGCGAATCTCGGCGACAAGGGCACCTACCATCGCCTCCTCGTCGGGCCGCCCGGCTCGCGCGATTCGGCAAACGCCCTCTGTACGCAGCTCAAGGCGCAAGGGTATAGCGATTGCTGGGTGACGGCATACTGAGGCGCGCCCGCCTCATTGCGGCCCTTCGATAGCTCATGCGCACGGCTCTCATCACAGGATTGGCCGGTGAAACGTTGACGGCCGACGAGCGGGCGTTTCTCAAGTCGGCCGCACCTTCAGGCGTGATCCTATTCACGCGCAACTGCCGCGACCACGGCCAGATCCGCTCCCTCGTCGGTCAAGCGCGCGAGGCCGTGGGCGCCGACGACTTTCTCGTCCTCATCGATCAGGAGGGAGGGCGCGTGCAGCGCCTGCGCCCGCCGCTCGGACGCGCGCTTCCCCGCGCCGGCTCCTATGCGCGGCTCTACGAGCGCGAGCCGGCCCGCGCCTTGGACGCCGCCTTCCTCGTCGCGCGCCTCGTCGCGGCGGACCTCGCGGCGCTCGGCATCACCATGAACTGCGCCCCCGTTCTCGACATTCCGTCCCCCGGCTCGCACGCGATCATCGGCGACAGGGCGTATGGCGCGACGCCGGATCAGGTCGCGGCGCTCGGGCGGGCGGTGGCCGAGGGACTGCTCGCCGGCGGCCTGGCGCCGGTCCTCAAGCACATTCCCGGCCATGGCCGCGCGATGGCGGACAGCCACCTCGACCTCCCCGTCGTCGACGCGCCGCATGCGGAGCTCTCGGCGACCGACTTCGCGCCTTTCAAGGCGCTCTCCGCCATGCCGGCCGCGATGACGGCGCATGTGGTGTTCTCGAGCATCGACGCCTCCGCGCCGGCAAGCACGTCGGCGCGGGTCACGGCCGAGGTGATTCGCGGCGAGATCGGGTTCGACGGGCTCCTGATGAGTGACGACCTCGCCATGAAGGCGCTCCAAGGCGCCATGCGCGGCCGCGCCGAGGCGGTCATCGCCGCAGGGTCGGACGTGGCGCTCCACTGCAACGGCGATCTCTCCGAAATGGAGGCCGCCGCAGCCGGCGCGGGGCCACTTTCCGGGCGCTCTCTCGAGCGGTTTCGCGCGGCCGTTCAAGCGGTTGGACGGTCGGATCCGTTTGAAATATCGGCCGCGGAAGGCTATCTCGCGTCCGTGCTTGCGCTCGAGCCCATCGCTTCTGAATCAGTGTAGTCTGTGGATAACCGGGCGAAGGGAGGCGCTAAGGCGCGCCTCGCACCCCGCGCAAATGGCAATGGATTTCATGATCGAGGCGGCCCCAGAGCCCGACGAGACGAGAGAGGCGTGGGACGCGCCCGCGCCCGATCTTACGCCGGCGGCGGACGCGCTCATCGTCGACGTGGCCGGCTTCGAAGGTCCGCTCGATCTCCTGCTCGCGCTCGCGCGTACGCAGAAGGTCGACATTACGAAGATCTCCATCGTCGGGCTCGTCGACCAGTACCTCGCCTATATCGGGGAGGCGCAGCGGCTCAGGATCGAGGTCGCCGCCGACTATCTGGTCATGGCGGCCTGGCTCGCCTATCTCAAGTCGCGGCTCCTCCTCCCGCGTGAGCACGCGCTCGGGGACGAGCTCTCGGCGGAGGAGCTTTCGCAGCGCCTCGCATTCCGCCTCATGCGCCTCGACGCCATGCGCCGGGCCATCGCCGAGCTCATGACGAGAAAGCGCCTCGGGCGCGACGTATTCGCCCGCGGCATGCCGGAGGCCGTCACGTCGGTGCGCGAGACCCATTGGACCGCCGAGGTCTACGATCTGCTCAAGGCCTACGGCGAGCTCAGGCGGCGCACGACCAAGGTGACGCACGTCATCAAGGCGCGCACCGTGTGGTCGATCAAGGATGCGCGCAGCCGCCTCGAGCAGCTGCTCGGCTCGGCCGTCGGCGACTGGGTCGGTCTCGACAGCTACATCGCCCACTATGTTCCGCTCGGCGACGAAGGACGGACGGCGCTCGCGAGCTCGTTCGGGGCCAGCCTCGAGATGGCGCGCGAGGGTATGATCGAGCTCAGGCAGGACGCGCCCTTCGCGCCGATCTATGTGAGAAAGCGCGGAGTGGCCTCGGAGTGGGAGCGCCTCGAATGATGTGCGCGCGCGTCCCATATGCACGAGAGAGGAACAGGGAAGGGACATGGTTCCACCAAGGCTGACGCTCGTCTCGAGCAACGGGGTCGTCAACGACAACTCTCTCGACGCCGATACGGAGGCGCGCGAGATCGCCCGCGCGTACGCGGAAAACGAGGCGGCCCGCAATGACGCCGAGGCTGCAGCCGCACGTCCCCTCGACAATGCCGAGAAGCTGCGCATTCTCGAGGCGCTCTTGTTTGCCGCCTCCGAGCCGCTTTCGGCCGAGGAGCTGGCGAGCCATCTCGGAACCGGGGACGACGTCGGCGCGCTGCTCGACGAGCTCAAGGCGAGCTACGAGGGCCGCGGCGTCGCGCTGGTGCGGGTGGCCGGCAAGTGGGCGTTCCGCACGGCCGAGGACCTGTCCTATCTTCTCGAGAAATACGCCCGCGAGGAGCGCCGCCTGTCGAAAGCCGCCCTCGAGACCCTCGCCATCGTCGCCTACCATCAGCCGGTGACGCGGGCCGAGATCGAGGAGATCCGCGGCGTCACGATCTCCGCCGGCACCCTCGACATCCTGATGGAAGCGGGCTGGATCCGCCCGCGGGGGCGCCGGCGTGCGCCGGGCAAGCCCATCACCTACGGCACGACGGAAAGCTTTCTCGCCCACTTCAACCTCGACAACATCAAGGACTTGCCGGGGCTCGCCGAGCTCAAGGCGGCGGGGCTGCTCGACGCCACGCTCCCGCCCGGCTTCACGGTGCCCGATCCCACGATGGCGGCGAGCCTCATGGCCGACGAGCTTCCCCTCGAGGACGGCGACGTTCAGGACGACATGCCTCTCGACTTGCCGGAGACCGAGGACGGGTCTACTTCGGAGGCGTAATGTTTCCTCCGCAAGTCTGGTTTCGGCGTGAAGCACTGGCCGTTCCATAACTCTCGAGAGACGGTCGCCCCGGTAGGCTCCTCGACGGCCGGGCGCGGGCGCGCCGCGGCGACGTTTGCCGCGCGCCTCACGTTCGAAGCCGTCGAGCGCCGCTATGGCGACGACTACGCGCTTCGCGGCTTTTCTCTCGACATCGCGTCTGGCGAGATCGTCTGCCTGCTTGGGCCGTCGGGGTGCGGCAAGACGACGGCGCTCAGGGTCGCCGCGGGAATCGAGAAACCGTCGGCGGGGCGCATTCTGATCAACGAGCGCGAGGTTGCGGGGCCGGCGCGCTTCGTGCCGCCCGAGCAGCGCAGCGTCGGCCTCATGTTCCAGGACTTCGCCCTCTTTCCCCACCTCACAATTCTCGAGAACGTCGCCTTCGGCTTGAAGGCGCTGCCGCGCGAGGAGGCGCGCCGCGAGGCGTTTCACCTTCTCTCGCGCGTCGGGCTCGAGCGCTATGCCGAGGACTATCCCCATATCCTCTCCGGCGGCCAGCAGCAGCGCGTGGCGCTCGCGCGCGCGATCGTGCCGCGGCCCGCCGTGATGCTGATGGACGAGCCGTTCTCCGGGCTCGACGTGCAGTTGCGCGAGAGCATGCAGGAGGAGACGCTTGCCCTTCTGAGGGAGACGCGCGCCACCTCGGTCATCGTGACGCATCATCCCGAGGAGGCCATGCGGCTCGGCGACCGCATCGCCGTCATGCGCCGGGGCAAGCTCGTGCAGGCGGGGAAGGCGGAGGACCTCTACCACCAGCCGGCGGCGCTTTTCGTCGCGCGCCTCTTCTCGGAGATCAACGAGATCCCCTATCGCGTGACGCGCGGCATGATCGCGACGCCGATCGGCGTGCTCGCGGCCCAGGGCGTGGCGGAGGGCGAGACGGCGATCCTCTGCCTGCGCGAGCGCGGCATCGAGATCGGGCGGGAGGGCGATGGCCTTGCCGGGCGGGTGCTCGACGTAAAGTTCCTCGGTGATGCGGCGCGCCTCGAGATCGCGGCCGAGGGCTTCGAGACGCCGCTGCGGGTGCGTGCGCCGGAGGGCCACGGGCTTGGCAAGGGAGAGGAAATCCGCCTCGCCATCGATCCCGCGAAGGTCTTGATGTTTCCGGCGCGCGACGAGGAAACCGATTGAGGATCAAGGCGATACCTTAAATATCGTTCATGTGCGCGGCTTGCGGGGGTATTCCCTTTCTGCGATAGTGCCGCCCAACACAAAACCGGCAGCGGCCGCTGTCGAGGAGGCTTCAAGTCATGGGTTTGAGCACCACCCATCTGCTTCTGCTTTTGGTCGTGGTCGTGCTGCTCTTTGGCCGCAACAAGATCTCCGATCTCATGGGCGACGTTGCGCGCGGCATCAAGAGCTTCAAGAAGGGCATGGCAGAGGACGATGCGGACGCCGCCCCCCCGAAGGCGATCGATAACGCCGGAAAGCCTGTCGGCCAGTCCGAGCGCGACAAGAGCACGACCAGCTAGAGCTTCTCGTGCGGCGCGGCCCATGAGCCAGGCGGACCAGCGTCGGGCGACGCCGCTTCATTGCGCCTGTGACCGAACTTCCGATCGGAACGAGCCATGTTCGACGTGAGCTGGAGCGAGCTTCTGATCCTCGCCATCGTGGCCCTGATCTTCGTGGGCCCGAAGGAGCTGCCGCGCCTTCTCAACATGCTCGGGCGCTATGCGGGCGTCGTGCGCCGCCACGCCAACGAGTTCCGCGGCTACTTCGAGCAGGCGATGCGCGAAGCCGAGCTCGAGTCCATGAAGAAGGAGGTCGAGACCATGAGCGCCGACATGGAGCGCTCGGTGCGCGAGACCGAGCGCGCGGCGAAGGGCGAGGTTGAGGGCGCGGCCAAGGAGATGGAGCCCTTGGCGCGCGCGGGCGAGCCAGCCGTGCCTGCGATTGCCGATGCTTCGAAGAGCGGCGAGGCGCGCGAGGACAAGAGCTAGCCGCCATGCAGGAGCGCACGGAGAAGCGGTCCGGTCAGGACGAGATCGACGCCTCGAAGGCGCCGCTGATGGATCATCTGATCGAGCTGCGCCAGCGGCTCATCTATGCAGTCGCCGCCTTCTTCGTCGCGTTCGTGTTCTGCTTCACGATCGCGCGCCAGATCTACGACGTGCTCGTGTGGCCCTACGTGTGGGCCTCCGGCAACGAGCACGTGCGCCTCATCGCGACGCATTTTCTCGAGCAGATCATCACGCAATTGAAGCTCGCCATGTTCGGCGCGGCATTCATCTCGTTTCCGGTTGTCGCGACGCAGATCTACAAGTTCGTGGCGCCGGGGCTCTACAAGAACGAGCGGCGCGCGTTCCTGCCCTATCTCATCGCGACGCCGGTCTTCTTCGTGCTCGGCGCGGCCGTCGTCTATTTCATCGCCATGCCGGTCCTGATCCGCTTCTCGATCGGGCTTGCCGCGAACGCGAGCGCGGGCGGCCCGGCGACCATCGAGCTCATGCCCAAGGTCTCGGAGTATCTCTCGCTCATCATGACGCTGATCTTCGGCTTCGGGATCTGCTTCCAGCTCCCCGTCGCGCTGACGCTCTTGGCGCGCGCCGGGATCATCACGTCCGATACGCTGCGGAGCGGACGCCGGTTCGCGATCGTCGGCATCTTCGGAGTGGCCGCAATCCTGACGCCGCCCGACGCCTTGAGCATGGTCGTCATGGCGCTGCCGACGGTGCTCCTCTACGAGCTGTCGATCCTGGCCGTCTCCTGGGTCGAGAAGCAACAGGCCGCCGCGGCGGCCGCCAAGTCCACGCAAACCTAAGTTGAAGGGGTCGCTGGACCCTCGTGCCCAGCCCCATTATAGGGTGGCTCCTAATTGCGCATGCGTGCCGCCTCTAAGCCGTCACCCCCGCGTAGGCGGGGGCCTGCCCAAGCCTGAAGCTTGGACGGATTCCCGCCTTCGCGGGAATGACGTTGAGGAGGGGCGAGCGAGCTGACTATCCCCGAGGGCGGTAAGTGTTCGACATCAAGTGGATCAGGGACAACGCCGAGGCCTTCGACCGGGGGCTAAAGAACCGCGGGCTCGAGCCGATGTCGGAAAAGCTCCTCGCGCTCGACGACGCGCGTCGGCGCCACATCGCGAGGCTGCAGGAGGCGCAGGCGCGCCGCAATGCCGCCTCGAAGGAGATCGGCAAGGCGAAGGCGGCGAAGGACGAGGCGACGGCGGCGAAGCTCATGGCGGAGGTGGCCGAGCTCAAGGAGGTCATTCAAGGCGGAGAGGAGGAGGAGCGCCAGCTCGTCAAGGCGCTCGACGACGCGCTCGCCGTCATTCCCAATACGCCGCGCGACGACGTGCCGGTCGGCAAGGACGAGACCGCCAACAAGGAGGTGCGCCGCGTAGGTGAGCCGCCCACGTTCGACTTCGCGCCCAAGCAGCACTTCGAGATCGGCGAAGCGCTCGGCCTCATGGACTTCGAGACGGCGGGCGTCGTATCGGGCGCGCGATTCGTCTTCCTCAAAGGCGCGTTATCGCGTCTCGACCGCGCCATCGGCTCGTTCATGCTCGATCTGCACACCGGCACGCTCGGCTACACGGAGATCAATCCGCCGCTGCTCGTGCGCGACGAGGCAGCCTACGGCACGGGCAACCTGCCGAAGTTCGCCGACGATCTCTTCCATACGACGAACGGCTACTGGCTGATCCCGACAGCCGAGGTTTCGCTCACCAACGTCGTGCGTGAGCGCATGCTCGACGAATCCGAGCTCCCCATGCGCATGACGGCGTGGACGCCCTGCTTCCGCTCGGAAGCCGGCGCCGCGGGGAAGGACACGCGCGGCATGATCCGCCAGCACCAGTTCTCCAAGGTCGAGCTGGTCTCGATCACCACGCCCGAGGAGAGCCTCGCCGAGCACGAGCGCATGACGAACTGCGCCGAGGAGGTCCTGCGCCGCCTCGGCCTCGCCTATCGAACGGTGCTGCTCTGCACGGGCGATATGGGCTTTGCCTCGCAAAAGACCTATGACATCGAGGTCTGGCTGCCGGGCCAGAACGCCTATCGCGAGATCTCCTCGTGCTCGGTGTGCGGCGACTTTCAGGCTCGGCGCATGAACGCTCGCTACCGTCCAAAAGGCGGCAAAGACCTCCGCTACGTGCACACGCTCAACGGCTCGGGGCTTGCGGTCGGGCGCACGCTGGTGGCCATCCTCGAGAACTATCAACAGGCGGATGGATCGGTCATAATTCCCGAGGCCTTGCAGCCGTACATGGGCGGCATGTCGAGAATTGAAAAGGCGGGGCAGGCGACGAGAGTGCCAAGCTGAGATGCGCATATTGATCACCAACGACGACGGCGCGGGCGCCCATGGCTTGACCGTCATGCACCAGATCGCCAAGACGCTCTCCTCGGACGTCTGGATCGTCGCGCCCGAGATGAACCAGAGCGGCGCCTCGCATGCCCTCACCCTCCAGGTGCCGCTGCGCTATCGCGAGATCGGCGAGCGCGCCTTTGCCGTGCGCGGCACGCCCGCCGACTGCATCATCATGGGCGTGCGCCATCTCCTGAAGGACAAGGCGCCGGATCTGATCCTTTCCGGCGTCAATCACGGCTCGAACCTTGCGGAGGATGTAGCCTATTCGGGCACGATTGCCGGGGCGACCGAAGGCACCCTCGTCGGCATCCGCTCGATCGCCATGAGCCTCATGATCGGCTTCGACGCGGACGGACGCCAGCACTGGAAGACGCCGCTCGATCACGGGCCGCGCATCGTCGAGGCGCTCCTTGCTTCGGACTGGCCGCCGGGCGTGCTCATGAACATCAACTATCCCGACCTCGCGCCCGACAAAGTGACCGGCGTCGCGGTTACGTGCCAGGGCCGGCGCGATCAGGGGGGCCTGCGCGTGGACGAGCGCAGCGACACCTGGGGCGACCCCTATTTCTGGGTCGGCGCCGACTATTCGCGCACCGATCTCCCGGAAGGGTCGGACTTGCGCGCCGTCTCCGAGGGAAAGATTTCCATTACGCCGCTGGCCCTTGATCGCACGCATCAATCCACGCGCGAGGCGCTCGCCGCCCATTTTGCGGCGCTCGGAAAAGAGCGCCTCAAGGGCGCCGGCTGAAACTTTCAAGAGCCGCCGTCTTGACCAAATTCCTCCCCGATCGCTTCACAATCGAAGCGTAAGCCATGGCACGTGTGCGGGACCCCGGCACGTGGCATTCCTTGGCCCCCGCTGCACCGCGCGACCGTCGATGATCGAAATTTTCCGGCGAATCGTCGGCGCACAGCCTGGCGTTAACAACGTGTTAACCGATTGAAGGTTACCTGAGGGTGAGTATCCAGGGTGCGTAACATGGTGGGTGTCGTGCGTGGGGTTCGCTCTTTTCCGCTAAGCCTTTCTCTTGCGGTTTTGCCCGCAGCGGCTCTTCTTCTCGCCGGATGCAGCGCCGATATCGGCCGCTTCGACACCGCGAGCCTGGCCGAGAGCAATGGTCCAACGCCGTCCGCATCCGTGACCCAGCCCGCTGGCACGCGCTCGAACCTCGTCGGCAGCGACGGCGGCTACGGCAGCGTGGAGCCTCAGGGCCAGTCGTCGCAGGGCGGAACGTACTATCCGCCGCCGTCGAACCGGCCGGCTCCTTCGCGGTTCACCGACCTGCCGCCGCCCGATGGCGCGCGCTCGCCGGTTGCCCAGCCCTACGGCAGCGCCAGCGCCGCCCCCACCGGGCAGAAGCTGGCCGTCCTCCCGCAACGGGGCGAGGCGATCGAGGTCGCGACGGGCGACACGCTCTATGGCATCGCGCGGCGCCACAACGTCTCGATGTCGGAGATCATGGCGCTCAACGATCTCAAGAACCCTGCGTTGAAGCCCGGCCAGCAGCTCTACCTGCCGGCAGGCGCCCATGTGAAGAAGCCGCTCGCGCGGGCCAACACCGACGAGACAGCCGCCATCCCGACGAGCGAGGCGCCGCGCGGCTGGACCGGCTCCCACACGGTGAAGAGCGGCGAGAGCCTCTACGGCATTGCGCGCCAGCACAACGTCAAGGTCGCCGAGCTGCAGAACGCCAACGCCATCACCGACGCGCGGCGGGTGAAGCCCGGCACCGTGCTCAGAGTGCCCTCGAGCGGCGGCGCCGCCGAGACCGAACAGGCGTCGGCCCCGCCGGCCGCTTCCGCGGGCGCGACCGCTCCTTCCGCGCAGCCAGTGATCCTGAACGCGGAGGATAAATCGGGAGACACGCGCGTTGCCGAGCTCAACAAGCCGAATACCGCGAGCGACGCACCGGCCGCCGGCGCGCCGGGCAGCGGCTCCGTCGCCGGGTCGAGCAAGCTGCGCTGGCCGGTCGAGGGCAAGGTCATCAGCGCCTTCGGCCCGCGCCCCGACGGCACGCACAACGACGGCGTCAATCTCGCCGTGCCCATGGGCAGCGACGTTCACGCGGCGGAATCCGGCGTCGTCGCCTATGCCGGCAGCGAGCTCAAAGGCTACGGCAACCTCGTCCTTCTGCGCCACGACAACGGCTGGGTGACGGCGTACGCCCACGGCGACGAGCTGCTCGTCAAGCGCGGCGACAAGGTGAAGCGCGGCCAGGTGATCGCCAAGGCCGGCCGCACCGGCCAGGTCGATCAGCCTCAGGTGCATTTCGAGCTGCGCCAGGGTCAGCGCCCCGTCGACCCGACGCCGTTCATGGAGAGGATGTGAGAGGCGGAATTTAAGGAACCGTGAGCGGGCCTTCCGCTTACGGGGGGAGCGACCTGAAGGGGCGGTGTTGCCGCCCCTTCTCTTATATTCCCGTCAGCCGGGGCCGCGCTCCGGCTCGAGCGCCTTGCCCAGGCGTCCGGCAAGGTCCTGAATGAACTGCCAGGCGACGCGCCCCGAGCGCGCGCCGCGCGTGATGCTCCATTCGAGAGCCGAGCGGACGAGCTCGCCGTCGGGCACGGCGAGCGCGTAGTGGGCGGCGTAGGCGCGCACCATCTCCAGGTACTCGTCCTGGCTGCAGTTGTGGAACCCGAGCCAGAGCCCGAAGCGGTCCGACAGCGAGACTTTCTCCTCGACGGCTTCCGACGGATTGATCGCGGTCGAGCGCTCGTTCTCGACCATCTCGCGCGGCATGAGATGGCGCCGGTTCGAGGTCGCATAGAAGATCACGTTCTCGGGGCGTCCCTCGATGCCGCCCTCGAGCACGGCCTTGAGCGACTTGTAGCTCGTGTCCTCCTTGTCGAAGGAAAGGTCGTCGCAGAAGACGATGAAGCGATGGCGCGCCGCCCGCAGGAGTGCAAGGCAGCGCGGGAGGGAGCCGATATCCTCGCGGTGAATCTCGACGAGCTTCAAGTCCGGGCCTCCGCGCGCCACGGCCGCGGCGCGCGCGGCGCGCACTTCGGCATGGACGGCCTTGACGAGGCTCGACTTGCCGGCTCCGCGCGCGCCCCAGAGCAGCGCGTTGTTGGCGGGAAACCCCGCGGCGAAACGCTCGGTGTTGGCGAGAAGCTGGCGTGCGGCCTGGTCGATGCCCTTGAGGAGCGCGAGCGGCACTCTATTCACCTCGGCCACCGGAGCGAGGCTTTGCGGCTCGGGGTGCCAGACGAAGGCCTCGGCGGCGTCGAGGTCCGGTGCCTCGGGCTCGGCGGGCGCGGCGCGCTCGAGCGCGGCGGCGATGCGCTCGAGGCGCGCGAGGAGTGCGCTTTCTTCGGTCATCAGCGTGTGCCAGCTCGAGAATCTCGCGGTGTGGCCGCGAGCTGGCCTCTATAGCCGAGCCTCCGGCCGGCTTCCACCAAGGTGTTGCAAACAGGGCTCTGGGCACTATAGTCGCGCCCGGTTTGGGCCGGCTCGCCTCCGGGAGCATTCTCCCGGGTAAGATGCGCTTGCGCTCAGGCCCCAAGAGGACCCGACCTGATGTTCATCACACCGGCTCTAGCGCAGTCGTCGAGCCCCCTGGGCGACCCGTTCAGCGGCATCCTGATCCCGATGCTGCTCATGGTGCTGATCTTCTACTTCCTGGTCATTCGCCCGCAGAGCCAGCGTACGAAACAGCATCGAGAGATGATCGAGCGTGTGCGCCGCGGCGACACCGTGGTGACCTCGGGCGGCTTCGTCGCCAAGGTGACGCGGGTTCCCGAGAATTCGGATGAGGTCGAGGTCGAGCTTTCCGATACGCTCAAGCTGCGCGTGCTGAAGAGCACGCTCATGGACGTTCGCTCCAAGGGCGAGCCGGTCAAGGACGCGGCCCCCCCGGCCAAGAGCTGATGGAATCAGCCGGCCGGGCGGCATAACAAGAGGCGAGAGAGGCTCAGCTCCTCAGATGCTCCATTTCGAACGCTGGAAGATCATCGCCATCGTGGCGACCTGCCTTCTGGGCCTGCTCTTCGCCCTGCCGAATTTCTTCTCCAAGGAGACCGTCGCAAGCTGGCCATCGTTCCTTCCGCACAGCCAGATGCCTCTCGGCCTCGACCTGAGGGGCGGCGCCCATCTGCTGCTCGGCATGGATACCGCCGAGCTGAAGAAGGACTGGCTCGCGACGCTGCGCGAGGATGCGAGAAAGCAGCTCCGCGACGCCAAGATCGGCTTCACCGCCATCGGCGGGACCGGCGACACGCTGCAGATCCGCCTTTCGAAGCCCGAGGACACGGACGCCGCGCTCAAGGAGCTGAAGAAGCTCGTTCAGCCGATCGGCAATGCCATTCTCGGCACGAGCGGCAATAACATCGAGGTGACGGCCGGCTCCGAGCCCGGCGTCGTCACCCTCAAGCTGACCCAGCAGGGCATCGACGAACGTGTCGCGAGCGCGGTGTCGGCCTCGATCGAGACCATCAACCGGCGCATCAATGCGCTGGGCACCGCCGAGAGCACGGTGGTGCGCCAGGGGCGCGACCGCATTCTCATTCAGTATCCGGGCCTCACCGACACGACGCAGTTGAAGGACCTGATCGGCAAGACGGCGAAGCTCACCTTCCACAGCGTCCATCCCTCGGTGTCGGCGGAGGAGGCGAAAGCCACGCGCGTTCCGCTCGGCTACAAGATCTACGAATCGGCCGAGCGCGATGACGCGGGGCCGGCGGAGTACGTCCTCGCCGAGACGCCGGTGGTCCAGGGCGACGACCTCGTCGATGCGCAGCCGGGCTTCGATCAGCGGACGAACGAGCCGATCATCTCGTTCCGCTTCAACCAATCTGGGGCGAGGAAGTTCGGCGCCTTCACCAGAGACCACGTCGGCGTACCGTTCGCGATCGTGCTCGACGACAAGGTCATCTCCGCGCCCGTGATCCGCGAGCCGATCCTGGGCGGCACGGGGCAGATCTCCGGCAACTTCACCGTCGAGAGCGCGAACAATCTCGCGATCCAGCTGCGCTCGGGCGCGCTGCCCGCCAAGCTCACGATCGTCGAGGAGCGCACCGTCGGCCCATCGCTCGGCGCCGACAGCATTGCAGCCGGCAGGCTCGCCGGCATCATCGGCTGCCTTTTGACGGCGATCCTCACGATTGCCTACTACGGGACATTCGGCGTCTACGCGGTGATCGGCCTCATCGTGCACGGCCTGCTCATCATCGCGCTCATGTCGCTCTTCGGGACGACGCTCACGCTTCCCGGCATTGCCGGCTTCGTCTTGACGATCGGCATGGCCGTCGATGCCAACGTGCTCATCTACGAGAGGATTCGCGAGGAGCTGCGCGGCGGCAAGAGCCCGATCTCGGCGATCGACGCCGGCTTCACGCGCGCCTTCGTCACCATCGCCGACAGCCAGTTCACGACGCTCGCCGCCGCCGTCATCATGTTCTGGCTGGGGTCGGGACCCATTCGCGGATTTGCCATGACGCTCACCATCGGCATCCTCACTTCCGTGTTCTCAGCGGTGACGGTCACGCGGCTCTTGGTGGCGATGTGGCTCAAGTATTCGAAAGCAAAGGGTCGCGCCCTCGAGGTGCCCGTCTGAGGCGAGCCAGCACATGTTCCTAGTTCCCGACTTCAAGGGTCACGACTTCTTCCCGCACAACCTGCGGCTCCCCTTCATGCGTTATAAGGGGCTTTGCTTCGGGCTGTCCCTCATGTTCATGGCGCTTTCGTGCGTGCTGTTCGCGACCAAGGGCTTCAATTACGGCGTCGACTTCAAGGGCGGCTCGCTCATCGAGGTGCAAGCGAAATCGGGGCACGCCGACATCGCGGCAATGCGCGCCCAGCTCGACGGTCTCGGCATCGGAGAGGTGCAAATCCAGAGCTTCGGCAACGAGAGCGACGTGCTGATCCGCATCGAGGAGCAGGCCGGCGGCGAGGAGGCGCAGCAGGCGGCCATGAAGAAGGTCGTCGACGCGCTCGGCGGCGATTTCGTCCAGCGGCGCATCGAGGTCGTGGGGCCCGCCG
Organism: uncultured Alphaproteobacteria bacterium; assembly: GCA_963699485.1. Lineage (GTDB taxonomy): Bacteria > Pseudomonadota > Alphaproteobacteria > Rhizobiales > Hyphomicrobiaceae > Hyphomicrobium_C. The sequence continues at coordinate 80,383 of CAVOUC010000020.1, read as the reverse complement.
TCTCGAGCGAGCTCAGGACGACGGGCATCATCGCCGTGCTGGCGTCGATCGTGGCCATCGTCGTCTATGTTTGGTTCCGGTTCGAGTGGCAGTTCGCGCTCGGCGCCGTCGTGGCGCTCGCCCACGACGTGCTCGTCACGGCCGGCATCTTCTCGCTGTTCCAGCTTCAGTTCGATCTGTCGATCGTCGCGGCGCTGCTGACCATCCTCGGGTACTCGGTCAACGACACCGTCGTCGTGTCCGACCGCATTCGCGAGAACATGCGCAAGTACAAGAAGATGGAGCTCAACGAGCTGCTCGACATCTCGATCAACGAGACGCTGTCGCGTACGATCCTGACTGGCCTCACGGCAATCGCCGGCATCCTCTCGCTCTACTTCTTCGGCGGAGAGGTGTTGCGCAACTTCAGCTTCGCCATGCTGTTCGGCATCCTGATCGGAACGTACTCGTCCGTCTTCATCGCCGCGCCGCTCCTCGGCTACCTCGGCGTGAAGCGCGACTGGGCGACGGCGGCACCCAAGGCCAATCCCGCGTCGGGCCGTGCCTGACGGCGGCTCGAGGCGTCGCATCCGGTCCTGGGGCGCGCGCTCCGTGGAGAAAGACCATGTCCGAGCGGCCGGCGTTCTATCCCGGCAGAGCTCCCATCGAAGCCTACGGCAACGGCGGCTTCCGGTTCGCCGGCATGAGCCATCGCGGCTCGCTCCTCATTCTCCCGTCGGGGATCAGCGCCTGGGGTGTGACAGACATGGAGCAGCTCACGCTCGATGACCTCTTGCCCGTGCTCGCCGAGGATCAGCGCCCCGAGCTGCTCCTTTTAGGCACCGGCCGCTCGCCCGCGCGCCCGTCACAGCTCATCCGCTCGGCGTTTGCCGATGCAGGTGTCGGGCTCGAGCCCATGGACACGGGAGCCGCCGCGCGGACCTATAACGTCCTGCTCGCGGAGGGGCGCGCGGTCGGCGCGGCGCTGATCGCCGTTCCATGACGGAGGCGAGCGACGAGGCGGCGCGTCAGGTCGTGCGGGAGGCGGCGCGGTCGACGGCCTTCGACCGCTATCTCGCGGCGCTTCTCACACCCGAGCCGGCGCGCAGCGACCTCATCACCCTTGCCGCCTATCTGGGTGAGCTCGCGCGCATTCCCCTCATCGTGAAGGAGCCAGCGCTCGCCGACATCCGCCTCCAGTGGTGGGAGGATGCAATTGAGACGATCACGGGCGGCGGTGTCACCGGCAACCCGATCGCCGACGAGCTTGGCAAGGTGATCGCGCGCCGCGCCCTCCCGGCGGAGCTCGTCGTTCAGCCGATCCGAGGCCGCTCCCGCGAGCTCGCGGACGAGCGCATTGCGGACGAGGCGGCCTTTCGCCACTACCTCTCCGAGACGGAAGGGACGGCGTTCCGGCTCGCCGCGATCGTGCTCGGCGAGCACGGCAACACCTCTGATGAAATCGCGGAGCCCGCAGGGGCCGCGTGGGGGCGGGTCGGCCTCGCGCTTTCGCTTCCGCGCCACCTCGCGCACCGTCGGCTTCCCCTGCCGCAAACGAGGACGGCGGGGTCGGATCCACGCCTGATGCCGCGCTCCAAGGCCGCCGCGGCCGTGCGCGATCTCACGGCCGAGCTTGCGGTCGAGGCCCGCGCCAAGCTCGGCAAGGCGCGCGAGGCCGCCGACGCCGGGAAAGGAAGGGTCTCTCGCGCATTTTTGCCTCTTGCCCTCGTTGAGCCGTATTTGCGCGCTTTGGCCAGTCCCGACCATGACCCGCTTTTCGACGTTGCGGACGTTTCGCCTCTGACGCGCGTCTCGAAGCTGTGGTGGACGAGCTGGCGGCAACAGTTTTGATCGGCGCCACACCTCCGAACCGGAACGAAGCCAATGTCACGACCCTCAGCGCGTGCTGCGCTCCGAGTGATGCTTGCGCTCTTTGTGCTCGGCTGCGGTGTGGCAGCCTCCGGGCCCGTCGCGGCGCAGACGCACCCCGAGACGATCGACGATCTCCTCGCTGTGACGGCGCCCCCTGAGGAGCCCGAAAGGCTCGTGGCGCAAATCCGCTGGCGGGTCGAGAACCCGTTCCGCTTCTTCACCGACCCGTCCGACACGGAGGTGCACAGGGCGTCCTTTGCCGCCCTCTCGCCCGCGGAGCGCGCGCACCCCGTCCTCTCCGCGGAGCATGCCCTGAGCCAGCGCCATCCCGAGGGCTGGGCCGAGACCATGTACCGCAAAACGTGTTGGGACGCGACGCAGAACCGCCACGTATGTCCGGACAAGGGCGACTACATCAACCCCTCCGGGCACAAGGTCCTCGTGTCCGTCGAGGGCGTCGCCGACCCTGGGGTGACTTGCGTCTGGCTGACGGCGCCTCTCGGCGGTCCGCTCCCGCGCGGGGTCGTGCTGCAGCGGCCGTGCGCGGAGGTCGTCCGCTTCGACGTGCCCTATCCGGCTGGGCTCGAAGTGAGGCTCGAGATCGGCGGCGTCGAGGTGGCGCGCGAGACGCTCAAGGTTCGCGACCTTCTCGTTGCCGGCATCGGCGACAGCTTCGCCTCCGGCGAAGGCAATCCCGACGTGCCGGTGCGTTTCTCGCGCGAGCGCACGGCCGACTACGGATCGGCGCGAGGAAGCTCGGACCTTACAGGCTATCCGGCGCGCGTCGGCCCCTGGAAGCAGATCGGAGACAATGTCTTCATCGAGGAGAACGCGCGCTGGCTCGACCAGGCGTGCCACCGTTCGCTCTACTCGTTCGAGCTACGCGCTGCGCTCCAGGTCGCCGTCGAGGACCCGCACCGGGCCGTCACCTATATCGGCTTTCCATGCTCGGGAGCCGAGGTCACGTGGGGCGCCTTCCTGCGCTACAAGGGCAACGAATGGGTGCCGCGCCCGCCCGACTTGTCACAGATCTCGGCCATCGCCGACGCGCAGTGCGGAAAGAAGGAGGCCCCGCTCCAGGATCTCCCCGAGGCCTATCACATGCAGGGCGTGATCCCCGAGCTCAAGGGCGGGCTCGAGCTGCGCAAATGCCCGATCGAGCTCGCGCGCAGGATCGACCTCGTCTTCGTCTCGATCGGGGGCAACGACATCGGCTTCGCGCGCCTCCTCGCCAATGCGGTGCTCGCCGACGAGTCGCTTTTGAAGACGCTCGGCGGCTGGTTCGGCGAGGTCAACGGCAACGAGGAGGCCGAAGAGCTCCTCGAGCGCCTCGGCGATCGCTACAAGGCTCTGAACAGGGCGCTGCACGGCGTGCTGCACATCCCATGGGAGGAGAGCGACCGCATCGTGCTCGCGGCCTATCCGCCCTTGGCCCTCCTCGGCGACGGCAACGCGGTCTGCCCCGACGGCAACGGGGGAATGGAGGTGCTGGCCGAATTCTCGCTCTCCGAGCGCGCCGCGCGCGAAGGCTCGGCGCTCGCGGCAAAGCTGTTCGAAGTGATGGCCGAGAGCGCGGTCACTCACGGCTGGTCATTTGCCGACGACCATCGCAAGGCCTTCATCGGGCGCGGCATCTGCGCGGGCTTTCTCGACAACGCGTTCTCGATCGCCGACGACTTGCGCCTGCCGCGCCAGCGCGACGGGCGCTGGGTGCCCTACAATCCCGCCGACTATCAGGCCTATGCGCCGCGCCAGCGCTGGTTTCGCACCCCCAATGACGCCTTCATGACGGGCAACTTTCACGTCGCTGGCTCGGTCCTGCAAAAGGCCTTGAAGCTCGAGAGCCTGTCGTGGTTCCAGGTGCTGCTCGCGTCGACCTATTCGGGAGCGTTCCATCCGACGGCGGAAGGCCACGCCGCCATCGCCGATGCCGTCGCCGACACGGCGCGCACCGTGCTCGCGCGCCACGGTCAGCAAGCGGAAATTCTCGCGTCCCCGCGCTGACGTCCGTGCCTGCGCGCGATTGACAATCCCTGTTCAGACGTGAAAGGAGCTGAAAAGACTAAACGATTGGCGACGGCCTAGAGTTCCAATTCTCCTCCGAGACGATTCGTCGCGCGGAATTTTCTTGCTTTGGCCCCATTCATCGGGCGCAAACGCTCCCGCAATCTTCAACAGAAACGGGAACAGACGAGATGAGCGTAAAGTTCATTGCCGTTGCAGTCGCGTTTGTGGCGTTCGCCGCAACGACCTCTGCCGAGGCTCGGCCCTGGGATCCGAGTATGGATGCAGGATGGAAGCAGGACGCGGGATCTTATTCCTCCCGCGCCGATCGCACGCACCGGGCGGGGCGCAAAGCCTATCGCGCCGCCGCATATCGGTCCGGTCGCGCACGCGCCCACAATGGTCGCCCGCGCGCCTGGTGCGGCTGGTGGATGCGCCAGCAGAGAGGCGGCGGCCCCGAGATGAACCTCGCCTGGAACTGGAGCCGGTGGGGCCGCGCGTCGGGCCCGCAGGTCGGCGCCGTCGTCGTATGGCGCCATCACGTCGGCGAGATCGTCGGCCGTGCATCGAACGGCATGTGGCTCGTGCGCTCCGGCAATGACGGCGGCGCCGTGCGCACGCGGGCCCGGTCGATTGCCGGCGCCGTCGTCCGCATGGGCTGAGCAAGGCGTGACCTCGACAGCAGTGGGGCCGCTCCCTCCGGGGGGCGGCCTTCTTCATTCCGCCGCCGCGGCTCGGCGCGAGAGCCAATGCTCGAGATCGCTCAAGGCACGCCCTGAGAGCGCGCGCTTTCTAGCGATCCCGCGCTCCTTGCCCTTGGGCCTCCTGCCGGCGCCGTCGGTCGCCGGCTCCTCGAGCGGCGGCAGGAGCCCGTAGTTGATATTCATGGGCTGAAACGAGCGCTCGCCGTCGACGGCAAGATGCCCGCCGGTGATGTGAGCCAGCAGTGCGCCAAAAGCGGTCGTCGGCGGCGGAGGAGCGAGGGCGCGACGCTGCCGCTCGGCGGCGGCGAAGCGGCCGGCGAGAAGTCCGATCGCCGCACTCTCGACGTAGCCCTCGACGCCGGTGATCTGACCGGCAAAGCGCAGTCGCGGCTCGGCACGGAGCCGGAGCGAAGCGTCGAGGAGCCTCGGCGAGTTGAGGAACGTGTTGCGGTGGAGCCCGCCGAGGCGCGCGAACTCCGCGTTCTCGAGGCCCGGGATCATGCGGAAGATGCGGACCTGCTCGGCGTGCTTGAGCTTGGTCTGGAAGCCGACCATGTTCCAGAGTGTGCCGAGCGCGTTGTCCTGGCGAAGCTGAACGACCGCATAGGGCCAGCGCCCGGTACGCGGATCGTCGAGCCCTACGGGCTTCATGGGGCCGAAGCGCGGCGTGTCGCGCCCGCGTTCCGCCATGACCTCGATCGGGAGGCATCCCTCGAAGTAGGGCGTGGAGGCCTCCCATTCCTTGAAGCTCGTCTTCTCGCCCTGCGAGCAGCGCGTCGATGAAGGCCTCGTACTCCTCGCGCGTCATGGGGCAGTTGAGATAGTCGGCGCCCGTGCCGGCGGGGCCGGTCTTGCCGTAGCGCGAGGCGCGCCACGCGATGCTCTGATCGATGCTGTCGTAGTGGACGACAGGGGCGATGGCGTCGAAGAAGGCGAGCGCCGTTTCGTCCGTGAGCGACTGGATCGCCGCACTCAAGGCGGGTGAGGTGAGCGGCCCCGTGGCAACGATGACGCTGTCCCAGTCCGCGGGCGGAAGCCCTTCGACCTCGCCGCGCTCGATTGCGACGAGGGGGTGCGTTTCGAGGCTTCGGGTGACCTCGGCGGAGAAGGCGTCGCGGTCGACGGCGAGCGCGCCGCCGGCCGGAAGCTTGTGGCGGTCGCCCGCCGCCAGAATGAGAGAGCCCGCACGACGCATCTCCTCGTGAAGGAGGCCGACGGCGTTCGTCTCCCAGTCGTCGGAGCGGAACGAGTTCGAGCACACGAGCTCGGCGAGGCCGTCCGTCTTGTGCGCCTCCGTCGTGCGCGCGGGGCGCATCTCGTGGAGCACGACGGGCACGCCGGCCTCCGCGATCTGCCAGGCCGCCTCGGAGCCTGCGAGCCCGCCGCCGATGACGTGGATGGGGGTGTTGCCGTTCATAACCGAAACTTAGCACAACGCTGGGACACTGGCGGCGCACGCGCCGGGCCGCGATCGCCTCCGTGTTATTGCCACACTCCTGGCGCACGAAGGAAGGCGCCCAGGAACGAGCCATAGTTTCCGCGTGGAGGACAGCTCCTTGCTTCGCCCGCTCCTTTCCATCGGTTACATGGTTGCCGCAACGGCCGTTGCCGCGGAGCCGGTGCCGCTCTCGAGCGAAGCCATCAAGGAAACGCTTTCGGGCTCCCTCGTCGAGCTCGACACTCCGGCCGGCAGCACGATCCCGGTTCGCTTCCAGGAAGATGGGCTGGTGTCCGGCGAAGCAGGGCCGCTCGCCTCCGTGCTCGGGTCCGAGAAGGACCGGGGCCGCTGGTGGACCGCCGACGACCAGCTTTGCGTCAAATGGTTCAGATGGTTCGACGCCGAGGTTCGCTGCGCCAGCCTGCGCCAGGACGGGACGCGCATCTTCTGGCAAGAGCGGGGCGGCGAAAGCGGAACCGCGACCATCGCCGAGCGCGCAAAGCCCGCCGCAAAGCCTACGCCTGCTCCGTTTGCCCTCGGGGCCGAGCAGGTCGCCAAGGAGGAGACGGAAAAGACGCCTGTAGCCGACGGCGCCGAGACGAAAGTTGCCAAGAGCGTAGAGTCGCCGGCGCCCGCGCAACAGCCTGGCCAGCATCAAGTCGCCAGTGGTCCGACCAATTCTGACGATCCTCCGCCGCTGAGGTTCGCAGGCATGGCACTCGGGGCCGCGACGAGCGCTACGCCGGAAGCTCACGCTCCGGGGTCGAGCTTCGATCCTCGCCGTCTGTCACCGGTCCACAAGGAGCCTGTGAAGGTCGCGGCCGAGACGACCGAGCCGCCCGCCAAGGAGACGCGTCCGCCGGTGCCTTCGACGGCCCCTGTCGTTACGCGCGCGGCTCCCGCTCCGCCGCCCATGCGCACGGCCGCGCCCGCTAAGCCGTCACCGCCGCCGTCCCTCATGTCCTTCAGAGTGGCGGGAGTGGCCGAGGACGACATGCTCAACGTGCGCAGCGGTCCTTCCGAGTATCATCCCCGGGTCGGGGCCATCCCGCCCGCGAGCCGCGGGGTCAGGATCGTCGGGCCGTGCCACGACACCTGGTGCCCGATCCAGCATGGACGCGTGAGTGGCTGGGTCAACCGCTACTACCTCGCCGTGGAGAGCTACGGAGCGTCGCCTGGCTTTCAGGACTTCGAAGCGGGCGCAGAGCCACAGCGTGACCGCTGACGCTTCCTCCTCAGCCACAATCCATGAGAGCTGTCAGGATTCGACGCGGCGCGGAACGATCAGCTTCGCCGTGAAATCCTGCACCACCTCGTCGCGCTGATTGCGAGTCACGCTTCGCACCAGAATGCTGCCGCGATCGGGCCGCGACCGCGACGGTGTGACGGCCACGATCTCGCTTTCGACGCGCAGCGTATCGCCGGGGCGCGTCGGGCGCGGCCAGGAAAGCTCGCCGCCCGCGCCGATAAGTCCGCCGGTAAGCGGCAATCCCTGATCGACGAGAAGGCGCATGGTGACGGCAGCCGTGTGCCAGCCGCTGGCGACGAGGCCGCCGAAAAAGGACTTGCTCGCCGCCTCCTCGTCGAGATGGAAGGGCTGAGGGTCGAAGTCGCGCGCGAATGCCTTGATCTGCGCCTCGTCGATCGTGTGCGTTCTGCTCGTGAAGCGCTGCCCGACATGGAGGTCGTCGAGATAGAAACGCTTGGCGGGGTCGGCCTTGTCGGTCGTGGTCATTCTTCACCCTGAACGATTTTCTCTCAGTCGCCACGGGCCGCCTGCCGGAATGCGTCGGCAAGCGGAGCGAGGCAGGTTTGATCGGTCTCGAAGGCAAATTGGACGCGTTGGTCGAGATCGCCCGAGAAGATGAGATCTCCGCGGACCTCGACGTGGCCGCGGCGCGTGCCGCGAAACTCGATGAAGGTAGCCTCGAAGAGAGGTTTCAGAAGAGCGACGCCCGTGAGCGTGCGATCGATCCTCTCGAGGCCGGCGAGAAATCTCGCGAGCGGCTCGGCCTCGAAATAGAAGATATAGTCCTCGGCCGAGATCCACCCGGAGCGAACCGCCAATTCGCGTCGAATATCCCGACCCGTCGGCAAATCGCACGACGTCGCGAAAGGCGAGATAGGGGTCGTCCGAATTCGTCGCGAGGATAATGTCCACCGCCGCGCCCCTAGCGACCTGGCTCGAGCCACGCGCGGATCGGCGGAGCCCCGCTCAAAGATGATACCCCTCCCCCGCGCGGACCTTGCCGCGGAAGGTCCAGTAGACGTAGGCGGTATAGGCGAGGATCACCGGCAGCAGGATCAGCACGCCGACCAGCATGAAGAGCTGCGAGGAGGGATGCGCCGCCGCGTCCCAGATCGTGACCGAGGGCGGCACGATCAAAGGCAGGTTCGAGACCGCAAGCCCGAGGAAGCCCAAGAGGAAGAGCGCAATGGCCGAAACGAAAGGCCGCGTGTCGTGGCGCGTCTCGAGGCCGCTCCAGCAGGCATAGGCCGCCGCCAGAGCGAGGACCGGCACGGGCGCGAGATAGAAGATGTTCGGCATCGAGAACCAGCGCTCCCAGATGCGGCCGAACATGAGCGGCGTCGAGAGGCTCACGACCGCCATGGCGGCGAGCACGGCCAAGAGCAGGATCTTCGCCTGAGAGCGCGCGCGCTCGGCCACCTCGCCCTCGGTCTTCATGACGAGCCACGTTGCGCCGAGGAGCGCATAGCCGGCGACCGTCGCGGCCCCGGTGAACAGGGCGAACGGCGTGAGCCAGTCGAAAGAGCCCCCGGCAAAGGCCTGCCCCTCGACCTTGATGCCCTGCAGAAGCCCGCCGAGGATCACGCCCTGCATGAAGGCGGCAGTGATCGAGCCGCCGGCAAAGGCGAGATCCCAGAGCGCGTGGTGGGGCTTGGCGACCCAACGGAACTCGAAGGCCACGCCGCGGAACACGAGGGCGAGCAGCATGATGATGATCGGCAGGTAGAGCGCCGGCATGATGAGGCCGTAGGCGAGCGGGAAGGCGACGAAGAGGCCGCCGCCGCCGAGGACGAGCCATGTCTCGTTGCCGTCCCAGAAGGGGGCGACGGAGTTCATCATCACGTCGCGGTGCTCCTCCTCCGGGCTCCAGGGGAACAGAATGCCGATGCCGAGGTCGAAGCCGTCCATCAGCACGTAAAGCGCGACGGCGACGCCGAGGATCGCGACCCAGACGACGGGAAGCCATGTGGATGCGTCAGCCATTGCCGTCACCTCGCTCCCTCGGTGGCTTCATGGGCGGCCTCCGTCGCGGCCGACATCGGCCGCGAGGGCACGCCTTCTTCACCCTTTACGGCCTCTCCGGCCGGGCCCTTCTCGATGAGGCGGTTGATGTAATAGATGCCCATGGAGAACACGACCGTGTAGACGACGACGAAGAGAACGAGGGTCGTGAGCACGGCGCCGAAGGAGACGGGGGAGATCGCGTCCGCCGTGCGCAGGATGCCGGTCGCGATCCATGGCTGGCGGCCGACCTCGGTCACGTACCAGCCCGCGAGAATAGCGATAAAGCCAAGCGGCCAGGCGTATTGGACGAGGGCGAGATACCAGCGCGTCTCGAAGAGACGGCCCCGCGCCCAGAGGTAGGCACCGACCACTCCGATCGCGATCATGAGCACGCCCAAGCCGACCATGGCGCGGAAGGCGAAGAACGGCATGGCGACGGGCGGACGGTCCTCCGGCTTGAAGTCCTTGAGCCCTTTGAACAGCCCGTCCGGGTCGTGCGTGATGAACAGGCTCGCGATCTTGGGGATCGCGATCTCGAGCGCGTTCCTCTCCTCCGCTTCGTTCGGGATCGCGAACAGCACGAGAGGCGCCGGCTTCGAGCCGTCCCAGTGCGCTTCGATCGCCGCTACCTTCGCGGGCTGATGCTCGGCGGTGTTGAGGCCGTGCTGATCGCCGATCAAGGCTTGGAGCGGGGCGAGGCACACGACCATTCCGAGCCCCATGCGCATCATCGTCTTGGCTTCGGCCACGAACCGGCCCGCCAGGAGATAGCGGGCGCCCACGGCGAGCACGACGAGGGAGGTCGTGAGATAGGCCGCCGTGAACATGTGCGCGAAGCGGTAGGGGAAGCTCGGATTGAAGATCACGGCGAGCCAGTCGACGGGATAGGCGATGCCGTCGCGGATCTCGTGCCCGGCAGGGGTCTGCATCCAGCTGTTGGCGGCGAGGATCCAGAACGCCGAGAACGACGTGCCGAGCGCGACCAGGACGGCCGACAGCACATGTACGTTGGGCGAGACGCGCTTCCAGCCGAACAGCATGATGCCGAGGAACGAGGCTTCGAGGAAGAAGGCCGTCAGGACCTCGTAGCCGAGCAAGGGCCCGAGCACGTTGCCGACCACGATCGAGAAGCGGCTCCAATTGGTGCCGAACTGGTAGGAGAGCACGATCCCGGACACGACGCCCATGGCGAAGCTCACGGCGAAGATCTTGGTCCAGAAGCGGGCCAAGCGATAAAAATGATCCTCGCCCGTAATCCGCCAGCGCACGAGCAGCGTCGCGACGAAGGCCGCCAAGCCGATCGTGAAGCTCGGGAAGATGATGTGGAACGAGATCGTGAACGCAAACTGGATGCGCGCGAGCAGTGTGGCGTCGAGGTCCATGGGGCTCCGCCGTTCCTTACGGGCTCCTTGTCGCGTCAGACTTTACGCAATTCACTGAACGCGAGTTCCCCATTGTGCAGTGCGACGGGCGCCGCGTCGAGCCGCCGATCTCTACGTTAGTGTTGTTCACAATATGCAACGCTGGCTTCGGCGCTGTGCTAGATTTCTCCGATCGTGCGCATTCATCCGTTGGGAGGTCTGGATGGATTCCAAGGTTCTTATGGCATTGGCCGTGGCTGTCGTGCTCGCGGTTGCCGCCTATTTTGTACTCGGTCCAACAGCGGAAAGCCCGCCGCCAGCGGCCCCGGAAGCGGCAACCCCGGCGCCGGCTCCGGCAACCCCTGACGCTCCGAAGTAAGGCTTGAGGGCCCCGCCGCGCTCACGGGCAGCCGGGGCCCGAGCCTGCCGTTTACCCTCCGGGAGACCGTTGCCGCCCCGCCACGGTCGTGACATATTGTGCTGTTTATATAAACAGTGTTCAATTAAGCAGTGCGGGACCAAATCATGTGGAGCTACAAGAAGCGGCTGGACCGCGATCTCGTGCGCTGGCGGGAGGCCGGCTGGATCAGCCCGGCGGGCGAGGCCTCGATACGGGCCGACCTCGAGAAAGGCGTGCGCGCGCTCGGGCTCGCCAACTCGCTCGCCATCCTCGGCGCGGTGCTGATCGGCTTCGCGGCCATGAGCTTCGTCGCCGCCAACTGGCAGGAGATGCCGCGCCTCCTGCGCCTCGGGCTCCTGTTCGCCGGTCTGTGGACGTCCTACGGGCTCGCGGGCGTGTTCGCCCAACGCGGCATGAGCGGTTTTGCCCACGCCGCGATCCTGCTCGGCGTCGCCGTGTTCGGCGCGAGCATCATGCTGATCTCGCAGATGTACCACATGGACGGAAATCCGCCCGACGCCGTGCTCGCCTGGGCGGCGGGCGCGCTTCTCGCCGGCGTCGTGCTGCAATCCAATCCGGCGCTCGCCGCAGCGATGGTGCTCGTCGCCGTCTGGGGGACCTGGGAAGCCGGGCAGCGCGGCGAGGTCTACTGGCCGTTCCTGATCCCCTGGGCGATCGTGTCGGCGGCCTTCTACTGGCGCCGCTGGCGGCCTGGCCTCCACCTCTCCGGCCTCGCGCTCACGGGCTTCGTGGTGAGCCTCGGCTACCTCTTGCGCGACGGTCACGCCCACGGCCTCGTCGTCGCGATCGGCCTCGGCGTGATCGGCCTGGCGATCGCAGGCGAGCGCCTGCGCCCGGACCTGTCCGGCCTCTGGCCCGGAGCCCAGAGCTATGGTCTCGTCATCGCCTTCGCCGGCCTCTTCGCGCTCCAGTTCATCGAGAGCCCGGAGCTCGACACCTTCATCCTGCTCGCGGTGCTCGCCTTGGCGCTCACCATCGCGGCGATCTTCTGGGGCCTAAAGTCGGTCAATCGCGGCGCCTTGTGGCTCGGCTACGTCGGCTTCTCGTTCGAGATCCTCGCCATCTATTGGAAGACGATCGGGACGCTCCTCAACACCTCCGTGTTCTTCCTCGTCGCCGGCCTCATCGTTTGCGCGCTCGCCGCCATGGCCTACCGAATTCATGCCCGCGGCGAACCTAAGGAGTTGCACGCATGATATCGCTCTCGCCCAAGTCCTGGCTCGCCATCGGCGTGGTCGCGGTTGCGCAAACGGCGCTGCTCGGGTGGATGGTCTTCGACCGCGTCTCGCTGCTGGCGCATGGGCGCGAGATTGTCGCCGAGGTCGTCCCCGTCGATCCGCGCGACCTCTTCCGCGGCGACTACGTGGTCTTGAGCTACCGGTTCAGCCAGACCGGCGACGTCGACGCGCCCGAGGGTACGCGGCAGGGCGACTCCCTCTACGTCACGATGAAGCCGACAACGGGCGACGCCGATTGGCAGATCGTGGCGGTCGACTTGAGCTACCCGGCGTCGACGGCGCCAGAGAACGTGGTCCTCAAGGGCGTCGTCGATTCGGTTTGGTCGCCCGGGTCGGGCTCGAAGCCCCGCGCACGCCTGCGCTACGGCATCGAGAGCTACTTCGTGCCCGAGGGGACAGGAAGAAGGCTCGAGGATCTCGTGCGCGACAAGAAGCTCGCCACCGTGATCGCGGTTGGGCGCGACGGCGAGGCGGCGATCAAGGCGCTGATGATCGACGGCAAGCGCGAGGTCGAGGAGCCTCTGCTTTAGCTCTTCGCGGGCGTGCGCTCTGGCAGGGTTGCGGTCGCTCTGCTAAGAGGCCGCCGTCCGATCAACCGCTGACTGGAGCTTGCGCCCCATGCCCATCACGCGCCACGAGACGAGCCCCGTCTATTCCAAGGTCGTCGAGGCGAACGGCTTCGTCTTCACCGCCGGCATCATTCCATCGGACCTCTCGCGCGATGCCAAGGGACAGGCTCAGGAGGTGTTGGCCGAGATCGACCGCCTCCTCGCGCTCTGCAGCACCGACAAATCCAAATTGGTCATGGCCAATGTCTGGCTCGCCGACATCCGCCACCGCGAGGTCGTGAACGAGGCATGGACGGCGTGGATCACGGCGGGGAGCGCGCCGGCGCGCGCCACCGTCGAGGCCAAGCTCGTCGATCCGCGCATGCTGGTCGAGATCGCGGTCGTCGCCGCGAAATAGCGATTCGCGCACGTAAACCCGAGAGCTGCGCTCGCGCTTCTGTGACGTCTTTGCCGCGTCCAAAGACTTTTCGGACCTGTGGCGCGCGTGCGGTGTCTCGACAAGTCCGGGTTATGGCAAAGTGCCGGGCACTTCCGAATCTAGGCAAGGGGTGAACAGATGGCGGGTGGACTCATCTCTCGGGCGGCGGCCGGGGTGTTCTTGGCGGGCGCGGCAATCGCGCCGGCGGCAGCGGACGATACCGGATTTGCCTACGCGCATGACCTGCGTCGCGAGGGCGGCCGTCAGTGCATGAGCGACCACTATCATTTCGGCAGTGGCTCAGGCGGCAGCAAGGCGGCGGCGCAGAGAGAGGCGATCATCTCCTGGTCGAGCTTCACCGATTTCGAGTACGGCAGCGACTGGGCTCGCTGGAGCCGGGCTGCGGGCAAGGGAATAACCTGCTCGAAGGGCGGCGGCGGCATTGACTGCCAGGTCCAGGCACGTCCCTGCCGGTAGAGGTAAGCTCCGGGACGTGTGGGACCCTGCGGGCTGTTCCTATTGGGGAATAGGGGCCTCAGGAAACGCATTTACCGGCTTTCGCTCTTGCGACATTTGTCCATGCGGCGAAATCTGTGCCCCGGTTGCAACCGAGGGGCACTTTTGGCATGGTCCCGCGCGACTTTCGCCCACCGGGGGCGAAAGAGGGGCGGCGTGGCCAATTCGCCTGCCCAATTCCAACGAAAGAACCTGGCCCAAGGGGGGCCACCACATGACCGAGATTCTCTGGGGGATCATCGCCTGCGGGGCGCTGTCGATCCTCTATGCCGCCTATACAATTCAGTCGGTGATGAAGTCCGATGCGGGGACCCCCCGCATGCAAGAGATTGCCGCCGCCATCCGCGAAGGCGCCCAGGCCTATCTCAGCCGCCAGTATCGGACCATCGCCGTTGTCGGCATTATGGTCTTCATTCTCGCGTGGATCCTCTTGGGCGCGCCCGTGGCCGTCGGCTACGCGGTCGGCGCCGTGCTTTCCGGATTGACCGGCTTCATCGGCATGAACGTCTCGGTGCGCGCCAATGTGCGCACGGCGCAAGCCGCGACGCGCTCGCTCGCGGGCGGTCTCGACATCGCCTTCAAGTCGGGCGCCGTGACCGGCATGCTGGTTGCGGGCCTCGCGCTGCTTGGTGTCGCCGGCTACTACTTCATCCTCGTCGGCCTCTTGGGCTACGGCCCCGCCGACCGCACGGTGATCGACTCGCTCGTGGCGCTGGGCTTCGGCGCGTCCCTCATTTCGATCTTTGCCCGTCTCGGCGGCGGCATTTTCACCAAGGGCGCCGACGTGGGCGGCGATCTCGTCGGCAAGGTCGAGGCTGGAATTCCCGAGGACGATCCGCGCAACCCGGCGACGATTGCAGACAACGTCGGCGACAACGTCGGCGATTGCGCGGGCATGGCTGCCGACCTCTTCGAAACCTATGTCGTGACGGTGGTGGCGACGATGGTGCTCGCGGCCATCTTCTTCGCCGGCAGCGACCAGCTGAGCTCCCTGATGCTCTATCCGCTGGCGATCTGTGCCGCCTGCATTGTGACCTCGATCATCGGCACGTTCTTCGTGAAGCTCGGCGCCAACAATTCCATCATGGGAGCGCTCTATCGCGGTTTCATCGCCACGGCCCTGCTCTCGATCGTGGGCCTGTGGGCGGCGACGGAGTACGTGCTCGGCGGCCTTGGCGCGACGTTCCACTCAACGACCGGCCTCGTGATCTCCGGCATGAGCCTCCTGCTCTGCGGGCTCGTCGGCCTCGCCGTCACCGGATTGATCGTCTGGATCACCGAATATTATACCGGCATCGGCTTCCGTCCCGTCCGCTCCATCAGCCAGGCCTCGGTGACGGGGCACGGCACCAACGTGATCCAAGGCCTCGCCGTCTCGCTCGAGGCGACGGCGCTGCCGACGCTGGTCATCGTCGCCGGCATTCTCATCACCTACAATCTCGCCGGGCTGTTCGGCACCGCGATCGCGACCACGACCATGCTCGGGCTCGCCGGCTTCGTCGTCGCGCTCGACGCCTTCGGGCCCGTGACCGACAACGCGGGCGGCATCGCGGAGATGGCGGGGCTGCCCAAGGAGGTGCGCCGCTCGACGGACGCGCTCGACGCGGTCGGCAACACGACGAAGGCGGTGACCAAGGGCTACGCCATCGGCTCAGCGGGCCTCGGCGCGCTCGTTCTGTTCGCCGCCTACAACTACGATCTCCAGTATTTCATCAAGGAGGCGAATGCCGAGGGCGCGACCGTCTTCCAATACTTCAAGGGCGTCGAGACCAACTTCGGACTCGACAACCCCTACGTCGTCGTCGGGCTCCTGCTCGGTGGCCTCATTCCCTATCTTTTCAGCGGCATTGCCATGACGGCAGTGGGCCGCGCGGGTAGCGCCATCGTCCAGGAGGTGCGCCGCCAGTTCAAGGAGAAGCCCGGCATCATGAAGGGCAAGGACCGGCCGGACTATGCGGCCGCCGTCGATCTCCTCACGCGCGCCGCCATCAAGGAGATGGTGGTGCCGTCGCTGCTGCCGGTTCTCTCGCCGATCCTGCTCTTCGTCGTCATCGACGCGATCGGCGGCAAGGGCGCGGCATTCTCCGCCGTCGGCGCCATGCTCTTGGGCGTGATCGTCACCGGGCTCTTCGTCGCGATCTCGATGACGTCGGGGGGCGGAGCCTGGGACAACGCCAAGAAGGCCATCGAGGACGGCTTCGTCGACAAGGACGGCGTGAAGCACGTCAAGGGCACGGAGGCCCACAAGGCTGCGGTTACCGGCGACACCGTCGGCGATCCCTACAAGGACACGGCGGGCCCCGCCGTGAACCCGGCGATCAAGATCACCAACATCGTGGCGCTCTTGCTGCTCGCCGTCCTCGCCCACGGCTGAGAGCGACGCATGCGCTGGGCCGCGTTCGCGGCGCTTGGCTGGAATGACGAATTATTCGCCGAAGATCTGCTTCTGGCCGAGGTTGCGGAAGAGAGATTTGAGCAGACCCTCGTCGCGCCCGCCGGGCGCCGGCGTCGTGCGCGAGACGAAGTCGAACACCTTGCCGTCCTTGAGGCCGTAGTTCGCGACGCGCTCGACCGTTTGCGTCGGCGTGAAGTAGACGGCGAGGACTTGGCGGTCGACCTCCTTCGGCGTGAAGAAGGCGCTCTGCGTCTCGGTGCTCGAAATATAATACCACGCCTGGCCGGTGCCCGCGGTCGTGGTCGTCGTCGGCGTGCCGAGCGCGGCCGTCACCTGCTCCTGGCCCATGCCGGGTTGGACCTGCTGCAGGTCCGCCTCGCGGAAGAGCTGGCCGTGCTTGGTGATCTGCTCGCTGCAGCCTGCGCCCACCACAGCCGCGATCAGGAGCGCGCACGCGAGGGCGTCGATGACGGGGGCGGCAGTTCGGGATTTGCGGACCGGCCGGGCGGTCGTCTGGCGCCCGGTCTCGGCTCGGCGCATAATGCTCATGGCAGCTCGAGAGCTTTCTCTCTTGAGACTCGCGGGGAGACCGTCATCGTTCCCGCACTAGCCAAACGTACGCTTGAAAGCAACGCGCGTGCCCGCGTCATCCCCCGTCTCAGCAGCCGTCCTCAAACCAGTGGAAAACCGCGTGCTCTCCTGGCTCCGAGCCCGATCGCGAGACCGCCGCACAGCACTCAAGCTTTATGGCGCGACCGTGACGCAAGCGCGATCCACGGCTTTTTTCGCCGACGGAGGCGTGGCGGACACGGTCGAGGGGCGCGCCGAGCTTCTCATCCTGCACATCATCGCCGTAGCGGACCGGCTGAGCCAAGAGGGCCGGAGAGGCGAGCGGCCGGCGCGGATGCTGGTCGAGGCGTTCATCACCGACATCGACGACAATCTGCGCGAGATGGGGGTCGGCGATCTCGCCGTGCCGCGCAGAGTAAAGCGGGCCGCCGCGGGGACCTACGAGCGCTGGCGCGCCTATCGCTCGGCGCTCGCCACGCAGGACGAGATCGCGCTGGCGCACGAGCTCTCCCAGTACGTGCCCGGTCTTGATGGGAACCCTGAGCGCGCTCGCGCCCTTGCGCGCTACACGCGGCGCCTCTCGAGGCATCTTTCTGCCGTCGCCAGCGGGGATCTTCTCGACGGCTTGATCACATTCCCGGCACCCTCGAAAGACGTGGGAGGACATATGTGACGGCGCCGCTCCATTGGATGTTTGCCGAGACGGCAATCGGCAGCGAAGGCTTGGCCGAGACGCGGAGCGCGAGCGCCGAAGATCGCGCCTTGATCGCGCGCGAGCTCGATATCTTGAGCTGTGAAGCATTGACGGCTCGCTTCGAGATCAAGCCCGGCCCGGACCGGCGCTTCTTTAGCGTCTCGGGAGTGGCCGAGGCCGACGTGACGCAAGCGTGCGTTGTGACGCTCGACCCGGTCGCGGCGCGTCTCAGCGAGCCGTTCGCGGCCGAATACTGGCCTGCGGCTACGCTGGAGGCGAAGCCAGCTGCCGCCGGCGACGACGCGCGCGACGTCGAGCCGATGGAGCACGGCATCATCGATGTCGGCCGGCTCGTATTCGAGCACATCGCAATGGCGCTCGATCCCTACCCGAGAAAGCCCGGGGCCGAGTTCGCATGGAAGGACCCGAAGGCAGCCGAGGGGGAGGCCGAAAGCCATCCCTTTGCCGCTCTCGAACGCTTGAAACCGAAGAAATAGGCGCTATGCCTGCACGCCGACGGCTCGCGCCAGGCGCCGGCGTTGACATGTGCGCACACGAGAAAATCCGGTTGTTTCGCCCCTCTAAACGAGTATTTTCCCTCGCGGCTCGCCGGACGGAGACGGGACACTCCGATCCCGGCGTGCGGTCCCACATCATGTCGAGAGACTAAGAGATGGCTCAGCCGCGGACACTGGCGCTCGATGCCATGGGGGGCGATCATGGCCCGGAGGTCGTGGTCCCGGGCGCCGCAATCTCGCTTGTCCGCCACCCCGGGTTGAGCTTCGTCCTCTACGGGGATCGCGCGCGCGTTGAGGCGGCCCTCGAAGCCCATCCCGCACTCGCGGCGAGGTCGCGCGTCGAGCACACGTCTCTCGTCGTCGCCATGCACGACAAGCCGAGCCAGGCGCTGAGGCGCGGCAAGGGCACGAGCATGTGGCTCGCACTCGAGGCGGTGCAGAAGGGAGAGGCCCATGCCGCCATCTCGGCCGGCAATACCGGCGCGCTGATGGCGATGGCGAGGTTGATCTTGAGGCCGATGGCCGGCATCGAGCGCCCGGCGATCGCCGCGCTCTGGCCCACCGTAACCGCCGAATGCATCGTGCTCGATGTCGGCGCCAACATCGGCGCAACCGCGCGCGAGCTTGCCGACTTCGCGCTCATGGGAGCGGCGATGGCGCGCGCGCTTTTTCACATCGAGCGCCCGAGCGTCGGCCTGCTCAACGTCGGCGTCGAGGAGATCAAGGGCGGAGAAGAGGTCAAGGAGGCGCACGCGCTTCTGAAGGCGCTCGACCTGCCGCTCGAGTACCACGGCTTCATCGAAGGCGACGAGATCGGCCAGGGCCGCGCCGACGTGGTCGTGGTCGAGGGGTTCGCCGGCAACATCGCGCTGAAGACGGCCGAGGGGACCGCAAGGCAGATCGGCCAGTACCTCAAGGACGCGATGGGCCGCACGTACATCTCGCAGCTCGGCGCTCTTCTCGCGCGCGGCGGATTTCGCGTTCTCAAGGAGAAAATGGACCCGCGCCGCGTCAACGGCGGCACATTTCTCGGCCTCAACGGCATTGCGGTAAAGAGCCACGGCGGCACCGATGCGCTCGGCTTTGCGAGCGCCGTCGATCTCGGCTACGAAATGGCGGAGGCCGGCCTAATCGATAGGCTCGCCAAGGATCTCGACGCATTTCATCACCGCCTCGGCAAGACGGCGTCCGAGGTCTAGGCGAGGCTCGAGGCCGGGTTGCGGTCTTGCCTCGGCACTTGTCGATTTGCAATTCCCGACGCGAGGGAGAAGCGGAGAGGTATTGGTGGCAGTCATTCGATCGGTCATTCGCGGGATCGGCGCGCACCTGCCGCGGCGGGTTATGACGAACGCGGACCTTGCGAAGATCGTCGACACCACGGACGCGTGGATCGTCGAGCGCTCGGGGATTCGCGAGCGCCACATCGCCGAGAGCGACGAGCTCACCTCGACGCTCGGCATCGCCGCCGCGCACCAGGCACTCGTGCGCGCCGCGATCGATCCCGTGGACATCGACCTCGTCATCTGCGCAACCGCCACTCCGGACCGCACGTTTCCGGCGACCGCCGTGCGCATCCAGGCCGGCCTCGGCGTGACCAAGGGCGCCGCCTTCGACATCCAGGCGGTCTGCTCGGGCTTCGTCTATGCGCTGACGACGGCGGACAATTTCCTGAAGACGGGCCAATTCAAGCGGGCGATCGTCGTCGGCTCCGAGACGTTCTCGCGCATTCTCGACTGGAGCGACCGCTCGACGTGCGTTCTGTTCGGCGACGGGGCGGGCGCCGTCGTGCTCGAGGCCCAGCCCCAGCACGGGACGCGCGAGGATCGCGGCATTCTCGCGACCCGCATCCGCTCGGACGGCCGCTTCGAGGATCTGCTCTACGTCGACGGCGGCCCGGGCTCGACCAAGAGCGTCGGCCACCTGCGCATGAACGGTCGGGAGGTGTTCCGCCACGCCGTTCAGAAGATTTCCGGAGTGATCGAGGAAACTCTCGTCATGACCGGCTACGCGCCCGATGAGATCGACCTCTTCGTTCCCCACCAGGCCAACGTCCGCATCCTCGACGGCATCGCGAAAAAGCTAGGCGTCGCGCCCGAGAAGATCGTGATGACGCTCGCCAAGCACGGCAACACCTCGGCTGCGTCGATCCCGCTCGCCTTGAACCAGGCGTTCGAGGAGCACCGCATCAGGGAGGGAAGCCTTATACTCATGGAGGCCATGGGCGGCGGCTTCACCTGGGGCGCAGTGCTGGCGCGCTGGTAGGCGGAAGGGCTCGCGAGAGGCCCCCTGGCAGGGCCCCGCCGGAGGCAAATTTACCCGTCCCAGCGGGAAAGGGCGCGAACCCTCCCAATTCTTTGTGGTTTTTCAGTTGCTTGTTGCGGTCTTGCATTGACCGCCGCCTCGCCGCCCGGTAGCATGGCAAAAAAATACCTTGAAGATAACGGGGAGGCGACAAGCCCATGGGAGGCAAGACATTGACGCGCGCCGACCTTGCGGAAGCGGTTGTCCGGAAGGTTGGCCTGCCTAGGAACGAGTTCGCAGGAGCTCGTAGAGCTGGTGCTCAACGAGATCTCGGCGAGCTTATCGCGCGGCGAGCAGGTGAAGCTCTCGTCGTTCGGCTCGTTCGGAATTCGCCAGAAGGGGCAAAGGATTGGGCGCAATCCGAAGACCGGCAAGGAAGTGCCGATCACGCCGCGCCGGGTCCTCGTCTTCCGGCCGAGCAACATCATGAAAGACCGGATCAATTCCGGCCGCTCGCGGCGCTCCAAGGCTGCCGAGTAGCGGACGCGCGTGCCCGAAATGGTTAATGGCCGGCCGCCCGGGTATTAGCCAAGTGCGCGAAGCGTCCTGTCACTTCCGGAACAGCGGCCCATCCCCCGATGGCGTAGGGTCTCGTCATCGGTTCACACCCAGAGGATGGAGGAAGCCATGACCCACTCTTCGATCAAGTTCACTGCCGTTGCTCTTCTCGTTGCCACCGGCGCGCTGGCGCCGATCTTCGCCGGCACCAAGGCCGAAGCCAAGGGCGCGAAGGAGTACTTCGTCAACGAGTATATCTTCAATCAGCCGATGAAGGGCCAGGAAGGTTTCAACGGCGCCTACTACTGCTCGTACCAGACGACGCCGGTCGAGGTTGCGCTGCCCAACGGCAAGAAGAAGAAGGTCTGGAAGCTCACGCAGGCCTGCCAGTAACCCCAGTCCGGCACGCTCAGAGCCCCAATTGACGCGCAAGCCCCGGAGGAAGGTCCGGGGCTTGCGTATTTGCGCGCGTGGCTTCTTCGCTAGCGCGTGAAGCGCAGCTCGACGCGGCGGTCGAGCTGAAAGAGGTCCTCGGCGGCATACTTGCTGCGATCGACGCCGGAGTACGGCTCCGACTCGCCCTTGGGCACGAGGTCGAGCTTGCCCGAGAAGCCGCCCTCCCGAAGCAGGCTTGCGACCGCATCGAGACGCTCGCGTGAGAGATCCATGTTGAACTCGTTGGTCCCGCGCTCGTCGGCGTGGCCCGAGAGCATCACCTGATCGAAGTGCTTGAGCTTCAGATACTCGAGCAGAAGATCGGTGGCGTGGCGTCCGTCGCTGGTGAGGGTGGCTTCGGCATAGACGAATGTGATGGGGACCGGGATCGTCGTGTCCGACGAGGCGGCACCCGACGGCGAGTCGCCTTTCGATGAAGCGCTGCCGGCCGCCTCGGCGATCCGCACCGGCGGCGACGAGGGCGTTTGCGCGGAGCCCGCTGCCGACGCCGCCGTCTCGGGAGAGGCGGGAACGGAAGAGGCTGCAGCGGGTGGCGCGGACTGAGGCGCGGGCTGTGCCGCGGCCTCCTTCTCGCGCTTGGCCTCCTCGCGCGCCTCGGCAACGAGATTTTCGAATTTCCTCAGGATCTCGGTCGTGACTGCGGCAGGCTTTTCAGCCATGCGCGCCGGCTGATCTGCACTCTTGTCAGCGGCGCCCGGCGCGACCGATGCCGTCGAGAGGGGCGTTCCGGAGGCCGTACTCTGCTGCGGCTCCGGCGGCACGTCGCTCGCCTGAAACGAGAGGTGCGGATCGAGACTTGCGAAGCGGTGCTCGGTGACGAGGCTCCACTCACCGTTGTCGTCGGCCTTGGTCGAGCCGACGGGCTTGCCGTCCTCGAGCAGCGTCACATAGGAGCCCGGCCTCGAGTGCCCGGCGAGCACCGACGTGCCGTCGGGAGAGATGCGGGCGATGTCCAGGGTCGTCCCCGCCGCAGCGGCGGCCGTGCTCTGAGCGTCGGCCGGCGCCGAAGCCTGGTTGTCCGCCGGGGAGGCGGGAGAGGTTGCGGAAGTTGACGGAGTTGCCGGCCCTGGCTCCAAGTCGAGGGGAAGCGGAGGCAGCTTGACGTGGCCGAAGAGCAGTGCCCCTGCCCCGACCGCGACGAGACCCACAACTGCCAGAATTTGACGGCGCATAAACCACCCGCTGACGTGCTCGCACCGTGGCGATTAGCGATACTTATGCCGATTTTCGATGGCATCAAGGCAAATGCCCGACAAGAGTTACTTTGGGCGACAGGCTCTTGCCGAAGTATCCCGGCAGCTCGACGCTGCAACGACTTGGAACTACTGGCCCGTGCCCGAGCGCTCTCTGGCCACTACCCTCTGTCCTTGCGGGGACGTGCTAATGGCAAAAGTCATTTGACGAGCACAACCGAAAGTTGCATTATGCTTCCAGTATATGCAACCTGAAATATAGACAGACTTCCAACGTCCTAATCCGTTTTTCAGAGTCGCTAGGTGCGGGTGCGCCCTCATGTCCAGTGTCAGCGACGAATTAGCCCAACGCCTGCCGGGTCTCGAGCGACTTTGGTCAATTACCAAGGGCCATCCCAGCGTGCGCATCGCCGTCCTCGACGGCCCGGCCGACCCGGCCGCCGTCGCGGGCCTGCACGTGGAGGCGAGCGGCGGCCTCGAGCACGGGACGCTCGTTCATTCGATCATCTCCGGCTCGAGCGACGCCGTGATCCCAGGGCTCGCGCCTCACTGCACCGTGCTTTCCATCCCGATCTTCGAGGCGAGCCACGGCAAACAGATCTGCTCGCAAAGCGATCTCGCCCGGGGCATTCGCCAAGCCGTGGCCGAGCAAGCCGCCATCATCAACATTAGCGCGTCCCAGCAGGCGGATCTGCTCGCCCTTTCGTCGGACTTGAGCGGCGCTCTCCAGCAAGCGCTTGGCGAGGACGTCCTCGTCGTCGCCGCGGCCGGCAATCAAGGATGTGCGTGCGACACGATCCCGGCCTCGGTGGCGGGCGTTCTCGCGGTCGGCGCGGATGGCGAGGACGGAGCTCCGCTGGTTCTCAGCAACTGGGGGCCCAACCAGCGCCCGCAAGGTCTCATGGCGCCCGGCGACAACGTTCCGGGCTCCTGCGTCGGCGGCGGGCTTTGCCGCGCGACAGGCACGAGCTTCGCCGCTGCCACAGTGTCGGGCATCGCGGGTCTTCTGATGAGCGTCGATGTCGCCCGCGGAATCGCGCCGAGCGGCTCGCGGATCAGGAAGGTCCTGCTCGGCTCCTGCTCTCCTCCGTCCCACGACCAGGTCGAGATCGCCTCGAGCCATCTCTCGGGTCGCCTCAACGTCTCACGCGCCACCGACCTCGTGCTCGGATCGTCCGCATCTGCGCGAGGCCGCAACACAGGGGAGGAGCTCTTGATCGCCAGGACGAAGCCCGACATCGACACCGCTCCGGCAGCGCCAATTCGCAATGCCGCCGCCGCTACAGGGACTCGAGACGACGCCTCCGTGCAAATGGCGGCCGAGGAGGGGGCCCTCGTTCCCGCCGACTGCGGCTGCGGGGGCGGCAACGGCGCTCCCTGCACCTGCAAGGAGGGCGCGAAGGGGGCCCAGCTCGTCTACGCCATCGGCCGCCTCGGCGTGAGCTTCGTCAGCCAGGCGCGGCGAGATTCGATCTGGCGCACCGTCAACGGCAGGGCCGAGGGGGACTTGAAGCCGATCACGGATTCGGCGCTGCAGCAACTCTTCAAGAACCGGCCGTTTCAGGCCCAATCGGTGGTGTGGACGCTGAGCCGTACCGAGGTTCCGATGTATGCCATCGTCCCTGCCGGGGCCTATGCCGCCGATACCTACAAGTGGCTCGTCGACGAGTGGTCGGACAAGGCGGTCGAGTTCGTCTCCATTCCGGGTGTGATCGCGGGGCAAGCGACGCTCTATGACGGCAACGTCGTCGATGTCGTCGTGCCCGATCTGCGCGGCATGTTCAGCTGGGAGACCAAGCGCTACGTAAAGGCCCTCAAGGAAGCGCGCAAGAAAGTCGAAGCGGGGGCCGGCGATGCAAAGATCGACCGCGAGATCAACCGCTTCCTCGGCAAGATTTATTTCAGCATCCGCAACAGGGGCCTCTCGCCGGAGGAGCGCGCACTCAATGCCGCGGCGACGAATGCCTTCAACTTCAGCCCGGTGATCATCGAGGCCGGCGAGGACGGCCTGACGCTCAAGGACATTGGCGTCGAAAGAAGTCCGCTCAACCGGCCCGGCAGCGACTATTTCGACGTGCTGCTCACGTTCTTCGACCCCAAGGACCGATTGGGTCGCGCGCCCCTGCGCGCTCGCTTCACGATCGACGTCAGCGACACGGTGCCGGTCATGATCGGCGATCCGGTCCTGTGGAACGAGTACTGATCTCCCGCGGCTCTGCGGGCTCATTGCAGCAACGAAGGAGGACGTCATGCGATTGCCGAACGAAATGCCGACGAAGCCGATTGCGCTTGGATCCTGGGCCGACCGGCCCGCGAGGGAAGGCTCGCACGAGGCGCCCTCCTCATCGGTCGAAGCTGCGGCCTGCTGCGTGCAGGTTTGCACGCCCTTTGGCTGCCACTGTGTGCTCGAGCTGCCGATTTGTCCGTAACGGCCATGAGAAGGAGACTTGCAATGCGAATGCCAGCAATCTCTGCCGCCGGTTCCGCGGCTCGCCTTTTTCCGCCCGACGTTTGCTTCGGGATTAGCGCAACAGGGGTTTTTCGACTTCCTGCCGTATTCCAGGCGGACGGGCGGTCCAGTGCGCCGCCTGCTGCGCCGGCAAAGCGGGATTTGTGGCCTGCGTGGCGCGCTGCATAGCGACCGGGCAAGCCTGCGACGGCGGCATCGACAACTGCACGCCCTGCTGAGCGAGCAGGCGCGACCAGGAACGAGATAGGACGCGAGCACGGGCCGCCGGCTGGCCGCTCGTGCGAGCTCTGGCGTAAATCGAGAGACAGGGGGTTGAGAAATGAAGATTCCGAATTCCATGCCAAGTTGCGTTCGGCCTCATGACGCGGGTCTGAGGTCGTCGACCACGGACAGCGCAATTCTGCCGCAAGGATGCAATGTCTTCGAGTGGGCCGGCTGCGCGGCCGCAATCGCGGGGTGCGCTGCGCTCAGCGGTCCGGCGCTCATTGCCTGCGTTGCGGCGGCGGCGCCCGGTTGCGTCAAGTGCGTGAGCTAGTCCCGGTCGCTAGCCGGGCGCGATGGCATTGCCACCGCGCCCGCCTTGGGCCGGTTACTGCTGCTGCGGCGCTGCCGGAGCGTCGTCGCCCTTCGGTGCGTCGTCGTCGCCGCGAGGCCCCTTGCGCCAGTGGCGCCAGCCGCGCTTGCGGTCGAGCTTGGCCTTCTGCTCGTCGGAAAGGGCCGCATAGAACTTCTCGGCGGCGGGTCGCAACGTCTTCACCGCGTCGAGCGAAGCCGTGAGCCCGGCCTCGGTCTGGGCCAGACGCTCGATCGGCGTGATCTTCTCGTTGTCGCCGTCGGTGGCCGCCTCTTTCGGGCAGCCCGCTTGCATCTTCTCGGCGGCCGACTTCATCGCCGTCTTAAGGTCCTCGAACACGCCCTTCTGAGCCTCCGTCGGCTTCACCTTGTGCTCGAGGCTGACCAGGATGTGATCCGTCATCTCGTCGCCGTCGCCGCGGCAGACGCGGCGCATGGGTCCGTAGAGCCCAGGACCGGCGAGGCCGAGGAACCCGGCGCCTCCGCCGTAGTGGCGCCCGCCGCCGCCGTGGCCCCACGGACCGCGGTCGGCCATGGCTCCGGCGGCCGCAAGCCCGAGGACGACCGTCGTCACTCCCGCAAGCGCGAATTTCCCATTGCGTGATATCTTCATTGTCATTCGACTCCTCATTTACCGAAGGCGCGGTTGCGTTTCGTCCGAAGCGGCCCTTTGGGCTGCGGTTCGGGCGGCAGCGCCGTCTTGGCAATTGAAACGCCGCCATGCCGGCACTTTCCGTCGCCGGGCCTCGAAGCGAGGGGCCTTGACGCGACGATGCGCGCATGGCTCGCTCGGCGCGGGGTGAGTGGGGGAGCTTCTCGAGATGCGCTTGTTCCGGACGCTGATAATTATCGCGATTATCGTCTGCCTGCTGCCTGTGCTCAGCATGGGCGTGGCGCAGGCGATTGCCGACTACCACGGCTGCAAGCTCGATCTGGCCTCGGCCCACCCCTGCATGGTTGGCGGCAAGGACATCGGCCACGACCTCCTCACGCTCGGCATGATGGGATGGTTTCTGTTCACGACGATGCCGGTCTTGCTCGGACTCGTCGCGCTGTGGGTGATCGTCGAGATCGTGCGCTGGGCGGCGCGAGGGCGCACGGCTTAAGCGTCTGGGATGGATCGCAGAACCTGCTCCATCCCAAACGGTCACGCTCCAGAACTAACGGAATTGGCCCCCGGCCGTCAGTGCGCGTCGACCAACGCCGCGTCGGCCAGCGCCTCGAGGGCAGCCACGTTGTTCAGACGAAGCCCGCGCGCGCACGGCGCAACGAGACCGCGCCGATCGAGCTCGACCAGCGCATCTGACAAGGCGTCGACGGACATCTGAAGGCGCTCGGCCACGACGCCGCACGTCATCGAGTCGCCGATCAGGAATGGATCGCGTCCCTCGCGTGCGCTCATATGCGACATCGCCGCGAGGAAGGCCGCGACGCGTCCGACCGGATCCACGGCGCCTTGGCCAAGCGTGCGCTGGCGAAGAAGCTCGAATTCCCTATCCGCCGCGGCGGCGAGCCGGGCCGCGAGCTGCCCGTCGCGCTCGAGCGCGTACTCGAACTCGTCGAGCGACACCACGCTCACCGAACTCGCGACCATCGCTTGCGCCGTGCTGATGTGCTTGCCGAGATTGCCGAGCCCGATGATATCGCCGGGGAAGGCCATCTCGATGACCTCGTGACGACCGTCGGCCCACCGCAAATAGTGGCAAATCGCGCCGGTCTCGACCCGATAGAGGCGCGCCCGCGTGTCGCCGTCCTGAAAAAGTATCTCGGCCGCGGCGAGAGTACGGGTAGGGCCGAGCGCATCGTGTGCTCGGCCGGCATCTTGTCTCGAAGCTTTCGATTGAGGTGCTTCGACCGTGTCCAAATCATGAAATGCAAGCATGACGCATACTCAACTCACAGAATAAACGCCTCCCTAGAAACTCCTACGCCCGAAATCAACATACACTTTCGTAGGAGTAGAGACGCGTAAGGGGTTCTCACTGACTGATATACGCAAACCGCAGCAGCCCGGTTCCATCGTCTTTTGCTGCGCGCAGCGATACGGGCCTTGGTGTCGCAGCAAGATTCTAATTGTCGCAGGGAACAGTTGTTGCCCAATGGCACCTCAGTGGTGCATGGGCCACAGACCCCGCCCCCTCGCGAAAGTATAAAGAAATGTTGGGGATAACTTTCAGCCGAGGGCGACGGAAATTGGCTCGCGAGCGACAGGCCGATGAGGGAGGCCCGTGAAAGGCTTGGCGCGCGAGGCTACTTGCAGCGCAGGAGGTCGCGGGTCCCGCCCTCGTCGCCGACGGTCAGCGTATCGCCGGACACGGTAAGCGAGAGGTCGACCGACTGTGAATCGCCCTCGACCGTGCAGTCCGCTTTGACCTTCCAGTCCGGCCCCGCGCCTTCGACAGATTTGAACGCGCAGTGCGTCTCGTGCTGGTCGTAGCCGCCCTTGGTGATGATCATTGGCGCATCGGACGTGTCCTGCGCCGCCTTGCACTGGGTGAGATCGTAGGCCCAGGTGCCGGCGTAGTCGTCCCCCGCCCGCGCCGGCACGGCAGCAATCAGCAGGGCCAGCAGCGCAAGCCAACGCGAGACGGCGACGGGCGACGTGGGGCGCATGTTCGTTTCTCCCTCGAGAGCCAAGATGCGGCCCACGCAAGCCTCTCGGCGCCGGCAAGTCAAGACGCCCTGTTAGGGGCCTGAGAACGAGCAGCAATCTGGGACGCGAGCCGACGGCGAGCGGTTGTCATCGCGCAACCCGGCTCGCGAAGGCTTGTGCGGCCGCCGGCGCGCGCACTTTTCCTTCGTGGATGAAATAGACGAAGACGTCGCGCGGCTGCGCCTTCGGCCGGTGGGCGGGATCGATCGGCGCAAGGTCCTTGGGCGCGCCGCCCGCGGCCCAAATCCTGGCGCGCTCCGCCCAGGCGTCGAGATCTTTCGCCGGGTATCCGGTCTCGATCGTATCGTTCCCCTTCTGCAGGCGCGCGTAGACGAAGTCGCCGGTCACGTCGGGGATCGCCGGGTATGTCGCGTGCTCGGAGTAGACGACCGGCATCGAGACGCGGCGCAGAAGCGCAATGAACTCGGGCGTCGCGAAGGAGGCGTGCCGAACCTCGACCACGTGCCGTATCTCCCGTCCGTCGAGCTTCTCCGGCAATAGCTCGAGGAAAGCGCCGAAATCCGCTGCGTCGAATTTCTTCGTCGGTGCGAACTGCCAGAGGATCGGGCCCAATCGGCTGCCGAGCTCGAGCGGCCCCGAGTCGAAGAACGCCTTGATGGAATCGCCGGCCTCCGCCAGCACGCGCCGGTTCACCGTATAGCGGGGCCCCTTGACCGAAAATACGAAGCCCTCGGGCGTCTCGCTCGCCCATTTGGCGAACGTCTTCGGCGTCTGGGTGCGGTAGAAGGTGCCGTTGATCTCGATCGTCGCCAGCTGGCGGCTTGCGTAATGCAGCTCTTTTGCGTGCGGAAGCTTGTCGGGATAGAAGACGCTCCGCCACGGCTCGAACGTCCAGCCGCCGACGCCGGCCCGAATTGCCCCGGTGTTTCTCGAGGTCACGGCGCAGCCGGATAGTATCGGCGCCAGAGCCAGAGCCCGAGCAGGACCAAGAGCGATCCGACGAATGCGGCGATCACGTCGCGAAGCGAGATCGCCACCTTGTCCAAGCCCGGAAGAATTCCGAGACCGCGAAACAAGAGGCCGCCGACGAAAGCCCCGGCAAGGCCCAAGCCGAGATTGGCCATCATGCCGAAGCCCTGCCGCTCGCGCTTCACGAGCAAGCCGGCGAGGCTTCCTCCGAGCAGGCCGACAATGATCCACACGATGATCTGATCTATCGTGATCGGCATCTCCAGCTCCAGGTGCCCGCAAACAACCCCAGCCCCAGGAGCAGTATTTTAGAACATTTCGCCGTCGGTGACGACGGCGGAAGTGTGGCTCCCACTTCCGCCTTGAGTGTCACGAGCGCGCGCCGAGCCGATGGCGCAGCATCTGGATGCCCTCGATCGCGAGTGCCGCGCCGCCCAGGAGAAACACGACCGCGAACGCATACTGGGCGGAAACCGTCGCGTGCATGCCGAGCGACATCGCCTTGGCAAACATGACGGCGCCCAAGGCGATCTTGCCGGCGTGCCAGATTGCGGGCCGCTCTCGCTGAGCTGTGTCGTGCAGCTCGTTCTGGCGGTCGAGCCAGGCCCCGAAACGGTCGATCTTTCTTTGGATATCGCGTGAATGCATATCTTCCTCCATTGAACGCCGCGCTGCGGCAAAGCCAGGCATCGAGTAGGCGACGCCGGCGCTGCCGCGCTGTTTCGGGGGAAACAGGGAGGGCTGGGCTATTGTGTCGCTTGTCCGAGGGATGAGGCCGTGCAACGACGCTGAAGAGGAGGCTTGGAGATGGGTCAGGGGAACGCGCGCACGACGGGCCGCTTCGACATCGGCGGGATTGCAGCGTCTCTGCCGAATACCGCGACGACGCTGCTCGTGGACCGCTACCTGACGGACCGAACGGCGGCGAGCGCGCGCGTATTCCGCGTCTACAAGCCGACGCCGCCGCACTATCACGCGATGTGCGACGAATACCTTTACGTCTTTTCGGGGCGCGGCACCTTCTGGATGGAGGACCCGGCGAGCAAGGCCGAGTTCGCGCCGGGCCAGCTTCTCTACTTCGAACGCGGGACCGTCCATGCGCTGCCCGACATCATCGAGGAGCCGCTGGTTTTCCTGTCGATCGACGCGCCGCGGCGCGATCCCAAGGACATAATCTTCGTCAATCCGGAGGACGGCACTCCGGAGAGCTTCATCCAGCAAAGCCGTGAAGATCAAGGCTAGGGGAGCAGCCGGAGCTGCAAGCGATGAGCGCCTGTTGAGACATGCTGGCGGCTGATCACAGTCCCGCAGTCGTCGAGCGGCTGGCGGAGCCGTCGGAGACGCGCCAGCGCGGCTTCTGGATCGGAGTGATGTGCGCCGTCGCGGTGCACGCGCTCCTCATCCTCGGCGTCGGCAGATCGTCGCCGCGCCATGTCGGCGATCCGGCCGGAAGCCCCGACGCCATCGCCGTCGAGCTTGTCACCGAGGCCGACCTCAAGAGCCTCGAGACGGTGGCAATGCCGCCGGCCGGCGGCACTCCTGCGCCGCCCCCGCAGCCGGCGACACCCCCTCCGCAATCCGCCGCACCGGCCCCGCAGCAGCCCGAGGTCGCGCCTGCTCCCCCGGCCGAGACCCCGGCGCCGCAACCGAAACAGGAAGCCGCCCCGGCGGCGAGCGAACCGGCACTGCCCGATCTCGCGGACCTGTCGCCGCTTCCCGAGAAGGCGAAGCCGGCGGAAAAGGAGAGCAAGCCGGAGCCGCCCGCAAAGAAAAAGCCTGCGCCTCAAACTCGCTTGGACCTGTCACCGCCCGAGAGCATGCAAGAAGCCCCGAGCGCGGGCCCGGGCCGCTCGGAATCCTTCACCCGGCCGCCGGGCGTGACGCGATCCGGTCAGAACGACGAGTTCGGGATCGGCGTCGTTCGCGCCTTGCGCAAGACGATGCCGCCTCCGACAGGCGTGTTAGGCCGCGTCAGGGTCAGATTGATCTTGAACGAGAACGGCGACTTGGCCGAGGTGCGCGTCGTCGAAAGCTCGGGGAACAGCCGCCTCGATCAGAGCGTGGTGTTCGCGGTCAAGCAAACCACGTTCCCGTTTCCGCCCGTGGGCGCATCGCTCATCGACCGGACGTTTCTCATCGGCTACGTGTACCGGTGAGGGGCCCTCGTCGCGCTCTTGGGCAGGCCCTCACTCCGGGTCGGGATCGGGCGGGCGCTCCGCGGGGTCGAAGGGCGTCGGGTCGTCGTCGACGGCGAGCGGCGGAGGCTCGGCGTTGGGGTCGGCCCAGGCCGGGCGGGCGGAATCGTCGTCCTCGTCGTCGAGCGCCGGGGTGCTCGGCTGAGGCGGGATGACATTCTCTTTCTGCTCTCCCGCGCCGGCGAAGGACGGGGCGAGGCTCGAAGCGAGAGCCAGGGTCACGATCAGAAAGCGCAGCACGTTCATGGCGGCGAGGCCTCGGTTTGCCGGCGCGGCCCTCTTGGCACGCGGCTCGCACTAGAACGCCGGCGACGATAGCAGCCGCCAAGCGCCGATCAAATGCCAATCGGTCTCGGACGGCGCTCACTCGTCGCGGATGGCCGACTTCACCTTCGCCATGAGCTCCGGCGTCATCTCTCGCAACCCATGCTCCTTCGCGTGCTCCATGGCGTTCTTGAGCACCTCCGCCTCGTCCTTGCCGTGGACGACGTGGGTGCAGCCTGATGAAGGATCGACCTTCGCGCACTCGATGATCTTACCCATGGCACTACCTCCGTAAGCCTTGGCGAAGGTACCACTCGACAGGTCTCGCACAAGGCAAAATGGCGCGCCGGGCGCCGCAAGAGAGATGGGCCGCCTTTCGCGACGAGAGCAAAGTCTGTGGCGTTTCACGCCCATGCCGGACTAACATCGGGATCTTTCGTTGATCTCGAATTTGCCTGACCAAAGCTTAACCCGTGCCAACCCGATGGGAAGCAGCTACCAAGCAATCGTTGTCGGGGCCGGGCACAACGGGCTCGCTTGCGCCTGCTATCTCGCCAAGGCCGGCCTCAAGGTTCTCGTGCTCGAGCAATACCCGGCGTACGGCGGCATGACGATCTCCGAGGAGATCGCCGCACCCGGCTTCCTCTCCGACATCCACGCCAGCGGCTATCTCGTCGCCAAGCTCACGCCCGCTGCCGAGGAGCTTCGCCTGGCCGATCACGGGCTCGAGCTGATCACGCCCGACCCGAACTGGGCGCAGGTGTTCGCAAACGGCCGCTCGCTCACGATCGGCCGCGACTTGGACGCGACGGTTCGCAGCATGGCGCAGTTCTCGAAGAAAGACGCCGAGACGTGGCGCGGGGTCTACCAGCGGTATCTCGATGCAAAGAGCGCGATCGTCGCCGGCCTGAACACGCCGCCGAAATCGCTGGCTGAGGAGCTCGCGCGTCCCGATGCCGTCGACGGCTACCGTTTCCGGTTTCAGAGCGCACGCTCCTGGGTCAACGAGACTTTCGAATTGGCCGAGATCAGGAACTTCTTTGCCTCTTGCGCTCTGCATGCCGCGCTTGCGCCCGACGATGCGCTGGGCGGCCAGTTCGCCTGGCTGTTCGCGAGCGCCGTGCAGGACGTCGGCGTCAGCATCGTCAGGCATGGAATGCACAATGTCTCGCACGCCCTCGTCGAGGTGTTGCGGGCCAATGGCGGGGAGATCCGCACGGGCGCGAAGGTGGTCCGGATCGAGATCGAC
Source organism: uncultured Alphaproteobacteria bacterium (assembly GCA_963699485.1). Taxonomy (GTDB): domain Bacteria; phylum Pseudomonadota; class Alphaproteobacteria; order Rhizobiales; family Hyphomicrobiaceae; genus Hyphomicrobium_C. Next base: position 47,651 of record CAVOUC010000020.1, on the reverse strand, counting down.
GGCCCCCGCGCAAAGGCCGTGCACTTGGAGAGCGGCGAGACGATCGCCGCTGACCGCGTCGTCGCCTCGAACGTCGACCCCCGACACTTCGTGCTCGATCTCTTGGGGGAGCGCCAGGTCGGCACGCCGCTCGCCGACAAGATCAGGCGCTACGAATGGGGCAACTCGTTCTTCGCCATCTACGCCGCCCTCGACGGCCCGGTCGCCTATCGCGCGGGCGCGGAGATCGGAAAGGTCGGCTACGTCCACGCGACCGGAGACTTGCTCGACGACCTTGCGACGATGTTTGCCCAATGCCGCGACGGGCTGCTTCCGGCGACGCCGATGGTCGGCATCATCAACGAGGCCGGCGTGGACCCGAGCCGGGCGCCCGCCGGTCGGGCGCTCATGAAATTCGTGCTCCACTTCGTGCCCTACGAGGTCAAGGGCGATGCCCTGGGGCGCATCCGCGGCACAAGATGGGACGACATCAAGGAGCCTTACGCCGACCGCATCCTCGCATGGATCGACGAGACCTTTCTGCCCGGGCTCTGCGGCCGCATCATCGCGCGCACCGTGCGCTCGCCCGTCGACATGGAGCGGCACATCTCGAGCGCGGTGCACGGCACGCACCAGCACGGCGCGTTCCTTCCCTATCAGATCGGCCCCCTGCGGCCCGTTCCCGAGCTCGCCGGCTATCGCTCGCCGTTTGGCAACGTCTACCTCTGCGGCGCCGGCAGCCACCCGGGCTCGGGCGTGACCCTCGCCGCCGGACGCAACGCGGCCCAGGTCATCTTGGCCGACCTCGGGCTTGCGTTTCCGCACTAGGTGCGCGGTCGAGTTTCGCAGCTAGATTCCGGTCGCGTCCTTCTCGCACTTCGTCATGAAGCTAGTCTGCGCCGCGCCGTGCAAATTCCTCGCCTTGGCGTCGGCGACGCATTTCGACTTCGCGTCCTTCTCGCATTTGTTCATGAAGCTCGTCTGTGCCGCGCCGTGAAGGTTCTTTGCGTCGGCCTGGGCTTTGCAGGTATCGGCGCGCGCATTACCGGCCGCCAACAGACAGGTGGCCAACAGCACGATCGGAATTCTGGTCATCGTCTCCTCCAAGCTTGCCCGTGAGGAAAAACGTTGGCCGTGCCGGGCCCGAGCAACAAGAGGCGCTCGCAATACAAATCCGTAAGTCGATGTCCGACCGGTTGGGCCCGACGCCGAGGCTCACCCTGACTTGCCGACCTGAAGCCGGTTGTCGGGCGACAATGCCGCGCCGAGCCGCTTCAACGCCTCCGACGTGTCGAAGCGGTCGAGCATGATCTCGATGACGGCGGGTCCCTCGTTGCTGGCGCGGGCGCGCGCGAGCGCCTCGTCGAGCTCGTCCTCGGTCGCGACGCGCTTTCCCCACCCGCCGCCGAACACCTCCGGCAGCCGGTGATAGGCCCACGGCTGGATGTCGTTATAGGGCCCCTCGTGGATGATGCGCTCGGTCGTGTAGCCGTCGTTGTTCATGAGGAGCAGGATGGCGTTGCTCCGCCGGCGGCAGAGCGAGGAGAGCTCCTGGACCGTCATCTGGAAGGCGCCGTCGCCGATGAGCGTCAGCGGGCGGCGCGACGGATCGGCGAGCGCGGCGCCGAGCGTCGCGGGGAGCGCGTAGCCGATGGAGAGATAGAACGCCTGGCCGATGAAGCCGACGTCGTGGTGCATGACGAGATCGGCGGCGGCAAAAAGCGAGTCGCCGGTCTCGGCGATCACCGTCGTGTCCTCGCCGATGAAGGCATTGATGCGCCTCATGACGCGGTCGACGGTGAGCGGCCGGCCCTTCTCGGCCGTGAAGCGCGCGTCGAACAGCTCGGAGACGCTGGTGAAGGGCGGGTGGGTGAGGCCCGTGAGCGGCATGCGCTCGGCGAGCCCGGTCACCACGTCGCCGATCCACACCTGCTCGTAGACGTGCTGGCTGATCTTCAAGCGTCCGGAGTTGGCGAGGATCATGTGGCGGCCCTCGAGCCGGCCCGTGTGCACGCCGAGATTGATGTCGCTGATCCAGGCGCCGAGGCAGAGGAGCACGTCGGCATGCTCCACGATGTCGCGAACCTCCTGGCGCGAGGTGCTGCCCTCGTAGACGCCGATTGACTGCGGATGATGCTCGGAGATGACCGTCTTGCCGAGCAGCGTGGTCGCGACCGGAATGCGGCTCGCCTCGACGAGGCGCCGGAACTCCGCCATCAGCCCGTACCGGTGCAGCTCGACGCCGCCGAGGATCACCGGCCGGCGCGCCCTGGACAGCAGGCTCATGGCCTCGTTCAGCGCTTCGGCGAGCGCGTCTGGGTCGGAGCGCGGCCGGTCCGGCGCAGCGAACGGGCCCGGCGCCTCGCAGGGGCGGTCCACCATGTCGGCCGGGATCTCGATCATGATCGGGCGCTTCTCGGAGAGGCAGAGCGCAAGCGCCCGGTCGATGCGCCGCGGCGCCTCGGCCGGATCGTCGAGGAGCACGGCGGCGGCCGTGATGTGGGAATAGCTGTCCTGCATGGTCGCGAAGTCGCCGACGCCGTGGTGCAAGCAGCATGGAGGGGCGCCGTTGCGTCGTGCGCGGGCCGCCGACGAGCACGACGAGCGGCACCTGCTCGGCATAGGCGCCGGCGATCGCGTTCATGGCGCTGAAGCCGCCGACGCCCCACGTGACGCAGATGCAGCCGATGCCGCTGATGCGCGCATAGGCGTCGGCCGCATAGCCGGCGTTGAGCTCGTTGCAGGTGCCGACGAGATCGATGCCCGATTCGATCAGCCGGTCCATGAAGGTCAGGACGTAGTCGCCCGGCACGCCGAAGGCATGCTTGAGGCCGGCCTGCTTGAGGCGCGTGATGAGGTAGGTGGCGACGGTGGCCTGAGTCATGGCCCGAGAATGGATGGACGGGCGATGACGGTCAAACTCGCGCGAGAGGTTTTGCGCACCGCCGAAATCGTCTGAGCTCCAGGGCTGCCCGGCTAACAGGCATTTTTCCCGCCCCATCGCCTAGCGCATGGCCATTGCGATCAGCCTGCTTTAGACTGGCGATCTTCTGAGGACAGGAGACGCGCCATGCAAGGGCAAGGGCTTGCCACCATCGAAGCGCTGGTCGTCATCGCCATAGCGTGCGCCGGGCTTTTCTTCTTTCTTGTCGGGGCCGAGACCGGCACGGTGTTGGAGGCGCTGGGCGGACTGGCCGCCTATCTCGGCACCTGGGTCTATGGATTGATGCGCGCCAGCTACACGGCAAGCCCTAGCCCCCATTAAGGCTTGTGGCGCGCCTTATAGTTCTCGATCTCCTCTTTCGTCGCTTCGCCCGAGCGCGCGATCTCCTTCGCGCAGGCGTATGACAGCTTGTGCTGGACGGCCCGCATGCACGACTTGAGCTCGGCCGAGCCGACCTCGAAGGCGCTGCAGTTGGCGCGGTAGTCGTCGCGGCACGCCTCCTTCAAGGCTTTGGTGATCGCGACGGCCTCGCCGGCCGGGAGCAAGACGGGGAGGATGACGAGACAGAAATAGAGTGTGCGCATTCTCGCGTGCCCTCTTCGAAGCCGCAACCCCCAGCGGGGACGACGGTTCCTTTCGGACTGGCTTGGAGCAAGTCCGTTCCTGGGATCGAAAAGCCGGTGGCGGTTCCCTGCAACGGAGCCTCCCCGCAAGCGGCCCCGAGCAAAGAGCACACTACCGCAATTCCTCCGGCCGGGCAGGAGAAACTCGTGGCGCTTGATACGTTTGCTTCGGTCCTGTTGCCCGAGGACGCCTTGGCGAGCCCCTGGCATCGCGAAGCAGCGAGGGAGCCTGGCTAGGGCGTCAGCCCTGCACCTCGAGGAGCTCGACCTCGAAGATCAGCGTGGCGTTCGGGGGGATGGCGCCGCCGGCGCCGCGCGCGCCGTAGCCGAGCCCGGGCGGGATGATGAGCGTGCGCTTGCCGCCGACCTTCATCGTGGCGACGCCCTCGTCCCAGCCGGCGATCACCTGGCCCTTGCCGATCGCGAACTGGAACGGTTGGCCGCGGTCGACGGAGCTGTCGAACTTCGCGCCCTTGGCGCCGTTCTCATAGAGCCAGCCCGTGTAGTGCATGACGCAGATCTGGCCGGGCTTGGGCACGGCGCCGGTGCCGGCCTTGGTGTCCATGATCGTGAGGCCCGACTGCGTCGTGAAGGGCTTGTTGAGGAGCTGTGCCGTGACTGCGGTCGGGACCCCGGCGGCGGCGAGGAGGACGGCGAGGGACGCGAAGGCTTGCGCCATACGGGGTCGGCCGGCGCGGGGATTTCGCATGGTTTTGCTCCTGGGCTCGTTTGTGGGAGAGCGCTTTCTACGCCATTGCGGTGCACCACGCTCGCGAAAATGAGGGTTGGGCCCCGGGCGGGCACTTGGATGAGGGCGCCGGGACGCCACATCCTGTGCTATGTCAGGCGCGAAGTGCGGAGATTCGATCATGCAGCGAATGGTTGCGGCGGCGGCTTTTGGTCTCGGAGCGTTGGCGTTGGCCGGCCCCGGCGCAGCCCGCGCGGACTCCTACTGGGATCTCGAGCATGCGCGTGCCAATGCCCGCGCCGGCGGCCCCGTCAGCGAGCAGGATGCGGAGCTGCTCGAGCGCTGGGGCTGTCTCAGCGGCACCGAGAGCAGCTTCTGCGAGAGGCTCAGGGTTCAGAACAGGCGCGACTGGTCGCGGGCGGAGCGCAAGCGTGACCGCCGCTAGACGAAGACAAGACTGAGGGAGTGCCATGGCCGACTCCGAATATCTCGCCGAACTCGACCAGCGGATCGCCATGATCCGCGACAATCTCCGCGAGCTCGTCGAGCAGGCGGCCGCCTATTCCGGCGCCGCCGACGAATCGCGTACGGCGGACAGGATCGCCGACCAGGAGGCCCAGCTCGCCGCGCTCCTGAAGGAGCGAGAGGCGCTCACGGGACGGTAGCGCTCTCGAAATCGAGGCAACTGGGTAGGGGGGACATGCTCAGTCGAAGGACCGCACGGGGGGCGTGCGCCGCAAATCTGCTTTTCCTGGCTTTTGCGCTCTGCGGCCCCTGCAACGCGCAGGGAATGAGCGACGTCGCCCCTTCCGAGATCGCCCATGCCAAGCGCGGCCAGATCATCCGCGTGTGGCCGCTCGAAGGAGGAGCCACGCCGGGCGCCAAGTCCTACCGCATTCTCTATGGGTCGAGCGCCCCCAACGACGAGCCCATCGCGGTGACGGCCGCGATCGTCTTTCCCGCCCGGCCGGCCCCGCCCGGCGGACGGCCGGTGATCGCCTGGGCGCATCCGACGACGGGGATCGCAAGGAATTGCGCGCCGTCCCTGTTCCCCGACAACCAAGGATCGATCGCCGGCCTCGCCGCCATGATGGAGCGCAACTACGTCGTCGTGGCGACCGACTATCCGGGCCTCGGAACGCCGGGCATGCATCCCTATCTCATCGGCGACAGCGAGGCGCGCGCCGTCCTCGATGCGGTGCGCGCGGCGCGCGAGCTGCCCGATGCGAAGGCGCTCGATCGCTTCGCCGTTTGGGGCCACTCGCAGGGCGGCCATGCCGCCCTCTTCACGGGCCAGCGCGCGCTCTCGTACGCCCCGGACTTGAAGCTCGTGGGCGTTGCCGCGGCGGCGCCGGCGACGTACCTCGCGGCTTTGTTCGAGGCGGACCGCGCGAGCGAGACCGGCCATTCGCTCTCGGCCATGGCGATCAAGTCGTGGTCGACGATCTTCAAGCTTCCCATTGCCGGCCTTGTCGAGCCGCAGGCGATCTCCGCCTACGAGAGGGTCGCCGACGACTGCATCGAGAACGTGTCGGAGATGGTGCAGGAGAGCGACGACGAGGCGCCGCTGCAGAGGGCGTTTCTCAAGGCGGATCCGACGAAGCTTCCCGAATGGCGGGCCATCATGGATCGCAATACGCCGGGCCAGGAGCCCGCGGGGGCGCCCGTGTTCCTTGCTCAGGGCACGGCCGACACGACCGTTCTTCCGTCGGTCACGGCCCGGTTCATGGACCACCTTTGCCAGAGCGGGACGGCGGTGAGATTCGTCGGCAAGGAGGACGCGACCCACGTCTACATCGCCCTCGACAGCGCGCGTGAAGCCGTGGCCTGGATGGCCGAGCGCTTCGACGGCCGGGAGGCGCCGAACGATTGCCGGCGCTGAGGCAAGGCGCTTTTCGGCGCAATAGTATGGTCTGACTGCGTCGAGGCTCACCCGCGCTCGCGCATCGCCTCGCGCACCGCGCCGCCGACAATGCTCGGAAGATCCTCGCGTAGCCGGCGGACATCATCCTTCAGGACGCCGACCTCGGATTCCACGCGGTCGAAGCGGGCGTCGACCCGGTCGAAGCGCGCGTTCGTCTCTTCCTGAAAACTGAGCAGCGAGCGATGCACGTCGCGCACTTGGCCCGTGCGGAAGCCGAACGCCCCCTCGAGCTCGCCGACGCGGCGCTTCAAATCGCGGATTTCGGCTTCGACGTCCATGCGATCACCTCCGCTCCCATTTGGAACAATACGTGAACGGAGAGTGTGAGTCAACCCGCTCGGCGGCTCGCAGCGAGTAAAGCCCGGGCGGCGTTGGAGGAGCAGGGCGGCAAGGCCCGCTTGCGCCTTTCCTCACCTGAGATTAGCAACCTGTCGACATCGCGCGGGAACGGAGCTTCAGGTCATGGCGGATATCAAGGATACGAACGAGGCAATCGAGAAGCTCAAGCGCGAGAACGCCGAGCTCGGCGGCCTGGTGCTCGCCACGGGCGTCATTCTCACGCAGCTGCTGCAGTCGATGCTCAAGGCGGAGCTCAACCCGCAGGCGGCGGCGACCAGGGTCATGACGAATGCGCGCGAGGCCATCGAGGGCTTCACGTCAAAGGCCGGGGCCGACCCCGTACTGAAGGCGCGCGCGCTCGAGGCGGTGAACCAGTACGAGGAGCAGATAAGGTCGGTGTTGAGGGATTGAGAGGGTTCGCAGAATGCAACGACGCACCCGCGTGGCAGGCACGGCCGCGGCGCTGCTGGTCGGGGTAGCGCTGGGTACGGGCGCCCTTGCCGGCGAGATTCGAAACGGCGCCACCCTTCAGGTGAAGCCCAATTCGATCTGGTTCGAGGAGGCCGCAAAGCTCACGCAGTGGCAGCAGCTCAAGAAAGGCGGCGATCCTGCAGCGCTGGCATCATATAAGGACGAAGCGCTTTCGCAGCGGGAGGCCTGGCAGTTCATCAATCAGCTCACCGTGAAGGTCCTCGGCTACGAACCGGGGACAAACCAGGTCAATGTGGAAATGGAGAGCCCCGGCCGGATGCTGGGCACCACGTGGTTCCTCGATGCCGACGCTCTGATGCATTAGCCGGCATCGGGCCGCTTGCTTCTTGCTGGCGCCCTCTTTCACTTGCCTGCCTCCGGCAGGACGCGACCGCCGCACCAGCAGCTCGCGCAGGTACTGCCCGTATAGCTTTCCTTCACCCGCGCCACGTCCTCGGGCGTTCCCGTCGCGACGATGCGGCCGCTGCCGTCGCCGCCTCGGGGTCGAGATCAGGATCGACTGCGATCCTGGGCGCTGTGCCAGATGCGGATGATCTGCAACTCGTCGGCGCTGAAGCGGTACCATACGACGAGACGGGTGCCGGGGATCCAGGTTTCCCAGATTTTCCTCTCGACAATGTATTTGCCGGTGCGCGGATGCGCGGCGAGGAAGCTCTCAAAGAACACATCACAACGCGTCTTGAGATGCGCGGCGGCGCGTGGCGCATTGTTGGCGATGAGGTAATCGATCTGTGAGTTGAGTTCGTCCGCGGCACGAGGATCGAACGTAACCCTCATTCGCCGGCTGCTTTGAGCTTTGCGTCGAGCCGGGCCTTGACCTCGTCGTAGGAAACGCCCTCGCCGGCATCGAGACGGGCGATCGCGGCGTCAATCTCCGCTTTATCCTTGTCCGAGAGGGTTGCGTAAATCGTGGCATCGCCGGCCGCATAGGAAGCTGCCGCGAGAAAGTCCTCGAAGGCGTCGTCGGATAGGGCCTCGATGAAAGGCTTGATGCGTTCAATGCGAGTCATACGTGCAATATAGCACAGCAGCCCTAGGGCGACAGGTAACGCGCGGGCGCTCCTTGCCTTGAACTCTCCCCATCTCGTGCGCGGATGACGCGCCTACTCCGCCGCCTGCTTCTTCCCGGCCTTTGAGCGGCGCACGAGGAGTTCGCGCAGGTACTGCCCGGTGTAGCTCTCCTTCACCCGCGCCACGTCCTCGGGCGTGCCCGTCGCGACGATGCGGCCGCCGCCGTCGCCGCCCTCGGGGCCGAGGTCGATGATCCAGTCGGCGGTCTTGATCACCTCGAGATTGTGCTCGATGACGACGACCGTGTTCCCGGCGTCGGCGAGCTCGTGCAGCACCTCGAGGAGCTTCGCCACGTCGTGGAAGTGGAGCCCCGTCGTCGGCTCGTCCAATATATAAAGCGTGCGCCCCGTCGCGCGGCGGCTCAATTCCTTCGACAGCTTGATGCGCTGGGCTTCGCCCCCGGAGAGCGTGGTCGCCTGCTGGCCGATGTGGATGTAGCCGAGGCCGACGCGGGCCAGCGTCTCGAGCTTGTCGCGGATCGAGGGCACCGCCTTGAAGAAACCCGCGCCCTCCTCGACCGTCATGTCGAGCACGTCGGCGATCGTCTTCTCCTTGAAGGTGATCTCGAGCGTCTCGCGGTTGTAGCGCTTGCCCTTGCAGACGTCGCAGGTGACGTAGACGTCGGGCAGGAAGTGCATCTCGATCTTGATGACGCCGTCGCCCTGGCACGCCTCGCACCGCCCGCCCTTGACGTTGAACGAGAAGCGCCCGGGCCCGTAGCCGCGCGCCTTGCTTTCGGGGAGCCCCGCGAACCAGTCGCGGATCGGCGTGAAGGCGCCCGTGTAGGTCGCCGGGTTCGAGCGCGGCGTGCGCCCGATCGGCGACTGGTCGATGTCGATCACCTTGTCGAGGTGCTCGAGGCCGGTGATCTTGTCGAACTCGGCCGGGTGCTCGCGCGCGTTGTTGAGCTTTCGCGCCACCGCCTTGTAGAGCGTGTCGATGAGCAGCGTCGACTTGCCGCCGCCCGAGACGCCGGTGATGCAGGTGAAGAGCCCGAGCGGGATCTCGGCCGTGACGTTCTGCAGGTTGTTGCCGCGCGCGCCGATGATCGTGAGCGTCTTCCCCTTCTGCGGCGCGCGCCGCTCGCGCGGGAGCGGGATCTGGCGCTCGCCGGAGAGGTACTGGCCGGTGAGGCTCGCCGGCGTGGCCATGATGTCCTCGGGCGTGCCGTGCGCGACGATCTCGCCGCCGTGGATGCCGGCGCCGGGTCCGATGTCGACGACGTGGTCGGCCGCGAGGATCGCGTCCTCGTCGTGCTCGACGACGATCACGGTGTTGCCGAGGTCGCGCAGGTGCTTCAAGGTTTCGAGGAGCCGCGCGTTGTCGCGCTGATGCAACCCGATCGACGGCTCGTCGAGCACATAGAGGACGCCCGTGAGGCCCGAGCCGATCTGGGACGCAAGCCGGATGCGCTGAGATTCGCCGCCCGAGAGCGTCCCCGACGCGCGCGAGAGCGTCAGATACTCGAGGCCGACGTCGTTCAGGAACTGCAGGCGCTCGCGGATTTCTTTCAGGATCCGCGTCGCGATCTCGTTTTGCTTCTTGGTCAAGGTCTTGGGCAGCTCTTGGAACCAGATGTTGGCGGCCTTGATCGAGAGATCGCCGACCTCGCCGATGTGCTTGCCGCCGATTTTCACCGCGAGCGCCTGCGGCTTCAGCCGATAGCCGCCGCACGCTTCGCACGGGTGGGCGGCCTGGTAGCGCGACAGCTCCTCGCGCACCCACTCGCTGTCCGTCTCGCGCCAGCGCCGCTCGATATTGCCGATCACTCCCTCGAACGTCTTCGAGGTCTTGAAGCGCCTGAGCCCGTCCTCGTAGACGAAGTCGATCTCCTCCTCGCCGGAGCCGTAGAGGATCGCGAGCTGCACGTGCTTGGGCAGCTTCTCCCACGGCGTCGTCATCGACACCTTGTAGTGCTTGGCGAGCGCTTCCAGCGTCTGCTCGTAGTAGGGCGAGGTGGCGCCCGTGCGCGACCAGGGATAGACGGCGCCGTCCTTCAAGGAGAGCGAAGGGTCGGGCACGACGAGGTCGGCCTCGAACTGCAATTCCGTGCCGAGGCCGTCGCAGGTCGGGCAGGCGCCGGCCGGCGCGTTGAACGAGAAGAGGCGCGGCTCGATCTCCTCGATGGTGAAGCCCGAGACGGGGCAGGCGAAGCGGGCCGAGAATATGATCCGCTCGTGCGTCTCGTTCTTGTTCTTGAGCACTTCCCTCTCCCCGCTTGCGGGGAGAGGGCTAGGGTGAGGGGCAGCCTCCTGCGCTGCGGTCCGTTTCTGCCCCTCACCCCGACCCTCTCCCCGTGAAGGACGGGGAGAGGGGGACGAGAGCGGCTTGTCGGCGAGCTCGGCGATGGCAATGCCGTCCGCCAAGCCCAAGGCCGTCTCGAAGCTGTCGGCGAGGCGCTTGGCGATGTCCGGCTTCACGACGAGGCGGTCGACGACCACGTCGATGTCGTGCTTGAACTTCTTGTCGAGCTTGGGCGCGTCGGCGATTTCGGTGATCACTCCATTGATCTTGACGCGCTGGAAGCCCTTCTTCTGCCACTCGGCGAGCTCCTTCCGGTACTCGCCCTTCCGGCCGCGCACGACGGGGGCCATGAGGTAGAGCCGCGTCCCCTCGGGCAGCGCCAGCACCCGGTCGACCATCTGGGAGACGGTCTGGCTCTCGATGGGGAGGCCCGTCGCCGGCGAGTAGGGGACGCCGACGCGCGCGAAAAGGAGGCGCAGGTAGTCGTAGATCTCGGTCACCGTGCCCACCGTCGAGCGCGGGTTCTTGCTCGTCGTCTTCTGCTCGATCGAGATTGCGGGCGAGAGGCCGTCGATGTGGTCGACATCCGGCTTCTGCATCATCTCGAGGAACTGGCGCGCGTAGGCCGAGAGGCTCTCGACGTAGCGGCGCTGGCCCTCGGCGTAGATCGTGTCGAAGGCGAGCGAGCTTTTGCCCGAGCCCGAAAGCCCCGTGAACACGACGAGGGCGTCGCGCGGGATCTCGAGATCGACGTTCTTCAAATTGTGCTCGCGCGCGCCCCGCACGTGAATGGTGTTGGCGCGTGCGGCGGCGGGCTTCTGAGGCTTGGCCATGGCGGCATGGTCTAGCGGAAGCTAACGCGCCGAGCAACGCAAGTGTGTTGGATTCGCAGGGATATCGCGGCGGCCCTTTGGCGCTGCCGTCGGTTTGTCCGGCGCTCGATTCATTTTGATTGTGACGCCAGCGCGACATAAGGTTCATCAGTCGGCTGACGCACATTACGCCGAAATTCCGGCCCAGCATTTTCTTGGGGGAGCCATGCCGCAATTTCCATCAGTTATCGATCTTTCGGCGCTCACCGGCAGCGCCGGAGCCAACCCCGGCTTCCGCCTCGACGGCATCGATGCAGGTGACTCTAGTGGCCGATCGGTCGCGTCGGCAGGAGACGTCAATGGCGACGGCTTCGCCGATCTCATCATCGGTGCTCTCCGTGCCGATCCCGGCGGGGACGACGAAGCGGGCGCGAGCTACGTCGTGTTCGGAAGGGCCTCCGGCTTCGCGACGAGCCTCGACCTCGCGACGCTCGACGGCACGAACGGCTTCCGCCTCGACGGCATCGATGCCTTTGACCGCAGCGGCGCCTCCGCCGCCTCGGCGGGCGATGTCAACGGCGACGGCTTCGCCGACATCCTTATTGGCGCCTTTGGTGGCGAGCCCGGCGGTGACACTTATTCCGGCGAGAGCTACGTCGTGTTCGGCAAGGCGTCGGGGTTCGCGGCGAGCCTCGACCTCGCGGGCCTCGACGGCACCAACGGCTTCCGCCTCGACGGCATCGATGCCTATGACCGGAGCGGGCGCTCGGTCGCCTCGGCCGGCGACGTCAATGGCGACGGCTTCGACGATATCGTCATTGGCGCCTTTGGCGTGACAGCTTGCCGGCGAGAGCTACGTCGTGTTCGGCAAGGCCTCGGGTCGGCGACCTCGACCTCGCGGCCTCGACGGCGAACGGCTTCCGCCTCGACGGCATCGATGCCTATGACCGGAGCGGGCGTCGGTCGCCTCGGCCGGCGACGTCAACGGCGACGGCTTCGACGATATCGTCGGCGCCTATCGGCGACCCCGGCGTGACAGCCTTGCCGGCGAGAGCTACGTCGTGTTCGGCAGGCCCGGTTTGCGGCGAGCCTCGATCTCGCAGCGCTCGACGGGACGAACGGCTTCCGCCTCGACGGCATCGATGCCTTTGACCGGAGCGGCTTTTCCGCCGCCTCGGCGGGCGACGTCAACGGCGACGGCTTCGACGACATCATCATTGGCGCCTATGGCGGCGACCCCGGCGGGGACGGCTCTGCGGGCCAGACCTATGTCGTGTTCGGCAAGGCGTCGGGATTCGCGGCGAGCCTCGACCTCGCGACGCTCGACGGCGCGAACGGCTTCCGCCTCGACGGCATCGACACCAATGACAGTAGCGGCATATCCGTCGCCTCGGCCGGCGACGTCAACGGCGACGGCTTCGCCGACCTCATCATCGGCGCCTATCGGGCCGACGGCTCTGCGGGCGAGAGCTATGTCGTGTTCGGCCTCAAGCCGGACACGGCCATCGTCCGCACCGGCTCGGCGGCGGGCCAGACGCTCGCCGGCGGCGATCTGGACGACGAGCTCGTGGGCCTTGCCGGCAGCGATCAGCTCTGGGGCCACGGCGGCGACGACGAGCTCGACGGGGGGACCGGCAACGACACGATGCGCGGAGGGGCTGGCGATGACGACTTCTTCGGCGGCACCGGCAGCGACACGGCTGTCTACCTCGGCACGTGGCTCGACTACGCGATTACCGGCGCCGGCACGCTGACGATTACCGATATGCGGGGCGGCTCGCCCGACGGCACAGACACAATGTTGAGTGTCGAGAATTTCACGTTTTCGAACGGCACGTTCACGGCCGCAGAGGTCGTCGATGTGGCGCCGACGGACATTGCCCTTTCGGCCAGCACGATCGCCGAGAATTCCGCCCATGCGACCGTCGTCGGCGTGCTCTCGTCGACCGACGCGAACGCGGCCGTCGGCGACACGGCGACATTCACGCTACTGAAAAGTGCCGGCGGCCGGTTTGCAATCTCGGGCACCAACCTCGTTGTCGCCAATGGGAAACCGCTCGACTTCGAGTCCGGGGCCTCGCACCAGGTCACCGTGCGCGTGACCGACGCCAAGGGGCTCACCTACGATGAGGTCCTCACCGTCCACCTCACCAACGTCTCGCCCGAGACGATCCTGGGCACGGCGGCCGCCAACGTTCTCAGGGGCGGCAGCGACCGCGACATCATCCACGGCCTCGGCGGGGCCGACACTCTCGCGGGCGGGCTCGGCAGCGACGCTTTGCTCGGCGGCAGCGGGTTCGATCGCTTGATCGGCGGCTTCGACCGCGACGTCATGACGGGAGGCGGCAATCGCGACGTCTTTGACTTCAATTTCGTCGGCGAGACGGGCAAGACCCTTCCGACCCGCGACGTGATCAAGGATTTCAGCCACGCCCAGAGCGACGACATCGACCTTTCGACCATCGATGCGATGACCGGCGTCTTCGGCAATCAGAAGTTTGCCTTCATCGGCCAGGACGCCTTCAGCGGGGTGAAGGGCGAGCTCCACTACAAGTTCGCGGGTCCGGCGACCCTCGTCGAAGGCGACGTAAACGGCGACAAGCAGGCCGACTTCCAGATCGAGCTCACCGGCCACAAGCTGCTGGTGGCCGGGGATTTCATTTTGTGAGTGGTGGGGAAGCCTACTTCAATCGAGATGAGGTTGTGATCTCTCGGCCTTAACGGCCGCGGCAGTCTGCCCGCCGGCGCCGATCTCCCATATAATAGTCACGCGCGCTCTTGGCGCGCTCGATCCCTCGCGCAGCGAGCCCGGCGCCGAGCACACCCGCTTCCGTCTCACCAGCATCGTTCTCGTCGTCGAGCGTCGTGACCACATAATCAGTCATTGCCTGTCTCCCGCATCACACTGACTATTCTGACCATCGCCGCCGCCATGCCGTTGGCGCCGGTGCTGCCGATGAGCCGGAAGAGTTCGCGCATGTCGGAAACGGCGTCATCGCGGCAGGCCTTCCCCGTCAGCCTCGACGGTGCAGAACGGCGCTCGCCCGACCGCTCGGGTCAGGCGATGGAAAACGACATCTGGGAAGGTGCCCCCTAATTGGAGGCCATCGGATTTTACCCCCGGCCAACTCTCGTTAGCACGGCGCGTATTTCAAGCCGATGACATCGCCGGAGGGAGATCGGCTGGCCCATGATGGCGGGCAGACTGCCGCGGCCGTTAAGGCCGCGAGATCACTGTCTCGCGCTCGCCAACCCCAATGGCGAGGAGGACACCATCACCTTCGCCGCCGGCCTCAGCGGCGGCGTGATGCGGCTCACCAATTTCACTTTGGTCGTCAACGACACGGTCACGATCGACGGCGACATCGACGGTGACGGCACGCCCGATATCACCATCTCGGGCGACAGGAACGATGACGACACGACCGTCCTCGGGACCGACATCACCGATATCCAAGCGTCCGCCGGCACGCTCTCGGACAACGTGCGCATCTTCCTGAATCTCTTTCTTTCGAACTCGACTCTCGAAGGCCTGGTGCTGACCGGCGGGGTGGACAACGGCGGCATGGGCGGCGGCGCGGTCCAATCCGACAGCCAACCCGTCAACTCCTTGACCATTCGCAATTCGGTAATCAGCGGAAATGCCTCGCCCGTAGCCGGCTCCGGCTTCGGCGGGGCGATCGCGGGCAATGGCGTCACCGTCGAGAACTCTACCATCAGCGGCAACGTCGCGAGCGCGGTCGGAGGCGGAATCTACGCCAACGACCTCAGCGTGTCGCGCTCCACCGTCGACAACAACAGCGCCAACTTTGGCGGCGGGATCTACGCCTACGGCGACAACACGACCATCAGCAACTCCACGATCAGCGGGAATATCGCACAGCGGTGGCGGCAGCGGATTCGTCCTCGCCGGCTTCATGTCGGTCGCCAATATCGGTAGCTCCACCGTCAGCGGCAACAGCGCAACCGTGGTCGGCGGCGGAGTTTACGCCTATCCGCAAAACGACGCCATCCTCACGAACTCGATCGTGCTCGGAAACAGCGCTGTGCAGGGGGACGCCGAGATTTCCTCCGACAATAACAGCGTCACGCTCATCGTGGAACATCCTCGGCACGGACGTCTACCTGGACAGCACCGACGTCGGCGACACGTCGGCCGCCGAGGTGTTCGCGACCGTCACGATCATGGGCCAGCCGATCTCCCTCGGCAGAGGTCCAGACGATCGCCCTCAAATCATCGCCGTTGAATCCGGCGATCGACGCAGCCAACGCCGTGGCGCCCCCGACGGACGCCCGCGGCCTCGCCCGCGTCGATCAGACCTTGGTCGACAACGACGGCGGAACATCTGCCGATCTCGGCGCCTTCGAGCTGCAGAACGTGGCGCCGGCCGTCGTTGCCACGGGCGAAGCGACGGCTGCACCCGAGCAGACCGCGAGCGTCATCGATGCCGTGCTGCATCTGACCGACGCCGACAGCGTCGTGCTGGCGTCGGCGAAGGTCGTCATCACCGGCGGCTTCCGGCCCGGCGAGGATGTGCTGGCGTTCGCGAACGACCCCGCCACGATGGGCGACATCGCCGGCGCTTACGCCGCCGCGGCCGGCGTCCTGACGCTTACCTCCCCTTCGGGCGGCGCGACCGTGGACCAGTTCCAGGCGGCTCTGCGCGCCGTGACCTATACCAACACATCGGACGCACCCGATCCGGCAAACCGCACCATATCGTTCAGCGCCAGTGACGGACTGTCCGTGAGTGCCGCGACCAAGGTTGTCACGGTCACGCCCGTCGACGATGCGCCAACGGCGGTCGCGGTGTTGCCGACCATAACGTCGCTGGGGGAGATGCTTGCGGGGAGCCCGCCCCCCGCTTTGGCCAAGTTAGCGGACATCGTCGTCACCGATAGCGACGGCGGCAGCAACATACTCGGTCTCGCCGGCGCCGATGCCGCCTATTTCCGTATCGCGGGCAACGAGCTGTTTCTCAGGGACGGCACCAAACTCGATTTCGAGACGAAGAGCAGCTACTCCGTTTTCGTCACCGTCGACGACGGGACGGGCACCACGCCCGACGCGACGAGCCTCCCCTACACGTTGTTCGTCACCAATATCTCGCCCGAGACGATCCTCGGCACTGGGGTCGCCGACACGCTCGCCGGCGGCAGCGATAAGGACCGCATGTTCGGGCTTGCCGGCAACGACAAGCTGTTCGGAAACGGCGGCAACGACACGCTCGTGGGAGCGGCCGGGAACGACATCCTCGCAGGCGGCGCCGGCGTCGATACGCTCGCCGGCGGCTTCGGCCGCGACACGATGACGGGCGGCGCAGCGCGCGACATCTTCGACTTCAATCTTGCCGCCGAGACGGGCAAGACCTTCCTCCCCCGCGATGTGATCAAGGATTTCAGCCACTTTCAGGGCGACGACATCGACCTTTCGACCATCGACGCCAAGACCGGCGTCTTCGGCAATCAGAAGTTTACCTTCATCGGCCAGTCCGCCTTCACCGGCGACAAAGGCCAGGTCCACTTCAAATTTGCAGGTCCGGCGAAGACGATCGTCGAAGGCGACATCGACGGCAACGGCCTCGCCGACTTCCAGATCGAGCTCACCGGCCACAAGCTGCTGGTCCAGGGGGACTTTATTCTCTAGGTGCATTCTCTAGGTGCCGGCCGAAGGCACACCCAAGGTCGCGCACTCGAGGGCCGCCGGGGCAATGCGCCCCTAACCCTTCTGCCGATATCCCTTGACATGGCGGCTTGCCGGCACAACTCTTCCTATTGATGGCCGTCGCTGCTCAAGATCGCCACTAATGCCTCTGCGCAGGGGCAGAAGTCCGGTGAAGCCCGCAGCACCCCCCGGTTGCGAGGATGGTCGTCGCCAGTGTCAACAGCGAATGGAGGAAGGATGACGCCACCCGGCAATAGCATCGGACCCCGCGCTGAGGCGGAGTCCAGGCTCGGATAGCGAGCTAGCGCGCTAAGGCTACGCTCATTCGAGCTCTTAACAGACATCACATCATGATCTTCATGCGAGGGCGGGATCCGGGGCCCGGATCACAGAGCCTCGCCTTAGAGCCCGGCTTGGCTGGGCAGGTTATCGAAGACAATGAGCCCCGTCGCGGCAGAGGCCACACGGGGCTCGCGCTTGCGCCCCCAACCTAACGCAATCCATCGACATCCATGGCCGACGTGATCAGGTTCGTGCTCGGCAACTTCCCGCTGACGTTCCTCGTCATCGGGCTCATCGCATCAGGCATCTCGCTCTCGCGCCGGCCGCGGCCGTGGCCGCAGGCGGCGATCGCCGAGGCGCTGCTTTCCTATTTCGTGCTGTTCTCGGTCGGGGTCTCTTTCCTCTACAATTTCGTCATGCACGTCTTCTTCGGCGAGACGGCGGCGCGCTTCATCGGCTGGGCCGACAGCCCGTTCCAGGCCGAGGTCGGCTACGCGAGCTTGGGCTTCTCGCTGCTCGGCTTTCTTGCCTTTCGGGGCAGCCGCGACCTGCGCCTCGCCGCCATCCTCGGGGTCTCGCCCTTCCTCTGGGGTGCGGCCGTGGGGCACATTCGCGACCTCGTCGCGACCGGCAACACCGCGCCCGGCAATGCGGGCGTCATCCTCTACACCGACATTCTCATTCCGTTGATCGGCTTTGCGCTTCTGTGGCTCGCGCGCGGCGCTGAAGTCCGCGCAACCTAGTGCACGGTCCGCGTCACCGCCCCGCCAGACTGTCATCGAAATGCACGGTGAGCTGAAGCAATGTGTCCGCGGGACGCCGACGCGCGCGGAATTTTCTCTCGCGCCGGCGCTAGGGGGCGGAACACATCAGCGTTGCCCTTCGCCTGGCCGCCCGGTAGTCATTGTTTGTGTGCGGAGGTCACCATGGCGACGTTTGCGGGTACCGGCGCGGCCGATCATGCCGATGCCGCGGCGGGGACGCTCATCGGCTTCACGGGCGGCTCGCTCGCCGAGCTGCAGGACGCGAGCGGGGACATCTTCAGCGGCCTCGACGGCAATGACTTCTTCAACGGCGGCGCGGGCAACGACGCATATATGGGTGGTGCCGGGAGTGACGTCTTCAAGACGGGCAAGGGCCACGACGTCATCACCGATTTCCGCTCGCGCTATTTCACGGCGCTAATGTCGGGTGCGGACGAGGTATTTCCGCCGGGGTCCAGCAGTCCTGCATCGGCAACGGCAAGCTTGTTGTTGAATCGCGCGCAGACTTTGCTGACGCTCTCGTTGGCGTCGAATTTGCTCGATTTCGACGCTGCGCAAACGCCGGGAGACCCAAACGACGACGTCAACGGTTTTCACATTCATGCCGGCGCATTTGGAATGGAGGGCGGTATTGTCTGGGACATAGCTTCCGACGCCAACACCGTTATCAATGCGGCGCTGGGGACCGCGACATCGATGTGGAGCAGCGCCGAAGGGCTCACAGGCAATCTCGCGGGCCTCTTCTCCGACGGCCTCTATCTCAACATCCACACCGTGCAATTTGGCGGCGGCGCCATTCGTGGGCAGATCGACGAGGTCGGCACGGGTAGCGCCGACAGGATCGACCTCACGGCGCTCAACATCGGCAGCTTCGCCACTTGGCAGGCGATAACCGCCGACGTCGCGGGCATCGCGAAGATGACGACGTTTGCGGGCGGGGTTGCTTCCTGCCTCACGATTTCGGGCATCGCCGAAGCCATGTTCACGGCTGCCGATTTCATCTTCGCCGGCGCGGCCACCCAGCTCCGCACCGGAACAGCTCTCGCGGACGACCTCTTCGGTGCCGGCGGCAACGATACACTGAACGGGCTCGGCGGCGCTGACAGGCTCTTCGGCGAGAACGGCAACGACAAGCTCCTGGGCCTCGGCGGCAACGACCTCATGGACGGCGGCGCCGGCTTCGACACGATCACGGGCGGGCTCGGGCGCGACACGATGACGGGCGGCGCGCAACGCGACATCTTCGACTTCAACTCCATTGGCGACAGCGGCAAGACCCGCCTCGACGCGCGACGTGATCCGCGATTTCAATCACGGGCAGGGCGACGACATCGACCTTTCGACTGTCGACGCCGCGACCGGTCCGGGCAATCAGAAGTTCGCCTTCATCGGCCAAGGCGCCTTCACGGGCGTTAAGGGCCAGCTCCACTACCGGTTCGAGGGACCGGCGAAGACGATCGTCGAGGGCGACATCAACGGCGACAAGAAGGCCGACTTCCAGATCGAGCTCACCGGCCACAAGAGCCTGACGGCGGGGGATTTCATTCTATAGACCCGTCGGCATTCGGGACAGAATGAAAGTCATTTGCCGCCCGCTCATTCTCGTCCCTCTGATGCGCATGGGGCACGCCGGGGGTCATTGTGCTGCCGGCTACGACCTTACAGATGCCATCGCGTACAGTTCTGCCATTGACCGTCCTTTGCTCAGCGTGCATCTTAAATTCGGGGGACTTCGGAAATTGGCTTGGACGGCAGCGTAAGCTGGGGCTTTCCATCCAACTGACCATGATGGGATGCGTCGGCACCCTGCCGTCACAGGATCGCGCGCCGGGTTTGCGCGCGGCGACGGGAGGATGAGATGCCCACCTTTACGATCAACGTGGTGACAGCGGCTGGCTTCGGCGAAGCGAACACCGATATCGTGCGCTTCAACAACAACATCAATTCGACCACCCTCAGGACCGCGACGAGATTCGCCGCCACCGACCCGACCGACAACGTGCAATTCTTGATTTCCGGGAGCGGCTTCACCTTTGATAGCAACGGCACGCCGCAGACAGGGTCGATCACGGGTTTCACCTTGATCTTTCACGGAGGCACGGTTTTCAATTCGACCTTTTCGCCGGGCCTCAGCGCAGTAAGCTTCGTCAACGCTCATACTCAAGGGGCCTTTGACGCGCTCATCGCTCCCTACGCCTTCAATTTTAACGGCGGCCCCGGCCCCGATCATTTCGAAGCAGCCGACCACAACGACATCATCAACGGGGGCGGCAGTAACGATACGCTCGCGGGCGGCCTTGGGGCCGATCACCTCAATGGAGGGGGAGGCGTCAACACGCTTGATTATCAGGATGCCTCTGCGGCGGTGACGGCCTCTTGGCGCACATGGCGGCGGGCGGGGAGGCGGCAGGCGATGTCTTCAGCAACTTCCAGAACGTCAACGGCGGCGCGGGCAACGACAAGCTCACGGGGGACAACGGAGCCAATATCCTGAATGGCGGGCGCGGCAACGACACCCTCTCCGGTCTCGGTGGCATCGACACGCTGATCGGCGGCATGGGGCGCGACGTGATGACGGGCGGCGCGCAGCGCGACATCTTCGATTTCAATGTGGTTGCCGAGACCGGCAAGCTTGCGACGACGCGCGACGTGATCACGGATTTCCAGCACAATGGCGACGACATCGACCTTTCGACCATCGACGCCGCGACCGGTCCGGGCAATCAGACGTTCGCCTTGATCGGCCAAGGCGCCTTCACGGGCGTTAAGGGCCAGCTCCACTACCGGTTCGAGGGACCGGCGAAGACGATCGTCGAGGGTGACATCAACGGCGACAGACATGCCGACTTCCAGATCGAGCTCACCGGCCACAAGCTGCTGACGGGCGGCGATTTCATCCTGTAGGCGCTGACCCGATCGGGAGAATTTTAGCGACAGCCGAAAGGGCGGGTTAGCCGTAGCCGCAGGTTTGCCCGAATCCTCCGGTCCAGAAGAGCGAGGAAGTGCTGCCTTGCGAGGCCGTTCATAATTCCGTAACGGCGAGCCGCAACACTTGCGCTTGCCGGCCGTAGTCCGAGCTCACACCGCGAGGAGGCTCATTTGGCCATTACGCGCGTCTCGGGTCCGCGGACGATCGCGGTCTATCCCGTCTCCCAGATCAGTCTCGAGCGCGACGCCTTCACCCTCCTGCGCCTCGAGAACGGCCGCCTCGCCGCGACGTTCGAGACCGAGGGCTCGGGCACCGCGTCGACGCTGCACCTGACGACCCTCGATCCCACGGGCGTCACCCATTCCCCCGTCGTCACGCTCGATGCCACCCCCAACGGCCGCGCGCTCGAGGACCCGGTCATGGCGGCCGCCGCCAACGGCGGCTTCTTCGTCACCTGGACCAAAGCCTCGTCCA
Organism: uncultured Alphaproteobacteria bacterium; assembly: GCA_963699485.1. GTDB lineage: Bacteria > Pseudomonadota > Alphaproteobacteria > Rhizobiales > Hyphomicrobiaceae > Hyphomicrobium_C. The sequence continues at coordinate 26,421 of CAVOUC010000020.1, read as the reverse complement.
GCATCGACCTTACGAAGAGCGATGCCCCCGGCCGGGTCTATACGGCCAACGGCGCCCCGCTCGGCGCGAAGTTCCATCTCTCGACCCAGCCCTCCGACGGCGAGGGCATCCCCTCCGTCGCCAAGCTCGGCAACGGCAACTTCATCACCGCCTGGTCCGACACCAGCGGCGGCCCGATCTTCGATCTCGACGCCGATATCATGGGGCGCGTCTTCAAGCCGAACGGGCAGCCGGCCGGCGGCGAGTTTCGCATCAACGTCACGACGGTTGGCTTCCAGCTCGGCACGCAGAGCCTGGCGCTGCCGGACGGGCGTACGCTCGTCGTCTGGCATCGGGGCGAGCTCAGCGGCTTCACGGACGTCAACTCGATCGATCTGCGTGGCCGCTTCCTCAATGCGAACGGGACGCCGACAGGGGGCGAGCTCCTCCTCGACACGATCGGCGCCGGCCACAACTACGAGCCGCAGCGCACCGAGCTCGTCGGGCTCGGCAACGGCGGCCTCGCCCTCGTGTGGGAGGAGTACGTCGGCCCGATCACGGCCTCGACCGCGAAGGAGATCCATCTGCAGCGGTTCTCGCCCACGGGCGGCAAGGTCGGCGGCGAAATCTTGATCGACCGCGTGCCGAAAGACTGGAGCTACCTCTGGATCTCGCCGGTCGAGCTCGCCAACGGCGGCTACGCCATCGTCTGGCGCACGTTCGATCCTTCGGACAATCCGGGCAAGGTCTTTGCCCGCGTGTTCGACATGAAGGGCGCCGAGATCGGCCACGAGGTCGAGCTGACGCCGATCGGCAACGCGGGCGGCAGCGGGCTCACGAACATCGTCGACCTCGAGCTCATGGCGAACGGCCAGGTGATGGCGATCGGCGAGATCCTCGGCGGGTCGACGGTCACCTTCGCCACGCAGATCTTCGACTTCGGCGACGAGCGGCTCATCGGCACGGGCGCGGCCGACAAGCTCTATGGAAAATACGCCGTCGCCGACCAGATCTTCGGCCTGGCCGGCAACGACACGATCTTCGCTGCGAGCGGCAGCGATGTCGTCGCCGGCGGAACCGGAAGGGACACCATGACGGGCGGCGCCAATGCCGACCGCTTCGACTTCGACGCGGCGGCGGAGACGGGCCGGACGGCCACCACGCGCGACATCATCAAGGACTTCGTCCACAACGTCGACAAGATCGACCTCTCGACCATCGACGCCAACGGCGGCGGCGCGGGCGACGGCGCCTTCACGTTCCTCGCCGCGAACGGCGCCACCTTCACGGGAGCCGGCGCCGAGCTGCGCTGGGTGCAGGTCAATACCGCCGGCACCGTCAACGACAAGACCATCGTCGAGGGCGACCTCAACGGCGACAGGGTCGCCGACTTCCAGATCGAGCTCACCGGCCTCAAGGTTCTGACGGCGGGCGACTTCATCCTTTGACGTGCGCACGACCTCCCGAGCCCGCCCCCTGTTCCCATAGTCCGACAAAGCAATTATGGCCTCGAACTCGGTCCGCTCCGGGATTAGTCTCGGGGCTGATTTTGCTCGGACGATGCTGGTGCCGACGGCCATCCAGGTGCCGAACGGCGACACGCTGATTTTCGACGTCGAGCGGCGGATCGAAACCGGGCCGGTGGACCGCGAGACCATAGGCCGGCTCGACGCGCTGCGGCCGCATCTCGCACGAGCCGGGCTCTTGTCGGCGCGCCTTGCATTCGAGCGCGCGCGGGCTGCCGCCATGGCGCTCGATGTGATTGGCCTGCCTGCCGCCGTGATCGGGATCAACGGGCGGCTGCTGGCAGCCAATCCGCGACTCGAAAAAATGATGCCGGAGATTGTCCTCGATCGCCACCAGCGCGTGGCGCTCGCCGAGCAGAATGCCGATGCGCTCTTGGCCGACGCGCTGGCGCGTTTGGCGCTGCCAGGCGTTGATGGAGGAGTACGCTCCTTTCCAATCCCCGCATGCGAGGAGGGGCCGGCGTTGATCGTGCATCTCGTGCCGATCCGCCGCGCGGCGCTGGATGTCTTCTCCAGCGCCTCGGCCATACTCGTGATCACCCCCGTCGTGCCCGCCGAGGTGCCGACCGCCGAGGTGCTGCAGGGGTTGTTCGACCTGACCCCGGCCGAGGCGCGAGTCGCCCGCGAGGTGGCCGGTCGGCACACGATCGACACGATCGCCGAGGCGCTCGGGGTGTCGCGCGAGACGGTCCGCAGCCAGCTCAAGTCCGTGTTCGCCAAGACGGGAACATCGCGGCAGATAGATCTCGCGGCGCTCCTCACCGGCGCGCAAATTTCGGGCCAGTAGCGGGCGTGCGGCCGATGCATCACCCGCGCGGGTGATGCTCTTGCATGCATGCCCATGCTAGAAGCGAAAGCCCATGGCGGCTGCGCCAGATCAACAGGCGCATCGAGTTCGTAACGGCGCCGTCGCTTTGACGGCACAGCAGATGCGGGACGCGCGAATTCCTTGGGGAGATAGTTCTCATGAACTGGCTCAGCTCGCCGCTGACGTACTTCGATGAAGATGCGTACGGCGACACGGATAATCGGGACCCAATTACAGGGCGCACTCCAGTGGACGAGAACTATCCTCTCCTGTCCGTTTCTCCGGGGATCCTCAACGGAGCAAACTTCTACGGGACCATTGGCAACTCGGCGTTGTCGGGGGATGACAACGACTATTTCGTGATCGATATCAACGATGGATACCGCGACCATGCCGGGTCGGTTCTACCCGGGGGCACTCTTCGTTTTGTCGTGAATACTTCGCTCATGTCGGGCGACGACGACACCAATTTGGCGATCGAGTGGCGTCTCGTTGATGAGAACCTCAGCACGTGGGGCCCTTATGGGCAGCACGCTTTTTACCTCGAGTTTATTGACGGAAGTGGTGGCTTGGTCACGTTGACGGTGCCTAGTTCGGGTCTGCCCTCTCGCGCCTACCTCGCATTCCAGGTCATCGACTACGGCCTTGACAACTTCTCTCATTACAAAATTTTCATCACTCTCCCTTCTGCAGGACCGACCTCTTATACGGGCGTCGGCACGCGCGCCGAGAAATTCGACGTGCACACCACGACGAGCCCCGTCGTCATCAAGGCCGTTGCAGGCGAGGATTTCGTCTGGGCGGGGCAGCGCAACGACACGGCCTTTGGAGGCGCCAGCCGCGATATCGTCATTGGTGATAACGGCGATGACATCCTCTATGGCGACGACGGCGCTGCGAGCGCGGGCGCGGCCGACCAGCTTCTGGGAGGGGGCGATAACGACACCTGCTACGGCGCGGCAGGCAATGACTACATCAATGGCGAATGGGGCAATGACAAGCTCTACGGCGGCGCGGCCAATGACTTGATCTACGGGGGGCTCGGCACCGACGTAATTGCCGGTGGCGATGGGAGCGATCGGTTGTGGGGCGGGTCGAGTCCCACTCCCCAGGGGAGTTGGTTCGGAGGCCCCGTCGTCGTGCAGTGGAATGGCACAACTGGCACGGCCATCTCACCCGAGGCGTGGACGATTGCCGGCGAAGCGCAGAGCACCGACGCCAGCCGGGATCTTATCTCAGGCGGCGCCGGCAACGACTTCCTCTACGGGCAAGGCGGAAACGATGTGTTGATCGGCGGCTTGGGCCGCGACGTCATGTTTGGCGGCCAGGGCTCGGACGTCTTCGACTTCAATGCCGTGGCCGAAACGGGGAAGACGCCGGCAACGCGCGACGTGATCCGCGACTTCACACACCTCGTCGACGACATCGACCTTTCGACCATCGATGCCGCGACCGGCCCGGGCAATCAGAAGTTCGCTTTCATCGGCCACGGCGCCTTCAAGGGCGTCAAGGGCCAGCTCCACTACCGTTTCGAGGGGCCGGCCAAAACCATCGTCGAAGGCGATATCAACGGCGACAAACAGGCCGATTTCCAGATCGAACTCACCGGCCACAAGCTGCTGACGGCGGGCGATTTCATTCTTTGAGGCCGCCCGGCCCCGGCGCTTTTCGGACGGCACAGGACGGAAATTCCTGCTATTTTTGCCCCTCTCTGGCAGAGGAGGCGCATCGTGGTGAGCTATGACTTGAAACGCGGACGGCGCTATGCCGCGACGATCTCGCTTGGGTTCGTCGAGCGTCTCGCCGACAACGAGACGATCGCCGAGAAGTTCCGGGCCGCCGGCTTCTCCGACGTGACCGTCACCGGCAGCGGCAATGTCCGCCAGGCCGAGGGCGTCTGGGCGGCGGATGACATCATGCCGGCAACCGTGCCCAGCCAGGTCACCGAAATCACCGAGATCGCTTGATCCGCGCCGGTCGGCGCGCGCCCCGCCGCTGCGCCGCCATAGTCAGGCCCCGCACCCTCGGCTAGACTTGGGCGCGCCTCAACTTGGCTGAACGGGGGATGAACCGGACGCTCAAGCCCGGTTCAACGGGCCTATGGGATTAAGCTCACCATACCCCTCACCAGCCGAGCGAGCGACGTCATGCCCACATCGACCCCGATTTTCGAGGAGGCCAGTCTGATGACCGATCATGCCGTGCCGAAGAGCGCGCCCTTGGGACCCCTGCAGCGCTTCGTGCCGTTCCTCAAGACGGCGGCGCTCGTCGTGACGATCGTCGGCGCCATTCCGACCGCCATCACCGTCTATCATGCCTGGCAGTACAAGATCCCCTTCAATCAGGTCTCCCATCGCCTCGAGCAGTACGACATCCTCTTGCGCAACATCGACTGCAAGATAGCCTACAAGGCGCTCTCGACCGCGCAGGGAACCAAGGTCGACGTCGGCGCGTGCCCGACGACGGGCGACATCTCGCTCAAGATTTCCGCGGCCGACGGCAAGGCGACCTACGAATGGATCGCCTACAACCAGCTCCAGAAGCCCGGCGAGCAGCCGGAGGGAAGCTTCCTCGATCTCATCATCGGCATGGCGCGCGCCGAGAGCGCGGGCGAGCCGGTGCACCTTGCGCAGGGCGCGCTCGAGGTCGTCTGCCAGTCGCTCGTCAGCAAGAAGGAGCTCGTTCGCGTCGTCAAGGAAGGCGGCAAGTGCTACCGCGAGACGGTGTCGCCGGTGCGCGGCTCCGTCGACAAGCGCGAGGAGGTGCCGTGCGACACCCAGTGCCCGGCCGCGGGGTGATGAAGGACGGGCGTCTTGCTACGCGGCTGCGCGGACTTTGCCTCTGCGTTTGGCCGGGGCGGGCTTGTCCAGCTTCATCGACAGCTTGATGCCGAGCGCCTTCGTGATGCCGAGCAAGGTCGTGAGGCGTGGATCACCGCGGGCGCTGAGGGTCTTGTAGAGCGCTTCGCGCGTGATGCCGGCCTCGCTCGCAACCTGGGACATGCCGCGGGCGCGCGCGATCACGCCGAGGGCTGCAGCAATGTAGCGGGCATCGCCGCTTTCAATAGCGTCGGACAACAGTTCCGCCTGCGCCTTCTTGCTGCCCAGATGGCGGGCTGCATCGAAGGGAGTGGTCTTGAGCGCCATTGGCCTAGTCCTCCAACTCTCGAGCCATTGCTTTCGCCATGCGAATGTCGCGCCTCTGAGACGCCTTGTCGCCGCCGCACAACAGGATCACAAGCAACCGGCCACGGCGGGCGAAATACAGCCGGTATCCTGGTCCGTAATCCACACGCAACTCGCTCACGCCATCGCCGATTGATTTGACATCGCCAACGAGACCAGCCTCGAGGCGAACAATGCGCTGGGCGATGCGTTCCTTGGCTCGCGTGTCGCTTAAGCCGTCGAGCCAGGCAGCAAAAATCTCGGTCTGGCGAACCTCGATCACCTGTAATCTATAGATTACAAACCGCCGCGCGTCAATCGAATGATGATTTACATTCGCTGAGCGAACTCGGGGAACCATCGCGCCATGCCGCGCTTCGCGTAGGCGACGAGGTTGGCGTGGCCCTCGGCCGCCGTGCGCACCGGCGTCTCGAACACGGGACAAAGCGCACCGGCGACCGTGGCCCATACGCTGGCATCGGCCGCGCAGGGCTCTTCCCCCATGAGCCAGGGCTTGCCGGCGAGAAACGCCGAGATGGCCTCGAGGTCGCGGGCAGCGAGCCGCTCGATCTCGGCCTTGGTGTGGCGCCCGATGCCGTGCCCATGCATGCTTTTCGCCACGGAGCGCCTCACCATGGCGAGGACGAGCGGTCGCAGCGGCGCGGGCACGCTCTCGAAGAACACACGCGGGCCTTTGTCGAAGTTCGCTCGATCCGTCCAGCGGGCATGGACGATGGCCCAATAGAGCTGCTCCTCGCACATCTTCTCGAACGCCCAGGCGACAGCCTTCTCGGCGGCGGTCAACCCCTTGTCGAAATCGGTCCCGTATTGGTCCTCGAGATGGAAGCGGATGAACGTCGAGTCGCCCAAGAGCTTTCCGCCGTCCTCGATATAGGGGATTTTTCCTTTCGGTGCCTTGCCGAAGCTCGCAGGCGCCGTGCGGTAGGGCAGGCCCGCCATCTTGAGCAGAACCTCCGCCTTGCTGACGAACGGGCTCGGGTCGGGCAGGCCGAATTTTGGTCCGGCGGTATAGAGGGTTATCACGATCGGTCTCCAGCTCGCCTCAGGGTTAGTGCGCGCAGCGCGCGTGCTTTCCTACACACTGCTGCCGAACGAGCGGTGCAGAAATACGACGGCGCCAAGGCCGTAAGCTGATAGATTTCCGCGCCGGTTGTCGGCGAGAAGTTAGCCAGGGGGAGGGGCGGTATGGCTTGGACGGCGGTCGAGCAGCTCGTGATCGAGCTCATCAACAGGGCGCGGCTCGACCCGGCGGGCGAGGCGGCGAAGTACGGGATCTCCCTCAACGAGGGTCTTGCGCCGGGGACCATCTCACCGGCTTCGAAGCAACCGCTCGCGCCGAACGACGCGCTCCTCGCCGCCGCGCGCGGCCATAGCCAGTTCATGATCGACAACGACGTGGCGGGACACGAGGGGATTGGCGACGGAACGCCGACCACGCGCATGAACAATAAGGGTTATTTTGGTTTACTCGGCGAGAATATCGGCTCGTCCGGTTCGACGGGATCGATCACCGAATTGAGCCGTGCCATTGACATCTTTGAAAACTTGTTCATCGACACGAGCGTGGCGGGTCGCGGCCACCGCTTGAACATTCTGAGAGCCGATTACCGCGAAGCGGGGATCGGCGAGGTTGTCGGCCTCTTTACGGAGAGCGGGACGGACTTCAATACCGTAATGCAGACGACGAACTTCGGCGCGCGGGCCGGCAATGTGTTCATCACCGGTGTCGCCATAAATGATATTGACAACGACAATTTCTATGACGTCGGCCAAGGTCATGGCGGCGTCAAGATCACCGTGCGCTTCGGCGGCACCGTCTCCAGCGACACGACGGAAGCGGCCGGCGGATACGCCGCCGCCGTCGCTCCGGGGAAGCCTTACACGGTGTCCTTCAGCGAAGGCGGGTTGGCGTCTCCCGTCTCGGTTTCGGTCGTCGGCGTCACGCAAAATGTGAAGATCGACCTCCTCGGCACGAGCGAGATCCTGTCGTCCACTTCGACGGTGCTCGGCGCCGGCGCGAAGGTGCTGGGACTCCTCGGCTCGGCGGCGATCAACGGCGTCGGCAACGCGCTGGCAAATGCGATCACGGGGAACAAGGCCACGAACTCGCTCAACGGCGCCGCCGGAAACGACACGCTCGCGGGCGGGGGTGGGGCGGACCGGCTGACGGGCGGCGTCGGCAAGGACGCCATGTCGGGCGGGCTCGCCAACGACATCTTCGACTTCAACGCATTGGGCGAGATGGGCAAGACCGCAGTGACACGCGACCGCATCGCCGACTTCGCGCACCTCGCCGACCGCATCGACCTTTCGACGATCGATGCCGTGATGGGTCCGGGCAATCAGACGTTTTCGTTCATCGGCGCGGGAGCTTTCGCCGCCGTCAAAGGCCAGCTCCACTACCGGTTCGAGGGACCGGCGAAGACGATCGTCGAGGGCGACGTCGACGGCAACAAGCTCGCCGACTTCCAGATCGAGCTCACCGGCCACAAGGTGCTCCAACTCTCGCCGGCGCGGCGACGATCCTTGCCTCGCGAGACAGTTCGGAAACGGCAGCAGCGACACGCTCGCGGAGCTCTCCGGCCACAAGCTGCTGACGGCGGGCGATTTCATTCTTTGAGACCGACGACGGCCGAATGACGTCAGAGACACCAGAGCCGCGGCGGCTTAGCGCGCGCTCACGGCCTCGTCTCCTGCTCCGTCCTCCAACTGTCACATGGCTGCATTACATGATCCGTATTGCGCCTCGGGGGAGTGTGTCATGGCCCAGTTTCCAGCGACAATCGACCTTGCGATCGCTCAACGGCACGAACGGCTTCCGGCTCGACGGCATCGATGCCTTTGACAGAAGCGGCTTTTCCGTCGCCTCGGCCGGCGACGTCAACGGCGACGGCTTCGCCGACCTCATCATAGGCGCCTATGGCGCCAACCCTGGCGGGGACATCGAAGCGGGCGAGAGCTACATCGTGTTCGGCAAGGCATCGGGGTTCGCGGCGAGCCTCGACCTCGCGGCGCTCGACGGCATGAACGGCTTCCGCCTCGACGGCATCGATGTCGTTGATTTCAGCGGCTTTTCCACGGCCTCGGCCGGCGACGTCAACGGCGACGGCTTCGCCGACATCATTATTGGCGCTCCTTTCAGTGACAGCTTTGCGGGCGAGAGCTACGTCGTGTTCGGCAAGGCGTCGGGGTTCGCCGCGAGCCTCGACCTCGCGACCCTCGACGGCACGAACGGCTTCCGCCTCGACGGCATCGATTTCTTCGACTATAGCGGCCGCTCGGTCGCTTCTGCAGGAGACGTCAACGGCGACGGCTTCGACGACATCATCATTGGCGCCTATGCTGGCGACCCCGGCGGGGACAGCTCTGCCGGCGAGAGCTACGTCGTGTTCGGCAAGGCGTCGGGATTTCGCGGCAAGCCTCGACCTCGCGACGCTCAACGGCTCGAACGGCTTCCGCCTTGACGGCATCGATACCTTTGATCTCAGCGGCTTTTCCGTCGCCTCGGCCGGTGACGTCAACGGCGACGGCTTCGCCGACCTTGTCATCGGCGCCTATGGCAGCGACCCCAATGGGGATAGCTTTGCCGGCGAGAGCTACATCGTGTTCGGCCGTTTGCCCGACACGGCCGTCAACCGCACCGGCACGGTGGCGAGCCAGACTCTTGCGGGCGGAAACTTCAACGACGTTCTGTCCGCCCTCGGCGGAAACGATGCTCTATGGGGCCACGGCGGCGCCGATGTGCTCAATGGCGGCGCCGGCACCGACACCATGCGCGGTGGGGCCGGCAACGATAGCTATTTCGCCAACGTATCCGCCGACGTGATCATCGAGCTTGCGAACCAGGGCGTCGACACCGTGCGCAGCTTGGTGTCCAAGGTGCTGTCTCTCAACGTCGAGAACCTGACGCTGCTCGGCGGGCTCGCCATCAACGGCACCGGCAACGGCGGCATCAACGTGATTGTCGGCAATGGCAACAAGAACGTCCTCAATGGCCTTGGCGGCCACGACACGCTGCTCGGCAACGGCGGCAACGACGCGCTCAATGGGGGGCTGGGTAACGACACGCTGACCGGCGGGCTCGGGAAGGACACGATCGTGGGCGGCGTCGGCTTCGACCGCCTGACCGGCGGCCTCGGCCGCGATGTGATGACGGGCGGCGCGCAACGCGACGTATTTGACTTCAATGCGGTGGGCGAGACGGGTAAGACCCTTCCCACCCGCGACGTGATCAAGGACTTCACCCACTTTCAGGGCGACGACATCGACGTCTCGACCATCGACGCCAAGGTCGGCGTTCTTGGCAATCAGAAGTTTGCGTTCATTGGGCAGGGGGCCTTCACCGGCGATAAGGGCGAGCTCCACTACCGGTTCGAGGGACCGGCGAAGACGATCGTCGAAGGCGACGTCAACGGCGACAGACAAGCCGACTTCCAGATCGAGCTCACCGGCCACAAGGTGCTCGTGCTGGGGGACTTCATTTTGTGAGGCGCACAGCAACTACGCCTCACTTATGAGTCGTCACCGCGACCCACTCGGGGTCCTCCTGCGCGCGCCGCTCGAAGGTGAGAAAGTCGTAATAGCCGCAGCGCTTCTCCCCGGGAAAGGAGCGGCAGACGGCCGGCCGCGCCTTATAGACCGTGCAGAGGCGCTTCTCGGTGTCGAAGAAGCGGCAGACGCCGCCGAAGTGCTTGTCCGCCTTGCGGCGCATGACGTATTTGCGCCCGTACGCCGTCTTCGTGAACTTCCGCCGTGCTTTCTCGAAGGTGAGGCCGTGGTGCTTCGCGAGCCGGACGATATCGCGCCTGGTGAGGGCGATCAGCGGGTAAGAGCAGCAGTATCCGGGGCATTTTTTGCAGTCATACACGGGGTCGAAGCCGCTTTCGCTCGGAGGTGGATGGCCGCAAGGCCTTTATCGCAAACGGGCGTGGGGTCAAGGCTCGAGGCGTCTCCGCAGGGGATAGACGTTGAGGCTCCCCTATAAAATGCAGGAATGACAATGGCATATATTCAGAGAGCGCAGGTGTGGCGCGATGGTTTAGCCCCGAGCGGCGACACCGGGCCCGCGGGGCGGCCCGTTTTGGCGCGTGCCTCACTTTTTCCGTTATGGTCGGCGCAACTCGAGGCTGGCTCGGGCTCGAGAAGCCCGGGCCCGCTCGAGCTTGCGCTCGCCGGGCGACAGGCCCGGTCGCGTCGAAGGGCGCTCGAGGGAGTGGTTTGCGCGTGCGGGCGGCGGTGCGGCCTGGTCTCGGCGTCGGGAACCAGGGGCCGGCACGCAAGCAGTTGGCGTGGGGGTTGTTGGTCATGACGGAGTTGGCGCGCGCTCAGCCCGAGGGGGAGACGCCGGTCAATCCCTATAGCCTGCTCGAGGCGGTGAACGATTCGAGCGATACGGCGCATACGGCGTGGCTCATCTTCCTCGGCATCATGACCTATCTCATGATCGCGGTTGCGGGCGTGACGCACAAGGACCTGCTTCTCGGCACTCCTGTCGAGCTGCCGATCCTGCAGATCAAGATCCAGCTTTCGCAGTTCTTCCAGTTCGCGCCCGTCGTGCTCGTCCTCCTGCACTTGGGGCTCGTGTCGCAGCTCTCCCTGCTCGCCCGCGAGACGCTCGAGTTCGATCAGGCGATCCGCCTGCTCGAGGCAACCGACAAGCGCACGCACCCCTTGCGCCTCGAGCTCAACAACTTCTTCTTCGTGCAGGCGATCGCCGGTCCCTACCGCAGCCGGGTGATGAGCGCCTTCCTGCACGGCATGAGCTGGCTGACGCTCGTCGTGCTGCCCGTCGTGCTGCTCCTCTACATCCAGGTCGTGTTCCTGCCCTACCACGACGTCAGGATCACCTGGACGCACCGCATCGCGCTCATCGCCGACATCGCCATGCTGATCTCGATCGGCGTCTTCCTGATGCGCGCGGAGACCTCGTTCGTGCAGGCCTTCCTGCGCACGACCTCCTCGCATCCGATCAGCTTCGTCGTCACCATATTAGCCCTCGCGCTGATCACGCTGTTCTCGTTGTTCTTCGCCACGATCCCCGGGGAGGCGCTCGACCGCTTTGCGCAGCGCGTGCTCGGCATCGAGAGCGAGGAAGAGCAGGGGCAAGGTACGCGCCTCGTGGCAGGCTTTGCGGTTCCTTTCCTGGCCTTCGGGTCGGAAGGCTCGCTCTTGGGTGTCTTCCAGCGCAATCTGATCGTCACCGACACCGATCTCGTCGTCGACAAGGACCAGACTCCGGGCGAGCCCAGCGTCAGTCTGCGCGGGCGCGACTTGCGGTACGCCAAGCTCGACCGCTCCGACTTGCATCAGGCCGACCTCACCGGCGCGGATCTGAGGGGCGCGAGCCTCGTCGGCACCGACTTCAACGGCGCCTGGCTGCAGTGCGCCGACGTGACGGCGCTGCTCTTGAGCGAGGATCGGGCCGCAGCCAGATGTACGAGCGCGCGTCGCGCCAACTTCACGCGCGCGCGGCTCGAGGGTGCGCACATGGTCGGCGTCGATTTGAGATCGGCAAAGCTCGAGGAAGCGCGGCTCGAAGGCGCCGAGCTTGCCTACTCGCTGCTGACGGGCGCCAACTTCTCGAGCGCGCACCTCGAGAAGGCGGACCTCACGGGCGGCGTTCAGGCCCAGGGAGCCGACTTCCTGATCGCCAATCTGCAGGGCGCCGATCTTACGGGCGCCAATCTGCAGGCTGCCGATCTGTCGTCGGCGAGCTTGCAGGGCGCGATCCTCAATCACGCGCACCTCGAGGCGGCCAACCTGAGGGATTCCGATCTCGAGGCCGCATCGCTGAACCAGGCACACCTCGCGGGAGCGGACATGTCAGGCGCCAAGATCGCCGGCGCGGACTTGCGCGGGGCGGTCGTGTGGATGACAAAGCCGCCGGAGCCCGATGCGACGGGCGTGGCGGACTTCACCGACGTGGCGCTTAAGCCTCTCGACGAGCCCGAGGCCGCACTCCTCAAGCAGTCCGTCGAGCGGATCTACAATCGCCGGGTGCGCGGCGAGGTCATGGAGGCTCTCGCCCCGATCATGAACGTGGCCGAGAGCGGGACGTGGTCGTCGTCGGCCGATTATGCCGCGTGGCAGGCGCTTGCGGCCCCGGTTCCGGCGGGCGCGCCCGAGACGGCCAACGCTCTGATAACCGAATATCTCGCCAAGACCCAGTGCAAGGCACGCTGGAGCAACGGTGCCGTGGCGACGGGCATTGCGCGCCGCGCCATGGCGAGCCAGTTCCGCGGCGATCTCGTCGTCATCTACGACCGCCTCAAGGCAGACGATTGCCCGGCCTCGAAGAACATGCCCCAAAAGCTCTTCCGCGAGCTCGCGGCAGCCGCCGATCTCGCCCGGGGCAACTGACGCCGCTACCGGCGGTTGAGACCTAAGCTATTCATTCCAAGGCGAAAATTTACACCAAAAAGAATCTGGAACCTTTGCGCGGGGCCCCCGTTACCGATCAAGCCGGGCTTCCGAGGTCCCTTCCGGAAGCAGTCCCCTCCCCCCGGGGGACGAGGCACTGGGCGCCAGGTCCATCCCCCCGGACCGGCGCCCGTTTCTTTCTAGGCGCGGGACGAGGCGATGCGGGAGAGAAAGCTGCCGGGTTGGGTCGACGCCATCGGTCGGCAGCTGGCAAAAAGCTTCGACGTCTCGAACGAGCCGCTGCCCGGCGATATGGAGATCATGCTGCGGTTGATCGACAAGTGGGAGCGCAGGAACCAGGAAGCCGACAGCGACCCGGCCGTCTCCCCTCCACGGGCCGGCGCCGGCGACGGAACCGCGGACGACACGCGTTAGGGCTTGCAGGCCGGGGTGGCCTGGGCTAAGAACATAATAAGAACAAACTGCGGTCGCATGGTCGCCGGTCGGCAGTGAATGTCGGGGACAAGAGATCCGCGGATCGGCCCCGCTCGCGCCGAGCAGCTAAGGTCGCTGCAACCTCAGGCGAGTCGAGGCGGCAGCCTGCGGAGAGACATAAAGGAGTTAGCGCGATGGCCGGTTCCGTGAACAAAGTGATCCTGGTCGGAAATCTCGGCAAGGACCCGGAGATGCGGCGCACCCAGGACGGGCGTCCGATCGCCAACCTCAGGGTCGCGACGAGCGAGAGCTGGCGCGACAAGGCCACCGGCGAGAAGCGCGAGAAGACGGAATGGCATTCCGTCGTGATCTTCAACGAGAACCTGTGCAAGGTCGCCGAGCAGTATCTGCGCAAGGGCTCGAAGGTCTACATCGAGGGCCAGCTGCAGACGCGCAAGTGGCAAGGTCAGGACGGCCAGGACCGCTATTCGACGGAGGTCGTGCTGCAGGGCTTCAACGGCCAGCTCACCATGCTCGACGGCGCGCGCTCGGGCGCGGGCGCCGGGCTCCAGGAGAACGGCCAGGCCGATTACGGCTCCGACTTCGGCGGCGGGGCGGGCGAGAGCAAGCGCGCTGCGAAGAGCTCCTCCGGCGGCAAGAGCTTCGACAAGGCCCTCGACGACGAGATCCCGTTCTAGGCGAGAGCTTCGGCTTTTTCTGCATCCATGGCGTTGGGGCCCTCCGGTTCTTCATATTCAACGTCATCCGGCGGAGGCCGGGACCCACGACACGTCTCCACAAAGGTGTGCGCTGAGTGACCCGCCCGTGGCCGCGTCGCGTTTCCCAACTGCTAAGAGAGTGCGTTGACACTTGCGTGGGTCCCGACCTTCGTCGGGATGACGCTTGTTGTGTGATGGTCGTTGCGCATAGCTGCTGGGCGCGAACTAGCGCCGCCCGCCCTTATTCTTCTTGCCGCGCTTCCTCGCCTTGCGGCTCGTGGTCTCGCGCGGGGCCGGCGCAACCGCCCGCTCGAGAAGGCCGGCCGGCGCGGCTGGCGAGGGGTCACCGGGCGGCGCGGCCTCCTCATTGTCGTGGATGCGCTCGGCGGCATGCGCTAGGCGGCCATGGGCGTCGGCGCCCTGCACCTCGAGGAAGAAGCGAGTGACCTCGGGATAGCGAGCCTTGATCGCGCGCTCGATGCGCGTGGTCGTGTTCTCGATGGACGTCGCCGTCTCGCGATCGTGAAAGTCGGCGCTTGCCGCGACGAGCACGTCCTCGGGCCCCATGTGCATGGTGCGGATCTCGTTCACCGTTTTGATGGGGCCCGCGGGGCCCGTCTCGGCGGCGATGATGCGCCGAAGGCCCGAGCGAACGCTCCGGCTCGCCGCCTCGCCGACGATGAGGCTCTTGATCTCGATGCTCATGAAGGCCGCGACCGCCGCCAGGATCAGGCCTATGACGATCGAGGCGACGCCGTCGGCCTCGATGATGCCGAGCCGGTCAGCGGCAAACACGCCGATGAGCGCCACGAGCAAGCCGGCCATCGCGGCGACGTCCTCGAGCACGATGGCGAAGAGCGCCGGGTCCTTCGATGCGCGCAGCGCGTCGAGCACGCCGGCTTCGCCCCGGCGCGCGTTGAACGCGCTGACGGCCTTCCACGTGGAGATTCCTTCGAGTCCCATCGCGACCACGAGCACGATGTAGTTGATATAGGCATGCTCGAGGGGATGGGGGTTGTGGAGCTTCTCGACGCCCTCGTAGAGCGCCACGCCCGCGCCGAGCGAGAACAGCAGAATGGCGACGATGAAGCTCCAGAAATAGAGCTCTCTGCCGTAGCCGAAGGGGTGCCTGGCGTCGGCCGGGCGGCGCGAGCGCCTGATCCCATGCAGGAGCAGGGCCTGGTTCGACGTGTCGACGAGCGAGTGGATCGCCTCCGACAGCATGGCGGACGATCCGCTCCAGGCGAAGGCGACGAACTTGGCGGCGGCGATCGCAAGATTGCATGCGAGCGCCACCAGAACGACGCCTGTCGACTGCGCGTTAGCCACGGGACGAGCTTCCAGTCCGAAGGGCCGAGTTGCCTTCGCCGAATCTTAAAGCACGACTCGCGGTTGACGCCGAGAGGGCTGGAAGCGGCGGGACCGCGGACCAGTTTTTCCGGCCCGCGATCCCTACCCATTCTCGTCTTAGGGCTGCGCCGGCGTCTCGGGCTGAGCCGCCGGAGGCGTCTCGGCAGCGGGTGGCGGCGTCTCAGCAGCGGGCGGCGGCGTCTCGGCCGGCGGTGTCTCGGCAGGCGGCGTCTCGCCTTCGACCGCCTTGGTGGCCTCCTCGGCCGCGCTCTTTGCGGCTTCCTTGGCCGCCTCGTAGGCCTCGCCTGCCGCCTCCTTGGCCTTCTCGAGCGCGGGCGCCGCGGCTTCCTTGGCCTTCTCGTAGGCGTCCTTGGCCTTCGTCGTTGCGTCCTCGATCGCGGGCTTCGCCTTCTCGTAGGCGTCCTTGGTGCTCGCTTCCGTCTTGTCCGAGAGCTCGTGGACCTTCTCCTGTGCCCGCTCGAACAGCGACTTCGGCGGCTTCGTGCGCGCGTATGCGGGCGCCGCATCGAGCGCAGCCTGATCGACGTCGGGAAGGGCGACCGTCATGTGCCCGTCCTTCTCCTCGAACTTCAATGCCGAGAGCGTGACGCCGACCTTCTTCTCGGCGATTCCGAAATAGCCGCCGGTGCCCATGACGACGCCGACGACCTGGTTGTTGTCGTCGATAATCAGATCCTCGACGTCGGCGATGATCTTGCCGTCCTTGCCGGTGACCTTGGCGCCGATCAGGTGATCGCGCGCGAGGTAGTGATTGGCGCCCTGGGCGGCGACGAAGGGATCGTCCGCAAGGGCGGGAAGGCTTGCCAGCGCGGCCACTGCCGCGAGACACAAGACTGATTTCTTCATGTGAGGGTTCCTCGAAAAAGCCGGCGCGCGTGCCGCATACCGGGCCCCCGTGACACGAGAAAGTCAAGACGCACTGCACGCCCGGCGTGGCCCTGGCCAGTAAGGCATTCTAATGTATCGGCGATTTGACGCCAATTGGCGCCGCGGACCGGCGTTGCGATGGCCTGCCGCAATGGGCTAGAGTTCGGCTCGAATGACGAGGAAACGACGCGTACGTCCAGGGTAGGGCGTGCGCGGTTTTTTTGCGGGATCCATGGCAGACGAGAGCGACAGGCCCGGGGCGGGCGGCGGGCGCGACATCCGACCCGTCCAGATCACCGACGAGATGAAGCGCTCGTACCTCGAGTACGCGATGAGCGTCATCGTCTCGCGCGCGCTTCCCGACGTGCGCGACGGCTTGAAACCCGTCCACCGGCGCATCCTGTTCGCCATGGCCGAGCTCGGCCTCGACTGGAACAAGAAATATGTGAAGAGCGCGCGCGTCGTCGGCGAGGTGATGGGCAAGTATCACCCGCACGGCAACCTCGCCATCTACGACGCGCTCGTGCGCCTCGCCCAGGACTTCTCCATGCGCCTGCCGCTGATCGACGGGCAGGGGAACTTCGGCTCGGTCGACGGCGATCCGCCCGCCGCCGAGCGCTACACCGAATGCCGGCTCGCCAAGGTCGCGATGGCCCTCCTCGACGACCTCGACAAGGACACCGTCGAGTTCCGTCCCAACTACGACGATCAGCTCCAGGAGCCCTCCGTGCTCCCGGCGAAGTTCCCGAACCTGCTCGTCAACGGGGCGGGCGGCATCGCCGTCGGCATGGCGACCAACATTCCCCCGCACAACCTCGGCGAAGTGGCCGACGCCTGCATCGCCCACCTCGACAATCCCGAGATCGGCATCGACGAGCTCGCTCAGATCGTGCCAGGCCCCGATTTCCCGACCGGGGCCATGATCCTCGGCCGCCAGGGCATCCTCGCCGCCTATCACAAGGGGCGCGGCTCGATCGTCATGCGCGCCAAGGTCGAGGTCGAGGAGCTGCGCAAGGACCGCGAGGCCCTGATCGTCACGGCGATCCCCTACCAGGTCAACAAGAAGACCCTGATCGAGAAGATCGCCGACCTCGTGCGCGAGAAGAAGATCGAGGGCATCTCCGACGTCTGGGACGAGAGCAACCGCGAGGGCATGCGCATCGTCATCGAGCTGAAGCGCGATGCGATCGCCGACGTCGTCCTCAATCAGCTGTGGCGCTTCTCGGACCTGCAGACGACGTTCGGCGCCAACATGCTGGCTCTCAACGGCGGCAGGCCCGAGCAGCTCAACCTCAAGGACATGATCTCGGCCTTCACCGCGTTCCGCTTCGAGGTGGTGACGCGGCGCACGCGCCATCTGCTCACGAAGTCCCGCGAGCGCGCCCACGTCCTCGTCGGCCTCGCGATCGCGGTCGCCAACATCGACGAGGTGATCCGCCTCATCCGCACGAGCCCGAGCCCCGCCGAGGCCAAAGAGCAGCTCATGGGTCGCGACTGGCCGGCCAAGGACATGGCGCCTCTGATCGAGCTCATCGCCGACCCGCGCCACAGGCTGTCCGAGGCCGGCACCTATCGCCTTTCCGACGAGCAGGCCAAGGCGATCCTCGAGCTGAGGCTCTCCAGGCTCACCGCCCTCGGGCGCGACGAGATCGGCGACGAGCTCAAGAAGATTGCCGAGGAGATCAAGGAGTTCCTGGCGATCCTCTCGTCGCGCAGCCGCATCGTCGAGATCGTGAAGAGCGAGATCCTCTCGCTCAAGGCCGAGTTCGCGACCCCGCGCAAGACCGAGATCGTCGACATCGAGGGCGAGCTCGAGGACGAGGACCTGATCCAGCGCGAGGACGTGGTCGTCACCGTCTCGCACAAGGGCTACATCAAGCGCGTGCCGCTTTCGACCTATCGCGCGCAAAAGCGCGGCGGCAAGGGCCGCTCGGGCATGACGACGCGCGAGGAGGACTTCGTCACCCAGATCTTCATCACGTCCACGCACACGCCGGTGCTGTTCTTCTCCTCGCGCGGCATGTGCTACCGCATGAAGGTGTGGCGGCTCCCGGCCGCGACCCCGCAGGGAGCGGGCAAGGCCCTCATCAATCTCCTGCCGTTGGCCCAGGACGAGGCGATCACGTCGATCCTGCCGCTGCCGGAGGATGCGACCACCTGGGGCAGCCTCGAGCTCATGTTTGCCACGCGCAAGGGCAACGTGCGCCGCAACGCGCTCTCCGACTTCGAGAACATCAACCGCAACGGCAAGATCGCCATGAAGCTCGGCGAGGGCGACAGGATCGTGTCCGTCGCCATCGCCAATCCCGCCGACGACGTGCTGCTCACGACCGCGCACGGCCAGTGCATCCGCTTCCTGATCAAGGACGAGGTGCGCCTTTTCAAGGGCCGCGACTCCGACGGCGTGCGCGGCATCAAGCTCGAGGCCGACGACGAGGTGATCTCGATGGCGATCCTCGCCCATGCCGAGACGACGGTGGAGGAGCGCGCCGCCTATCTGAAGCAGGCCTCGCTGATGCGCCGCAGTCAGGGCGAGGAGCCGGCCGAAGCGCAGGGCGAGGCCGAGAGCGACGAGGAGGCCGCGGTCGCGGCGGACCTCAGTCCCGAGCGCTTCGCGGAGCTCGGCGCCCGCGAGCAGTTCGTGCTGACGGTGTCGGAGAAGGGCTTCGGCAAGCGCAGCTCGTCGTTCGAGTACCGAACCTCGGGACGCGGCGGCAAGGGGATCGTCGCCATGGTCGTGAACGACCGCAACGGCCGCCTCGTGGCCTCGTTCCCGGTCGAGGAGACGGATCAGATCATGCTGGTCACCGACGGCGGCCAGCTCATCCGCTGCCCGGTCGACGACGTGCGCATCGCCGGGCGCAATACCCAGGGCGTGCGCATCTTCAAGACCGAAGCGGAGGAGCGCGTCGTCTCGGTCGAGCGCATCCCGGAGGAGGCGGGCGACGGCGAGAACGACGGGGCCGGAGGTGGAGAGGCTGAGGGCGACGAGGCCGGTTAGGCGTCGTCAAATCGCCGCTTGTCACGAGCGGCCGGACGCCTCGCCGCCAGGGCGCGCGAAGGGGGCGAGCGGGCACTCGCTTTCGAGCGCCGCGAGATCGTGGCAGATGAGGCGCCCGCGCGTGGCGCGTGCGAGCAAGCCCTTGATCCGCAAGCGCGACATGATGCGCGACACGGTGTCGGGGTTGAGCGCGAGGTAGTCGGCCATGTCCTTGCGCGAGAACGGCATCTCGAAGAGGACGCCGCCCGACGGCGCCGGCGTGCCGGTCCTTGCCGCAAGCTCGGCGATGAGGCCGGCGACGCGCTCGGCGCCGGTGAGGCTGCCGAGGCTCGCGATGTGATGGACGAGGCGCGCGGCCTGCGCCGCCAATCGCAGGTGGAGGGCAAGCGCGACGTCGGGGTCGGCCCGGGTCAGCATCTGCAGCGCCGGCCAGCGCAGGCGCCAGACCAGGCCGTCGGCGGCGAGCGCCGTCGCTCCGGCACCGTCGAACCCCGGCATCATCAGGGCGCAGAAGACGTCGCCCGGATAAAGAGTTGCGAAAATCTGACGGCGGTTCTCGGGTAGGATCGCATGCAGGATCACGACGCCGGCGGCCACGGCATAGATGGGCTCCTCTTTTTCGCAGAGGGCGAGCTTCTGCCTGCGCGCGGTGCGGATCGCGACGGCATGCGGCTTCAGCCGGTCGATGAAACTCGCGCCGTTGCGCTCGGCCACGCCTTCGCCGCCGCAAGATCGCGAGCCTATCTCCATCATGGCAGTATGTGTTCCGGCCGCGCGATCGCGCGTTAATCTCTCCGTAAGGCGCATCAGCGAGCCTTAGAAGGCGGGGTGCGGCGGGCCTTGACCTCGATCAAGGACCGTGCGGCGTGCGACGATCGGACCCGCCGGTTGACGGGGCAATCCATCACCTGAGCATTTTGATCCCGATCACTTTTCTTGTGTCGCAGTCGCAACGGCCGCCTCGCGTCTCACGCGTCCTGATCTCAGTCAGAAATTCAAGCCACACACTGCTGGCGGCACGCCGCCGATCACCAAAAATGGAAACGCAGATGATTCGCGCCTGATGCCTCAGGGCCAGCGCCAAGAGATGAAGGGGACTGGACGATGGCTCAAGTTCGCACGCTCATTGCCGCGACGGCGATGGCCGCGGCGGTGGCGTTCTCGGGGCAGCCGGCGGCGGCCGGGAGCGAGACCGGTAATTTCATGGTGCGCGTGCTCGGCGCCGTCGTCGATCCGGATGCAAGCGGAAAGGTTTCGAGCGACGGCACGGTCCTGCCGGCGGCCAACCCTATCCCAGGCTCCGACGCCGACGTCGGCACCGAGGTCATTCCGGCGCTGACGCTCTCCTATTTTCTGACCAACAACGTCGCCGTCGAGCTCTTCTGCTGCTTTGCCAAAATGCACGCGGACGCCGAAGGCTCGATCAAGAGCCTGGGCCAGGTGGCCGACTTCTGGATCTTCCCGCCGGCCCTGACGCTCCAGTATCACTTCGACAACATGGGCGCGTTCAAGCCCTACGTCGGCACCGGTTTCCAGTACATCCACTTCTTCGACGAGGACGGGGGCCGGTTCGGGCGCGTGGACATCGACGACTCGGTCGGCTTCACCCTCCAGGCCGGCGTCGACGTCGCCGTGGGCGGCGGCTGGTACCTCAACGCCGACGTGAAGAAGACCTGGATCGACGCCGACGTCGATTGGAAGGACGTGGGCCTCAAGGGCGATGTCGATATCGACCCGTGGATCTTCTCCGCCGGGCTCGGCTACCGGTTCAACCTCGAGGACATCTTCGGCCGGCGTGCCGAGGCCGTGCCGATGAAATAACGCCGTCACTGACGGAGACCGCGAAGGGCCCGGCACGCGCCCCGCATACCACTTACTCCCCTGTGATCACCCCGCCTCTACAACTCAACAACCAGCATGGATTTTTGAGGGCGGGTTATCCATCGGGCGGGCACCACCTTGCGGGGGGAACGCGGGCCCGTCTAAGAACGGTAGATGACCCGCACCGGCTTCTACTCAGGCTCGTTCGACCCCGTCACTCTCGGCCACACCGACGTGATCGAGCGCGCATGCCGCCTCGTCGACCGGCTCGTGATCGGCATCGGTGTCCATCCGGCAAAGGCGCCGATGTTCAGCGATGCCGAGCGCGTCGACATGCTCGCCGCGGAGACGCGCCCCATTGCCAAGGCGACCGGAACGGCGATCGAGAT
The DNA here is from genome assembly GCA_963699485.1 of uncultured Alphaproteobacteria bacterium. GTDB lineage: Bacteria > Pseudomonadota > Alphaproteobacteria > Rhizobiales > Hyphomicrobiaceae > Hyphomicrobium_C. Next base: position 4,961 of record CAVOUC010000020.1, on the reverse strand, counting down.
CGTGACCTTCGGCGAGCTCGCGGTCGAGGCGGCGCGCGCTCATGGAGCGGGCGTCATCATCCGCGGGCTGCGCGACGGCACCGACTTCGACTACGAGATGCAGATGGCGGGCATGAACGGGGCGATGGCGCCGGCCATTCAGACCGTGTTCGTCGCTGCCTCGCCGCACGTGCGTCATATCGCGGCAAATCTCGTGCGCCAGATCGCGGCCATGGGCGGCGACCCCTCCGCCTTCGTGTCGCGTGCCGTGCGCGAGCGTCTCGCTGCCAAGGTCGGCCAGCGCCGATAGCGCGGCTCGGCTGTTGTTCGGGGTTGCCGTTGTGCGCCGCGGCGTTCATAAGAGCCCCCGCCGGCCGGAGCTAGGCCCCCGGACACGCGAGGACCCGTCATGCCGATTGTGAGATCTCTTGCCCTCCTCACCCTGGTCTTTGCCCTGTCGGCCTGCAGCCAATCCCCCGAGCAACCGGGCAGCGATCAGGCGGCCGCGCCCAAGGTGGAGGGCCAGGCCCCCTCGGATCCGTCGAATACCCTGATCATGGAGCTCAAGGACGGCAAGGTCACGATCCGGCTGCGTCCCGATCTCGCGCCCCAGCATGTCGCGCGCGTGAAGCAGCTCGTCTCCGAGGGCTTCTACAACGGCCTCAAGTTTCACCGCGTGATCCCGGGCTTCATGGCGCAGACGGGCGATCCCAAAGGCACGGGCGAGGGCGGCTCGAAGTATCCCGACCTTCCGGCCGAGTTCACGACGACCGCCTTCGAGCGCGGTACGATCGGCGCGGCGCGCACCATGGACCCCAACAGCGCCAACAGCCAGTTCTTCATTTGCTTCAAGCACACGCCGCACTTGAACGGCCAGTATACCGTCTGGGGCGAGGTCGTGGACGGCATGCAGTACGTCGACAAGATCGCCCCCGGCGAGCCGCCGCCCGCTCCCGATACGATCGTCAAGATGTATCTTGCGTCCGATGCACCTAAGTAAGGCAGTAGGCATCGGGCAATAGGCAATAGCGAACGAGTACTAGACGCTTTGCCACTTCCGATTGCCTATTGCCCCTTGCCTTCGCCCCTCGTCTCGCAGGAGAGTTCCATGGCCGCCATCGAAGATCCGGAGAACACCCTCGTCATCGAGACGACAAAGGGCCGCGTCGTCATCGCCATGCGCCCCGACGTCGCGCCCAAGCACGTCGAGCGCATCAAGCAGCTCGCCCGCGAGGGCTTCTACGACGGCATCGCCTTCCATCGCGTGATCGACGGCTTCATGGCCCAGACCGGCTGTCCGCAGGGCACCGGCACCGGCGGCTCGAGCTACCCGAACCTCCCGGCCGAGTTCAGCGCCGAGCCGCATGTGCGCGGCGTCTGCTCCATGGCGCGCGCGACCGCCCCCAACAGCGCCAACAGCCAGTTCTTCATCTGCTTCGACGACGCGACCTTCCTCGACAAGAAGTACACCGTGTGGGGCAAGGTGATCGAGGGCATGGAGAACATCGACAAGGTGAAGCGTGGAGAGCCGGTGCGCGACCCCGACCGCATGATCAAGGTGCGGGTTGCGGCCGATCCCGAGTGATGGCTCCACAAAAGGAATTATCGGCCAAAAAACGAAGTTCATGGAATTCCGCGCTGCACAATGCGCCGAAAAGCGGAATATTCTTGAATTGAATTATTGTCTTAGCAGCAGGCCTGTACCCGATTTGTACATCTTGTATAATTAAATGAGTCGGGAACTAGGCCTGTTTTTACCCGGCTAGGACCGCAAAATGGTTTGGGGGAGACAACCATGGACATCCTCACTCACGTAAAGTCGTGGATCGCGGGTTTGACTGAAGTCGGTCTCATGCTTCTCGCACTCGCCATCGTGGCGTCGCTGTTGGCTGGCGGAGCGGTGCCGTTCTTCGGCGGCGTCGTCGCCAATATCATGGGTATGGTGAAGGAGCTTGGAGCGAACGGCCTCGTCGGCCTGATCGCGTTGGGCTTCATTCTTTGGCTGTTCTCGCGCCGGTCGACGGCGTGAAACGGGGAAGGCGGGGCCATCAACCCCGCCTTCTGCTCATATGGCGGAAATCATGGATCAAATTCGGCGCATTGGCTGGCTCGTGGCAGAAGCGGGCCTTCTGATCGTCATTCTTTGCGTCCTTCTCAATATCATCCTCGGGCCCGAGGCGAGCGGTGCTTTCGTCAGCGAAATTGCGGCGAATGCGAACTCGTTCCTGCAGGGGCTCCCGGCCGGCGTCCTCGTCGGCCTAGCGTTGGTCGTGCTCGCCTACGGGCTGGTGCGACCGCGGCTGGAGAGCTGAGGAGAGCGAGGAGGACGGCGAAGTTTCACGCGCGAGCTCGATTGCGCGCGGGGTGCTTCTGTTGCCGTCAAGCCCATTTGGGCGGAGGCTCCTCAGGGCCCGCCGGCGGATCGATCTTGGGCTGAGGCTCCTCGTCGGGCGGGGCGTCGGCTCCCGTGCAGGATCGGGCCGCGTCGGCTCAGGCGGGCGGTACGGGTCGGGGTCGCTTGGCTTGCGGCGTGGGGTCCTACCCGGCAACGGCAGCTTTCTCTTGAACTCTCGGCGGTGAACGCGCATCGGAAAGCGCCGGTTCCTCGAGCTTTCCGCCCATGCGCACGGATCTCTTCGACTACGAGCTGCCGCCCGAGCGCGTCGCGCTCGAGCCGTGCCGTCCGCGCGATGCGGCGCGGCTCCTTGTGGTGCGCCCCCGGCCAGGGGCGCCGGGCGATCCCGTCCTCGACGACCGGACCGTCCGCGACTTGCCGCGCCTCCTAGAGAAGGGCGACGCGCTCGTGCTCAACGACACCCGCGTCCTTCCTGCCGCACTCGACGGCCGGCGCCTGCGCGGGGAGTCGAGAGCCAAGGTCTCGGTGACCCTGATCAAGCGCACCGGCGCCGAGCGCTGGAGGGCGCTCGCCAGGCCCGCAAAACGGCTCGCGGCGGGAGATCGTATCGCGTTCGGGCACTCGAGCTCGGCCTGTCTCGCCGGACAGCCTCGACGCAACGGTGGCGGCTCTCGGCGAGGCGGGCGAGATCGAGCTCGCGTTCGACCTCGCCGGGCCCGATCTCGACCTCGCCCTGAATGCGATCGGCGAGATGCCGCTGCCGCCGTATATTGCCGCGCGCCGCGCACCCGGCCTTGCCGACAGGTCCGACTACCAGACGAAGTTTGCCGCGCGCGAGGGGGCGGTCGCGGCGCCGACCGCCGGGCTGCATTTCACGGCGGACCTCTTCGCAGCGCTCGAGGCGGCCGGCATCTCCCGCCATTTCGTCACGCTGCACGTGGGGGCGGGAACGTTCCTTCCCGTCAAGGCGGAGGACACCTCGGGGCACCGGATGCACGCCGAGTGGGGCGAGGTCGGCCGCGACACGGCGGAGGCGCTGAACGGCGTACGCGCACGAGGCGGGCGCATCGTGGCGGTGGGAACCACGTCGCTGCGGCTCCTCGAAACGGCGGCCGGCCCGGCGGGCGAGATCTTGCCCTTCGCGGGCGAGACGGCGATCTTCATCACGCCCGGCTATCGTTTTCGCGCCGTCGACGTGCTGATCAGCAATTTCCACCTTCCGCGCTCGACGCTGCTCATGCTGGTCGCGGCGTTCTCGGGCCTCGAGACGATCAAGGCGGCCTATGCCCACGCCGTGCGCGAAGGCTACCGTTTCTATTCCTACGGCGACGCCTGCCTTCTCTTCAGACAGCAATGAGGAGCGATCATGGATGAGGACATCGACAGCATGAGCCGCGACCAGCTGGCCGCGGAGGTGAGGAAAATGCGGGCGGCGATCCGCGAGCATCGCGACAGCACGGGGCATGATCTCTGCTGGCATCATCCGGCACTTTGGTCGCTGCTGCCGGAGAAGCTCGAGCCGTCGATCGCCGTGCCGCCGTGGGCGAAATTCATGCGCGGCTGCATCCGCTATCGCCAGTCCCTCGACGAGCAGGCGCCCAATGCGCCTATCCACGACAAGGACTACGATGGCTGAGATCTTCGGCTTCCGCGTCCTCGCGACGGACGGCAACGCGCGCACGGGCGAGATTGCGACGCCGCGCGGGATCGTGCGCACGCCGGCATTCATGCCGGTCGGCACGGTCGCGACCGTCAAGGCCCTCTATCCCGAGCAGGTGAAGGCCGCCGGCGCCGACATCATTCTCGCCAACACCTATCACCTGATGCTGCGCCCGGGCGCGGAGCGCGTCGCCCGCCTCGGCGGGCTGCACCGGTTCATGCGCTGGGACGGGCCGATCCTCACCGACTCGGGCGGGTTCCAGGTCATGAGCCTCGCCAAGATCCGCCGCATCACCGAGGAGGGCGCCGAGTTCCAGTCGCACCTCGACGGCTCGCGCCACATGCTCTCGCCCGAGCGGTCGGTCGAGATCCAGTGCCAGCTCGGCGCCGACATCCAGATGCAGTTCGACGAGTGCCTCGAGCTGCCGGCGGAGACGAGCGGAGGTCGAACGCGCGCCATGGAGCTGTCGCTGCGCTGGGCGGAGCGCTCGCTCGCCGCCTTCGAGCGCTTTGGCGCGCCGGGCCAGGCGCTGTTCGGCATCGTGCAGGGCGGGACGGACTTCACGCTGAGGCGGCGCTCGGCGCAGGCGCTCGCCGCCATGGGCTTTCCGGGCTACGCGGTCGGCGGGCTCGCCGTCGGCGAGGGTCACGACGCGATGCTCGCTACCCTCGACGTCACGGTGCCGCTCCTCCCCGTCACGAAGCCTCGCTACCTCATGGGCGTCGGCACGCCGCTCGACCTCATCGAGTCGGTGCGGCGCGGCATCGACATGTTCGACTGCGTGCTGCCGACCCGCAACGGCCGCCACGGCATGGCCTATACATGGGCCGGGCCGGTCAACCTGCGCAACGCCTGCCACGCCGACGACCCGCGCCCGCTCGACGAGAAGAGCACGTGCTCGGCCGCGCGCGACTACTCGCGCGCCTACCTCCATCACCTGGTGCGGTCCGGCGAATATCTCGGCGC